>CAZDCK010000027.1:26111-40871 GCA_964503965.1 uncultured Enterobacteriaceae bacterium | reverse complement strand
AGCTTTTAGCTTTTAGCTTTTAGCTTTTAGCTTTCATGATTGTCGCTGTCTACCCACTCCAGACTCCAGTAAAATGATCTGCCATGATTGATCTTGAATTTGACCGACACCATATCTGGCATCCGTATACGTCCATGGACTCCCCCCTGCCCGTTTATCCGGTCACTGGCGCCGATGGCGTAACACTGACACTGGAGGACGGCACCCGCCTCATAGATGGTATGGCTTCCTGGTGGAGTGCGCTTCACGGCTATAATCATCCTGTTCTGAATGCCGCCGTCCGTGATCAGCTGGACAGCATGTCCCACGTGATGTTCGGGGGTATAACCCATGAACCGGCGGTGGAGCTGGCCAGAAAACTGGTTGCCGTCACACCAGAGCCATTGCAGAAGGTTTTCCTGGCCGACAGCGGCTCTGTTGCCGTCGAGGTCGCCATCAAAATGGCCCTGCAGTACTGGATCAATACGGGTATAAAGGGACGCACAAAACTGCTCACCATTCGCAATGGTTACCATGGAGACACGTTTGGTGCCATGTCGGTATGCGATCCTGTTACTGGTATGCATGAGAAATTTTCCGGGGTGCTGATGGAAAACTTCTTCGCCGATGCTCCCCGATGTGCCTTCCATGAACCCTGTTCCGAAGATGACATCGACAGTATGAAACAACTGCTGGAACAGCACAGCCATGAAATAGCGGCTGTGATTCTTGAGCCTGTCGTCCAGGGAGCCGGGCGCATGTACTTTTACTCCCCTGAGTACCTGAAAAACGTGAGAATACTTTGTGATCAGTATGATGTCCTGCTGATTGCCGATGAAATCGCCACCGGTTTTGGACGCAGCGGCAAGATGTTTGCCTGCGAGCATGCCGGCATCAGCCCGGATATTCTCTGTGTCGGCAAAGCCCTTACCGGAGGCTACATGACCCTGGCAGCGACATTGAGTACAGAGCGTATCAGTGCGGGCATCTCCAGGAATCAGGGCGTTTTCATGCATGGCCCCACCTTCATGGGCAACCCCCTGGCCTGTGCATGCGCCCTGGCAAGCCTGAAACTACTTGAGCAAAACAACTGGCAGGCGAATGTCAGTGCCATCGAGTCCCAGTTGATCAGGGAACTGGCCCCCTGCCGCGATTCAGCTGCCGTAGCAGATGTCAGGGTGCTGGGGGCAATTGGGGTTGTAGAGATGAAGCAACCGGTGGATATGGCGGACATACAGGCCTTTTTCGTGGACCAGGGTGTCTGGCTAAGGCCATTTGGCAAGCTGGTATACCTGATGCCACCTTACATTATCACGCCTGCAGAGCTCCAGAGCCTTACCTCGGCCATCAATCTGGCGGTAAACCGGTAAGTCCCGGTATACCGCGGCTTCAACAGTCTGATATTCCTGCTTTATTGACAGGCTAATAGTCTATAAAATAGCCGCCTTTTGAAAATTCCAAGTAAATACAAAGGTAAAAACCGTGTCTGATGAAAAACAAAATATTCTGAAATTCCTGGAAAACACCTCTGTAGAGGTCACTCCGGGTGGCGCAGCCAAAATCGACGACTTCAGGGACCTGCTGCGTCCCGGTACCACTGTTTTCGTTACCTTCCTGCCAGGGTCTGACTTTCGCGATACCGTCGCCTGTGTCAAACGCCTGTTCGCTGAAGGCATGAATCCAGTTCCTCACTTTGCGGCCCGCTCCATTCCATCCAAGGCCTTCTTTGAGGAAAACCTGAAAATCCTGCAGGCCGAAGCCCAGGTCGATGAAGCCCTTCTCATCGGTGGCGGTGTCGATAATCCTGTAGGCGAATTTTCCAGCTCCATGGAAGTCCTGCGCACAGACCTTTTCCAGGAATATGGCATCAAGAAACTTGGTGTAGCCGGTCATCCTGAGGGTTCCCCGGACATTCCCCCTGAAGAAGTCACAAAGGCTCTCCTGGAAAAAAATGCCTATGCCAAAGAGCATGGCATCGAAATGTACATCACCACCCAGTTCTGCTTCGAAGCAGAGCCGATCATTGAGTGGGACAAAAAGATCCGTGCTGAAGGCAATGAGCTGCCTATTCACATCGGAATCCCCGGACTGGCTACCATCAAGACCCTGATGGCCCATGCCAAGCATTGTGGTATCGGACCCTCCATGCGCGTCCTGACTCGTCAGGCAGCCAACATCGCCAAACTGATGACTACCCGTATGCCCGACAAACTCACCCGTGATCTGGCCAACTACCAGGCCAACGATCCGGATTGCGGCATCAACCTGTGTCACCTGTATCCGCTGGGTGGCATGAAGAAATCTGCTGCATGGCTGTATGCCGTGATGGACGGTGATTTCGAACTGGACGACAAGGGTGGCTTTCAGCTGACCCGCGAGCTGGACATCTGATCAACATTTTGATGCCGTTTTGTGACATGGTTCTCGGCATGCAGAATGTACAGTGAAGCAGCTCGCAGACGAATCACTTGAGAAGTATAAACTTAAGATCACTCCATCTTCCTGATGGTTTGGTCTCACACGATACTTTAAGCCCGGCAATAGCCGGGCTTTTTTATGGGGTTGAGAAAAAACTAGAAACCGTTCATTTCATTTTACAAAAGATTTTTACTGGTTGCTTTTTTAACCTGTGCTAAGAAAGCAAGAAAAGATGTTCCTTCGGAAAGTCTACAAATATGACTATCCAAAACTATTCTTCTGAAAAATTTACTTTCTTCTGATTACCTGTTCCTCCCCGATACCTTCCAATAGCTCACCCAGCGTTTCGTTTCTGCCAGGAAAACAAAAATCCTCGCCGACAATATCAATTAATGGTTCCAGGACGAATTTTCTTTCATGGGCTCTTGGGTGGGGTACAACCAGAGTTGGTGTATCCACAAACACTTCACCAAACAGAATCAAGTCCAGGTCAAGTGTTCTTGCTTCATTCCGTATACCACTGCGCTTTCTGCCAGCACTATTTTCAATATGCTGCAGTTTGTTCAACAGGCTATGTGGTGTTTCATTTTCAAGGGGAACGAGTGCCGCCATGGCATTCAGGAAGTCAGGAGTACCGGGAGGGCTGTCCACCGGGCTTGTGGAGTACACTGAAGAGACCTTGAGAGATGCCACGGAAATATCGGCCAAGGCTTTGAGTGCAAAATCAATGTTTTCGACCGGATCTCCCGCACCTGAAGGAAGATTGGAGCCCAAGGCAACAAAAGCGTGGTTTGAATATGCAGATGCCTGTTTCATGACAGGAGAAAAAGAAGCAGCAATGAATCAGTCGTGGTAGCGTGCAGATAGTTCATGCACGGCATCAACAAAAGCTGTGACGCGATCCGGGTTTACATGCTGGTGGATACCATGACCAAGATTGAAGACATGGCCGTTACCATGCCCGAACTGCTCCAGAATAATGCCGACTTCCTTCCTGATCGCCTCGGGGCTGCCATAAAGGACTGCCGGATCCATATTTCCCTGCAAGGCCACACGGTCCCCCACCCGATCACGGGCTTCGTTGATGGGAATAGTCCAGTCCAACCCAACGCAGTCACAACCACTTTCAACAATTTTTTCCAACCAGAGTCCGCCATTCTTGGTAAAGAGAATCACAGGAATCTTTCGTCCTTCGTTTTCGCGCACAAGACCGTTAACGATCTTTTTCATGTAATCCAGTGAAAACGTATCATAGGCATGAGCACTGAGCGCCCCACCCCACGTGTCAAAAATCTGAACTGCCTGGGCTCCGGCCTGAATCTGCGCATTGAGATAATCGATTATGGAATCAGCCAGTGTATCGAGCAGCTGGTGCATCACTTCCGGTGTATTCATCAACATTGACTTGATGATGGCAAACTCCTTGCTCGAACCACCTTCGACCATATAGGTCGCGATAGTCCATGGACTACCAGAGAAACCTATCAGGGGAACACTGCCATTAAGTTCACGACGGATAAGTTTCACTGCATCAAGCACATAAGGCAGGTCTTTTTCGGTATTGATGACCTTGAGCGCATCAACATCTTCAGGGGTACGCACTGGATTCTTGAATTTTGGCCCTTCTCCCTGGGCGAAGTACAGACCACGTCCCATAGCATCCGGAATGGTGAGAATGTCAGAAAACAGGATAGCCGCGTCCAGGGCATAACGCCGCAATGGCTGCAGAGTCACCTCACAGGCTAACTCGGGATTCTGGCACAGGCTCATGAAATCACCAGCCTGCGCCCTGACTTCACGGTATTCCGGCAGGTATCGACCGGCCTGCCGCATCATCCATACAGGAGTAACATCGACATCCTGTTTCAGCAGTGCACGAAGGAAACGATCATTCTTTAATTGTGTCATGATGAGTGCCGGTGGCGGTTAATAGTCTCAGACTTCGAGATAATCCAGAATGGAATTGGCAGCCTGCCGCCCTTCCCAGATAGCTGTTACGACAAGATCAGCACCACGGACCATATCACCACCGGAAAAAATCTTTTTGTTGGTGGTCTGGAATGGATAGGCACCGTGCTCCGGAGCGATGACACGTCCCCGGTCATCCACATCGATATTGAAATCCGAGAACCAGGGGGCCGGGTTAGGCTGGAAACCAAAGGCTACAAGAACAGCATCTGCTTTCATGACCACTTCGCTACCTGGAATTTCTTCTGCTCGACGTCGACCATTGGCATCTGGTTCGCCCATTTGTGTCTGCACAAATTTGACGCCAGTGACCTGGTCACTGTCATTGCCGACGATTTCTACGGGCTGATGATTGAAGACAAACTTGACGCCTTCCTGCCTGGCATTGGTAACCTCACGGCGGGAACCCGGCATGTTCTCCTTGTCTCTTCGATAGACACAGGTGACTGAGGTAGCCCCCTGGCGAACAGCTGTCCTCACACAGTCCATGGCCGTATCACCTCCGCCAAGCACGATTACGTCCTTGCCTTCCATACTGATGAATTCAGCCATGTTGTTACTGTATTTCATGTGGTGGTTGGTGTTCCCGACAAGATATGGGAGGGATTCAATAACACCATTCATGTCTTCACCCGGGAAACCACCTTTCATGTATTTGTAGGTACCCATCCCAAGGAAAACAGCATCAAATTCATCGACCAGATCCTGGAAACTGACATCCTTGCCCACTTCCGTATTCAGACGAAACTCTATTCCCATATCCTCGAAAATTTCACGTCGCAAATGCATCACGCTTTTTTCAAGCTTGAACATGGGAATGCCGAATGTGAGAAGGCCACCGATTTCAGGATACTTGTCAAAGACCACCGGTTTGACTCCAGCGCGAACCAGCACATCGGCACAACCCAGCCCGGCAGGACCGGCACCGATTACAGCGACACGCTTGCCTGATTCAACAACATCAGACATGTCCGGACGCCAGCCCATCTCAAAAGCCTTATCGACTATATATTTTTCAACATTACCGATAGTGACAGCACCAAAACCGTCATTGAGGGTACAGGCCCCTTCACAAAGCCGATCCTGGGGACAGATGCGTCCACATACTTCCGGCAGGGTGTTGGTCTGATGACACAACTCGGCCGCCTCGAGGATATTGTCTTCCTGAGCCAGCTTCAGCCAGTTCGGAATGTAGTTATGTACCGGACATTTCCATTCGCAATAGGGATTACCGCACTCCAGACAGCGCTCGGACTGAGTCTGTGCTTCCTCCGCTTCGAACGGGTTATAGATCTCCACAAACTTGGTTTTGCGGGTATCCAGAGGTTTTTTCCTGGGATCTTCCCGGTCTTCCGTAAGAAACCGGAACGTATCTTTTGAACGTGCAATGATATCTGACATGGCCTAGTTCCCCGTCACAGTGACATCATTCAACAGCATTTTCAGGTTCGCGGCCTTGGGTTTAACCAGCCAGAACTTGCGGGTGAAATCCATGAAGTTTTCAAGGATATGCTTACCCCATTCGCTGCCTGTTTCGATGACAAATTCTTCTATCACACTACGCAGGTGATGACGGTATTCCTCCATCCCTTCTGCACGAATCCTGTGCACTTCAACCAGTTCGTGGTTGTACTTGTCGACAAAGTCCTTGTCCAGATCAAGGACATAGGCAAATCCACCTGTCATCCCCGCACCAAAGTTATGACCTGTCCGACCAAGTACTGTCACCAGTCCACCGGTCATGTACTCACAACAATGATCCCCTACACCTTCCACAACAGCATGGGCACCGGAGTTGCGAACGCCAAAACGTTCACCCGCCATACCGGAGGCGAACAGCCTTCCACCGGTAGCACCATAGAGACAGGTATTACCAATAATGGAGGTATCCTGGGTTTTAAACGTACTTCCAGGAGGTGGCACTACGACCAATTTTCCACCAGCCATACCTTTACCAACATAGTCATTGGCATCACCGGTCAAATGCATGTTCAGACCACCGGCATTCCAGACGCCAAAACTCTGGCCACAGGATCCACTGAGACGCAGATTTACAGGTGAATCAGCCATACCCTGATTACCATAACGCTGGGCTATTTCACCGGATAAACGGGCACCGATGGAACGATTGAAGTTCTGAACCCTGTAGTTAAATATTCCACCACTCCTGTTCTCGATAGCCGGCAGAATTTCGCTAACCATCTGTTCAGCAAGTTCACCCTTATCCTGCGGCACGTTTCTTTCTGTGACACAAAAGGTATCCATATCACCAGGTATCAGGTCATTATGGAAAAGCCGGGAGAAATCCAGGTTGGCCTGTTTCTCTGTTTGTGGCTCAAGTTTTTCCAGTAAATCAGTCCTGCCGATAATATCTGTCAGTTTGCTGATACCAAGACGGGCGAGCCACTGGCGGGTATCCTGGGCAACAAAGCGGAAGTAGTTCATGACCATTTCTGCCTGACCAATAAAATGCTTGTCACGCAGTCGTTTATCCTGGGTCGCGACACCAGTGGCACAGTTGTTCAGGTGACAAATCCTGAGATATTTACAGCCCAGTGCGACCATCGGCATGGTACCGAAACCGAAACTCTCAGCCCCAAGAATCGCGGCCTTGATCACATCAAGTCCGGTTTTCAAACCACCATCGGCCTGCAGACGAATACGACCTCGTAAATCATTGGCCCTGAGCGCCTGCTGAACTTCACTCAGTCCGAGCTCCCATGGAGTACCAGCATAGCGTATGGACGTCAGCGGGCTGGCACCTGTACCACCATCATGGCCTGAAATGGTAATCAGGTCAGCGTATGCCTTGGCAACACCGGCGGCGATAGTGCCGACACCAGGACCAGAAACCAGTTTCACACTGACCAGGGCTTGCGGGTTAACCTGTTTCAGGTCAAAAATCAGCTGGGCCAGGTCCTCAATGGAATAGATATCATGATGAGGTGGAGGCGAAATAAGTGTGACACCAGGCACGGAATAGCGTAACCGGGCAATCAGCTCATTGACCTTGCCACCGGGTAACTGTCCACCTTCTCCGGGCTTGGCTCCCTGGGCAATCTTGATCTGCAGAACTTCTGCATTAACCAGATAATGGGGGGTGACACCAAAACGTCCTGACGCAATCTGCTTGATCTTACTGACTTTATCGGTACCAAAGCGGGCCGGATCTTCTCCACCTTCACCGGAGTTTGAACGGCCACCAAGCCTGTTCATGGCCTGGGCCAGAGCCTCGTGGGCTTCCGGAGAGAGTGCCCCCAAAGACATACCCGCTGAATCAAAGCGCTTGAGGATGTCCTCGGCCGGCTCTACCTGGTCAACATCAATGGCCTCAACATCATCACGCAGGGTAAACATGTCGCGAATTGTCGACAGCGGACGATTATCAACCAGCTGCGCAAACGTCCTGTATTTTTCATAATCACCGGTCTGCACGGCATCCTGGAATGTGCTAACCACATCCGGATTGATCATATGATATTCACCACCATGGATGAATTTCAGCAAGCCACCCTGCTGCAGTTTCTTGCGAGGCAGCCACGCATCACGGGCAAGGGTTTCCATGTCATTCTGCAAGTGGGTAAAGTTGGCACCACCGATACGACTGTCTGTATCCGGGAAACATAATTTCTGCACTTCTTTATCCAGACCGATAATCTGGAACAGCTGGGCTCCACGGTAGGATGCTATGGTGCTGATGCCCATTTTAGACATGATTTTCAGCAAGCCCTTGTTGATGCCTTTCCGGTAGTTCTTGTGAGCTTCCAGTCTGCCCATTCTCAGCATGTTCCTGTTGATCATGCGATCAATAACGTCATAACTGAGATAGGGATAAACCGCAGTAGCTCCATATCCAATCAGGCAGGCTATCTGGTGGGCATCACGAGCCGACCCGGTTTCAACAATCAGGTTGGTATCACAACGCAGCCCCTTGATACTGAGCACATGATGCACAGCGGCTGTCGCCAGGAGCGCATTAATGACCAGCTGGCCCTTTTCGGGCAAACGCTCTGAAAGAAACAGCAGGGTCTTGCCTTCCTCTACATGTTTCACGGCAGCATCGGTCACCTGGCAAATTGCCTGCTCCAGGCCAATGGCCGGATCATAGGCCAGGCTGATGACTACACCATCAAACCCCGGTCGATCTATATTCTTAAGCGTATAGAACTTGCGTGGAGAAAGTATGGGAGAGTGCAGTACTATCCTGTCAGCATGCTCACTGGTTTCCTCAAATACATTCAGCTCCCTGCCAAGCCTGGTTTCCAGAGACATGACAATCGTTTCACGCAGGGAATCAATGGGAGGGTTGGTGACCTGGGCAAACTGCTGCCTGAAATAATCGTAAAGCGGCCTTACCTGGCGGGACAACACGGCAATTGGCGTGTCATCACCCATTGATCCTGTACCCTCAGCCCCTTTTTCGGCAAGAGGCCGGAATACCTGGTCAGTTTCCTCGAAAGTGACCTGGAACATTTTCATATGCTGTTCGCCTTCCTCTTCCGACAGCGGCATCATGTCCGCAGTATCTTCCGAGAGCTTGGCTTCAAGATAACTGGTTTTTTCACGCACCCACTTGGCATAGGGCTCACGCACCTTCAGGTACTTCGCCACATCCTCCGAATGCATGATCTTGCCTTCTTCGGTATCCACCACAAGTATCTGGCCTGGCCCTACACGCCCCTTGGCTATTACGTCTTCCGGATCGTAATCATTGACACCGATTTCAGACGCCGCAGTGATATAGCCATTCTTGGTCATGACCCAGCGCGAAGGTCGCAGGCCATTGCTGTCCAGTACACAAGCCGCAAAACGGCCATCGGTGAGTACAACACCCGCCGGACCATCCCACGGTTCCATGTGCATGGAGTTATAGATATAGAAGCTGCGTTCATCCGCGTCCATGTTCTCCATGTTCGCCCAGGTAGGCGGCATGATGAGACGAATGGCCTGGTAAAGATCCATGCCACTGGTGGTGAGCAGCTCCAGCATATTATCCATGGATGACGAGTCAGAGCCGGTAAAGTTGACTACGGGTGCGATCTCCTCAATGTTCGGAATTGCTTTCGATCGCAGCTTTTTCGTCCGGGCGACAGCCCAGTTACGGTTGCCACGAATGGTATTTATTTCACCATTGTGGGCCAGCATCCTGAATGGCTGGGCAAGCGGCCATTTAGGCAAAGTATTGGTGGAAAAACGCTGATGGAAGGTACACATCGCCACTTCTATTCGCGAATCCTTGAGATCCTTGTAGAAGTTGGGCAGATCCACCGGCATCATCAGTCCCTTGTAGGAAATGACGGAATTGGACAGGCTGCAGATGTAGAAATCCTCATCATTCTGAAGACGGATTTCAGTCTTGCGGCGGGCGATAAACAGCTTGACGGTCAGGTCCTGCTTGGATATTCCTGGTGCATCAACAAAAACCTGCTCAATATCAGGCATATTGGCTTTCGCCATACGTCCGAGCACTGAATCATCGTAGGGCACTATTCTCCACCCAAGGCAGCTGAGCCCCTGGGCACTGACCTCTTCTTCAAGGACTTGCCTGGCAGTGCCAGCCTTTTCCTCATCCTGGCTGAGGAAAATCATGCCCACACCATAGCTGTTGGACAGCTCGGCATCGAAAAGCTCGCGCGCAGTTTTCCGCAGGAAACTGTCCGGCAACTGCATCAGCAGGCCACAGCCGTCTCCGGTGACACCATCGGCGGCTATACCGCCCCGGTGCGTCATACATCCAAGGGATTTGATTGCAGTTTCCAGCAGATCATGACTGGGCTTGCCCTCAATATGGGCCACTAGCCCGAAGCCGCAGTTATCTCTGAACTCATCTGGATGATACAGACCCGTTCTCATAATTCTTCTCAAATCAATAGCTTAGGGAGCGAACTAAGGAAGAAAGACTACCTTGAATTTGTCGCGAAGGAGCCGGCCATTGTACAACAAATCCCGGGGCGCGAGCAATCACGAGGACTGCCGCAAGATTTCCCGGTATCGTGCCCGTCAGCCCCCCTGTTTTGTCCCACAACCACGCACATTGCGGGTACTGCACAACTTCCCATAGCCAAGGCATGTATTTTACGACTACTATAACTGCATAATAATTAGAGTGGCCTGCGAATCCCCTTCATGTCTTTACTTACCAGCTGCGAAAAAATATCCGGCCCCATCCGTAGGTCAACCCTGCTCAGCCCTGTTATTGGATTATTCGCTGTGGCAGTCTTTCATGTCGGCGTTGCAGACACGACTGCCCTTACCCAGTCGGAGTTGCTACAACTGGAGGCTATCTGCAATGCAGATGCCTTCCATACATTCAGTAATACCAGCAAGAAACGGATACTTCTGTTTCATCGTGACGGCTATATCCCATCGATCCACAACCAGCTGCCAGACTCCGTTCGTGCCGATGATCCAGACTCCGCTGCTGTCCTGCTGTGTATAGAAGATGACATTGAAGTCATTGAAACCTGCGATATCAATATCCTTTTTAGCGTGGATAGGCAGCGGTATCGCTTTCGCGTAGAGGCTGTTTCCCTGGATACTTCAGGAAACCGGGAAAACGGACTGATTATCAATGGCAGCGCACCCAATACCTGTGATGATATTGGTGATATCGATAATACGATTACCAGCATCATTGGCGACCCTGTCAGCACCAACGACTTGCTGTCCTTCCTGGAATCCAGCCTTCTGGATCGCGAAGACAATGACAGGGACGGATTACGCAATCTTGAAGAGTTCAGAATAGGTTCTGATCCGCTTGACCCCGACAGCCCGCCAGCCCTAGCCGCTGTGCGTGTTAACGGGCTGTCTGCAGCTGAACTCTATGCTGGCGATACAGCTGAAATCAGGCTGGACCTGTATCCAGCATCATTTATTGGTAACACAGCAGACTACTATTTCTGGGCAGATATGCCCGGCGGCCGTTATGTGTTTCAGTATCCTTCCGGATTCCTGCTCACTGACGACATCACTCCTGCGCTCTCTGCTCCCCTGATCAGGATCATGAATGCACGGCTCCTGCGATTACGCAATCTTGAGGCTGGCGACTACCGGTTTTACTTCGAGGCCCGTGATGCAGAAGGCTCCATCGACACCGGCAGTGCTTCACTCACGGTGATTGACGATACGTGCCGTGAACTCCTGGCACTTCCGCTGTCTGTTGAAGACAGCTGGGATGCATCCTGCCTCTCGACCCGGTATTCAGATGATGGTTTGGCAGCACGCTATTATTCATTCACCCTATCCAGCCAAAGCGCACTAACATTGGCACTGAGATCAGAACTCGATGCGGAACTCATTCTCAGGGATGGCAAGGGACGGGATGGTCTCATCATGGATAAATCGGACCTGATTGATGGTGAGGAAATACTAAGCACAGAGCTTGATGCAGGAAGCTATACCGTCGAGGTGGTTCGTCATGACAGTGCCAACAACGAATCATTTGAACTGGCATCCAGTTCTGTACTCCTGCCCTG
This sequence comes from uncultured Enterobacteriaceae bacterium, assembly GCA_964503965.1. Lineage (GTDB taxonomy): Bacteria > Pseudomonadota > Gammaproteobacteria > Pseudomonadales > Pseudohongiellaceae > Eutrophocola. The sequence goes on along the minus strand of CAZDCK010000027.1, from coordinate 29,031 downwards.
GCAATTTACTGACGTGACACAGGCCGCAGGCATCAACCATGTCCATGGTTACCTGGCGTCGGATATTGATAAAACTGACCCCAGTTATGAGCGCATCCTGCAGGGTGCCGGCGTCGCTGCTGCAGATTTCGATCAGGATGGCTGGGTGGATATGTATGTTACCGGAGGAAGCCATCGACCCAACCTGCTTTATCGAAACCTTGGCGATGGTACCTTCGAGGATATCGCAGAAGCTGCAGGGGTTGCCTTCGATGGGCGCAAGGATACCGGAGCAACGGCGGCAGACATTGACGGAGACGGCTGGCCTGACCTCTTTCTTGGCGGAGTCAACGGTACTCCCCCACTTTTACTGCTGAATAACCAGGATGGTAGCTTCAGAGATGTCACTACTGCTTCCGGCCTGGCCGATATCCGAAATGCCTACAGTGCCGCCTTTGCCGACTATGACCGGGATGGTGATCTGGATGTCTATATCGCCCACTGGAACACCAGTTCCCAACAGAAATACCTTTTTAGCAATGATGGATCCGGAGTCTTTACCGATGTCAGTACCCAGGCGGGAATCCCCGATGGCCTTATGGCCGATTACACCCCTCATTTCTCCGATATCAACAATGATGGCTGGCTTGATCTTCTTGTAGCTGCGGATTTCAACACCAGCCAGATATACCTGAACAACCAGGATGGTACTTTTTCGATTATCACCGATAACAATATGGTAACTGATGACAACGGCATGGGTGCGGCCGTAGGAGACCTTGATAACGACGGCGATATCGACTGGTTCATTTCCAGCATTTTTGATCCCAATAGCATCCCATCGGATGCCGTTCCCGGTGCAAGCACAGGGGCAACCGGCAACCGTCTATACCTGAATGATGGCGAAGGAAATTTTTCTGATGTAACAGATAACAGTGGTGTACGACTAGGCGGTTGGGGTTGGGGCAGTTGTTTTGCCGATCTCGATAATGATGGCTTTTTGGATATTTTCCACGTCAACGGCTATGTCACCGGTGCATTCAACAACAACAGTCAGTTTCTGACTGATGGCTCGCGCATTTTTCTCAATAACGGAGATGGTACGTTTCGTAATGGCGAGGAAGAACTGGGATTCCAGGACCGTGGGCAGGGACGTGGCATTGCCTGTTTTGATTATGACCTCGATGGCGACGTGGACCTGTTCATTGCCAATAATCAGCAAGCCCCGAGCCTGTACCGAAATGACGGCGGCAATGACAATAGCTTTCTCCATGTTCGTCTTGGTGGAGAAGACAGTAATTCAGAAAGTGTCGGTGCCAGAATCTATCTCACAGCAGGACAAATGACCCAGATGCGTGAAGTCTATGCCGGCAATAATTACATTTCCAGCAACCCTGCTGATGCCTATTTTGGCCTGGGGGCCAATGAATCTGTTGATACACTCAGAATCGTGTGGCCTTCTGGCGAAGAAAAAACGCTTCGGAATATTGAGGCCAACCAGATGCAGACCATTTTCAAATAGCTTCTTTCAAACCACTACTGAAAACCTGAGTCCATACAGGTTACAAACACGAGGCATATTCAGACACTTGTTCTGCAAACCAGCCGCTTCTATTTTTTTATACTCTTATCACACAAAAAAAAGGCCGCATTCTTACGAATGCGGCCTTTTGTTTACTACTCTGCTAACCGAAGCTTAGAACTCGGCACGCAGACCTATGCGGAAAGAACGACCAATCGGATCAAAGTAGACCGGGCTGGCGTTACCACCAGTACCGGTACCCAGGATCGGGGGCGTCTTGTCGAACAGGTTGTTGACGTTACCAAATACCTGCATCTCCATATCAGCCAGAGTGAAGCTGTAAGCCGCATTCAGGTTCCAGTTGACATAGTTAGGCGTACGGTTGGTTTCAATACTCTGCGGGTTGGAAGGTGAATAACCAGCATCTTCAGGACCGATACGGTCTGCATACAGCTGACCAGACTTGATGAATCGGGCAGATGCAGTCAGCGTGAACGGACCATTGATGTAGGTATTGATCCACTGAACGGACCAGCCTGGTGCAGATGACCAGTCGGCCAGGAAGCCGTTGGTCTGGCCTACAGTACCGGCAATGTTCCGGATCAGTGATGGATCATTCTCAGTCGGCTGGATCAGCTGCTCAAGCATACGGGTACCAATCAAACGAGATGAAATGGTACCGAAGTCAAACTGTCCCATCCAGTCAGCAGAGACATCAAAACCGGAAGCTTCATAAGCGCGGAAGTTACGAGCTGTAGGAGTGACCGCATCAATTGTCTGGAAACCCTGAGTCAGGTCATTGGCATCAAACGGCGTACCAGTGATCTGCTGACAGTAAGACAGGATTCCTTCGAAACAGCCGTCCAGCACCAGACCAGTATTGGCCGGGGTGATAGCATCTTCTATTTCAATGTTGAAGTAGTCAACAGCAAAACGCATGTTCAGCGCTTCCGGTGTCAGGACGATACCAGCTGTGATGGTGTCAGACTTCTCAGCTTCCAGGCCAGTAGTAGCACCACCCCTCAGCTCAATAGTACAGGGGTCACCGGTATTGGTGAAGAATCCCTGGCTGACGTTGCCGGTCCATTCGTTGGAGCAGAAACCGAATGGTCCACCGCGCTGCAGGTCCTGACCGTAGTACAGCTCACGGAAGTTAGGAGCACGCAGGTCACGGGACATGGAGCCACGCAGCCTCAACCAGTCAGTAGTCTGCCAGTTGGCAGTCACTTTCCAGGTAGTGAAGTCATAATCGAAAGTCTGGCCCGGGTTGGGAGTACCGATACCGGCCGTATTTTCATACTCGGAGTTACGAGCAGCCAACTGCACATCAAAAGTTTCAGTGACAGGGATCTGCGCTTCTACGAAGTATTCGAACACTTCGACATCACCGCCGAACGTTTCACCGTACTGGATCAGGTA
>CAZDCK010000027.1:0-26011 GCA_964503965.1 uncultured Enterobacteriaceae bacterium | reverse complement strand
AGTATTCGAACACTTCGACATCACCGCCGAACGTTTCACCGTACTGGATCAGGTAATCACGACGGGCATAGTCTGGCTGGCTTGGGTCGGACAGGTTGGCAATGGACTCATCCCTCCAGGAGATACCCACCGCGGCCCTGATTGGACCGGCACCAAAGCCTTCAAAGACTTCACCGGAGGCAACTGCTTCCAGCATGTCCTGTTCAACTATAGTGTTTTCCAGCAGGCGACCCCAGGCATAATCCTGGCCACCAGCTACATCAAGTTGACCCGGGACCAATGCATTGATTGGCTGGCAACCATCTATGAGCCTTGGGTCTTTAACAAAGCCATCGGGAATGCCATCACGAACCAGACGGCAGACCGGGCTACCAGTACCGTCATCCACGGCGTCCAGGGCAAAACCGAAACGCTCCAGCTGGATGTTACCGTTCACCAACTGGGTACGGTCTGTTTCACCAAACTGATAGTAAGCATCCCAGGTCCAGGTACTGTCACCGAAACGACCATTCAGACCAAGTGAAAAGCGCTCCAGGTCAGTGGTAGTCTCATTGAAGGTATCAACTTCGGACGAGTAGTTCCTGTTGAAGAAGCAGGGCACGCCAAAAGCACTCAGCGGACAGGGGTCTACACCCTGGTCACGAAGCTGGTTCAGGTAGAAGTTGTCTTCAGCAATAAAGCCGAAGGTAGTATCCAGGCTACCCTGTGGCGTGTAAGTGTCCACGCTACCCACGGAACCTTCAATGAAGAAGCTCATGTCCTCATTGATCTGGTGGTTGTAGGCGGCGAAAACCACCTGACGCTCAACGGGTGAACGCATGTTGGTGTACTGGTAGTTGGGACGACCTTCACCACCCTGGCCAAATTCATTGGGTGTTTCCCAGGAACGGAAGGAGGTACAGGAAAGATCTGTACAGGTTGTATTGGTAATCGGGAAGTAAGGTGCTGTGCTCACCTGCTGGTTATCAGCACCGACATTGTCCTTGATCACATAGCGGGGACCACCGGTGCCATCGGCATTCCAGTTGGGGTTATCGACTACAGCAACGTTGTCAGCACACCAGTCGCGCGCCTCAATACAGCTGCCGATACCGCCAGCGTCCTGGGCTTCGATGCCGATCACGAAATGTCCGTTGTCGCCGATACGGCTACCCCAGGCAACACCGATATGAATATCTTCACCATCGTTTTCGCCGGTAATACCGTAGTCAACCTGTACCTTGCCACCTTCGAGATCACGGTCAAGCAGCAGGTTGGTTACACCACCAATCGCACCTGAACCATAAGAGGCAGAGGCACCACCGGTGACCACTTCCATCCGGTCAATCAGGACAGAAGGAATGAAGTTAAGGTCAACACCATCACCCTGGTTGGTAGGCACGTGACGACGAGAGTCGACCAGTGTCAGTGTACGTGAACCGAAGAATGGGTTGAGACCACGCAGGTTGGCAATGTTGGAACCGTTAAAGAAGTTGCCGCCGGCGTTGGCTGTTGGTGTGTTGTTACCTACGTTGGAAGGCAACTGGGCCATCATGTCACCCATGTTGACCACACCCAGGTTTTCCAGAAGATCGGAACCTACTACCGTGGATGGTTGTGCGTTACTGAAATCATCGGAACGGATACGAGTACCGGTAACCGTGATTTCCTCGAGAGCTTCCTCATCGTCCTGCGCCAGAGCAACGTTACCGAAGCCTGAACCCAGAGCAATTGAAGCGGCCACTGACAAAGCAAGTTTCTTCTTGCCAATGGTTGAAAAAGGGCTGTATTTCATTCCTCTTCTCCCCTTGATGGTTGAGATTAATAAAGTTTTTGTTAGTTGGTTATTAGTAAACTTTACCTGGTCACGGCGTCCATGGATATGGCTTCTTTTCCGCTAACTGCTTAATACTAATTAATGACCAGTTACAGTTTTCATAGTCGCTCACGGTTCACAATGTCAAAACTTTGAGCAAAAACAGTGTAATTGTGTCACTTCCACACTGAGTATACAAGCAAATACTGACCTGAGTTATCCGTGAATTTGAGCATAATTTCCTTGATAAACATGGGGTTAAAAAGCAGCATCAACGGCAACAAAAAATGCAGGGACATTCGATAATATTGAAGGCAATTCCCCAGGTTTCAGGACAGAAAGTTCTCAAGAACATCCTGTTCCACAGCATCTGCCACGAAGGCTTCCCCAAGTGTCTTTAGTAAAATGAAGCGAATCACCCCGCTTTCTGCCTTTTTATCCCGGCTCATCAGGGAAATAAAGGTCTCTACATCCATTTCAGCTGGTGGCGCTACAGGAAGTCCGGCATTACTGATAATGTCTGTTACCCGCTGGGCATCATGCTCATTGATCAGTTCCAGTTTGGCTGACAGGTTGGCCGCCATCACCATGCCTGCTGCAACAGCTTCACCATGCAACCACTGGCCATATCCCATTGCGGTTTCTATAGCATGCCCGAACGTATGGCCAAGATTAAGTATCGCCCGAATTCCGGACTCTGTCTCATCCATAGCCACTACCCGGGCTTTCTCCTCGCAACTGGCCTTGATGGCATGGGTCAGCGCATGTGTATCCCGGTTAAGCAGATCACTCATATGGGATTCTAACCAGTCGAGAAAAACCGGATTATTTATCAGTCCGTACTTGATGACCTCGGCAATGCCCGCCTTGAGCTCCCTGTCCGGCAGCGTATCCAGAACCGATGTATCTGCCAGCACACAGTTTGGCTGATAAAAGGCACCCACCATATTTTTGCCCAGTGGTCGATTAACGCCGGTTTTTCCGCCAACAGAGGAGTCCACCTGGGAAAGCAGGGTTGTCGGAATCTGGATGAAGTCGACACCTCTCTGATAGGTTGCCGCAGCAAAACCCACCATATCGCCAATGACTCCGCCTCCAAGTGCTATGAGCGTGGACGAACGGCTGAATCTGGCCTCCAGCAACTGATCATAAATCTGGCTGACTGTATCTAGGGTCTTGAACTCTTCGCCATCAGGCAAAATGATGGTGAGTGGGTCATAATCTGCAAGCGTCGAACAAAACACATCAAGATAAAGAGGCGCCACTGTCTCGTTGCTTATGATGGCCACCTGCTTACCCCGGATATGAGGCTGTAACAGGGATTTATCTGTCAGCAGCCCGTGGCCAATATGAATGGGATAAGTCCTTTCACCTAGATCGACACTGACCAACTGCCGATCAAGCTCAATTGTCATGATTCTCTTCTCCGGATAATTCGCTGACAATTTCGTTACTGACCGCTCGTGGGCTGCGTCTGTTCGTTACGATGACATAATCGGCAATTTCCCGGTATAGGGGATCCCGAATCTCCATCAGCTCAGCAAGCTTCTCTCTTATATCATCTACATTCTGCAATAATGGCCGGCGCTGATCATGTTTGGTTCGTTCCACCTGCTGACCTATGGTGGCCATTAGGTATATGACGGTTCCTCGGCTGTGAAGGAATTTACGGTTTTCCGGTGCCAGTACCGCGCCGCCACCTGTGGCCAGGACGATGTTGTGCCCGGAGGTTAGCTCCTCAATCATGGCTTTTTCACGCTTACGAAAGCCTTCCTCACCTTCAACATCGAATATCCAGGAAATATTGGCACCGGTTTTCTCTTCGATCTCCTGATCAGAGTCGATGAAATCCTTGTTCAAGGCTTTCGCCAGGTGCCTCCCGATTGTGGTTTTACCTGCTCCCATCGGGCCTATCAGGAAAATATTATCCAGTGCTTTTTTCATTCCAGGCTGAAATGTCCGTTTTTTAAAGGGTTTAAATGAAGTCCGGCATATCGGATGGCCGACATACCGGTGTTTTCAAGATTGTCTATTGTGCAGATTTTACATCACATCATTGATGATTGACGGTGTGATGAAAATGAGAAGCTCTGTTTTGGTTTCTTCGTTCGTTGTTCTTTTGAACATGTTACCCACGTAAGGCAGATCTCCAAGCACCGGGGTCTTTGTCACTGTCGTTGTAACTTCCTCGCGGAACACACCGCCCAGTACAATCGTATCACCATCATCTACAAGTACCCGGGTGGTTACCATGTTGGTGGATATGGCGGGAATGGCACCGGCGCCAGGGACAACGGAGTCCTGGTTGATGGTCAATAGCATGTTGATCCGGCCATCCGGAGTTATCTGTGGTGTGACTTCAAGGGCAAGCACCGCAGCAACGAATTCCGTTGACGTACCCCCGGCTGTACCTCCAGCCTGGGACTGGTAGGGAATCTGCACACCGGACTCAATTCTGGCCTGCTGCTGGTCCTGGGTAGTGACTTTGGGCTGCGCAATGACTTCGCCATTTCCACTGGCCTCCAGTGCTGAAAGCTCCAGTTCCAGTAGCCCCTTGTTGCCCGCATAGCCAAGTGCAATGGATGATGGGGCTGAATCTATGCCCATATCAACGGCCAGGGCATCAGGGAATGAAGGCGGGGTCAGGATATTATTAATCTGCGCTTCCTGAACGGTGGCACCACCCAGAATGGCCGAATTAACCGCCTGGTTGTACTGAGCCAGGTTCCTACCATACTCAACACTGGCCTCCTGGCTGCCCGTTAACAGGAAGCGGTCGCCACTGCCCGGAAAAGTCTGGGCGCCTCCCCAGCGAATACCAAGCGCATCACTGAAGTTTGTGGAAGCATTTACAATCCTGGCTTCAATAAGTACCTGCCTGACCGGAATATCAAGACGGCTGACCATATCACGCACATCTTCAAGGACGGATGCCACGTCCTGAACTATCAGCGTATTGGTTCGCTCATCAACAGCGGCGGTACCCCTGTCGGACAGTATACTTCCCGATTCACCGGCCAATAATTCGGCCAGAATGGTTGCTTCTGCATAATTGACCTCAATGTATTCTGTGACAAGTGGCGCCAGATTTACCTGTTGCTGGCTGTTTTCCAGTTCAAGCAATTCTGCCTGGGCAATATCAGCTGCTGGCGCAATATACATGACTGTGCCTTCAATACGCTGACCAAGACCTTCCGAGCGGAGCACCATATCCAGCGCCTGATCCCAGGGGACATTTACAAGGCGCAATGTCACATTCCCGGAAACGGCATCACTAACCACCAGGCTGAAATCATTCACCTCGGCAAGCAGTGAAAGGACCGAGTGAATATCCACATTCTGGAAGTTAACGTTAATCAGCTCTCCGCTGAAATCCGCCATACCACTTGCTGCACTGCCAGCACCCCCGGCCGCTGATAACGCGCCTGCAACGGGTGTAACATTGATGACGTATTGACCGCTGGACTGGTAGGCAAGATAGTCAAAATTACTGATCATCTCAGCGACAACCATAACACTTGAATCTTCACGGTAGATGTCCACATTACGCACGGGCGTAGCGAAATCTGTGACATCAAGACGCATCTGCAGTTCGTCATCGATTTCAGAATTCAGGAACTCGAGCTCAAGGGTGTTGCCCGTTCTGTTCAGATTCCCCACAATGTTGTCATTCGCAAGATTAATGACAATCTGTCCCGAACCTTCTTCATCCCGATTAAAATCAACACTGTTGATATCACCTGAATTGCTGACCGGCAAGTTATCCCGTGGAGCCTGAGGACTGGAACTTGCAACACTTGAACTGTCTCCGACAGTAACGACCATGTTGGAACCCTGAACAGCCGTTACATAGGAAGTAGGCTGCGCAAGATTGACAATCATGCGGACCCGGTTTCCTGAATCCACAATTGTGACTGAGTCTGCGATACGGGAATTAACAGTAAAACGGCTCTGGTCAAGCAGGTTTTCAACATCAGCAAAATCCATGACCAGCCGGCTAGGCGTTTCTATTTCAAATACACCAGGCTCCGGAGGTGTGCCATCAAAATCCAGCTCAATTTCAAGTAAACCGCCGGGAATGGACACAAACTCGACATTTTCGAGTGCTACCTGCGCCTTTAGTCCCAGAGAAAGAAACAGGCCATTGACCACGCAAAGCGTCAACAACAGGCGCTTGATTCGTTCTTTGTTAGTCCATCTCATAGCGAGTCTCCCGGCTATTCTGATACTACTATTCATTCTTTTTCTGCCTTCCTGACATGCAGGCGGGTAATTAGTTCGTTTCCCGCAGCATGACGGTCTGTGGACGCTCCATCCAGGAACCGTCCCCTGTAGGGACAATTTCAACCAGTTCAATCTGGTTTTCCGATATTTCGACAATGCGACCGTGATTTCGGCCCATGTAATTGCCAAGTGTGGCTCTCGTAACAAGGCCTGTCTCATCGAGTATGAGAGCCCAATCGGTGCCGCCCCGGGTTATCGTGCCAACCATGCTCAGCGAACTGATCGGATAGTTTTCCAGCAATTCCCTGGGCCTGTCCTCGTCGGGTGCCACATTATTATTCTGGTTCCTGATGATCATCGTGATATCCAGTGGCACATCAAAAGGACTGCGAAGTGATGCAGCACTGTACTGGAATGGTTCGTATGACCGGAATTCAGGAATCGGCTCGATCATGCCTGCAGGCCGGTTTACCGTTGCCTGTACATAATTCTGTAATTCGATCATTTCCTCATTATTGGAACAGGCAGACAGGAACAGCACTGATGCAACCAGCGCAAACCTGTCAAACCTTTTCATGATCATCAACTTATTCATTGGTCATTTCTGTAACGGTAGGTGCGTGCAGTGATATCCATCAGCAAATCATTTCGCCCGGAACCAGTACGAATATTGAAATCATGCAATGTCACAATACGCGAAAGACTGGCCACTCCACTGACGAACGCGCCAAAATCATGATAATCCCCGACAACTGAAATCCTGATAGGAAGCTCAACATAAAACTCCTGCTGTACTTCAGATTCCAGTCTGATATTGGAAAACTCAAGCCCACTACCAATGCCCTGTACGGTAATGTCATCCACAAGCCCTGGTACTTCTGTCTCTCCGGGAAGCTGTCTGAGCAGGGCACCAAGTGAATCCTCCATCTCGACGAGCTGCGCCCGGTACGCCTCAAGGTTTGCCGCTAATATGGCCTTGGACTCAAGATCAGAGCGAAGCGTTTCCTCTTCCTGGGTCACGGTAGCCAGATTTGCCTGCAATGGCTTGATATGAAACCAGTAGCCACCACCAAGACAGGCAGCGAAAATAATAATAATAAGCAGTGCCTTGACCGGGGCAGGCCAGATACCGATCGTCTCGATATCCTGGAGGTCATTCCAGTCAAAATTCTTCAACTCATCAATTGGCTGCTGAATTTTCTCTTTGATTGTGTCTACAGCGCTCATCAGAAGTGTCCCTTATTCCTCTTCTTCCGGGTCGGGCGTTGTCACACGCACGCCAAGCTGAAAACTGTTGCCGTCAATACCACCCTGCTGACTGGCAGAAATCTGCTGTAGGTCAGGCGCTTCAAACCATTCGGAGTCCTCAAGTGAACGCAGCAAGGCCGACACGCGATTATTGGACTCAGCAACACCCTGGAAGCTGATCGCATCCCCGGTACGACTTATCGTGTTGTAATAAACGCCATCGGGCAGCGTTCTGACAAGCTCATCAAACAAACGGACTATCACGGGTCGACGACCCTGGAGGTCCTGAATTACCGTCATTCGCTCTGACAATTCAGCTTTTTGCCTTTGCAACTCCCGGATCTCGGCAATCTCCGAATTCAGCAGTGCGATCTGCTCACGCAGATAATCATTCTTGGCATTCTGGTTACTGATAAAAGCATTAACGATCCTGTCGCCGGCGAACAGAATAACGGCGGCAATCGCGATTGTAATACCCAGACCGACGAGGAACTCCTGTTTCCTTTCCTCCCTGAGCTCTTCACGCCATGGGAGAAGATTTATATTCGCCATAGCCTAAAAGCCCCTGATAGCCAGTCCACAGGCCATCATCAAAGAAGCTGCATCATTTTGCAGCTGTTTTTTATTCACTTTGTTTGCCACACCCATTTTTGCCAACGGGTTGGCAACAACTGTCCTGGTACCCAGTTCTTCCTGCACCATGTCCGACAGTCCTGCCGTCGATGCTGATCCACCGGCAAGCACTATTAGGTCAACATCGTTATATTGACTGGAAGAGAAAAAGAACTGCAGTGTTCGACCAATCTGTTCACTCATTTCATGGATAAACGGCTTGAGTACATCGTCTTCAAAACCTTCGGGCAAATCGTTGTTGACCAGAGCGTTATCGGCTTCTGCCTTTGACAGGCCATAGCGATTCTGAATTTCCATGGACAACTGGGCACCACCAAATACCTGTTCGCGGGTATAGATAGAAACACCATCACGCAGGATATACATGGTTGTCATGGTCGCTCCGATATCGATGACGGCGGCAAGCCCTTCTTTGTCCAGCTCCATCTGTTCGCACATGAGATTGAAGGCACGCTCCATGGCATAAGCTTCGATATCAACCACTTTTGCCTCAAAGCCGCCTATTTCCAGGGCCGCGACACGGGTATCCACATTCTCCTTCTTACAGGCAGCCAGCAGGACCTCAACCATGTCTTCATTCTTCTCCGAAGGACCCTGACGTTCAAAATCAAGGGCCACTTCATCCAACGGATAGGGAATGTACTGATCAGCTTCCACCGAAATCTGGTTTTCCATTTCCGCATCACTCATGCTGGCATTCATTTCGATGGTTTTGGTAATGACGGCCGCACCTGGAACCGCTACCGCGGCCTTGGTTGATCCGGTCTTGATCAGGGTGGAGAGCTTGAGCATTTCCTCACCAACAGCGTCCAGGTTGGCAATATTTTTTTCCACGAGGGCGCCGTCCGGCAGCGGTCTGCTGGAATAATTCTCCACTTTGTACTTTGCGCCCGTCTTGCTCAACTCCAGCAGTTTTATAGTGCTGGAACTGATATCAATACCAAGCAGCGCATGATTCTTTTTGGAAAACAAGCTAACCAAATCACGACTCCGTTAAATTCGTCACCTGCATGCTGCGACCCGAAAATTCCGCCTGAAATGAGGGCGCACTTTTCGTAGAATACCATAAATTACAACCTGCAAGTCAGCACGTTAAATAATTTAATTATTAATTTCAAACAATTATCGCATATTTTTACAATTTACATTAATTTGCTGGCTGGTTCACATTTGCTCTTTCGCGTATACCTTGTTACCTGGAGACAGGAGCAGCATATTACACCTGTTTTTTCAGGCCTAAAGCGAGAAATACCCGGCAATATTCGAATTTTCCGGTTAATTCAGCTCCACGCTATTTCCGGAAAGCCACTAACCTGAATGATCAAATACGTATAAAATGGGCAATTGTACAAATCCCCTGCCCAATTGAGCCGGACACATCTTCATTGAAATGAATCGAGCAAAGACGTTAGGCACTATTCTGGTCTGGTTATCCATAACCGGCTTCACAGGCATGCTTATGATATTTGCCAGCATGTACCTGTATATATCGCCGAAACTACCTGACAGGGAAACCTATACCAATCTGCGCCTGGAAAACCCCCTGCGAATTTACTCTGCAGACAACAAGCTCATTGCGGAATATGGCAGCCGACGCAGCACACCAATCAAGTTCAGTGAAATCCCGCCAATGATCACCGAGGCACTTGTCTCAAAGGAAGACAAGCGCTTTTATGATCACAGGGGCGTCGACCCCATCAGTCTCATTCGTTCCATTGCCGGCATTCTTACAGGTAATCTGCAAGGTGGCGGAAGTACCATTACCATGCAGGTGGCCAAAAACTTCTTTTTTGAAGGTGAATCGGCCAATACCCGCAAGTTCAAGGAAATACTCCTTGCCCTGAAAATGGAGCGGGAACTCTCCAAGGAAGAAATTCTTGAGCTATACCTGAACAAAACCTTCTTCGGGATTTCTGCCTATGGCATTGCTGCAGCAGCTGACCAGTACTACGACAAGGAAGTGAGCGAACTGACCCTTGCTGAAGCAGCTACCATGATTGGCCTGCTGCCAAGACCCAATGCCTACAATCCACTGGCCTCAAAAACATCTGCCAGGGAGGTTCGCGCCAGCGTACTTTTTCGCATGCTAGACCAGGGCATGATTTCCGAGTCCCAGTACCAGCATGCTATGGAGGCTCCAATCACTGCTTTCCGGCATGGCCGGGAAACGGAACTGGAAGCACCCTATATCGCCGAAATGGTTCGCCAGGAAATGATGGACCGTTATGGTGATCTTGCCCTGACGGATGGTTTCGAGGTGTATACAACGATCCAGTCATCTATGCAGGAAGAAGCCAATAATGCCCTTCGAATTGGCCTGGAAAACTATGACCGCCGCCATGGTTACAGGGGCAGGGAAAATCATTTACGCCCGGCAGAAGACGGCTCTATCCAGCACTGGCTCGCAACCCTGGGCAGAACGGCAGTCATTGGTGATCAGGAGCCGGCCTTTGTCCAGTTTGTTGAGGAAAGGGAAATCATCGCCCTGCTGAAATCCGGCGAATCTGTAACTATTCCCTGGGACGGTTTTCGCTGGGCCAAGCGCTTCATCACCAACAGCACCTGGGGTTCCTCTCCCCGCTCTGCCAGCGAAGTGGTTGAACCTGGCGATCTGATTCGTGTCAGTCAAGATGATGACGGTCTGTGGTCTCTTGGACAGATACCTGCGGTAAATGGAGGGCTTATTGCACTGGATCCCAATAATGGCGCCATAGTCTCGCTAGTTGGGGGCTATGATTTTTACGATCGGCAAAACGAAGGCCAGTTCAACCGGGTTACCCTCGCCCAGCGACAGCCGGGATCAAACTTCAAACCTTTTCTGTATTCTGCTGCGCTCGAGAATGGCTATACCGCGGCAACCCTGATTAATGATGCACCGCTTGCCCGCAGTGATTACAGGCCGGAAAACTTTAATGGCCAGTTTATGGGCCCAATCAGGCTTTCCTATGCCCTGACCAATTCCAAGAACCTTGTTTCACTGCGCATTTATGACGCCCTGGGGTCTGACACTGTGCTGCCCTATGTGGCCAACTTCGGCTTTAACGTCAGCGAATTTCCCCAGAACGATTTAACCGTGGCCATAGGCTCCCATGCCGTTCACCCCCTGGAAATTGCCACCGGGTATGCTGTTTTTGCCAATGGTGGTTACAAGGTGGAGCCCTACCTGATTGAACGGATCGAGAATTTCAATGACGGGCAAATGTTTCGCGCGCAACCCTACACCGTCTGTCCTTCGTGCAGCAATACAGCAGACATTGATTCGATGCTTGATAAAAACGAGGTTCCCGAGGTACCTGATGTCACGCCAGCCCCGAGAGTGATCGATGAAAGAGTTGCCTATATCATGAATACCATTCTTCGTTCTGTCATCACCAACGGCAGTGGACGACCGGCCAACAGGGCCATGCCGGAACGGGAGGACATTCATGGTAAAACCGGTACAACCAACGATGCCAATGACTTGTGGTTTTCCGGCTTCAACAGCAACCTGGTAACAACCGTCTACGTAGGCTACGACACCCCACAGACACTTGGAAAATCCGAACAGGCTGCCACGGTTGCATTACCCATCTGGATTGACTACATGCAGACAGTACTGGAAGGTACTCCCCTTGCCAGCATGCCCCAGCCGGACGGGCTGGAATTCGTGAGGATCAGCCGCGAAACAGGCCTGAGGGCCAGACCCGGCGATGATGGCACATTCTTTGAGGTCTTCAGGAAAGAAAATATTCCCGCTCTCGACGGGAACTCAGGTAATGAAGAAGGCTCCTCACAGGAGCAGAACAAATCGCCTTTCTGATAGCAATCAAGAAAAGTTGCTCAAAAAAAACCCGGTAGAACCGGGGTTTTTTCAGACCTTGCGGCTGCCGCCAAAACGACGCTTGAAGCGATCTACTCGACCACCAGTGTCCACAATCTTCTGTTTGCCTGTATAGAAAGGATGGCACTGGGAACACACGTCAATACGGATGTCTTCCTTCAGTGTTGAACGCGTCTGGATCACGTTGCCACAGCCACAGGTGGCCGTGATGTCCTGATAGTTGGGATGGATGTCTGCTTTCATGTCATTTCTCCGGATATCGCTACCGGGGAATCATCAGGCCGGCACCATATCCATTTAACTGTATTTAAGGCACTTTCCGGGTTTTCCGGAAATTATGCGAATTCACTTGGGAAAAAAGAGGGCGCATTCTATCAGAATGAGCGAACAGCACAAGGCCTTTACGCCCCGGCTGACCCGGGTCCCCGGGACTCGCGGGCAACTAGTCAGACTGCTTAAGGTAGCTGCGATGGTTTTTCACCACCTCGGAAAAGATAGTCTGGAACAGGTCAAGAACAAAATCCGTATTCAGTCCAAGCTCTTCAGCCAGTGCACGCAACTGCTCCAGCTTTTCCTGTTCACGGACAGGGTCAACAGAATCAAGGCTATTCCTGGCCTTGAGCTCACCCACTCTCGCTGTCACCTTGAAACGCTCCGACAGCAGATCAACCAGGGCATCATCGATCCGGTCGATTTCCTGGCGCAGGGTGAGCAGTTCATCCGGTACTTGTTGGTGTTGCATGGGTGCTTTTAACTCCACAGCTTTTAAAAACGTGCAAAGTATAAACCAAGCGGTCGGGAATCTCCTCAATCCGTCTTAATTTGCTATAGTCGCTTTCCCGACAATCTTGCAGATTTATCCAGTGACATCACCGGCATTTATTCACGTAGCCATCGCATCCCCACTCAGACAGGTCTTTGACTACAGACCACCTGCAGGTAGTGCGCCTGAATCTCTGGTAGCAGGTGTCCGTGTTGAGGTCCCTTTTGGTAACCGCAAGATGATTGGCATTCTCACGGGTGTGTCTGATTCGTCTGATTTTCCCCTGGAAAAGATCAAGCTTGCCCACCGGATAATTGACAGTGAACCCCTGATGGATAGCAATCTAATGGCCCTGTATCGCTGGTCTTCCGAGTATTACCAGTATCCACTGGGCCAGGTATTGCAAACCTCGATACCTACCCAGCTTCGCAAGGGCCAGCCACCGGAGGAGAAGCAGCCCGTTCTATGGCGCCTGACAGAGACAGGCAGAGCGACCACGCCGGAGCAACTGAAAAACGCGCCCAGGCAACAACAGTTGCACGCCTTGCTCAGCGACCAGGCGAGTTTGGCAGCCGCGCAATTATCGGAAGCACTGGGTAAAAACAGTTCTTCCTGTCTCAGGGCCATGGAAGAAAAAGCCCTAGTGGAATCCTTTTCCCCGACCCCGGAAAAACAGGAGAAGTCCGCAAAGCTCTATGGTGACAACAAACCCCTGACGCTTAATAACGAGCAGTCAGTTGCCCTGTCTGAAATCAGGAAAGGGGAAGATGCATTCAGCGTCTTTTTACTTGAAGGGGTAACCGGCAGCGGCAAGACAGAAATCTACCTGCAGGCCATGGCTGGCATTCTTCAGCAGGGCAAACAGGTTCTGGTACTGGTACCGGAAATCAGCCTCACACCACAAACCGTCAGGCGTTTCCAGAAACGCTTTAATCGTAATGTCGCCGTTTTTCATTCAGGCCTTACCGACTCCGAGCGACTGGCCGCCTGGCTTCAGGCCCGCAATGGCAAGGCGGACATCATTATTGGCACACGTTCAGCTATCTTCACGCCAATGGCCAATCCCGGCATGATCATCGTCGATGAAGAACATGACTCCTCCTATAAACAGCAGGAAGGCTTTCGCTACTCAGGGCGCGACCTTGCCATTTTTCGTGCCAGGGAACTGGGAATACCGGTTATTCTGGGCTCTGCAACGCCAAGCCTGGAAAGCCTCAATAATGCCCTGAGCGGTCGATACTGCTATCTCACCCTGACCGAACGCGCCGGCGAGGCAAGCCATCCCTCTTATCGTCTGCTCGACATCAAGGGCCAGCCCCTGACGGAAGGTTTCTCTGAAAGTCTCATGGACATGATCCGGGGTCATCTGGGTAGTGGAAATCAGGTACTTGTCTTCCTCAATCGGCGCGGTTTTGCCCCCATTCTTCTGTGCCGCCATTGTGGCTGGATAGCGACCTGTTCACGTTGCGAGACTAGCTATACGCTTCACAAACAGCCGGCTTCCCTGAGCTGCCATCACTGTGACGCAAGAAAACCTGTGCCATCATCCTGCCCGGAATGCCGCAGCAGTGACCTTGCCGCCATGGGTATGGGTACGGAAAAAACCGAGCAGACCCTGACTGAATTTTTTCCATCCGTCCCGGTATACCGTATCGACAGGGACTCAACCCGTCACCGCGACATGCTGCACGACACCCTGGAAAAAGTGGACAGTGGTGATCCCTGCATCCTGGTTGGCACACAAATGCTTTCCAAGGGACACCATTTCCCCAATGTCACACTTGTTGCCATACTCGATGCCGATGGTGGCCTGTTCAGTGCAGACTTTCGTGGCCAGGAATCCATGGGACAGCTGCTTATTCAGGTGGCCGGCCGGGCTGGACGTGGAGACCAGTCAGGGGAGGTACTTATCCAGACATACAATAGCACCCACCCAACCCTTCAAGCTCTGGTCAAGGATGGTTATGGTCCCTTTTCCAGACAGCTTCTGGAAGAACGCAAACTGGGTAACCTGCCCCCTTTCTCTCATATGGCATTGATCCGGGCAGAAGCAAATAACAGGACCCTGCCCGATACCTTCCTCAAACACATCAAGTCCTCGATCACCCTGGATGAAAACCAGCTTTCCGTGATTGGCCCCATGCCTTCTCCCATGGAAAAACGCGGTGGGCTTTTTCGAATGCAATTGCTACTGGAAGCCGAAAAACGCTCCATCATCCAGCATGGCCTGAATCAGGTGCTAGCTAAGCTCGACTCCGCACCGGACACCCGCCGGGTGCGCTGGTCAATCGATGTGGACCCGGTTGATTTCACCTAACTGAATATTCCGGTCATTCTTTTCTTTATTCATTACAGGTTTTCAAGGATAATTGCGGAAATAACTGTTAAATAAAGATTTTTTGGCGAAACATCAAAAATCCGCTCATCATCCCCTGTTATGATGAATCACTGTTTCCTGAAAACCTGATATGGCCCAAGACTACGCCAAGACAAGAAAGTCCGGGAGTAAAAGCGGCAAGAGCCCCCGCAAATCCCCATCCAGGTCCGCTACCCGCAAGCCGGCTGAACCAACTCATCACTGGAGCTGGTTTTTTTCCGGTCTGTTCAGTGGCGTGCTGATCTGTATTGTCGGGTATGTAGCCCTTACACAAATCAAGCCTGGGGTAAATACGCCCAAGGCTCCTGTTTCACAGAGCGAAGAAGAAAGTGAGTCACGCATTTCCGAACTAGAGTTTTATGAATACCTGCCCCAGGCCGAAGTGGAAGTAAATGTGGTACCTGTGGATGTCGCCCAGGAAGATATGGCTGATGCCTCCCCCGACACCTACCTGCTGCAGGCGGCCTCATTCCAGGATCGCAGTGATGCTGAAGCCCTGCGGGCGCGAATCATCCTGATGAATCTTGATGCTCGTATACAGCCCACGCCCATTTCCGGTGTCACCTGGTACCGTGTCCAGGCGGGCCCCTTTGTTGGTCGTACCCGTGTGGAAGATGCTGAACGAACCCTGATTGAAAACAACATCAATCCGATTCGTCTGAAAATCTCATCCGAGTAGTGCCGCCAGGGTTTTTCCGGCCGGAAGCTTGATTTTCAGGTCACTGCCCCCACATCGGGGTGAATCTCAAACTAGAACAAGCAGGAGCAATCATGGACCAGTACAGGGGAACCACTATCCTGTCGGTACGTCGTGGCAACCAGGTGGTTGTCGGTGGCGACGGCCAGGTTAGTCAGGGTAATACGGTTATGAAGGGGAACGCCCGCAAGGTCAGGCGCCTCTACAACGACAAGGTCCTGGCCGGTTTTGCCGGTGGCACCGCCGACGCATTCACCCTGTTTGAACGCTTTGAGGAACAGCTTGAACAGCATGGCGGTAAATTAACCCGGGCGGCGGTGGAACTGGCCAAGCTCTGGCGGTCTGATAGGGCCCTGCGCCGACTGGAAGCATTACTGGTTGTTGCTGATCGTGAGAACTCCCTGATTATTACCGGCAATGGGGATGTCATCGAACCTGAAGACAGCCTGATGGCAATCGGATCCGGCGGCTCATTTGCCCAGTCAGCCGCAAGGGCCCTGCTGGACAGCACAGATCTTGACGCCCTGAATATCGTTGAAAAAAGCCTCAATATTGCCGCTGACATCTGCGTCTATACCAATCACAACCTCACTATTGAAACTCTGGATACCTGATCAATATGCCCGATTTTACCCCCAGGCAGATTGCCTCCGAACTGGACAAACATATCGTTGGCCAGGATGAAGCAAAACGTGCAGTGGCTATTGCCCTGCGTAACCGCTGGCGCCGGATGCAACTTCCGGAAGCTTTGCGCTACGAAATTTCTCCCAAGAATATCCTCATGATAGGACCCACTGGTGTTGGTAAAACCGAAATTGCCCGCCGCCTGGCCAGGCTTGCCGGTTCCCCCTTCATAAAGGTAGAGGCCACCAAATTCACAGAGGTGGGCTATGTGGGCCGCGACGTGGAATCCATTATCCGGGATCTGGTAGACGCGGCTGTAAAAATGCTCCGGGAAGAGCAACTGGATAAGGTAGCCCATCAGGCTGCCAATGCCGCCGAGGATCAGGTACTGGATATACTGCTGCCAGGCTCCTCTGATAATACAGAAGACATATCGGGTACCCGCCAGGTCTTTCGCAAAAAATTGCGCGAGGGTGAACTTGATGACAAGGAAATCGAGATCAAGGTCTCTGACAAGATAGGGGTCGAGATCATGGCTCCACCTGGTATGGAGGACATGAGCAGCCAGCTGTCGAGCATGTTTTCCAACATGGGTGGCGGTCGCAAGAAAACACGCCGAGTCACCGTCAAGTCTGCACTGAAAATATTGCAGGATGAGGAAGCCGCAAAACTGGTTAACGAGGATGAACTCAAAACCCAGGCTATTGAAATCACTGAACAGACGGCCATTGTCTTCATCGATGAAATCGACAAGGTCGCTACCAAGAACGAGAACCAGGGTGGCACTGTATCCAGGGAAGGTGTCCAGCGTGATCTGCTACCCCTGATTGAAGGCTCAACGGTCACCACGAAATATGGTTCGGTAAAAACAGACCATATCCTGTTCATCGCCTCCGGGGCATTCCACCTGTCAAAGCCTTCAGACCTGATTCCGGAATTGCAGGGAAGACTGCCAATTCGTGTGGAACTGGATCCACTGACTGCAGATGATTTCGAGCGCATACTGACCGAACCCGATGCCTCCCTGTGCAAACAGTATGTTGCCCTTATGCAGACCGAAGGTATTGAACTGCAGTTCACGGATGACGGTATCAAGCGGATATCTGAAATCGCCTGGCAGGTAAACGAGCGTACTGAAAATATTGGAGCCCGCCGTTTGCATACGGTTATGGAAAGACTGTTGGAAGATACCTCTTTTTCCGCCGGAGAGATGGCAGAAGCCGGCAATGCTACTGTCGTCATTAACAGCGAATTCGTCGATGCCAACCTGGGCAACCTGGCTGCCAATGAAGACCTGAGCCGTTATATACTGTGATCCCATGACTCCTGTTGATATCAAGCTGCACAAACAGTCCGGCATCCTCGAATTGGCCTTCGATGATGGCGGTATCTATTCCCTGCCAGCGGAGTTTCTGCGCGTCTATTCTCCATCAGCGGAAGTCAGGGGGCATGGACCTGGGCAGGAAGTGTTGCAGACAGGCAAAAAGAATGTCCGGATACAGGGACTGGAGCCTGTTGGCAATTATGCCATTCGACTGCAGTTTGACGACGGGCACAATACAGGCATCTATAGCTGGGAATATCTCTCGGAGCTGTGCCTGAACCAGTCGGAATTCTGGGAAGACTATCTTGGCAGAATGAAAAAAGCCGGTGCCAGGAGGGAAAACCTGCCGAACGATGTGCAGATCGTCAATCTCATGCCCCTGAACGATTCTGATTAACAGCGGCGCCATTGACCCACACATACGCTCTGCTCCAAAGCCGCATATCCCTGAAGGCTTTCATCAAGTAAAATGATTTCATGAACAAAAATAAAACCACGCATTTCGGCTACCGGGAGGTTCCGGTCGAGGACAAGGCCGGCCTGGTCGGACAGGTCTTTCATTCCGTCGCTCGCAAATACGACATGATGAATGATGTTATGTCCCTGGGTACCCACAGGATCATCAAGCGTTTTACCGTGGAACTGAGCGCCCTGCGTCCCGGAATGGATGTACTCGATCTTGCCGGTGGCACAGGTGACTTCAGTCTCCTGTTTTCCCCAATTGTGGGCCGTAAAGGCAGTGTCACACTTGCCGACATCAATGAGTCCATGGTGCGGGTTGGTCGAGATCGCATCATCGACAAGGGCAATCCCGGCAATATTGCCTATACCATTGCCAATGCCGAGAAACTTCCCTTTGAAGACAATTCTTTCGACTGCATCTGTATTGCTTATGGCCTGCGTAACGTGACTGACAAGGATGCGGCGCTTGCATCCATGTTCAGCAAGACCAAGCCAGGCGGCAGGGTGCTGGTGCTCGAGTTTTCCAAGCCCGTTAATCCCCTGCTGGAAAAAGCCTATGATGCCTATTCCGTTCTCTGGCCAAAAGCTGGACAGCTGATTACCGGTGACGGCGACAGTTACCAGTACCTGGTCGAATCCATTCGTATGCACCCGGATCAGGAAACCCTCAAACAGATGATGATCAATGCCGGATTTGAAAACTGTCAGTATCACAATGTCATGGGTGGCATCTGCGCAATCCATATCGGCTACAAACCTGCTGCCTGACCTGCCATGGCTGTATCACTCCTGCACTCAGCTATACTTTCTGCCATCCAGGGCATGGTAAATAACCTGCTGGCTCTTGATTCCCGAACGTCTGCCCGGCTCTCACCACTGTCAGGCAAGGTATTACAGATCCACTGCCTCACACCCGACATACTGGTGAACCTGATCGTCTGCGAGAACTCTCTCCAGTTTTGCCAGGGAGATATCGACAATCCGGATACGATAATTACCGGCACAGCTACCGCCCTGGTCAATCTCCTAGTCACCAGGGATACATCAAATCTCAAGCATAAGGGGATTGAGATCAGGGGAAGTACCTCCCTGCTGACCAGCCTGCAGGAAGTCCTGATGAGCCTGAATATTGACTGGGAATATCACCTGAGCAAACTGGTAGGAGACATCCCAACCCAGGCGCTTGGTGAGTTATTGGAAAATAGCCAGGAATATGCCGCCAGAGCAGGCCGCAACCTGCAGCAGGATATAGATGATTACCTGCATGAAGAGAGGCAGCTGCTACCAACAGCCAGCCAGGTTAAATCATTTGAGGATTCAGTCGATAATCTGCGGCTGCGTGTTGATCGGTTGAGGGCCAGGGTTTCCCGCCTGGAGACACCAACAACCTGAGCCCTGCTACGTCTTATCTCTATGGAAGCTATCGACACACTTCCTGATATTCTACCTGTCTAGTCTTGCAGGTATTGATAAATCCGCTGTTCAAACCCCCGCAACACGTCTATGGCCTCGGCATCGTAAAAAGGCAGGTACTGCATCAGTAATACCACACCAATCTGGTTTTCCGGGTCTATCCAGAATTCAGTATTGTAGATACCAGCCCAGGACATACTGCCAGGCGCACGACGGTTCTCATCCTGACGGGCTGTAATCTGGAAGCCCAGACCAAAACCATCTTCACCGGCACCCAGCGGGAATGGCTGACTGAGTGCAGGGTTTGTTGTCGGCATCTGCCTGACCCTGACACGGCCGGTATGATCCTCACCCATGGCAGTGATTAATTGTGCATCGATAATCCTGTCGCCAAAATCACTCACTCCGTCATTAAGAAACAGACGCATGAAACTGGCATAGTCATGGGCAGAACCATACAGACCACCGTCTCCGAGCACCGGTGAAACAATCTCGCCTGCTGGAGGCGGCAATTCAACAAACTGTCCATCAACCCTGTTGTGTATGGTAACGACACGACGCTTTTTCGCAGAGGGCACAGCATAGAAGGTATTTGCCATGGCCAGGGGAGCGAGGATATTTACCTTTAAAAAATCAAAAAGGCCAAGTCCAGACACGGTTTCAACGAGATGTCCGAGGACTCGTGTGCTCTCACCATAGGTCCAGGCGGCACCTGGCTCATGCAGCAACGGCAGGCTGGTCGCCGATGCATTGAAGTCAATGCCCAATAGCCTGGCCAGTTCCGGGCTGTCAAAAGAATAACCAAGCCCGGAGGTATGGGTCAGCAAATGACGCACTGTGATTTTGTTGGTTGCCGACCTGGCGGAATATTCACCGGATTCAAAATCAACCCGGGTAAAAACTTCACGATCTGCAAGGTAAGGCAAGTATGTTTCCACGGGCTCATCCAGCTCAATGCTGCCTTGCTCAACCAGCATCATAACTGCAAGGGATGTCACCGGCTTGGTCATGGATGCCAGATTGAATAGTGCCTCCATGGTCATGGGAGATGCCTGCGCAACATGCCGGTTTCCGAATGCTCCCTGGTAAATCACACGGTCCTGGTTTGTTACCAGGGCTACCATCCCGGGAATCCCGTGCTTCTCCTGCGCGTCTGCCAGATAACGTTCCAGTTCCATCCTGCCGGCTTCGGAAAACTCCTGTGCAACAAGCATGGCAGGAAAAAACAATGTAAAGAGAAAAAGTCTGGCAAGCATCTGTTTAATCTCGAAGGTGGTTGTGGGTTATCTGGCAGTCAGGAATAAGAGGCTGCAAACGCCATCCCTTTGAGCCTGGCAAGCCTCTCGCCCGGATCTAGCCGATACCATAAATGACACTGGGAATGACCATTGGTAATACACTGGAGAAATTCGGGACATCCGCTACCAGTGTCTCTGTATGCTCAGCACCGGCGGCATCAAAGGCTGCCTGGTCTTCAATATAAAAATTTATACAACCCATGAAAGGAGCATTACCCTGTGGTAGAGGTGCCGGTTTTCGTACTTCAAACCGGCGGATTGCCTCACGGCCATACAGGTCCATGATCAGCGTCATATGCTTATCCCGGTAATAGTCCGGATCAAAAGTAGCCCCTTCTTCATGGGGGTACAAAATAGCCATGCATGTCTGGCCAAGTTCGGTGGAATGCAGATCCCCTCCCGATTCCCCCCAGATAATATCGTTTTGTACAACAAGTCCGGTATTGGTGAAATTGGGCACATCTGCTGCTACTTCCTCACCGTGTTCTGCCCCAGCCGCCGCAAAGGCTTCGGCATCACGGATATAGATATTCACATGCAGCACATAAGGGGACGGCGGGGCACCCGGCATAACAATCGGTTTATGCATCTCATACCTGCTGATGGCATCGTTTCCATAACGCTCCATGATCAGCGTGAGGTGATTGTCCCTGTAATAATCATAATCAAACGTGACATTATCCCCGTTCCGGTAAAGGATGGTCAGACAGGTGGAGCCCACAATATTCTCTCTTTCCCCCATCCCTGCCGTAGAGCAACCCACTGCAGAGGCCAGGGCAGCCAGTGTGACTCCCTGCCCTGTGGACCTGAGCATTTCACGGCGGGTGAAAGTGGATTCCCGACTGTTTCCGGTATTCAAAGATTTCATGGATGGTCCATTTTTAATTATAGGCAGAGCAATGCATTTTACACATGGGCCTGACACTTACCAACTCACTGAGGTCTTTGATTTTACTGGCATTCTGAATAGTGATATTGTTGCCGCCCCTGCATTTTCCGGACACTTTTTTTCATTGTGAACAGGCTCTTCAGGCTCTTGAAAATCTACCGGGTGGCAAACCGTTACCGCCTGGGCGAACTATTGCGCAACTTTGACCAGGCCCGGGGCCTGTCACTGTTGCTGAGTCTGCCTTTACCAGCAGCCCGGGACATTGACACCCTGAATCGTGGACAGCGACTGCGGTTGGCACTGGAGGCCCTTGGTCCTATCTTTATCAAATTTGGCCAGCTGCTTTCTACCCGCCGGGACATGGTGCCTGAAGACATAGCGGATGAGCTCGCCGTCCTCCAGGATAACGTGCCGCCCTTCGGAGAAGAGGAAGCTGCCGCACTGGTTGAAGAAGCACTGGGAGCAACTTTGGATGAGCTTTTCGCCGACTTTACATCGACACCACTGGCCTCTGCCTCCATTGCCCAGGTTCATACGGCGGTATTACCCGGCGGCGAGGAAGTTGTAGTCAAAGTCATACGTCCGGGCATCGACAAAATCATTAGCCAGGACATTGCCCTGCTCAAGAGCATTGCCCGATTTGTTGAGCATAATGTGGACCAGGGGAAACGCCTGCGGGCCATGGAAGTCGTCCAGGACTATGACTACATCATTCATGATGAACTCAATCTGATGTCAGAAGGGGCCAATGGCACCCAGCTGCGCAGAAACTTTGAACATTCTGGCCTGCTTTATGTACCCAGGGTGTACTGGGATTATACGCGCATGAATGTGCTGGTAATGGAGCGTATTCACGGCATCCCGGTAAGCCGCATTGAGGAGTTGAAAGCCTGCGGCATTGATCTCAAGGTGCTGGCTGAACGGGGTGTTGAAATCTTCTTCACCCAGGTATTCACCCATAGCTTCTTCCATGCCGATATGCACCCGGGCAATGTCTATGTATCACGTGAGCATCCTGAGAAACCCCAGTACATCGCACTTGATTGCGCCATCATCGGGACGCTCAGTCGTGACGACCAGTATTACCTGGCTAAAAACCTGCTCGCCATTTTCAAGCGCGATTATCGCAGGGTGGCCGAATTGCATGTTGAATGCGGCTGGGTTCCCCCTGACACCCCGGTCAACGCTTTTGAGGCAACCATGCGGAGCGTCTGCGAACCGATTTTCCAGAAACCTCTGAAAGACATTTCCTTTGGAATGCTGTTACTGCAGCTTTTCCAGACTGCGAGTCGTTTCAATATGGAGGTACAGCCCTCCCTGGTGCTGTTACAGAAAACCCTGCTCAATGTAGAGGGCCTTGGCAAACAGCTCTACCCCGAGCTGGATCTCTGGGAGAATGCGCTGCCCTTCCTGGAACGTTGGCAAAAACAACGCCTGTCCCCCATAAGCAACCTGAAAAAAGTCTCAGAACGTATCCCTGAATGGCTGGAACAGTTACCGGAAATCCCCGAGCTGTTATTTGATGCCATGCAGGAAATCAAGCAGTCACGGGGACACCGGGAGGCCATGGAGCAGGAAAGAGAAAAACGTTTTGCCCGCTTCAGAAATCATCGGCGTCGGCGCAATCGCCTACTGGGAATGGTTTTAGTGGCAATGGCCGGCCTGTCCCTGCAGCCAACGATAGCAGCCTGGATCGCAGACTTGCCACTTCCCTCATTACTGCTCACCGGATTCGGGCTGGTTCTACTGCTGTCGAGCAGACGCTGAATCAAGGCAGATTCCGGTTTTACGCTTGAATTCTGACCCATCACCCCAAAATAGAGTATTCTTGGCGACTGCAAAACAGCAAGTAACTATCGGAGCAAGCGGATATGAGCACAGACTGGCTCGACAGGGTTAACTGGAATTCTGACGGCCTTGTTCCCGCAATTGCCCAGGATCATGAAAGCGGCAAGATATTGATGCAGGCCTGGGTAAACCGGGAAGCCCTTGAACTGGCTGTCCGTGAAAACCGCGCCGTTTACTGGTCCCGCTCCCGCCAGAAATTGTGGCGCAAGGGTGAAGACTCGGGACATGTACAGGTCCTGCATGGCGTATTTCTGGATTGTGACAGGGACAGCCTCATTTATCGTGTGGAGCAGCTTGGCGGAATTGCCTGCCATACAGGCCGTGAAAGCTGTTATTTCCTGAAACTGGAAAATGGAAAATGGCAGGAATCGGACAGCGAACCTGTGTTAAAGGCACCCGAAGATATCTATGGATGAATCCGGACAGAAAAGCAAATGACTGACACCCTGCAAAAACTGGCGGCAATTATTGAATCCAGGAAATCGGCTGACCCCGGCTCTTCCTATGTTGCCAGCCTGAATCACAAGGGACTGGATAAAATTCTGGCTAAAGTAGCTGAAGAATCCGGGGAAACCATTGAGGCCGCCAGAGAAGCTGAACAGAATGGCGATACAGAACACCTGGTATATGAAACAGCAGACCTGTGGTTTCATACCCTGGTCATGCTGGCAAAGCTTGAAACCGGGCCAGAGGCAGTACTGGCAGAACTGGAGCGCCGTTTTGGTATGAGTGGCCTCGAAGAAAAAGCCTCACGCGGCAAGAGTCAAGACTGATACAATGGCCACCCTCATCCTGGCATGAGTATGGCAGGAACACAGTAGCCCAGGCTACGAAGAACTTACATTTAGGAGGTAATCATGGGAATTGGCGGAATCAGCATGTGGCAGCTGCTCATCATCCTGTTGATCGTTGTGATGGTGTTTGGCACCAAGAAACTCAAGAATATCGGATCAGACCTTGGCGGGGCCCTCAAGGGCTTCAAGAATGCCATGAGTGATGAAGAAAGTGAGGCAAAGGATTCCCAGGCACAGCTTGAGGAAGAACCCGATACTTTCGATGTGAAAGCGGAAAAAGTAGAAGATGCCGAGGAGAACAAGGCCTGAAGCAGACCCTTGCTTCAGCGTAGCCGTAGCCGTACGCAAGGTCTCACCGGTCTCCCATGTTTGATCCCAGTTTTTTCGAGCTCATTATTATCTGCGTGGTCGCATTGCTTGTGCTCGGCCCGGATAAATTACCTGGTGCCATCAAGACACTGGGCTTGTGGATCGGTCGCCTGCGCCGAAGCTTCAATAACATCAAGCGTGAAATAGAACATGAAGTTGGCGCTGATGAAATTCGCCGACAATTGCGCAATGAAGCTATCATGGAAAAGTTCAACGCCACCAAGAGCGAAGTTACCCAGTCCATTGAATCCGTCAAGAAAGAAGCTGATGCGATTAAAGATGATCTGAACATCAAGAAGCAGTTCACAAGTGGTGTTGATAACAAGCCCGAACAGAGCACAGCTGCCGCCGGTGAGGACATTGATCCGGTAGAAAAACTGCCAACCAACGACCCGGCTGCCCGAGTCATTCCACAAAGTACCACCCAGACGGCAACGCCTGCACCAGACACCAAACCGTCGAGTGATGCTGAAACCAAACCATCGGCAACGGCATCCTCTTCAACCGATTCCGGGAATTCTGAAGAAAACCCCGACAAACCTGCCTGACATAAACTGCAGTAATGACAGATACCGAACAACAAGAACAGGATATCGATTCCACGGAACAGCCGCTGATCTCCCACCTGGTGGAATTGAGAGACCGTTTGCTGCGCTGCCTGCTGGTTATCCTGGTGCTTTTCCTCGGAATTTTCCCGTGGGCCAATGACCTTTACATTATTGTGTCGCAGCCCCTGATAGATGTCCTGCCGGAAGGCTCAAGCATGATTGCCACATCTGTCACCTCACCATTCATGATTCCCTTCAAGACGTCAATTTATGCGGCCCTTTTTCTTGGCGTGCCTTTTATCCTGCACCAGGCGTGGGCGTTTATTTCTCCCGGACTGTATCGGAATGAGATTCGCGTAACCCTGCCCATTCTTGTTTCAAGCGTACTGCTTTTCTATGCAGGCATTGCGTTTGCGTATTTCATCATGTTCAATTTTGTCTTCGATTTTTTCGTCAGCAGTGCACCGGAAACAGTCTCTGTAATGACGGATATCTCGCAATACCTGGATTTTGTGCTGTCACTGTTTTTTGTTTTCGGCCTGGTGTTTGAGGTACCTATTGCGACATTGCTGCTGATATTTTCCGGTGTGGTAACCACGCAGAAACTGGCAGAAAAACGTCCGTATATCATTATCGGCTGCTTTGTTGTCGGCATGTTTCTGACGCCGCAGGACCCGCTTTCACAATCCTTTGTTGCTATCCCGATGTGGCTACTTTTTGAAGTTGGCCTCATTGCCGGGAAGATGCTGCACAAGGTGGATGATAAGACGGAACAGGATGGTGAAGAGGAAAGTGACGGGGCAGGCTAAAGGCTAAAGGCTAAAGGCTAAAGGCTAAAGGCTAAAGGCTAAAGGCTAAAGGCAGGATCGTTCGTCTGAAATTAAC
>CAZDCK010000026.1:0-44477 GCA_964503965.1 uncultured Enterobacteriaceae bacterium | reverse complement strand
CACACAGATATTTACCAGTTCCGCACTGCCCTCCCCGTAGAGAATAAGTACGATCCCGGCCATATTGGCAGCAGCAGCAACATTGATCAGCTCGTTCCCGCAAAGTACGGAAATAATTAATCGTCTGGGTTCCTCCAGCAGACTGTAGAGGTGGGCTGCCTGGGGATGCTCTTCACTGCGCAGCTGTTGCAGATCCAATTAAGACAGGGAGAAAAGTGCAGTTTCAGATCTCGAGAAAAAGGCTGACCCGATCAGCACCATGATCTGCAACAGGATTCTCAGCAACATGTCCTGGGTCACAAGCAGTCCCGGGTCAAATACAAGCCATCCAAACAGGGTTTCCATATGCCCCTACCTGCCCGTCTTTCCGGTTTCGGACAGGTCTGTCTGCAGCCGTTCCTGCCCGGATTTATCGATATGACTGACAGCCACAGCGACCAGACCGGAAACCAGAAAAGCCGGTAACAGGACATCCAGGGCGTTGAGGAAGGTCACGCCGTTTTCCCAGCCAATTATTGAGAATAAAGGAGGCACGACAAACTTGAACAGGATAGTGGCCAGGAAGCCTGCCACCATGGCCCAACGGGCCGCCAGGGCAGTCAACCCTGACCAGCACAGACTTAAAATGATCACCGGACAGAAGGTGGCCGCAATACCGGACCAGCCAAAAATGATAATCCAGAAAATCCCATTCTCGATATCGTAAAGCAGGATGCCCATACCAATGCCGAAGGCAATCAGCGCCAGGATGACGGTCACCTGTTGGCTGAGCTTCATCAGAGCATCGTCATGCATTTCGGGATGGCGGATTTTCTGCCAGTAATCACGGACGGCGGCACTGGAGGCTACTACGAGCAGGGAGTCAATGGTGGACATAATCGCGGAGAGCACCATGGCGATATACATGCCCGCAAAAAACGGCAGGAGCAATGCCTGGGACATATATGGCAACACATTGTCTGAATCAAACCCCAGGTCGGCATCGGTAAACAATGCACGCCCTGCCATCCCCAGCAACACTGCGCCAGTATCTGCCATGAAGGTCCAGAGCATGGCCACCAGGGCACCTTTGTTGATCTGGCTCTCATCCCGAATTGAAATAAAGCGCACAAACACCTGTGGAGACCCCAGAAACCCGATACCAATAGCCAGTAAACCCAGGGTCTGGACGATAGCCAGGGTCGACCATCCCTGCCCTGCCGTCAAGGTCAGATGACCCGGAAAATTTTCGGAAAGTGTCGTGATGAAACTGGTGAAACCACCAAGTTCCAGCAGACCGACTACAGGCAGAATGACCAGGCCCGCCACCATCAATAGCCCCTGGAATACATCGGACCAAACCACGGCAATGAATCCGCCCTTGGTGATGTATAGCATCACCACCAGAAAGCCGATGGTCGCTCCAAGATAGTGATTGATATCGAGAAAGGCATTGAAGGCCTTGCCGGTAGCAAAGACCTGGGAGCCTGCATAAATAGGAACAAACACTACCAGAGCACCGGCCGCAATGAGACGCAGCCAGTGACTGTTATCCCTGAAACGGGATTCCAGATAATCGGGAATCGTGACACTGTCATACTCGTCAGTGAGCCGTTTGAAAGATTTGGCCATCCACAGCCAGGCAATACCAACCCCCAGTAATTCACCGACCGCAATCCAGAGACCCTGCAGCCCAACAGCAAAACCGGTGCCAGTGACCCCAAGCAGCAGCCAGGCACTCTCACCAGTGGCGCGGGCGGAAAAGGCCACATTGATGAAACCCAGCTTCTTGCCGCCAGCATAGTAGTCACGAATGTCATGCATGCGACGGGAGGCAAGTACCCCTATCAGCAGAAGCACACCGCAATAAAGGAATACGGCCAGCGATTTCCAGGCTATGTCGGAAATTTATCTTCTCCCTATCTTGGTGACAGGTAAGCGCCTATATCGGCCAGATCCTTGTCACTGATCTCCGTCTTGCGAAAAGGCGGCATGATTTTAACCCCGTTACGAACGAAAGCCGCTACCAATTCGGGTGTCAGGTCCTTGCGCTCTTCCAGTACTGCGGGCTTTTCCCCCTTGTAGAGAATTTCAAGGGCCGATGTACCGGGATGCTTACGCCCTCCGGGAGCATGACAGGGAGAACACCAGTGTTCATAGACTTCCCTGCCATGGGTAGGATCCGGTACCTGGGCAAACACTATCTGGGATAAAGACAAAGTGATGGGTAGCAACAGTTTCTTATACATTATCACTGTCCTCCCTGAGATGTTTTGGCCAGATACCGTAACGGCCCGCTGAAATAATGCCTCTAGGATCGACGGCATCTTTCAGACGCTGTTGCAGACGCATCAGGGCATGGTCGTTGAATGAATAGGCCTGTGCACAATCATCCATAAAGGCCGTATGGGTTCGATACTCCCCCCACCCATGTTCAGCCGCCACTTTCACCAATTCCCGGAAAATCTCCCGGGTTTTGCGATTGGTATCAGCATCTCTTGTCACGGTAAAACCTACCAGGATGGTAAAGGTACGCTGGTGGTAGGAATATGGCGGCACATTGAAAACCGTACTTGCCCCCATTTCCCGCAGGACCCGCGCAAACACCTTGTTCGACTCCAGTACGGCTTCGCCGGTCATGGGTACTACCGGTGAAAAGCCCAGATGGCCATTGCTGCCCGTTGGATTGAAATTGGATCGATTCCCAAGTTGGAATACTGACATGGAGGGTACGCCCAGGTGGTTTTCATCCGCTGTCTGCATCAACTCCTCGTAGGGCATGGGGAAGTTCAGGGATTCCTGGTCCTGGAAGCGAACCCCTTCAATATGAGAGAACTGACGCTTCACATACTCCCAGGAGCTGTCCACAATCTCCCGGGGGCCATAGAACTTGAACTGGGAACTCCAGAAAGGGGTATCAATACCCTGCGCAAATTCATCAAGGATACGAATATCCTCTTCATTGGCCCGATCATAACGTTCCTGCATTTCCGGATTCTGGCCCAGGACAAACTGCATGGGAGACTGTACACCAGCATTGGTGTTAAGGATGCCGCTGTACATCATTTTGGCGGTCACGCGAACCAGTTCATGGACATCGTTGTATCCCATCACCTGCACCGAACCGGAGCGGAATGCTTCTGGTGCCGGGTAAAGCCAGAAGCCCATCTTTGTAACCACGCCAAAATTGGACTGGGCAAACAGGCCGTCCAGCCAGGGCCCAAAACCCCAGCGATACTGCTGCCAGGTTTCCGCATTGGGCAGAGCACCCATTCCGGTCCGTACCATATCCCCATCGGCCAGCACTACCTCCATGCCACAGTGGGCCTCAAAGTGATCGCGGTAGGGATTCACGGTATAACCGACACCATGATCAAGGGCATTGCCAATGAGACTGCCCCAGCCCGGATCCGGACAGTCAATCCACAGATCCAGTCCGCGCTCCTGTATATAATTGTAAAGATCAAAATAGGACACACCCGGTTCTACCAGGGCGAAAGCGTTTTCCTCACTGACCTCGATGATACGATTCATGCGTTTCAGGTCGAGGACCACTGAACCATTAAGGACCGGGGCGGATCCCCCATAGCCGAGGTTTTTCCCGGTAGAAACAGGATAGACGGGGATCTGGTATTCATTGCAGATACGCATCAGTCCCTGCACTTCCTCGGCGGTTTGCGGTGCCAGGGCAATAGAAGGAATTTTTTCCTCCTCCTCACCCCATAACGGGGAGTAAGCGTCCCGGTAAAGATCCACATCGCCCTCTTCGGTAAAAACCCAGTCACGGCCAATGGTGGCTTCAAACTCACCAATAGCCCGGTCGAATGTGGACTGGCTGACGCCTGGTGGATATCTCATGCAATAACCTCGTAACGCATTGTTTTTATTAAAATAAGAAAATTCTACAAAAGAAAGCCTATCACTTTTTCTTTCGGCAAGTACACACTACATCCAGGCCGGGAAAAACATGCCAAACAAACATTCTTCGCAGCATGTATCACCAATCATGATCTGCAGTAATCAAGGCATTAGACGCTGGCAGGTATAACCTGCTTTATTCTGACAATGATGTATCCAAGGGATGAGCATAAGTTTCCCGAGCGGAAAATGCTGTGATGGCGACTACCACAGTCACGGCAAATGCAAAGCCGCCTACCACCAGCGGAATATTATCTGCTCCCGGTGGTGCGATAGTGACAAAGAGTGCGGGAAAGAAAGCCGTCAGCATCGTGCCAAGATTCTGGGAGATCGCCATGGCGGTGACCCGGACATTGGCCGGAAAAAGCTCCGGATAAAAACAGGGAAAAACCGCATTGTAGCCCTGGTAAATCACTCCCCACATCAACAGTGAGAACCCGATGGCCATGGGAATATTCTGTATGCTGATCGCATAAAGATATACGAAAGATAACAATCCTGCCCCGATGGAACCGAATATGATGGGTTTTCGTCTGCCAACCTTATCCGACAGTTTACCGACCATGGGGATGACAAAAACAGCGATAATATTACCCAGTACCGGAATCCATAGGTAGATCGATGCCGAAAAACCTATTCCGTAACTTTCCTGTACTGCGTAAGCTGCCCCAAAGACTGTCGCAACTACCGGGATAACATTCATCAGTGACATGATCGCGACCCGCAGCATATCCCGCCAGTGATGCCTGAGAGCAAAAAACAGGGGGGCCATCTTTTGCACGACCTCATCCTGTTTGGTAAAGACCGGAGATTCCTCGACATTCCGGCGAATGATGAACGCCGCCATAATCACGAAGAAACTGAGCAGAAAAGGTATCCGCCAACCCCAGGTCTCAAAATCTTCAGGGGCCAGGAACGCCGCAAGAGGCAGGAACACTGCCGCCGCAAGAATCTGCCCTGCCTGAACTCCCTGCAGCGTAAAGCTGGCATAAAAGCCTCGCTCCCTGGCAGGTGCATGTTCCAGAATCATGGTACTGGCACCGGAAATCTCACCCGCTACAGCAAATCCCTGAACAAGCCTCAGAAGCACAAGTAACAGTGGTGCTAACCAGCCAATCTGGTTATAGGTAGGCAGAAGGCCCACCGCCATGGTTGAGCTTCCCATCAGAAACATACACAGCAGCAACACTTTTTTGCGCCCCTGGGTATCTCCCCAATGGCCCAGAAATATCGCCCCTACGGGTCTGGCCACATAACCAACCCCATAGGTGGCGAGGGAAGCCACAATGGCAACACGCGGATCTTCAGAAGGGAAAAATAGCTGCGGAAAGACCAGTGCAGAAGCGGTGGCATAGATAAAGAAATCATAATACTCAAGTACCGACCCAATCCAGCCACTGGCTGTGGCCCGCCGTGTATTAATCTGCGATGCAGATCCTGATGTAAAAAATTGAGCCAGCATAATTATATTTTTATTGTTATCAGTTTCGCTGCACTTAACACCATCAGCGGTGAGCCGTGCTCCCATACGGACATATCAATTGACGATATGTCTAGTCTTCTTTGGAGCGGTCATACTCTCCAAGTCCCGGCTTATAGGTTTTGTCATCAATGAATTGCTTGATACCGGTTTTACGTCCTTCATTATCAAAGAAGTTGGCTGACTCCTGGGCCCTGATCAAATAATCTTCGGCATTGTCATAAGTCATTTCCATTACCCGGCGGACAGCATCCTTAGTGGCCTTCACGGCTACCGGATTTTTTTTCAGTAAACGATTGGCCCAGTCAGTGACATATTCCCTGAGCGAGTCCAGCGGTACGGCCTCATTGACCAACCCCCACTCGGCTGCCGTTTTACCATCCACATTCTCCCCCATCAGAGCATGGTACATGGCCCTGCGCATGGATAGCAGGTTAGTCGCCACCTTGGTGGCACCACCGCCGGGCAGAATGCCCCAGTTGATTTCACTCAGGCCAAACTGGGCTTCTTCTGCAGCCACGGCCAGGTCACAGGCAAAGAGCGGGCCATATCCGCCACCGAAACACCAGCCATTGACCATGGCTATGGTCGGTTTCTGGTACCATCGCAGACGTTCCCACCAGCCATAGGCCTCACGCTGGGATTTTCGGATTGCTTTTAGACCCCCGGCTTCCGTCTCACGAAAATATTCTTTCAGGTCCATGCCTGCAGACCAGGCTGTCCCTTCTCCAGACAAAACCAGTACACCCACATCATCGCGAAACTCCAGATCTTCAAGTACACGCATCATCTGCCTGTTGAGCTTGGGGTTCATGCAGTTACGTTTTTCAGGTCGGTTGAATTTGACCCAGGCAATCCCGTTTTCCACCTCAAAGGCTACCGTATCCTGTTCTTCTCTTTCCGGCTTTTCCGAATCAGTCATATCGAACTCTCTTATTATAGATTTATTGAAAATTAATCCTGTGGATGGGTATAACGTCATTATTCGTCATCTACCCGAGCAGCATTCCTTACCAAAACTAATAGTAACAGGCCTGTTAAAACCACCCCAGAACGGAATTGAAAAATGTCTCTTCCAACTGAAGTTCCTTGCCGGTAAATACAGTGAAGGCATCCAGCCCCTGGTTTATCCAAAGGTCAAATCCTGTCAGGCAGTCAAGCCCCTGTTCTCTGCAAGTCGTCAGAAAAAGCGTTTCCAGCGGCGTGTACACTGCATCAAAGGCCCATTGCTGTGCTCCTATCAACTCAGGATCAATGGCTGACCCGGGATGACCATGCATCCCCATCTGGGTGCAGTTCACCAGACCATCGGCACTCTTTATGCTCTCCCTGACGTCCTTTTCGGAGACTACACTGGCTTGAATTCCCTGTTGTATAAGTCCCTGAACCAATGAAGTACTCTGCACATTGTTCTGGTCATACACCAGTATCTCTTGACAGCCCAGCTGGCCAAGAGCCATGGCAACGGCTCGCCCTACACCGCCGGCACCAGCAATGTATACGCGGCCAGGGAGACTTTCATTACGCCCTGATTCATAGGCCCTGATAAAGCCGCTGTAATCCGTATTCGTTCCCAGTATATCGTCGCCTTCAAACCTGAGCGTATTATAGGAACCGATTTTTTCATGGCCAGCCTTACCGGGCCTCGTCGCCAGTGAGGCAACTAGCTGTTTATAGGGATGAGTTATATTAAGCCCGACGTAACCAGCTGCTGATGCCCGGGCAACAAATTCAAGGGGATTAAAATTTTCCATTAATTGACTATCGACAAGCTGGTAATCAATACTGATTCCGGCCAATTTACTCAGATACTCCTGTAATGCCGGCATCCTGGAATGTTGTAAACCGGAACCCACCAGGCCCAGGTGTAATGTCTTCATGGGTAACCACATTCCCTTTCGAATATCACAATCTTCTGAAGTGCTTTTTTACGGATTTTTCAGATAGGCTATCAATGCCTGGCGTGCGTCCGGGTCAAAAATGCCATTAAAGGTTTCACACATGTCAGGCACTGGATCCTGCGGGTCAATCAACCAGGCATCAAGTCGAACCTCAGTCCATTCAAAACGCCTTGACTGAATGTCAGTAGAATACTCGAATCCTTCAACACTGGCTGACATGCGACCGACTATCCCCTCAAGATATGGACCAAGCATGAACGGTTTTCCAGGATCCATGGAATGACAACCTACACAGCGGGCAAACTGCTTTCTTCCCCTGGTAATCAGATCTTGGTCAAACTGCTCTACGGCTCCCTTGCTCTTGCCAGGGACAACGTTAAAGCCAGCGCAACCAGCAATCATACACACTGACAAAAAGATCACTGGAATCAAACCTTCCAGTTTACGAGGACACATAGCATAAATGCTATCTTCTCCAAGACAGTAATGAGAATTAAAGCGGAATTATAGCCTGCCAAAGGATTTGGTGGCATTAATAAACACAACTGGCTAAATAACCCAGGTTGCTTATTAACTTAAATCGAAGAACAGCTTACGAATACCATGGAAAGCTCGAAATAAAAGGCCATGACAGATAAAATAAATACTCTTCCATTCCAACAAGAACGCCACGATTTTGAAAACTGAATTTCTGGGCAAAACCCTTTCTGGTCCCTATACCATCCCTTCCGGCATCGTGACCTGTGCCGCTCCCATTATCCAGCGATTTTTTGACCAGGTTCCCGAGGTCGGTGTGCTGACCACCAAAAGCATCTGCCTGGAACCCAGGGCAGGATATCGGGAACCAATCCTGAGCCAGTACGCCCCGGGCTGCTTCGTTAATGCGGTTGGCTTGACCAATCCGGGTGCTGAGAAATCCGCAAGCTTGATGGCAGAACTGGATATTCCGGAAGACCGCTTTCTGCTGGTTTCCATTTTTGGCGGTAGTGTAGAGGAATATGTGGAAGTGGCCAAAATCCTTGCACCAGTGGCCGATGGACTGGAACTCAATCTTTCCTGTCCCCATGCCAAGGGATATGGGATGGCCATGGGCCAGGATCCCGAGTTAGTGAAGGAAATTACCGCGGCAGTTAAAGCCGTAGTAGATATTCCCGTTGTGCCTAAACTGACTCCCAATGTGCCGAATTTTGCTGAAATAGCCCAGGCTGCTGTCGATGGCGGCGCTGATGCTCTCTGTGCCATCAACACCGTCGGGCCGGGACAGCATACCCGCCATGGATTTCCCGTACTGAGTAACGGTGAAGGCGGCATGTCAGGTAAAGGCGTACTTCCTATCGCCCTGAAGTGTGTTAACCAGATCAGGGACCTGGGTGTTCCTGTCATCGCCTGTGGCGGCATCTCAAGTGCAGATAATGTACGATCCTTCCAGCAAGCCGGAGCAACCATCTTCGGTATTGGTTCTGCCCTCATTGGAATGACCACAGACGACATTGCCCATTACTTCAGGACTCTGACGGCGGATATGTCGGGTGACACGAATACCGCTGAAACCGAGATACGCTACAACGTGGATATGGAGTTTGCTCCACTGACTCTGGTTGAAAACAAACGTGTCTGTGAAGACATCTGTATTCTGACTTTCGACAGAAAAGTATCTGTCAAAGCGGGGGAATTTATTTTTCTCTGGGTACCCGGACTGGGAGAAAAACCCTTCTCTGCCCTGACAGATGATCCTTTCTCATTGGTCATTATCAACCTCGGGCAATTTACCGAGGCCCTGATGAGTCTGGCTCCTGGCACAGAAGCCTATGTCAGGGGCCCTCATGGGATCGCGGTATCGCCGCCAAAAGGCGCAAAAATCATGGCAGTATCCGGGGGTACCGGCCTGGCAGCTGTTTACCAGATAGTGCGGGATCACGGCAATGCGGAACTCTTTTTCGGTGCCCGCAGCAAGGATCGTCTGTACTTCATTGACGAATGCAAGGCTATCGGACCTACCCATATTGCTACTGATGATGGTAGTGAAGGTTTCAAGGGAGTCGTCACTGAATTACTGAGACAGCGTCTCGCTGAAATGAGTCAGGATGAGCTGGACTCGCTGGTTTTTTATAACTGTGGACCTGCACCCATGGTCCATGCTGCAGTAAAAGTGCAGAGAGAGTTCTGCAGACCTGACCAGATCTTCAATGCCATCGATTACCTGACCAAGTGCGGCGTGGGAATCTGCGGCGCCTGTAATTCACCGGATGGACGCCGGCTGTGTGTGGATGGTCCTTTCCTGGTGGATGCCTAGTTATATTCAGGTGCTGATGCGGAGAAGTCAGCATACGGCTGTGTGCCTTTTGCCGACCCACGGGTGACAGTGAGGATATGCCGGATGGCGGCCCTGGCGGGCCTCTTCCGGTATACGATGACACTTTTTTCCCTTTTATCCTTTTATCTTATCCTTTTATCAAGGTTAGACCTGAAGAGCCTGCCTTGTATCCTTGCATCCCTGTATCCTTCCTAATATGAATCATTCGGTGGCAACTGCGCCCCGGTCCCTTCGGGCCGGCGGGATTCTGCCTCGACATTCACCCGTAATGTACCAATGCCATCTATACTGGCTTCAATGACTTCACCATCCTGCAGGAAACGCTGCTCTCCCCGAACGGCAGTACCCATACCCACGCCTCCGGAAGTCCCGTTATTGAGGACGTCCCCGGGATAGAGTGTGATCAGTGAGGATGCGTATTCAATCAACTCATACAAGGAATGAATCATGTCGCCAGCCATGCCCTCCTGCATCTGTTCCCCTCCAACGCTAAGTGTCTGGCGTAGGATTTCCATGGGATCTCCATAAAACTCCTTTGGAACAATCCAGGGCCCCATGGGTGCAAATGTGTCATGACCCTTGCCCACGAACCAGTCCACGCCCTGGAAACCGCCGGGGGGACGACCGCCACGATCAGAGATATCCATAGTCACCATGAATCCGAAAATATGATCCCAGGCATTGTCCGCGGACACATACTTGGACGTTGTACCTATTACAGTGCCCAACTCCACTTCCCAGTCTATTTCAGTCCGGCCATAGGGAATCATCACCGAGTCGCCGTCTCCAATCACCGCCCCCCTGGCAGGTTTAAGGAACAGATAGGGAGCACCCCGGTTTTCTCGGCGTTCACGTCGACTTGCCGCTACTTCTTCCGGTGTACCGCTTTCATTGACATGGGTATAGAAGTTAACGGCAGCATTCATGATCTTGCCCGGGTACATGAGCGGTGGCAGGGTGTCTACTGTATCCAGCGTATGAATGAATGCCGGACGCTCAGAATCCAGTGCATTGGTCATTACAATATCATTGACGATCTCATAAAGCCGCCGTTTGAGTCCGTACTCGTATCGCTCAATCAGCTCGATCATCTCAGCAGGCATGGGCAACTCAGGGACATTTCCACGGGCTTCCAGAGCCTTGTTGGCAGCATCCAGTTCCACGATGAAAGAATCTCTGAGCACTATTCCGACAAACGGCTCATCACCGGTGGAAAAAGTACCCACCTTGAAAGGCTCAAGAATGTCGTCAGCAGACTGGGCTGCGAGACATGCGGAAAAGAAAAACAGCAGAACTGCAGTAAATAACCTGGTCATGATTTCCCCTTGTATATTGCTCAGTGAATCAAGTGTGAGCTCCATTCAGGGGAGCTGTCAAGCGGTCACAAAAAAGGGGCAGTGACTTTTCCCTGGAAAAGTCACTGCCCCTTAATTCATCACAAGCAGTTCGTCTGAACCAGCAGGTATTACCTCAACCGCCGGCATATAGCTTTTTTTATCTTTTTTCCTTAATCCTTTTATCGGATTTTAGCCGTTGTAAACCGCCATGGCCGCTGAGACAGCCTTACCACTATTGATAGGCGCACCCATGTCACTGAGTACTGCATCAAGTGCTCCCAGGCACAGCAGCACATTCGTCTTGCAGCTGCTTTCACCCATCAGGCCAATACGCCAGACTTT
Organism: uncultured Enterobacteriaceae bacterium; assembly: GCA_964503965.1. GTDB lineage: Bacteria > Pseudomonadota > Gammaproteobacteria > Pseudomonadales > Pseudohongiellaceae > Eutrophocola. Next base: position 33,206 of record CAZDCK010000026.1, on the reverse strand, counting down.
ACCGGCAAGGGCACCAAGACCGGCACCAATTTCAAGATTGTAGTCATTGAGCAGTGCCGCACGCACTTTGGCTTCTTCCACCCCTTCCGGAATGGTGACAGAGTTAAGCTGCGGTAAACGATAATCAGCATCAACGACAAAATTCATACCCATCGCTTCAATACCGGCAGCCAACGCTTTATGGTGATAGGCATGACGGGACCAGGAATTCTGCAAACCCTCTTCTTTCAGAATAACCAGGGATTCATGAAGACCATACATACTGTTAACTGGGGCTGTGTGATGATAGGTTCTGCCACCTTCACCGTCCCAGTAACCCATGACAAGATTCATATCCAGGAACCAGCTTTGCACGCGTGTTTTACGATTTTTAATGACCTCAACAGCACGCTCACCAAAACTGACCGGAGAAATACCCGGAGGACAGGAGAGACATTTCTGTGTGCCTGAGTAAATGGCATCGATACCCCAGCCATCGACATCCAGCTCAATACCCGCAAGACCAGTTACACTGTCTACCAGAGACAGGGCATCATATTTATGAGCCAGCTCAGTAATAGTCCTGGCATCGCTACGGGCGCCAGTAGAGGTTTCAGCATGAACGAAAGCGACCAGTTTGGCATCAGGATTCGCTTTTAGGGCATCTTCCACTTTCTGGGGATCAACGGGTTTACCCCAGTCATCCTGAACCATGATCGCTTCAGCGCCAAGACGCTCAACATTTTCCTTCATTCGACCACCGAAGACACCATTCTGACAGACAATGGCCTTGTCACCGGGCTCCAGCAAGTTAACGAAGCAGGACTCCATACCAGCAGATCCGGGCGCCGATACAGGAATAGTCAGCTCATTGCTGGTATGGAAAGCGTACTGAAGGAGTGCCTTGATTTCATCCATCAGTCCTACGAAAGCCGGATCCAGGTGACCAATAGTAGGAGCACCCATGGCGGCAGTTACACGTGGATTAACGTCGGACGGACCAGGCCCCATCAAGGTACGAAGCGGTGGATGAAAAGATTTGCTCATGATTTTCTCTCGCTAAAAAAATTAAAGTCGGTTTTTCAGGAATAAAAAAAGCCGAATTCACGGCTTTTTTTTAACTGGTACCTGGCAGGGGATCAGGCCTCGTCGACATCTTCGTAGTCGAAATCGACTTCTGGTCGGTCGACCAGTTCCACATAGGCCATCGGTGCCTTGTCGCCTGAGCGAAGACCACATTTGATAATACGAATATAACCGCCAGGACGGGATTCATACCTTGGACCCAGCTCTGTGAAGAGCTTGCCTACTGTAGTCTTGTCACGCACACGATCAAAAGCCAGGCGGCGATTAGCAACGCTGTCTTCCTTGGCCAGAGTGATAAGGGGCTCAGCATAGCCGCGCAGTTCCTTGGCCTTAGCCAGGGTAGTCTTGATAATTTCGTGTTCAACCAGTGAGGAAGTCATGTTGCGAAACATCGCTTTACGATGACTTGAGTTCCTGTTCAGTTGACGTCCGGAATGACGGTGACGCATGACAAATTACCTGTTAATAAATGCTTTCTAATGTAATTTTTACAATTAATCCTGGAAGCGTCATGAGCGATGGCTAGACAAGGCAAAAATAAATTTCGTGAAGGAACTTACAAATAGTAAGTGACTGATCGAAATTTCTTTTTAACGCCGTATAGCCGAGCGCAATAGCTTCCTTATATTTCCTTAAGCGGCGCGATCGTCACCCTTGAGTGAAGACGGTGGCCAGTTTTCTAGACGCAGGCCCAAAGACAAACCCTTGGAAGCCAATACATCCTTGATTTCAGTCAGTGATTTCTTACCCAGGTTTGGAGTTTTCAGCAACTCAACTTCAGTACGCTGGATCAGATCACCAATATAGTAGATATTCTCTGCTTTCAGGCAGTTAGCTGAACGCACAGTAAGTTCAAGATCATCAACAGGGCGTAACAGAATTGGATCAATCTTGTCTTCCTGTTCTTCAGGTTCCTTGATAGCGTCGTTCTGAAGATCAACAAATACACCCAGTTGATGCTGCAGGATTGTGGCTGCCTGACGAATTGCTTCTTCAGGATCTATAGTACCGTTCGTTTCAAGCTCAAGGATCAGCTTGTCAAGGTCAGTACGCTGTTCAACACGGGCGTTTTCAACAGAGTAGGTAACACGGTTAACCGGAGTGTAGGACGCATCAAGCATCAGTTTGCCGACGGAACGTGTTTCATCCTCAGCATTAACACGGGTATCAACCGGCGCATAACCACGTCCAACACCAATCTTGATATGCATATTGATTGAACCATTTTCATTCAGGTTGCAGATCAGGTGGTCAGGGTTGATTATTTCGACATCCTGTTCAAGAGTGATGTCACCAGCCGTTACCGGTCCTTTTCCACTCTTGCTCAGGTTGAGAACGACTTCGTCCTTGCCGTTAAGGATTACAGCCAGGCTTTTCAGGTTAAGGATGATTTCAATGACATCTTCCTGAACACCTTCTATAGTGCTGTATTCATGAACAACACCGTCAATTTCCACTTCCTCTACCGCACAACCAGGCATGGAAGACAACAGGATCCTGCGCAGGGCATTACCCAGCGTATGGCCAAAGCCCCTTTCCAGTGGCTCCAGAACTACTTTTGAATGACACGTATCAAATTCTTCAACCTGAATCACTTGAGGTGTCAGAAAGTCTGCTAACGAAATTTGCATGGATTTCCTCTTGGTCCTGGTAATGACTTAACGATTACTTGGAGTAAAGCTCAACGATCAAGCTTTCGTTGATCTCTGAAGACAGCTCACTGCGGTCAGGCTTACTCTTGAATACACCTTCGAGTTTGTCGACATTGACATCAATCCACTCAATGGCAGCACGTGTAGCGGCCTGATCAAGTGCAGCCTTGATGCGTAACTGGTTTTTGGCTTTTTCACGGACAGTAACCACATCACCTTCAGAAACCTGGAAGGAAGCAATGTTTACAGTCTGGCCATTCACCTGGATAGCTTTGTGGGAAACCAACTGCCTGGCTTCTGCACGTGTAGCACCAAAACCAATGCGGTAGACCACGTTATCCAGTCTGGATTCGAGTAGCTGCAGCAGGTTTTCACCAGTAGCACCTTTCATCCTGGCAGCTTCCTTGTAGTAATTCCGGAACTGTTTCTCCAGGACACCGTACATACGACGGACCTTCTGTTTTTCTCGCAGCTGTACACCATAATCGGACAGACGGGCACGGCGATTGCCATGCTGTCCCGGAACTGTTTCCGCATTACATTTATCATCCAGTGAACGTACACCGCTCTTCAGGAAGAGGTCAGTGCCTTCCCTTCTGGACAGCTTGCATTTAGGTCCTATGTAACGTGCCATATTCTCTTGTCTCTTGTCTCTTTTAACTTGTCTCTGTTACACCCTGCGGCGTTTGGGAGGCCTGCAGCCATTGTGTGGGATCGGGGTAACATCGGTGATGTTGCTGATCTTCAGGCCACAGGAATTCAAGGCCCTGACAGCCGATTCACGACCAGGGCCTGGTCCATTTACTCGCACATCAATATTCTTCAAACTATAGGATTCGATAGCAGCCTTGCCAGCTCTCTCTGCAGCAACCTGGGCAGCAAACGGTGTGCTTTTCCTGGACCCACGGAAGCCGGAACCACCAGAAGTAGCCCAGGACAGAGCGTTACCCTGACGATCGGTAATTGTGATAATGGTGTTATTGAAGGACGCATGGATGTGAGCAACACCGTCATTGACGGCTACTCTTGCTTTCTTGCGACCAGAGCCTGGTTTAGCCATTAATCATTCTTCCTGTATTAACTAATCTGTTTATCTGACTACTGTATTACTTGCTTACTTGCGAATTGGTTTGCGCGGACCTTTACGGGTACGGGCATTGGTTTTGGTACGCTGGCCGTTAACCGGCAGGCTGCGACGATGACGGATGCCCCTATAGCTGCCAAGGTCCATCAGACGCTTGATGTTCATGCTGATTTCACGACGCAGGTCACCTTCAGTAGTCATTTTGCTGACTTCATTACGCAGAGAGTCCAGCTGTTCTTCACTCAGGTCGCTGACCCTGGTATTGGGTTCAATGCCAGTTGTCTGACAAAGAGACTCGGCAGTAGTTGGACCTATGCCAAAAACATAACGCAGTGATATTACGATATGCTTGTTATCAGGTATGTTGACTCCGGCGATACGCGCCATATCTTGACTCCAGTATTGCTGAACTACTCAGCCTTTCAATTAAACTTGTTTTAATTCAATATGTTACAAATTTTGTTGCTGAACCCCGTATCGAGTTTCAAAAGGTCGCGTAGCTTATCTTCTGACCCTTTAAAAATCAACCACTTAGGCAGGCAAATTTACCCCTGACGCTGCTTGTGACGAGGTTCCTTGCAGATTACCCTGACAATACCGCCGCGCTTGATGACTTTGCAGTTGCGGCAGATTTTTTTAACTGATGCTCTTACTTTCATGACTTACTCCAGTACTAATCCGGTTCATTTACCGTTTGAATGAACCAATGTTGGATTTCTTCATCAGGGACTCATACTGATGGGACATCAGATGAGACTGGATCTGAGACATGAAATCCATACACACAACCACAACAATCAGCAGTGAAGTACCACCCAACTGGAAAGGTACATTGGCTGCTACTTGCAAAAACTGCGGCAATAAACAAATCATCGTAATGTACACTGCACCAAACATGGTCAGGCGTGTCATTACACTATCTACATAAGTTGCTGTCTGCTCGCCTGGACGTATACCGGGGATAAATGCACCGGAACGCTTCAGGTTATCAGCGATTTCCTTTGGATTGAAAACCAATGATGTATAGAAAAAACAAAATGCAACAATCAGCGAAGCAAACACTAGGATATACAGCGGCTGTCCTGGTCCAAGTATCAGTGCCAGATCTGCCATCCACTCCATACCTTCATTCTGACCGAACCACTGGCCCAGAGATGATGGGAACAACAGGAAACTGCTGGCAAAGATCGCCGGAATAACACCAGCCATATTCACTTTTAAGGGCAAATGACTTGACTGCCCCTGGTACATTTTACGCCCCTGCTGACGGGGTGCGTAATTTACAGTAATTCGACGCTGGGCTCTTTCTACAAAAACGACAACGGCAATCACAACAGCAGCTATAACGGCAACCACAAACAGAGCTAAAGGCTGGATCTGGCCTTCTGCAGCCTGTTCAAGTGACTGGCCGATAGCCGCAGGAAGACCCGCGACAATACCTGAAAAGATCAGCAGCGAGATTCCGTTACCCACGCCGCGCTCAGTAATCTGCTCACCCAACCACATCAGGAACATGGCCCCGGTTACCAGGGATACAAACGCCGTGAAGTAAAAACTGAAATTCGCATCGAAAGCCAGTTGTGACAACAGACCTGTAGTAATGGCAACTGCCTGAATGGAAGCAAAAAACAAGGCGCCATAACGGGTGTACTGACTGATCTTCCGACGACCTGACTCGCCCTCTTTCTTGAGCTGTTCAAGCTGAGGAGTCGTCGCAGTCAACAGCTGCATAATAATGCTGGCCGTAATATAAGGCATGATACCGAGAGCAAAAATACTCATGCGCTCGATAGCACCACCAGAAAACATATTAAACAGTCCCAGGAATGTACCCTGATTCTGGTTAAAAAGAAGCTGCAGTTGATCGGGATTAATTCCGGGAACAGGGATATGCGTACCGACCCGGTATACAAAAATGGCAAACACGACAAAGAACAGCCTGGCTTTCAGTTCAGCCAGTCCATCACTCTTGCCTGGTTTCATACCCGGAGTTGCCATCTTATGCAGTTATCCTTTTATATAATCTTGAAACGCTCAGGCTTCGCCACTGTCATTTGCAGGAGCTTCTTCAACTTTGGCCTTCTTGGCCTTAGGTGCCGGGGCCGCCGCTTCAACAATTTTACCACCAGCTGCTTCAATGGCTGCCTTCGCACCTTTTGAAACAGACAGGCCTTCAACAGTCAGTGCCCTGGTAACATCGCCTGACAGCATAACTTTTACTCGTCTGGTGTTACGATCAATGATATTGGCCTTTTCAAGGGTTTCAAGAGTAACCAGATCACCTTCTACCTTGTTGAGTTCTGCAGAACGTACTTCAGCAGTGGTGCTGCCAATACGGGAATAAAAGCCGTATTTTGGCAGGCGTTTCTGCAAAGGCATCTGTCCACCCTCAAAACCCGGGCGCACACTACCGCCTGAACGGGATTTCTGTCCCTTGTGACCACGGCCACAGGTTTTACCGAAACCGCTGCCAATGCCGCGACCTACACGTTTCTTTTCCTGGACTGAACCGGGAACTGGAGCCAATGTATTCAATTGCATGGTAATTTCTCTTTACTCAATTCTTCTGGACGATGGGCCGGAATCAGACTTCGGCCACTTCAACGAGGTGAATCACCTTGTTGATCATGCCACGGTTTGCGGGTGTATCTTCCACTTCCACAGCATGACGGATGCGTCTCAGGCCAAGACCAGTAAGGCAGGCCTTATGATTTTTCAAAGCACCAATAGGGCTTTTTATCAATGTAACTTTTACTTTCTTCGCTGCCATGGGACTTCTCTTTAACTTTTTAGCTCAGGATGCCGGATTGCTTACCCGACAATTTCTTCAATAGTCTTGCCACGCTTGGCGGCTACTTCTTCTGGTGCTCTCATGTTCTGTAATCCCTTGAACGTTGCACGAACAACATTCACCGGGTTGGTAGACCCGTAACATTTAGCAAGTACGTTATGAACACCGGCCAGTTCGAGGATAGCGCGCATTGCACCACCGGCAATAACACCAGTACCTTCTGAGGCAGGCTGCATGTAGACCTTGGATGCACCGTGACGTGCTTTAACAGGGTACTGCAATGTATCACCATCCAGCTTAACGCTGATCATGTTACGGCGAGCAGCTTCCATCGCTTTCTGGATAGCCAGTGGCACTTCACGGGCCTTGCCGCGACCAAAACCGACACGTCCATTACCGTCACCAACTGCTGTCAGGGCAGTAAAACCAAAGATACGGCCACCCTTGACCACCTTGGCTACACGGTTCACCTGAATCAGTTTTTCCTGCAGGCCTTCTTCATTCTTGCTCTGTTCGTTTTTAAATGCCATTTGTCTAAACCGTCTTCTTTAGAATTCCAAACCATTTTCACGGGCAGCGTCAGCCAGTGCTTTGACTCGACCGTGATACATGTATCCGCTGCGATCAAATGCAACTGAAGTAATGCCAGCAGCCTTGGCCTTTTCAGCGATCTTCTTGCCAACTACGGCAGCTGAATCAACGTTACCGGTCTTTTGTTCACCCAGTGAAGAGGCAGAAGCCAATACCTGGTGGTCAGGTGATATCACCTGCGCGTAAATATGACGCGGGCTCCTGTACACACATAGACGGTTAACCCGTAATTGACTGATTTTAGCCCGTGCTTTTTTAGCGCGTCTCAGACGAGATTTTTTCTTCTCGTTCATAATCTTGTCTCTTGCCTCTTAATGCTTACTGTCTGCGTTAATGACTAGGTTTTACTTTTTCTTCGCTTCTTTACGGAAGACACGTTCGTCTGCGTAGCGAACACCTTTACCCTTATAGGGCTCTGGTGGTCTGAATTCACGAATTTCAGCAGCAACCTGACCAACTTTTTGTTTGTCTGCACCCTTGATGACAATTTCTGTCTGACTAGGGGTTTCAGCTGTTACACCTTCAGGCAGCTGATAATCAATCGGATGAGAGAAGCCGAGCACCAGGTTAACTGTTTTACCCTGGGCCTTTGCCCTGTAACCAACACCGTTGAGTTCGAGTTTCTTTTCAAAACCCTCATTGACGCCAGTCACCATGTTGTTGACCAGTGAACGGAAAGTACCGGTCATGGCAACAGCTTTCTTGCTGCTTTCCTTGGCGGACAGTTTCAACTGGTTGTCTTCATTCACGATATCTACCAGCTCATGAAGCTGAAGTTCGAGGGAACCATTGCTTCCCTTCACTGATACCATGCCATTGGCAATGTTCACCTGAACACCGCTTGGCAGATCAACTGGACTGTTTGCTATTCTGGACATAAGCCTGCTCTTCCAAACTGGTCTTTCTTACTAATAAGAACTGATTAAAATACTGTACAGAGTATTTCGCCGCCAACACCTGCTTCCTGAGCAGCCTTGTCGGTCATTACACCCTTGTTCGTTGAGACAACAGAAATACCCAGTCCTGCTCGAACGGAAGGAATATCATCCTTGCCGGAATACAGACGCAGACCCGGACGACTGCTACGATGCAGCTCTTCGATAACCGGTTTGCCATTGTGGTATTTCAGATCAATAGTGATCTCTGGCTTGACCAGGTCTTCGCTGAGGCTGTAACCCAGGATATAACCTTCCTGCTTCAGAACATCCAGGATAGCCTGTTTAATTCTGGAGGACGGGCAAACCACGGATGGCAAGCCTGCCATCTGGGCATTCCTGATACGGGTCAACAGATCTGCAATTGGGTCTGACATGCTCATATTTTTGTCTCTTGTCTCTTGTCTCTTAAAACTGACCGTTACCAGCTGGCTTTGGTCAGCCCAGGAACATCACCTTTCATGGCATGTTCCCGCAATTTGTTTCGGCAAAGACCAAACTTACGGAATACACCGTGAGGACGGCCTGTAACCTGACAACGATTACGCTGACGGCTGGGGCTGGCGTCACGTGGCAGTTTCTGCAACTTGACCTGCGCATCCCACTTTTCCTCGTCAGAAGCTGTCGTGCTGTTGATAACAGCTTTCAGCTCAGCACGCTTTTCAGCATACTTGGCAACAAGCTTGCTGCGCTTGTTTTCTCTTGCAATCATTGACTTCTTTGCCATGTTCTTTGCTCTCTTTGCCTTACCGGCTGTTCTCTATTTCTAAATTTTCTAAATTCGTCTAATTTACGCTGCAGCCTGACCGGATTCACCGCGGAACGGGAATTTCATTGCCCGCAGCAATGCCCTGCCTTCGTCATCAGTCCTTGCAGTAGTGGTAATAGTAATATCCATACCACGCAGTGAATCAATCTTGTCGTAATCAATTTCCGGAAAAATAATCTGCTCTGAAACACCCATTGCATAATTACCACGGCCATCGAAAGATTTCGGGCTTAGTCCACGGAAGTCACGGACTCGTGGGATGGCAATAGATACCAGACGATCCAGGAATTCATACATACGCTCACCGCGCAGGGTTACCTTGCAACCTACAGGCCAACCATCACGAATCTTGAAACCGGCAATGGATTTACGGGCAAGTGTCACAACAGGTTTCTGGCCACTGATCTGTGTCAGATCATTCATGGCGTTTTCCAGAATCTTCTTGTCACTGAAATCCCCACTTCCGATATTCAGCACCACTTTAGTGATTTTTGGCACTTCCATGGGATTCGCATAGGAAAACTGCTTCTGCAATTCCTGAACTACTTCATTTTTGTAAACGTCTCTTAACCGAGCCATGATCTTTCCTGTCGTCCGCCTATTCTAGGGGTTAATCAATTACCGAGCTGTCAGATTTGAAAATCCTGACCTTGTTGCCACTCTCATCAACACTAATACCAACCCTGTCGGCTTTTTCAGTCTTGGGGTTGAAAATGGCCACATTGGAAACCTGTATACCAGCCTCTTTTTCAACAATACCGCCCTGACGACCGATATTAGGGTTAGGCTTGGTATGGCGTTTAACCATATTGATGCCGGACACGATCAGGCGTCCATCACTCATTACGCGAGTGATTTTGCCGCGCTTGCCCTTATCCTTCCCGGCAATCACAATAACTTCATCGTCACGTTTCAATTTCTGCATTGTTGCTTTCTCTATATCTCTATTCTGACAGTAGGTTTCAATTGAGTGCTTAAAGTACTTCCGGTGCCAGTGAAATAATCTTCATGAATTTTTCAGTTCGCAGCTCACGGGTTACCGGGCCGAAAACACGTGTTCCTATTGGTGCTTCCTGGGTATTGAGCAGGATAGCTGCATTATCATCAAACTTGATCAGTGAACCGTCCTGGCGACGCACACCACTTTTGGTGCGGACAACCACCGCATTCAAAACCTGGCCTTTCTTGACCTTGCCCCTGGGGATGGCTTCCTTGACAGTGACCTTGATCACATCACCAACCCTGGCATAGCGACGATGGGAACCACCAAGTACCTTGATGCACATCACCTGCCTGGCACCGCTGTTGTCTGCTACATCCAAATAGGACTGAACCTGAATCATCTTACTTCTCCGAGCTAAATGCCCTAATCTCTATCCAATAAATCTGTCGGCGCTGCCGTTATACCTGTGCAGCCTTTTCATCAATGGAGACCAATGCCCAGGTCTTTGTCTTTGAAATGGGCCTGACTTCCTTGATGGTTACTGTGTCGCCTTCCTGACACGCATTGTCTTCATCGTGAGCATGCAGCTTGGAAGACATGGTCATGTACTTACCATATACAGGATGCTTTACACGCCTTGCGACCATAACGGTGATGGACTTGTCCATCTTGTTACTTACTACCTTACCGGTAGCAGTACGGGCATTCTTGCCATCTTCCGCAGCGGCATTTTTTACATCAGTTTCAACGGCTTCTGTCATTTCTTTCTCTCTAGACTGTTATAGAGTATCCGATACCTGATCAGGCACGTTTCTCATTGATCAGGGTTTTAACCCTTGCAATATCCTTTCTCACCGCAGATGGCAAATGAGTCTGGCCTAACTGGCCGGTTGCTTTCTGCATGCGGTGATTGAACTGGTCACGCAGTAATTCATTGAGAACTTCATTGAGTTCTTCAACCGATTTATCACGCAGTTCATTGGTTTCATACTTGGCCATTACATCACCACCCTTTTCTCAAACTTGGTACGGAACGGCAGTTTTGCAGCAGCAAGGCTAAATGCTGCTTCTGCCAGCTCTTCACTGACGCCTTCAATCTCAAACAAAACCTTGCCAGGCTGAATCTGGGCAACCCAGTATTCAACATTACCTTTACCTTTACCCTGACGTACTTCAAGTGGCTTCTGGGTAATCGGCTTGTCAGGAAATACGCGGATCCAGATCTTTCCACCACGTTTCACATGACGTGTCAGTGCACGACGAGCCGCTTCAATCTGACGTGCTGTCAATCGACCACGACCAAGTGCTTTCAGACCATAATCGCCGAAACTGATGCTGCTGCCACGATGAGCCAGACCACGGTTACGGCCCTTCATCTGCTTGCGGAATTTGGTGCGTTTCGGTTGTAACATCCTGAACTACCTCTTAAGAATTCTTCTTGGGTTCTGAACCCATCACTTCATCAGTGTTTAAAACTTCACCTTTGAAGATCCAGACCTTGATACCGATAATTCCGTATGTAGTCAGTGCTTCGCTGGTGGCGTAATCAATATCAGCCCTCAGGGTATGCAACGGTACACGACCTTCGTGATAGCGCTCGGAACGTGCAATTTCAGCACCACCAAGACGTCCACTAACCTGCACTTTCACCCCTTGCGCTCCCTGGCGCATGGCATTTTGCATTACCCGCTTCATAGCGCGACGGAACATCACGCGTCGTTCAAGCTGCTGAGCCACATTGTCAGCAACAAGCTGGGCATCAAGATCCGGCTTACGGATCTCTTCAATATTGATGTGCACAGGCACACCCATTTTCTCGGTCAGTTCAGCACGAAGTTTTTCTACATCTTCACCCTTCTTGCCGATAACAATGCCTGGACGCGCTGTATATACAGTAACGCGGGCAGTCTGGGCAGGACGCTCAATCTCAACCCTGGAAACAGATGCCGAAGCAAGTTTCTTCTTCACCAGGTCACGCACTTCCATATCTTCGAGCAAATACTTGGCGTAGTCTTTGCCGCCTGCATACCAGACAGAAGTATGCTTTTTAACGATACCCAGTCGAATGCCTGTCGGGTTTACTTTCTGACCCATATATCCTCTCTTTGTTTAACCAAGCCTTCAGATTGTCCGGTAATAATATTGATTACCTGTACAGCCTGTTTGTGGCTTCTGTCTTTATTAGCTGTCGTCAGCAACTTTAACTGTAATGTGACAAGAGCGTTTCAAAATACGATCTGCTCTACCTTTTGCGCGGGGACGAATACGTTTCAGCGTCATCGCCTCATCCACATAAATGCTGGACACTTTCAGCTCATCAATATCAACACCTTCGTTATGCTCGGCGTTAGCTATTGCTGAATTCAATACCTTCAGAATCAGCTCAGCACCTTTTTTCGGGCTGTATGTCAGGAGCTCAAGCGCTTCCTCAACACCTTTGCCACGAATCTGGTCAGCAACAAGCCGTGCCTTTTGGGCCGACAAACGGGCTGCTTTTAATCTTGCTGAAACTTCCATCTTGCTTACCTCAATTAACTCTCAGTCTACTACCAGGGAGTGCTTACCTGGCTTTCTTGTCAGCCACGTGACCGCGGTAGGTGCGAGTGACAACAAACTCACCCAGCTTGTGCCCAACCATATCTTCTGAAATCAGAACCGGCACATGTTGACGACCGTTGTGAACCGCAATGGTCAGACCCAGCATGTCCGGGGAGATCATGGAACGACGGGACCAGGTTTTAATCGGCCTTCTGTCATTGCTTTCCTGAGCAGCCTGCACTTTCTTGAGCAGGTGAAGGTCAATGAACGGTCCCTTTTTTAATGATCTTGGCACTTTTTCTATCCTCTAATGCTTTTAATCAGCTTAATTCTTAGCGACTGGACTTACGACGACGAACAATCAGCTTGTCAGTCCGCTTGTTGGTACGAGTCTTGTAACCTTTCGTCGGAGTACCCCAGGGTGATACAGGATGACGACCACCGGAAGTACGGCCTTCACCACCACCATGTGGATGGTCTACCGGGTTCATGGCTACACCACGAACAGTTGGCCTAACACCACGCCAGCGCTTGGCACCAGCTTTACCCAGTGAACGTAGGCTGTGTTCGCTGTTTGAAACTTCACCCAGCACAGCCCTGCAATCAGCCAGCACCTTACGGGTCTCACCGGAACGAAGACGCAAAGTGGCATACTGGCCTTCACGGGCAACCAGCTGCACAGATGTTCCTGCACTGCGAGCCAACTGAGCTCCCTTGCCTGGCTTCATCTCCACACAGTGCACTGTGCTACCCATCGGGATGTTGCGCAGAGGAATACAGTTACCTGGCTTCATTGGCGCTCTTTCGCCGGAAATCAGCTCATCGCCCGCCGACACTTTTGCAGGAGCAATAATGTAGCGACGCTCACCATCGGCGTATTTCAACAGTGCAATATTTGCACTGCGGTTAGGATCATATTCCAGACGCTCCACGATGGCCGGGATATTGTCCTTGTTACGCTTGAAATCGATAATGCGATATTTCTGTTTATGACCACCACCTGAATGCCTGCGGGTAATCCGGCCTGCGTTGTTACGTCCACCATTTTTTGATTTGGCTTCAGTCAAAGGCGCATAAGGAGCCCCTTTATGCAGATCAGGATTAACTACCTTGACGACAAAACGGCGCCCCGGGGAGGTAGGTTTGGACTTTACAACTGGCATCTTCTACGCTCTCCTATTGGTTAACCCAAATCGGCAAAGTCAATTTCATGACCCTGCTCAAGACGGATATAGGCTTTTTTCCAGCTTGGACGTGTGCGGAATTTGCCCCGCGCCGTACGCTTTCTTTTGCCTTTCACATTCAAAACCTGAACATCCTTGACTTCGACGTTAAACAGGCCCTCTACAGCCTGCTTGATCTCAGGCTTGGTAGCATCACCAGCAACCCTGAAGGTCACCTGGTTATTTTCTTCTGAAATAATTGAGCTCTTCTCTGAAATGTGAGGACCGAGCACAATAGTCAACATTCTTTCCTGATTCATGCCAGCATCCCCTCTACTTTCTTCAATGCTGGTACAGTCACCAACACATTGTCAAAACCGATAAGGCTGACCGGATCAATACCTGCGGCTTCAAGCACATCAACCTTGTGCAGGTTGCGAGCCGCCAGATACAGGTTCTGATCCACTTCATCGCTGATGATCAGTACATTCTGAAGCTCAAGTTCAGACAGTTTCTCAACAAGACCCCTGGTTTTATGGTCATCAACCTTGAAGTCATCAACTACAAGCAGACGATCCTGGCGAACCAATTCGGAGAATATGCAACGCAGGGCACCACGGTACATTTTCTTGTTAATTTTTTTAGAGTGGTCCTGGGGCCTTGCAGCAAAAGTGACACCACCGGAACGCCAAAGCGGACCGCGTGTTGTACCAGCACGGGCACGACCAGTACCCTTCTGACGCCATGGTTTCTTTCCGCCACCACGAACTTCAGAACGGGTTTTCTGTTTTACGGTACCCTGACGCGCACCCGCCATATAGGTCACAACAACCTGGTGAACCAGGCTCTCGTTAAACTCTTTGGCAAAGGTATCGTCAGAAACCGATACTGTTTTTGCTGCCTTCTTGCCAGGCACTGCAACATTCAAATCCATTGCTTACCCCTCAGAAGACGTTTTTGATTTAACGGTAGGCGAGATAATGACATCAGCACCTGTGAATCCGGGCAGCGCACCCTTAATGAGAATCAGATTGTTCTCGGCGTCTACACGGACTATTTCAAGCCCTTGTGTAGTAACCTTCTCGTTACCCATCTGACCTGCCATCTTTTTCCCTTTCCAGACACGGCCTGGTGTCTGACACTGACCAATGGATCCTGGAGCACGGTGAGACAGAGAGTTGCCGTGGGTAGCATCCTGGGTACGGAAATTGTGGCGCTTCACTACACCCTGAAAACCCTTACCCTTAGAAGTACCGGTTACATCCACAATCTGCCCTTCGGCAAATGCTTCAACAGTAAATTCAAACCCAGGGACCACATCTTCACCAAGATCAGTGTTCTCAGCACGGAATTCCCACAGACCACGGCCTGCTTCCACACCATTTTTGGCGTAATGCCCAGTTTCTGATTTTGTCAGGTGTGAACCTTTGACAGCACCAGTAGTCACCTGAATAGCCTGATAACCGTCAGCTTCGACAGTTTTCACCTGTGTGACTCTGTTTGGCAGTACTTCCACCACTGTTACGGGTATAGAGGACCCGGATTCGGTGAAAATGCGGGTCATACCGCTTTTCCGACCGACTAAGCCAATCGACATTTTAAAACCTCATCGTGTAAGGGGCTTTAACCCACTATGGCCGCTTACGCGTTACACCATGTTATGTATACCGCTCAGTCCCGTTATCAGGCCCGGCGGCTGCTTTGTGTATTTATAGTGCCAGCAGGTTTAGACTGCAGACACTTACTACCAGAACTTTGCAACTTCAGCAGAAAAGCGCTGAAGTACAAAAACTATCCTTCATTTTTACCCAGACTGATCTGCACTTCGACGCCGGCAGCCAGGTTCAGCTGCATCAGTGCTTCGACAAACTTCTCAGTAGGCTCAACAATATCCAGCAAACGCTTGTGAGTACGAATTTCGTACTGGTCACGCGCATCCTTATTGACATGGGGTGATATCAGCACTGTGTAGCGCTCTTTCTTGGTCGGCAGAGGGATAGGACCCTTCACATAAGCACCAGTACGCTTGGCAGTATTCACCAACTCCTGCGTAGACTGGTCAATCAAACGGTGATCAAAGGCTTTAAGCCTGATTCGTATACGCTGGTTCTGCATGCGACCAACAACTCCCACATCAATAAGTTATTAAAGAACAAATTGCCCAAGACAATTGTAAAACGGTGAAACCCAGCTATTGGATTTCACCGCGAAAAAAGAGCGCAAATTTTACGTGCGAACCCACTTTCAGTCAAGAGGGTATTGCTTATTTTTTTATATATAAATGAGAGGGGAAAATCTCTCGATTTTATGGTGATTCAGCACCATAAGACCCGGTTTCGACGTATTTACCCGGCGGTTCCCTTTTCCTTGATAGCCTCTGCTATGGCAGCAGGCACTTCAGCATATTTCAGGAACTCCATGGTGTAGGTGGCGCGCCCCTGGGTGGCTGATCGAAGATCCGTGGAATACCCGAACATTTCAGCCAGCGGTACCTCAGCATTGATTACCTTACCGGAAGCGCTGTCATCCATACCCTGAACGATGCCACGACGACGGTTCAGGTCACCCATGACATCCCCCATGTATTCTTCGGGTGTCACCACTTCAACTTTCATAACCGGTTCAAGGATAGCCGCATCGGCTTCGATAGCGCCCTTCTTCAGCGCCATTGAACCGGCAATCTTGAACGCCATTTCACTGGAGTCCACATCATGGAAAGAACCATCAAACAGGGTCACTTTCATGGCCAGCAGCGGAAAACCCGCCAGACAGCCATTTTTCATCTGCTCCTGAACACCTTTATCAACCGCCGGAATATATTCCCTGGGAACCACACCACCCACGATTTCGTTAACAAATTCATACTCAGAATCAGCTGGCAGCGGCTCAAGACGTAGCCATACATGTCCATACTGACCTCGACCACCGGACTGTTTGACATGTTTTCCTTCGATCTCCACCGCCTTGCGAATGGTTTCACGGTAGGCCACCTGCGGCTTACCGATATTTGCTTCGACATTGAACTCGCGACGCATCCTGTCTACAAGCACATCAAGGTGCAATTCACCCATGCCGGAAATAATCGTTTGCCCTGACTCTTCATCCGTTTCAACCCTGAACGAAGGATCTTCCTGGGCAAGCTTACCCAGAGCGATACCCATTTTCTCCTGGTCGGCCTGGGTCCTGGGTTCAACCGCAACCGAGATAACAGGTTCCGGAAAATCCATTTTCTCCAGGGTAATCTGCTTGTTGGCATCACACAGGGTTTCACCGGTTGTTACATCTTTCAGGCCGATGGCTGCCGCAATATCACCTGCGAGTACTTCCTTGATCTCCTCACGGGAGTTTGAATGCATCTGAACCATACGCCCAACTCGCTCCTTTTTATGCTTGAGCGGGTTGTATACAGTATCGCCTGAATTAAGTTTTCCGGAATACACGCGGAAAAACGTCAGCGTACCCACAAAAGGATCTGTGGCGATCTTGAAAGCGAGAGCAGCAAAAGGCGCATCATCATCCGACTCGCGTTTTTCTACGGTCTCTCCATCCTCCAGCACACCTTCAATGGCCTTCACTTCAGTAGGTGAAGGCATGTACTCTATTACCGCATCGAGAACAGCCTGTACCCCCTTGTTCTTGAAGGCAGATCCACAAAAAGTGGGGACAATTTCGTTGGCCAGTGTGCGACTACGGATTCCCTGTTTGATTTCAGCCTCGGTAAGCTCTCCACCTTCCAGGTATTTATCCATTAATTCTTCGTTGGCTTCAGCGGCAGATTCAACCAACTGCTCATGCCAGTGTTCGGCATCAGCGAGCAAATCTTCAGGTATCTCCCCATACTCAAATGTAGTGCCCTGGTCGGATTCACTCCAGATGATACGCTTCATCTTGACCAGGTCGATAACACCCTTGAACTCATCTTCTGCCCCGATAGCCAGCTGCATGGGGACAGGATTAGCCCCAAGACGGTCCTTCATCTGGCTAACAACTTTCAGGAAGTCAGCACCGGCGCGGTCCATCTTGTTGACAAAGACCATGCGGGGTACTTCATAACGATTGGCTTGCCGCCAAACCGTTTCAGTCTGTGGCTGAACACCAGAACTGGCACAAAGTACAACCACAGCTCCATCTAGTACGCGCAGTGAACGCTCAACTTCAATAGTGAAGTCAACGTGTCCCGGGGTATCGATGATATTGATGCGGTGGTCTTCAAACTGGCTGTCCATACCATTCCAGAAGCAGGTAGTAGCAGCGGAAGTAATGGTAATACCGCGCTCCTGCTCCTGCTCCATCCAGTCCATGACAGCAGCACCATCATGCACCTCACCAATCTTGTGGGATATACCGGTATAGAAAAGTACGCGTTCAGTAGTCGTGGTTTTACCCGCGTCGACATGCGCACAAATTCCTATATTGCGATAGCGATTGATGGGGGTTTTTCTGGCCACAGCAAAACTCTGGAGTTAATCAGCTTGGAAAAAGTTTGAAAATTCCGGGTTTTTAGAAACGGTAATGAGAGAAGGCGCGGTTAGCTTCAGCCATACGGTGCACATCTTCACGTTTCTTCACGGCGCTACCACGACCTTCGGCGGCATCAACGATTTCACCAGCAAGACGCAGAGCCATGGATTTTTCACCACGCCCCCGTGAATGCTCCACCAGCCAGCGCATGGCCAGGGCATTACGACGATCCGGACGAACTTCAACAGGTACCTGGTATGTAGCACCACCTACACGGCGGGATTTCACTTCCACCAGAGGGGCAATATTGTCCAGAGCCGTTTCAAAGGTCTCCAGCGGATCATTACCGGATTTCTCGGCAACAACATCCAGAGCACCATAAACAATCTTCTCGGCGACTGATTTTTTTCCATCAACCATAACGTGGTTCATGAACTTGGCGAGGGTTTTGTTTCCGAATTTGGGATCAGGAAGGACTTCCCGTTTTGCTACAACGCGTCTTCTTGGCATGTTTTCCTCTCTTCAGGTTTGCCCGGGATACTGGCAATACCAGAACCCGGCCTTACTGGAATTGAAGTTAATTAAAATGCTTTCTGTGAATAGAAATTAAACTTTAAAAAAGTTTTATAAAAGAATTACTTGGGTCGCTTGGTGCCGTACTTGGAACGGCCCTGCTTCCTGTCAGCAACACCTGATGTATCCAGGCTGCCACGAACAGTGTGGTAACGCACACCAGGAAGGTCCTTAACCCTTCCTCCCCTGATCAGGATCACGGAGTGCTCCTGGAGGTTGTGGCCTTCACCACCGATGTAGGATGTTACCTCATAGCCGTTTGTCAGGCGTACACGACAAACCTTGCGAAGCGCAGAGTTTGGCTTCTTCGGTGTTGTGGTGTAAACACGAGTACAGACTCCGCGACGCTGTGGACAGCCCTGGAGGGCCGGGACGTCACTCTTCTCAAACTTACTTTTTCTGGGCTTGCGAACCAGCTGGTTAACAGTCGCCATTCATTGCTCCAGTTTCTGCTAAATTAGCTTTGATAAATAATCAAAATTTAAAAGAGGCGCGATTGTAATGATCACGCCCCGCCTAGTCAATAACAGATGCAGGATTCAGGATACAAGTTGCAGGCTGATTACCGCCTGACCTGCATCCTGGCTCTTGTATCCCGACTCCGTCCTATTCCTCATTCTGCGACTTCTGACTCTCTATTTCTGCTTCAGATTCAGCCAGGGCCTCAATCAGGGCAGATTCCACCTCACTGGCAGACGGACCTTCATCCTCTGACAGCCTGGCTTCCGCCTGACGCTTACGTGTTTCATGGTAGGTAAGACCTGTTCCCGCAGGAATCAGGCGACCAACTACAACATTCTCCTTCAAACCCTGCAGGTAATCCCGCTTGCCGGTAACGGCCGCTTCGGTGAGTACCCTTGTGGTTTCCTGGAAGGAAGCTGCAGAAATGAAGGACTCGGTCGCCAGAGAGGCCTTTGTGATACCCAGGAGGACACGGTCAAATTTTGCAGGATCCTTACCTTCAGCCACCAGCTGCTCATTGACCATACGCAGACGAATATATTCAACCTGTTCACCCTTGATGAATGGTGAATCACCCATGTCGAGTATCTCGGCCTTACGAAGCATCTGGCGAACGATAACTTCGATATGCTTGTCATTAATTCGCACACCCTGCAGACGGTAAACATCCTGCACTTCATTGACGACGTAATGCGCAAGGGCTTCAACCCCTTTAAGGCGGAGGATATCGTGAGGATTGGGTGGTCCGTCTGAGACGATTTCACCCTTTTCGATATGCTCACCTTCGAAGACTGTCATCTGGCGCCATTTCGGGATCAGCACTTCATAATGGCTACTTCCATCAATCGGATTCACACCATCAGTTGGCGTGATAACCAGACGGCGTTTGCCCTTGGTTTCCTTACCAAAGCTGACGGTACCGGAAATTTCAGCCAGAATTGCAGGCTCTTTCGGTTTACGGGCTTCAAAAAGGTCAGCAACACGAGGCAAACCACCGGTGATGTCACGGGTTTTTGATCCTTCCTGAGGAATACGGGCAATCACATCACCAATATTCACATCACCACCGTCTTCAACACCGACAATAGCCTTGGGCGGAAGGAAGTAGTGGGCCGGAACATTGGTACCAGGCAGGTTCAGTTCCTTGCCTTTACCATCAACGAGCGTAATACCTGGACGAGAGTCCTTCGCGCTTGACGGACGTTCACTGACATCCATGATGGTAATATTGGTCAAGCCGGTAATTTCATCAGTCTGCCGTTTGACACTGATACCCTCTTCCATGGATTCGAAGCGAATCTTACCTGCCACTTCTACAACGATAGGGTGGGTATGTGGATCCCAGTTCGCTACTACATCACCAGCTTTAACCTCGGATCGGTCCGCACCCTTGACGATAGCACCATAAGGAAGCTTGTAACGCTCTTTTTCACGACCGTTTACATCGTTCACGATAAGCTCGCCGGAACGGCTGACTACGACAAGATCACCATTGGTACGTTCAACAGTCTTCATATTGAACAGATGGATAGTACCGTCAGTTTTCACCTGGACATTGTCATTGGCAGTGGCCCTCGAGGCTGCACCACCGATATGGAATGTGCGCATGGTGAGCTGTGTACCGGGTTCACCGATTGACTGGGCAGCAACAACACCAACTGCCTCACCAATATTGGCGAGATGTCCGCGGGCCAGGTCACGGCCATAACATTTACGACAGATTCCCTGGTCAGCTTCACAGGTAATGGCTGAACGAACAATTACTTCGTCAACACCTGCTGTTTCCAGAGTATCAACCAGTTTCTCGTCAATCATGACACCGGCTTCAATAACAGTTTCACCATTATTATCGATGGCATCCCTGGCAAGCACACGACCCAGCACCAGTTCACCAAGTGGTGCGATAATATCGCCCCCTTCGATGATAGGGCTCATGTTAAGGCCCTTATCTGTGCCACAGTCCTCTTCCTTGATTACCAGGTCCTGGGAAATATCCACCAGACGACGTGTCAGGTAACCAGAGTTTGCCGTTTTAAGTGCTGTATCCGCCAGACCTTTACGTGCTCCGTGAGTTGAGATGAAGTACTGAAGTACGTTCAGGCCTTCACGGAAATTAGCCGTAATGGGAGTTTCAATAATCGAGCCGTCAGGCTTGGCCATCAGGCCACGCATTCCGGCAAGCTGGCGAATCTGTGCGGGGGAGCCCCTGGCTCCGGAGTCTGAATAGACATAAACAGAGTTAAAGGATTCCTGGTCTACTTCTTCGCCATCACGATTGGTTACTTTTTCAGTAGACAGGCCATCCATCATGGATTTCGCTACCTGGTCATTTGCACGGGACCAGATATCAATCACCTTGTTGTACTTCTCACCCTGGGTTACCAGACCTGAAGCAAACTGCGACTCGATTTCAGCCACTTCTGCCTCGGCTTCATCAATCAGGGTAGCCTTCTCATCAGGTATGACAAAGTCGTTCACACCAATAGAGGAACCTGACCATGTGGAGTAGCGGTAGCCCATGTACATCAGCTGGTCAGCAAAGATAACAGTCTCTTTCAATCCGACATTACGGTAACAGCTGTTGATGATGCCCGAAATCTGCTTCTTGGCCATTTTCTGGTTGACCATGGAGAAAGGCATACCGTCTGGGACAATGCTGAAAAGCAGGACACGACCAACAGTCGTCTCAAAAATACTGGTGTATTCCTGTTTTTCCCTGTTTTCGTCAAAAAGTACTTCTGTCAGGCGTACCTTGATACGGGCCTGCAAATGGGCAGCGCCAGTGTTGAAAGCCTTGAGCACTTCATCAACATTTGCAAATACCATGCCCTCACCAGCGGCATTGACGCGCTCACGGGTCATGTAATACAGACCAAGTACAACGTCCTGGGACGGAACAATAATCGGCTCACCGGAGGCAGGTGAAAGAATATTGTTGGTCGACATCATGAGAGAGCGTGCTTCAAGCTGTGCTTCCAGGGTCAGCGGAACGTGAACCGCCATCTGGTCCCCGTCAAAGTCGGCGTTGTAGGCCGCACACACCAGTGGATGCAACTGAATCGCCTTACCTTCAATCAGTACCGGTTCGAAGGCCTGAATACCCAGACGATGAAGTGTCGGCGCACGGTTCAGCAGGATTGGATGCTCGCGGATGACTTCGGCCAGGATATCCCAGACCTCGGCCGTTTCCTTTTCGACCATTTTTTTCGCGGCCTTGATCGTGGTAGCCACACCACGAAGGATCAGTTTGCCAAGAATAAACGGCTTGAACAGTTCCAGGGCCATTTTCTTTGGCAGACCTGCCTGATGCAGTTTTAGAGTTGGACCAACAACGATAACTGAACGGCCTGAATAATCGACACGTTTACCCAGCAGGTTCTGGCGGAAACGTCCCTGCTTACCCTTGATCATGTCAGCCAGAGATTTCAGCGGACGCTTGTTGGAACCGGTAATAGCGCGACCACGACGTCCATTATCCAGCAGCGCATCCACAGACTCCTGCAGCATGCGCTTTTCATTCCGAACAATGATATCCGGTGCGTTCAGGTCCAGCAGTCTCTTAAGACGGTTGTTCCTGTTGATAACACGGCGATAGAGGTCATTCAGGTCCGAGGTGGCAAAACGCCCGCCATCCAGTGGTACAAG
Source organism: uncultured Enterobacteriaceae bacterium (assembly GCA_964503965.1). Classification (GTDB taxonomy): domain Bacteria; phylum Pseudomonadota; class Gammaproteobacteria; order Pseudomonadales; family Pseudohongiellaceae; genus Eutrophocola. Next base: position 10,534 of record CAZDCK010000026.1, on the reverse strand, counting down.
CGGACGTAAGTCAGGCGGCAGGACTGGCAGTACGTTGAGTACCATCCATTCAGGTTTGTTACCTGAATTGACGAAGCCATCAAGTAGCTTGAGACGTTTTGACAGTTTCTTCAGTTTGGTTTCTGAGTTGGTCTGGGGAATTTCCTCGCGTAGCCTGTTGGCTTCAGCGTCTACATCAAGGTCAGACATGAGGTCCTGAATAGCTTCAGCACCCATTTTGGCTTCAAAATCATCACCGAATTCTTCCAGTGATTCATAATACTGCTCATCAGTGAGAAGCTGCCCTTTCTCGAGCGTAGTCATTCCAGGATCTGTAACCACGAATGATTCGAAATACAAGACTCTTTCGATATCTCGCAGGGTCATGTCCAGCAGCAGACCAATACGGGAAGGCAGTGACTTGAGGAACCAGATATGCGCTACCGGACTGGCAAGCTCAATATGGCCCATACGCTCACGACGCACTTTGCTCAGTGCTACTTCAACGCCACATTTTTCACAAATTACTCCGCGGTGCTTGAGACGCTTGTACTTACCACAAAGACATTCGTAATCTTTTACCGGACCAAAGATCTTGGCGCAGAACAGGCCATCGCGTTCCGGTTTGAAAGTACGGTAGTTAATGGTCTCGGGTTTTTTTACTTCCCCAAAGGACCAGGAACGGATAAGTTGCGGTGATGCCAATCCAATGCGGATTGAATCAAAGTCTTCAATCTGTGTTTGTGACTTCAATAAACCTAACAGGTCTTTCATTCTTTCCTCCACCCTATACAGGGTTGATTAATTCTCTGAACTCGTTTCTCTAGACAACAATTCCAGAAAGATTAATTTTCGACTTCCAGTTCCATATCAATACCCAGACTGCGAATCTCTTTAACCAGTACGTTAAAGGATTCGGGCATACCGGCTTCCATGCGGTCATCACCATCAACAATATTCTTGTACATCTTCGTACGACCATTCACATCGTCAGACTTCACAGTCAGCATTTCCTGCAAGGTGTAAGCGGCACCATAGGCTTCAAGGGCCCACACTTCCATTTCTCCGAAGCGCTGACCACCAAACTGGGCTTTACCACCAAGAGGCTGCTGTGTAACCAGGCTGTAGGAACCGGTTGAACGGGCATGCATTTTGTCATCCACAAGGTGGTTAAGCTTGAGCATATACATGATGCCCACTGTCACTTTACGGTCAAACTTGTCACCGGTACGACCGTCATACAGAACAACCTGACCATCTTCACTCATATCAGCCAGTTTCAGCATTTCCTTGATTTCAATCTCACTGGCCCCATCAAACACAGGTGTTGCCATGGGCACACCGTCCTTGAGGTTGCCAGCCAGCTCCAGAATCTCTTCATCATTCAGGCTCTTGAGATCTTCGCTGCGACGGGACTCACCAATACCATTATAGATCTGATCCAGGAACTTGCGGACTTCTGCTACTTTCTGTTCCTGCTGGAGCATGGCATTGATTTTCGCTCCAAGGCCCTTAGAGGCTGCACCAAGGTGAGTCTCAAGAATCTGCCCAACGTTCATTCGCGATGGCACACCAAGAGGATTCAATACGATATCCACAGGATTACCCTGATCATCATAAGGCATGTCCTCTACCGGCATAATCACGGAAATCACACCCTTGTTACCATGACGCCCGGCCATTTTGTCACCAGGCTGGATGCGACGCTTGATTGCCAGGTAAACCTTGACGATTTTCAGAACACCCGGAGCCAGGTTGTCGCCCTGGGTGAGCTTGCGCTTCTTGTCTTCATAACGCTCATCCAGCTCTTCACGACGCTCTTTAAGCTGCGCACCGGCTTTTTCCAGCTGCTCACTCATGGCATCGTCTACAAGTCGAAGTTTGAACCATTCTTCCTGTTTTAGGCCATCCAGGTATTCAGCTGTGAGGCGATCCCCTTTCTTGAGTTTCGGGCCACCGGAAACAGTTTTACCCAGCAGCGCCTTGCGAAGGCGCTGGAAAGTAGCTTCTTCCACAATACGATATTCATCATCGATATCCTTGCGGACTTTCGACAGCTGGGCTTCCTCGATTTCAAGTGCACGCTGATCTTTTTCCAGACCATCGCGCGTGAACACCTGTACATCAATCACGGTACCTTTCACACTGCTGGGCACCCTGAGTGAAGTATCTTTTACGTCAGACGCTTTTTCACCAAAGATGGCACGCAGAAGTTTTTCTTCCGGTGTCAGCTGGGTTTCACCTTTCGGTGTAACCTTGCCGACCAGAATATCCCCGGCATCAACTTCGGCACCGATATGTACAATACCGGATTCATCCAGACGGCCCAGCGCAGTTTCACCTACATTAGGTATATCCGCTGTAATTTCCTCGGAACCCAGCTTGGTATCACGGGCAATACAGGTCAGTTCCTGAATGTGAATGGATGTAAAACGGTCTTCCTTAACCACTCTTTCTGAAATAAGAATGGAGTCTTCGAAGTTGTAACCATTCCAGGGCATGAATGCGATACGCATGTTCTGGCCCAGGGCAAGTTCACCAGTGTCGACAGAAGGACCGTCACCAAGAATATCACCGGCAGCGACCTGCTCCCCTTCCCTCACGAGAGGACGTTGGCTGATACAGGTATTCTGGTTGGAGCGGGTGTATTTGATGAGGTTGTAGATATCTACACCTGCTTCACCAGCTTCAGTTTCCTCATCATTAACACGAACGATGATACGGGCCGCATCGACACTCTCAATGACACCGCCACGCCTGGCTACCACACATACACCTGAGTCATGAGCGACATTCCGCTCCATGCCAGTACCAACCAGTGGTTTCTGGGACACCAGTGTAGGAACCGCCTGACGCTGCATGTTCGAACCCATCAGGGCCCGGTTGGCATCGTCATGTTCCAGGAATGGAATCAGGGATGCTGCCACAGAAACTACCTGCTGCGGGGAGACATCCATGTAATCCACCTGGTCCGATGGCATCAGGGAGAATTCGTTCTTGTAACGAACATTAACCAGTTCATCGACGAATTTACCTTTATTGTTAAGTTCCGCAGAGGCCTGTGCAATTACGTATCCACTTTCTTCAATAGCAGACAGGTATTCAATCTGGTCTGAAACCACACCATCAATGACCTTGCGCACAGGGCTTTCCAGAAAACCGTACTCATTGGTACGCGAGTAGGTTGCCAGGGAGTTAATCAGACCAATATTCGGACCTTCAGGTGTTTCAATAGGACAGACGCGACCATAATGGGTCGGGTGAACATCTCGCACTTCAAAGCCTGCACGCTCACGTGTCAGACCACCTGGTCCCAAAGCAGAAATACGACGCTTGTGCGTAACTTCTGACAGTGGGTTATTCTGGTCCATAAACTGTGAAAGCTGGCTGGAACCAAAGAATTCCTTGATAGCTGCGGCCACTGGCTTGGCATTGATCATATCCTGAGGCATCAGGCCTTCACTGTCCGCCATGGACAGACGTTCCTTGACGGCACGTTCAACACGAACAAGTCCCACCCGGAACTGGTTTTCAGCCATTTCACCAACGCTGCGTATACGACGGTTACCCAAGTGATCGATATCATCGACTGTACCGAAACCGTTACGTATATCCACAAGTGTTTTAATAACGTCAACAATGTCTTCCCTGCTCAGCACGCCATCACCTTCTGAATCGGGACGACCGAGACGACGGTTGAACTTCATACGACCTACAGCAGACAGGTCATAACGTTCACTGGAGAAGAACAGATTGGCGAACAGATTTTCCGCAGATTCCTTGGTTGGTGGCTCACCCGGGCGCATCATGCGATAGATTTCCACCAGAGCCTCGAGGCGATTGGTCGTAGAATCAATACGCAGAGTGTCAGATATGAACGGACCACAATCCAGATCATTGGTATAGATTGTTTCAAATTCAGTGACACCAGCCTTGACAAGACCTTCAACAACTTCTTCAGTTACTTCACCGTTACACTGGAACAGCACTTCACCAGATTCGGTATCAATAATATCCTTGGCAAGGGCATCACCAATAACAAACTCAACGGGAACCTCCAGTTTGGTCAGTTTGGCTTTTTCCATCTCACGGATATGGCGGGCCGTGATCCTGACGCCGGCATTTACGATGACCGTACGTTTATTCTTGATATCAAAATTCAGTACCGCTCCACGCAGGCGGGAAGGAACAAGTTCTACAGAGAAATTCCCGTCCTTGCTGATGTAGTAGGTGTTGTTCTCGTAAAACATCTCCAGGATTTCCTGGGAGCTGTATTCAAGGGCACGTAAAAGGATGGAGGCTGGCAACTTACGGCGACGGTCGATACGCACGTACACCATATCTTTTGGATCGAACTCAACATCCAGCCATGAACCACGGTAAGGAATAATTCTGGCGGAATACAGCAACTTGCCTGAACTGTGGGTTTTGCCACGGTCATGATCAAAGAAAACACCAGGAGAGCGGTGCAACTGAGAAACCACCACTCGTTCTGTACCATTGATGACAAAAGTACCACTGTCAGTCATTAACGGGATTTCTCCCATATAGACTTCCTGCTCCTTGATGTCCTTGATGACTTTAGCAGTGGATTCCTTCTCATAAATAATCAGGCGAACTTTTACGCGTAAAGATACAGCGTATGTAGTTCCCCGGAGGACACATTCACTAACGTCAAACTCGGGTTTTCCCAACCTGTAGCTCACGTATTCCAGCAACGCCTTGCCGGAGTAGCTGACAATGGGGAAAACAGATTTGAAGGCAGCGTGCAGGCCCTGATCAAGGCGCTCCTCTGGAGACACGTCTACCTGGGTAAACTGTTTGTACGAATCTATCTGAATAGCCAGAAGATAAGGAATATCCATCGGGCTTTGCAGCTTGCCAAAGTCCTTGCGGATACGTTTTTTCTCAGTATATGAATATGCCATCAGCAGTTCCTAAAGTGATTTTGTTCCAGTTGTTCCAGACTCGCCATAAAGACCAGAACAACCCCTGTACCACTTAACCCGTCAATTGACAGGCGAATATCTTCCGTTATTGACTAAAGCACTGAAAGGCGACATCCCCAAACGGGGATGCCACCTTCCGGAAGTAGTGCCTTAACAAGCAATCAAAGCAGTACTGATTACTTGAGCTCGACAGTTGCGCCGGCTTCTTCCAGCTGTTTCTTGAAGTCTTCTGCTTCATCTTTGCTGGCACCTTCCTTGATCGGGGAAGGAGCACCATCAACCAGGTCCTTGGCTTCTTTGAGGCCAAGACCAGTAATGCCGCGAACAGCCTTGATGACATTGACTTTCTTTTCGCCGGCAGAAGCCAGGATCACGTCAAATTCATCTTTCTCGGCTGCAGCTTCACCGCCTTCACCACCAGCAGGAGCAGCAGCAACTGCAACAGCGGCAGCAGCAGAAACACCAAATTTTTCTTCCATTGCTGAAACCAGTTCAACAACATCCATTACTGATAATTCAGCAATACCATCGAGGATTTCTTCTTTAGACAGAGCCATTTCTCTTATCTCCAGTTTATATAGTTGTAAACGTTACCTTTGCAGTCAGCCTGAATGGCCGAGAGCAAAACAATGACTTAAGCTGCATCCTGTTTCTGGTCGCGTACAGCAGCAACAGCCCGTGTAACCTTGCTCGGGACTTCGTTGACTGTACGTGCCAGTTTGGTTACCGGCGCCAGCATCACACTCATCAGAGTCGCGATAGCCTGATCGTATGTTGGCAGTTTCGCCAGAACATCGATCTGGGAGGCAGGCAGCAGGGTTCCACTGACAGCAAGTGCTTTAACTTCAAATCCTTCGTTTTCCTTTGCAAAATCCTTGAGGACACGGGCAGCCGCGCCTGGATCTTCCTGGGAAAAAGCCAGAATTGTCGGTCCGACAAGCGCTTCGTTGAGACATTCATAATCTGTCCCTTCAACAGCACGCTTGAGCAATGTGTTCCTGACAACACGCAGGTAGACATTGTTTTCGCGAGCATTTTTACGAAGTGATGTCATATTCTCCACAGCAGTGCCGTGATAGTCGGCAAGTACTGCAGATAAAGCACTTTGAGCAGCTTCATTGACTTCGGCGACAATTTGTTTTTTGTCTTCCAGCCTGATAGCCACTTTAAGTTACTCCTAAGTTTCGGACTCATTTAACACAAGTCCTCGTTTATTAATTCAGCTGACCCGATAAAGCTGGATCAACCCCGATCTCCGGAACCCGGAGATTCATTTTCTGGTGAGTAATCCGGCCTGATAACTGCCGAACGGGTCACACCATCTGCGCAGGAATACTATTAAGCGAAAATGCTGGAAAACCAAAAACATGCCTGTAAGGACATCAATCGATATTCACAAAAAATCCGCTCCTGCGGTCTTTGACGGCCCTGCAGACAAATATGCCTGCAACACCCCAAAGTCTGTTTGCTCCTTTCCAGTCTCTGCCGAAAGCAAAAACAGCAAAGGGAGCAATGCCCCGGGACATGACTGGCACATCCCGATGCATTTAAATCTGTTTAAAAATCCAGGGAAGAATGATCTACCAGAACGCCCGGTCCCATGGTGGAAGAAAGTACAACCTTCTGGACGTAGGTTCCTTTGGCAGAAGCAGGTTTGGCTTTTTTAAGGTCTGCCAGCAATGCTTCAAGATTGCCTTTTAATGCACCTGTTTCAAAACCAACCTTGCCGATACCACCATGGATGATGCCATTTTTGTCAGTACGGTAACGAACCTGACCCGCCTTGGTATTTTTTACTGCTGTCTCAACATCCGGAGTCACAGTGCCTACCTTGGGATTTGGCATCAGACCTTTTGGTCCAAGAATGGTACCCAGCTGGCCAACTACACGCATGGCATCCGGTGTAGCAATAACTACATCGAAATCCAGGTTACCCGCCTTGATGCTCTCTGCCAGGTCTTCAAAACCAACAATATCAGCACCGGCCGCTTTTGCCTTGTCCGCATTTTCACCCTGGGCAAAAACAGCTACACGCACTTCCTTACCTGTACCATGTGGCAGGGTTGTAGCACCACGAACAGCCTGGTCGGATTTCCTGGCATCAATGCCGAGGTTAATGCTGACATCAATGGATTCCTTGAATTTAACAGTAGAAAGCTCATTGATCAGGGCTACAGCTTCATCTATTCCGTACGCTTTACCGGCTTCGATTTTTTCCGCAATCATTTTTGCACGTTTGCTCATTTTAGCCATTAGTTCACCCCTTCTGTTTCAATGCCTGCACTACGACAGCTACCAGCAAGTGTTCGCACAGCAGCATCCATGTCAGCAGCAGTCAGGTCAGGCATTTTCTGCTTGGCGACTTCTTCAAGCTGAGCACGGTTGAGCTTACCCACTTTTTCAGTATTGGGACGACCACTGCCTTTTTTCAGGCCTGCCGCTTTACGCAACAACACTGCAGCCGGAGGAGTCTTGGTGATAAAGGTAAAACTACGGTCGGCATAAACAGTAATAACAACCGGAACCGGCATGCCAGGCTCAACGCCTTGTGTTTCAGCATTGAAGGCTTTACAGAATTCCATGATGTTTACACCATGCTGGCCCAGAGCCGGACCAACGGGGGGACTTGGGTTGGCTTTACCTGCGCCAACTTGCAGCTTGATATAAGCAAGTACTTTCTTTGCCATTAGAGGCCTCCTTAATGGGTTTTAACGCCTGAACGAATCCAGGCTCCCCTGGCGCCGAGCCATATGACTTCGGCGACTTTTATTTCAAGTGCCCGGAACAACCAGACACCCACCTAATACTTTTTCCAGACCACTTGTTTCTAGCGTTCTGCTAGCATGAGTTCCAGGTTTTCAGGCTTTAGCCCTTCTCAACCTGGGAGAATTCCAGCTCCACCGGTGTTGACCGGCCAAAAATCGAGACAGCCACACGCACGCGGCTTTTCTCATAGTTAACTTCTTCCACAGTACCGGTAAAGTCATTGAACGGACCATCAATAACACGGACCATTTCACCGGGTTCATAAACAGTTTTATGGGAAGGCTTGTCTACAGTCTCTTCAAGCCTGTTCATGATCTCACTGACTTCGCGCTGTGTTATTGGAGCCGGCTTTTCAGCAGTACCACCAATAAAACCCATCACCCTGGGAGTCTCTTTCACCAGATGCCATGTATCATCATTAAGCACCATCTGAAGCAGCACATATCCTGGAAAGAACTTACGTTCACTTTTGCGTTTTTGTCCACCGCGCATTTCCAGGACTTCTTCAGTAGGGACCAGCACTTCACCGAATAAATCTTTAAATGGTGACAGGCTTATCCTTTCTTCAAGCGCGAGTTTCACTTTACGCTCATAGCCGGAATAGGCGTGGACAACATACCAGCGCATTTTATTTTCCGATGAAGACATACCTGACCCTTCTTTAATTTCCCCAGCCAATTCGTTTACACCCTGCTCCAAAATTTACCTGCTTGATCAACCGATAATCAGGGCAATGAGCCAGCTCAATAATGAGTCAAGGCCCCACAAAAGAATAGCGACGATAATAACCACAACCACCACAATCATTGTGGTATGGGTTGTTTCTGTACGAGTCGGCCAGACCACTTTGCGGATCTCTGTTCTGGCATCCATACATAATGTAACAAAGGCACTACCCTTGCTTGTCTGCGCTGCAACCCAGCCGGCTACCGTAGCCAGTACCAGCAAACCGATTACACGGTAAAGCATTGATTCAGCAGCAAAATAGCTATTCCCATAGACACCTGCAGCGACAATAGCAGCCACAACTATCCACTTCATCGGGTCCAGCTTATATTCCGTGTTCTTTACTTTGTCGTTCATTTGTAATCACAAATAATCCCGGTACTAATAAAACATAAAAAGCCTGTTTGGCTATCCGACTCTTCTTACCGGTCAATCCTGCCTGGATGGCAGGCCAGGAGGGAATCGAACCCCCAACCTGCGGTTTTGGAGACCGCCGCTCTGCCAATTGAGCTACTGGCCTATGCCTTGTTCCGGACCAAAAATTTTTGCCCCGGACTTCCAATCAAACAATTTCTCTTAAGACGACCAAGCCGAGGTAACCATACAGCCACCTCGGCTTGGACATACAGTCTCAGACTGATTATTCGAAGATTTTGGAAACCACGCCGGCGCCTACAGTACGACCGCCTTCACGGACCGCGAAACGCTGACCTTCTTCCATGGCAATCGGAGCAATCAGTTCAACAGACATTTTGACGTTGTCACCAGGCATAACCATCTCAACGCCTTCTGGCAGTTCGACAGCACCGGTAACGTCAGTAGTTTCAAAGTAGAACTGCGGACGATAGCCTTTGAAGAATGGAGTGTGACGTCCACCTTCATCTTTGGACAGTACGTAAACTTCACCTTCAAACTTGGTGTGCGGAGTAATTGAGCCAGGAGCAGCAAGAACCTGTCCACGCTCAACTTCTTCACGTTTGGTACCACGAAGCAGAACACCAACATTCTCACCGGCACGACCTTCGTCGAGCAGCTTGCGGAACATTTCAACACCAGTACAGGTGGTTTTCTGGGTATCTTTCATACCGACGATTTCAATTTCATCGCCAACTTTTACGATACCGCGGCCAATACGACCGGTAACAACAGTACCACGACCAGAGATAGAGAATACATCTTCAATGGCCATCAGGAATGGCTTGTCGATATCACGCTCAGGCTCAGGGATGTAAGTATCAAGAGCATCAACCAGCTTTTTGACGGCTGTTGTACCCATTTCGTTGTCATCTTTACCTTCCAGCGCCATCAGGGCTGAACCAACGATAATAGGCGTGTCATCACCAGGAAATTCGTACTGATCAAGCAGCTCACGAATTTCCATTTCAACCAGCTCCATCAGCTCTTCATCGTCAACCATGTCGGCTTTATTCATGAAGACCACGATGTAAGGTACACCCACCTGACGAGACAGAAGGATGTGCTCACGAGTCTGGGGCATGGGGCCGTCAGCAGCGGAACAAACCAGGATTGCACCATCCATCTGGGCAGCACCGGTGATCATGTTTTTTACATAGTCAGCATGTCCCGGACAGTCGACGTGAGCATAGTGACGTGATGGGGAGTCATACTCAACGTGTGAAGTAGCAATGGTAATACCACGCTCTCTTTCTTCAGGTGCATTATCAATCTGGGCAAAATCTTTCATTTCGCCACCAAATTCCTCGGCACACACTCTTGTCAGAGCTGCAGTCAATGTTGTCTTACCGTGGTCAACGTGACCGATCGTGCCAACATTCACGTGCGGTTTCGTTCTCTCAAATTTTTCCTTGGACATCGAAATAAGCCTCCGATTAATATTTTTCTAACTTCATTAGATATTCCGCGAATATCACCTAATTTTCTGTGTGCCAGAATCTGGTGCTCACACCCGGAGTCGAACCGGGGACCTCATCATTACCAATGATGCGCTCTACCGCCTGAGCTATGCGAGCAACGCTTAATACGTTACGCAAGAATCCGTTCCTGCTTTCAACCCCTTCCATGCCAATGAATACTCTCAGTTAAACTGGAGCGGGTAGCGGGAATCGAACCCGCATCATCAGCTTGGAAGGCTG
>CAZDCK010000025.1:0-44886 GCA_964503965.1 uncultured Enterobacteriaceae bacterium | reverse complement strand
ATACTTTATTTTTATATTTCAATAGGTTATTAATTTTTATTAATGTTATATATTAAGTAAAGCCTGATTTCATTAGGACAGGAATAAATCCCGACATTACGGGTATTCGCCCGGTTAGTTTATCAAGGCGTCTGGTCGGCAAAATACTGCCTGGCAAATTCAAACGCTTCAGGCCCCACAATATCTCCCAGGTGACGTCCCGGAATATCATCTGCAGGAGGATGGATTCCCCCCCAGATACGGGAAAGACTGGTCTGGTCTGAAGCGTCCATGTAGGTTGCCCACTGCAAGGTGACATCCACGCTGGGACCCTCTTCAAAGACCAGGAATTCATTTTTTGGGGCATGAAATTCGCCCATGCCGCCAGGGAAGAACTCATCGCCGGTAAGCAGGGTCATGACGTGTGCAGCCGCCCTGGAAAAGGTGCTGTGCCCGGACACATAACCGGCAAAAGGCGGGGTGACAAATGAAGGTCGCTGGTAAGGCCACCAGTCCTCGGCCAGGATCCAGTCTACACCGGCATAGTCTGTTTCGGGATCCTCCACATAGTCCGGGCCTTTCCAGGCGAAAAACTTGATCTTGCCGATATTATCCGGATTCTCCAGGGCCAACGGGTCATTTTCAGTCACCAGCTCTATGAAGCCGGGAAGCAACTGGATTCCCTGAGGATCATAGGACGCCTGTTCGGGGTTACTGCTCTGCCCTTTTTCAGCCATGTAGCGCAGTGCCGAGATTGGCCGGATATAGTCATACCAGCCCTTGATGCCCCAGGCAGTGACGGCCGCATCATGCATGGCCCCGCCAAGTGTGAAGTAGGCTTTAACATCCCATTCCAGATCATCAAGCACATCCCCCTCTCCAGCAAACCGTTTTTCTGTCAGTGGATTATCAGACACATAATTAAGAATAGTGAACCAGTGACCCGGCGGAGTCTCCGAATCCGGACCGTCCGCCCAGAATTCGGCCAGAACCCTGGCATAGTCCCCCCGAGGGACCAGTTGGGGTTCATAGGGTTGTCCCGTATACGGATTGACCTGATGCCCCTGGGATGTGTCTCCCCCAGACAATTGATAGAAGGACTTATATTGCAACTCGGTGATGGGATATTCCTGGATGTTGCCGATGCTGGCAGGGGAGATATCCCACAAGACACCATCGTCCGGATCAAGATGGGAGGACCATTGTGTTACCAGTTGAAAGCCCCACTTGTAATAATCCCCCCGGGGTAAACCCAGAACATTATCGTCAATGAAAGGAGGATCACCCGGGTCATGATAAACCCACCATTGTGCCCCGTTCCGCTGATAGATGGTCAGGTCCTCTTCCTGCAATGAGAAAGGCCGTACCCTACCCCATTCGGGCCCAACAAATTCCGGTGTTTCACCAGGGAACAGGTTTCCACTCTGATCACGAAATACCTCAAAAGAAAGTGGTTGCCAGCGATCGGGGTTTTCCAGAACTGGATTTCCTTTCTCTGTTGGTACCAACGCTGTATTAACCGGCATATAGTTCTCTGGAGCATAACCATTTGATTCATTGGCCCCGTCCTGCAATCCGTAGGCAATCATGCACTCGGCAAGATGGTTTCCCAGCGCTGCGGCACTACCGTTACTGTAATCTGTACTGATGTAATTGGCGTCATAGCCCAGTGCTGCAAAAACATTATTGAATTCATTCAGCACACTGACAGCCCCCGGAGCATTGGCAAATCGATGCTTTAACAAGCGAAAGGCAGCAAAACTGATTGCCTCTCGCCGTGCTGACTCCACGCCTGCCGACACCGATATCTCTTCATAAGGACATTCAACACCATTAAGTGTCTTTCCCAGAAAATAAGTATCTGCTGTTTCATCGAATACGGCCCAGGCGTCATACATCACAGCAGAGGTATGGAAGAGATTACGCGAATGAACTGTTGGCCTGGCGAAATCGTTGCGAATGCCATTCAGCAATTCTTCATTCCATACCCGTGCAATTGAGTGATCCGGGTTAACAATCACTTTCTCACCACCGGTAACTACAAAGCGAACAGTTGAAGTACTGCTGTCCAGAGACGCCACAAAAGTCACATTCACAAAGGTGGCCCCATTGCTGAAACGTACAACAGGAATGATCAGACCATCCTGAGGACTGTAGGTTGCGGCCCCGGCAGGCACATCATCCCTTTGGCTTGCACTGGCAAGCGTAAAGCTGTATCCCTCATCAATACTGTCAAGTTGCATACACACATCGTAGGAACTGCCTTCTTCCACCAGCGCCACCGGAAAACATAGCCTGCTCTTGTCCAGCAAAAACTCTGCCCTGCCGCCGGCAATACTTTGGGCATACAGGCCTGTCCCGTAACAACCTGAAAACAGGCTGGCAATTGTCAAAAAAACAGTTCGTGCTCTGGATAAAGTCATCATGCTTGCATGTCTCTGCAGGTTTATTACGGACAGCCTACAGGATTCGACAGTCCTCTATATACCCGGATAGGGTAATTCATTGATTAAGTTATCTATTCTAAGGTTTGTAGCTCAAATTAATAAGTGTCATTCTCAGGAATATATGATTTACTCTGCGGGCTTGTCAGGATTTTGTCCTGAAAAATAACAATAATTCCTGAGCCGTTATTCAGAAAATCATTTAAAGAGGGGACTCTCCTATGTCTGAACAAGATACCAGTAACTGGGATGCCAGTTACGAGTGGAAAATCATCCTGCTGCTCAGTCTGACCTTCGGACTGGTCGGACTAGACCGTTTCATATTACCTATCATTCTCCAGTCACCAAGTTCCTCCATGGGGGCAGATCTTGGGCTGTCACCTGAACAGGGAGGCGCTCTGGCCGGATATCTGGGCATGGCCTGGGGTATATCCGCTTTCGTCATGGGCTTCCTTGCCGATAAACTTGGCCGACGCGCCGTTCTTGTTCCAGCCATCCTGATCTTTTCCCTGATGTCTGCCTTCAGTGGTCTGGCTACCTCTATCGCCATGCTGGTACTGGTGCGCGTGATTATGGGGCTGGCAGAAGGGCCTGTAGCCTCAACAGGTGTCGCCGTCGCATTTGAAGCATCCAAACCTTCCCGTCGCGGCCTGAACAATGGCATATTCCAATGCATGATTTCCCTGTTTGGTCTGGCGCTTGGACCTTACATCGCAACACAACTGCTGGAAATATATGAATGGCCTGTCGTATTCATGCTGGTCGGCGCACCTGGCGTCATCATTGCGGTCATCATGTGGTTTGTCATTCGGGAACCTTTGAAACAGGTAGCTGAGTCAGGTGACAGCAGCCCAGGTTCATCCCTGTCCATCAGCTCAGTATTTAGCATGTTCGGGCACCGTAATGCCAAAGTAGCGCCACTCACCCTGATCTGTGCGATGGGTGGAATATTTGTTATTGCAGCCCTTTTGATGGCCTATCTAACTGCGCCACCGGAAGCGGGCGGACTCGGTCTCGCGCCACTTACAGCCGGTGGTGTATTTACTGCCGTGGGTGTGGGTGGCAGCATCGGTCAATTTGCCATGCCTGCCCTGTCAGATATTCTGGGGCGAAAGATGACAACACTGGCCTCCTACATTCTGGCTGCCGTGTTTCTGTATACCTTTTCACAGACTGGACCAGAAAGTACAACCGTGCTGTGGATACTGTTATTCTTCTCCTCCCTCTTCAACTTCGCGGCCCTGGCGATTCTTGCTGGTCCTGTTGCTGCAGAAGCGGCCCCTCCGGGAATGCTGGCATCCATGGCCGGCTTTGTGATTTTTGCAGGCGAGTTTCTCGGTGGAGGTCTGAGTCCCATCATTGCCGGTAATCTGGCGGAAGCATACGGATTGCGTGCCGCAATATACTTTGCCGCTTGTGGTCTGGTCCTTGGCTTCATCGTTGCGCTGTTTATGGAGGAAACCGCACCCAGTAAAGTTGGGCTACATATGGGTAAGGACGAAGCAACACCCCCGATGTAATCCAGGATACTCAAGCTTTAATAAAAAACCCGGCAACTGCCGGGTTTTTATTACTGTACCTCAAACCTTTTCGCAGATAATCCAGGGAACCGGTCATCTCCTGCCTTACCCCATGAACTATTGCGGAATACCCTTTTGCAACACACGTTCAAGCTGCTGCACTGTCTCCCTCACTCCAGGCATGGCTGGATAGACTTCAAGCAGCGTCAGGAAAGCCCCACGGGCCTGCAGGTAGTTTCCCCTCTCCATGTAAACAAGTCCCCTGCCCGACAGTGCCCCGAAATGAAAAGGTTCCAGCCTGAGCACCTGCTCGATATCTTTCAGGGAAGCATCGAATTGATCCAGTTGCCAGTAGAGGGTCGCCCGTTTATTCCAGGCTTCAGCAAAATCCGGTTGCAGCGCAATCAGGGCATCATAGGTATCAAGCGCACCGAAAAGGTCACCGGCATTCATGCGGGCAATACCCTGCATCATCAGGGTATTTGCCCGGGAGTCTTCGTGTTCTGTCCAGACTGACCAGATCCTGTTGGCAATATCGTTGGCTCGAAAACTGTCTTCCTCTGCCCGTAGCAAATTGAACAGTTCCTCCAGCCTGGGGTCATTCTGATCGGCTTTCAGCGGAAATGAAATGAGAAAAATGGAAAAGAAAAATAGAAACAGGCAGGTAACAACGGGAAATGTTATTACCTGCCTAGTCATGATCAAACGCTACCTGGTTTATTCCGGCAGGCCAAATACAAAGAGACCCGCACCAGCTGCTATAGCCACATACTGTTTACCATCAATGGCATAACTCATCGGGCCATTTGCTATCTGGCCGCCCAGTGAGGCTTTCCACAATTCTTTCCCGGTCTCCGCATCCAGTCCATAGAAGTGACCTTCCCTGCCACCGGCAAACACCAGGTTGGAGCCGGTACTCAGGACCCCACTGTCAGTAACATTGGTCATCATATGGCGCCATACCACTTCCCCGGTTTGTGGATTGATTGCCAGGATGGCTCCAAGTCCTTCCTCAGGCAGACGCTGATTTACCGGATTTACGCCAAGTGCCGGCATTGCCATAGTGGGGAAAGCGCCGACATACTGTTGGCCTGGCGTGTATTCCACAGGACGTTTGGTATAGACAGAGAATGTATCCAGCCAGGCCGGCATGTAGAACAGTTCTGTAACCGGTGAATAGGATGGTGGATACCAGTTCGTAGCCCCCTGGTTATTGGGCATGATAAACGTGCCCTCTTCCGTTGGATACAGCGCACGGATTGGGCGGCCATTTTCATCAAAACCACTTAACCAGTTAACGGATACGAAGGGTTCACCGAGAAGAAATTCACCGCTTTCACGATCGATGACATAAAACACACCATTACGATTGGCCCACAGGATGACCTTGCGCTCTTCACCCTGCCATTCCATGTCAACCAGCACGGCCGCCTGGGTCGCGTCATAATCCATTTCATCATGGGGAGTGAACTGGTAATGCCAGACTATCTCACCGGTATCGGGATTAAGGGCAACCACAGACTCCGTATACAGATTGTCTCCGGGACGTGAATCACCATTCCAGTCAGGACCAGGATTTCCCACCCCCCAGTAGGTCAGGTTGAGTTCAGGATCATAGGAACCGGTCTGCCAGATTGAACCACCACCAATCTTCCAGGCTTCCTGCTCAGGATCCTCCCAGGACTCAAAACCGGGCTCTCCGGGACCTGGCACCGTGTTGAACTTCCACAACTGCTCTCCGCTTTCCACATCATAGGCCGCTATGAATCCTCGGATACCGTATTCACCCCCAGCAGGACCGACTATGACCTTATCCCCTATAATCAGGGGAGCAAGTGTCAGGGCATAACCCAGTTCCGGGTCAGCCACGTCAACCAGCCAGACAGGTTCTCCATTGCGGGCATCGAGCTTGAGTAACTTGCCATCGATGGTCCCCATGAAAAGGTCATTGCCATGAATAGCGAGTCCTCTGTTAACCCGACCACAACACAAACGTGCTTCAGGCAAAGGTGTGTAGGAATACTGCCAGAACAGACGGCCCGAAACCGGATCAATAGCGACCACGTTATTGGGTGCACCAACCGTGTACATGACGCCATCCACCACCAGTGGAGTCGCTTCAAACTTTTCAGAAGCGCCATCGCGGGCCCGGTTCTGCCATACCCATTTCAGTTCCAGTTGATCAACATTGGACTTGTTGATCTGGGTAAGATCACTATGACGATGACTGTCGTAATCACCCCCGTAAAGCAGCCAGTTCTCAGGCTCATCCTCGGCATTGAGGAGTCGTTCTGGAGTTACCTGTGCAACAGCGGAAAGTTGAATGGATGCCAGCAGGAGACATGCGAAAATTTTTACAGCTTTCATTATTGGTCTCCTTTAAGCGACAACATGTAGGCAACAAGATCAGCCACCTCAGCCGGGGATAACACATCAAGATAGGACGGCATGGGGGACGGAATAAAACCGTGACTGTCCAGCTCGGATTTCTGAAAGGCTGCCAGTTTTTCTTCTCCATTGAGCAACTGTACAGAATGCGTGTCCTGGTTCAGAAGCAGTCCCTCGGTACGGTTACCGGACATATCCGTGACCTGATAGAAACGTTGACCTGCCCTGACCTCCTTGGCCGGATCTAGCATGGAATCTTCCAGCGAGCCCGGTGTGCGGGTGGCACCGATATTGGCAAGATCAGGGCTCAACAGGTTACCTCCTCCATTGACACCATGACAGGCACTGCATTGTGTCTGCTCGGAAAAGAAAAGCGACTCACCGCGGGATGCGTCACCGATACGCACATCGCGATTGTCTGCAACAAGCGCGCCCCCGGTCGGCAGGGATCTCAGGAAGGCAACAATCGCACGCGTATCCCCATAGGAAAGATTGGTTTTTGGAATCATCAGGGTGTTGGGTATGCCTTCACGAATCAGCCGGATCAGTTCTTCGTCAGTACTGGCTCTACGGAACCGGCCAGAGCTCAGGTCAGCCCCTTCAACCTGGTCGCCATTATCTCCATGACAGCCAAGACAATTGGCCTGGAAAAGCCCACGGCCATTTTCAATATCACTGGGTGCATAACTGTGTTCCTGTGCAAAAACGGCACCTGAAAAAGCCAGCAAGGTACAGGGGATAAGCCCCAGAACCGATCGAAAAAATCTGTTCATAAAATACTTTCCTGCATTGTGTATTAACTGTTGAAAGAGTAATGGCATCTCCAGGAGGAGACAAGACTCTGTTTCATCCTTTTATCGTTTTATCCCTGTTCATAAAGTTTCCGGACTTCCCTGCTTATAATGTCGACTCCCTTGCGAATCTGCGCATCATCCTGTGCATAGGAGATTCGGATACACTCGTGAGAATGTTGCCAGTCAGCATCCAATCCGGCGAATGAATCATGTCCAGGAATGACAAGTACCCCGGAATCCTTGAGAATTTCATACAGTTTTGCCGCACTGACAGGCAGATTCCTGAACCATAACCACAGAAAAATAGCCCCTTCCGGTTTATGGACATACATAGGCAAATCACGCATGGAGTCCATAAACATATCCATGGTCCTGAAAGCCTTGTCACGGTAAAAAGGCATAATCAGGTTCCTGCCAATATCCAGTACCTGTCCCTTTTCAAAGAGTCGTCCGGCAATAGCAGGCCCCACATTCCCACAGGCAAGATTAAGGATGGTATTTGCATTGGCATAGGCCTGTATGACCTCTTCTCTGGCCACTATGAATCCGGTTCTCACCCCGGGCAGGCCCAGCTTGGATAGACTCAACAGTATAATCGTGTTCTCGCTCCAGTACGGACTGACTTCTTCAAAAATAATATTCGGAAAAGGTGTACCGTAAGCTCCATCAATAATCAGCGGTATGTCATGGGCAGCGGCGATGCTATCCAGTTGGGAGATTTCATTGTCGGTCAGCACATTGCCTGTCGGATTGGTGGGGCGGGACACACAGAATGCCGCTGTTTTTTCAGAGACCTTCAGGTCATCAAAATTGACGCGGTATTTAAACACCTGGTCGCCGAGCATATCAATTACCGGTCTGGTGGATGTAAAAAAATTCTGTTCAAGCCCAGTGTCCGCATAACCAATATATTCCGGCACCAGGGGAAACTGGATTTGCCGGCTTGTGCCATCCGCAAACCTGCCGGCTAGCAGGTTGGAGAGCACATAAAATGCTGACTGGCCGCCATTGCTGATAGCGACATTTTTTTCAGTGACAGGCCAGCCATATTCTGACCGAAGCAGGTCCGCCAGTTGCCTGAGCAGCGTTTCATCTCCCTGGGGAGACTGATATTTTCCCAGGATATTGTAGGCACCGTCATTCTCTTCCAGCAGACTTATAAGGTGCCGTTTATAAACCGCCTCGGCCTGGGCAATGCGCGCCGGGTTACCGCCTCCCATGGAAATCATGTCGGGGCGGGTATGCAAGGCTTCGCCCAGATCTGCCATCAAGTCCACAATCCCTGAATGGCCTGTGTATTTATCGCCGAAACTGGAAAACTTCATTCTATTGTCTGCTTGTTGCACTCTTGTTAATCATTCAATGCCCGATATTATTTTATCGGTCTCAAGAATCCTGCCATGTTAAACCGTGATTGTCGGCCCCCAGGGTGAAGCCCGCGATTATCCGGATTTATTCGGGTAATGCGAACACAAACAGCGCATTCCCCGAATCCGGATAATGAATTTGCGGTGTTAGCCTGGAAGGCACAATACGCGGACTCCCTCCACCCAGACCGGTGGACATCGCAATATACTGTTTTCCATCAATACTGAACGTTATCGGAAAGCCCTGTACGGAGGTGCCCAGCCTGGTTTCCCACAGCACCTCACCCGTCTCAACATCAAATGCCCTGAAATACCGATCCAGGTCACCGGCAAACGCCAGGTTCCCTGCAGTGCTTAATACGCCGGTCAGGAATGATGCCGGCTGTTCAAAAGACCACAACTCTTCCAGGGTACGCACATCATAGGCAGCCAGCTTGCCAACGTTTCCATTGGTACCAGGCATTGGAAACCAGTCCCGATCAACCGCAGCACCACCCCCGCCTGCTACAAAATCGATCTGGGTTGCCCGCTGTCGCAAGCAACTCTGGCTCAATGGGATAATCAGGCTCTCGGTTCCCGGATGATAGCTCATGGCATGCCAGTTCTTGCCGCCGGCTGAAGATGGACATACTTCAAGCCACTCACCGAGACCGGATTCAACGACATCTTCCCGATACTGGGGCCTGCCCGTGTCAGGATCGAAATAGTCAAAGGTAGTCTGAAGTACCGTTTCTGTGTGTCCCAGATATTGTCCCGAAACCCTGTCCAGTTTCCATAGAATGCCGTGTTTACCAACGGAAAAAACTACCTTCTCATCATCAATATCCACCAGAACCCGTTCAAAGGTTTCATCCAGATCAAAGACCTCGCCGGGGACATGCTGGTAATACCAGCGCAGCTCACCTGTATCAGCATCCAGGGCCAGGGTTGAATTGGAATACAGGGCGTCATCAAATACCGTCATTCCCCTGCTGACAGGCATCCAGGGTTTGGGTTGGGAAACACCAATATAGACAATATCCAGATCAGCATCATAGCTGGGCGTTATCCAGGGATCATTGCCGGCCCTGAACATGTCATCAATTCCGCCCCAGGTATCCCCCCCTGTTGTCCCTTCGCGGGCGACGGTTTCAAACTTCCAGAGCAGACTGCCGTCTTCGGCATCGTAGGCACTGACAAAACATTTCTGTTCACGGAAACGCAGACACTGCCCCATTCCGGTAAACACTTTTCCATCAGCCACCAGTGGACCACTGGAATTGCCAAAGCCTTCTCCAATCAGGGTGCTCCAGATCTCCTCTCCATTTTCTGCGTCCAAAGCGACGATACGGGCATCCGGGGTATTGGTGATAATCCGGTCATGCCAGATGGCCAATCCACGCATGGTTCCAGCGCGCCCGCCCAGGCTATGCTCCCAGATTAGGTCACCAACAGTGGCATCCAGGGCCTGTATCTTATTGCCCGGTTTAAAGAGGTACATGATGCCATCGTGTACGATTGGAGACTGCTGACTGTTGGCATTCTCACCCAGTGCCCATACCCATGCCAGGCGGAGTTCATCAACATTGTCCCGATTGACCTGGTCAAGCGCGGAGTAGCTCCAGGCCTGCTGATTACCCCGATGAATTAGCCAGTCGGAGGGATCCGGCGTTCTCAGCATTGCCTCGGAGACTTCACTGAAACCCGGTACATTCCCCTCAATAGTGACCCCTGTAGGCCCTTCCTGAATATCCCCAGCCAGTGGAGCCTGGTATTCATCCGGAGACCCATCCGCCGTGAACTGGCTAATAAGGGCCGCTGAGTCGAGTTGAAGAGGTGTCTCAGCGGCTTCCCCGCCATTGGCAGAAAGAATGAAGGCAGCAAGATCGATATAGGTCTGCTGGGGGAGCCCACCCGCATTAGTCGGCGGCATCGCTGTCATCATTGTGTCAATCAGGTCAGCCACCCTCCTGTTGTTCCAGACACTCGTAAAGGCTGGTCCCCGCAGGGATGCAATTGGCCCTCCCCCCTGCATGTCATTCTGGTGACAACCTTCGGAACAGTTATTCTGATAAGCCGCCAGTCCGGCGGCCACCTGTGCTTCCGTAAAACTGGCTACAGGATCAATAAGGACTTCTGTATCAACCTGTGCAGCCAGGTTTGTCGCTGACAAAACACCGGCGAGCAATCCGATAGAGGAGAGAATCTTCATAGCGGGTCCTTCATTATTATTGTTGTGGGCACCTGTCGCCCTGCGCCTTTGGCTGTGTGTCAGCACCGGCATGATCGGTTCAAGGTTTACTCCCTTCCAATAATACCCAGTTAGCCGGTCCTGTTGCCAGTTGGTGATTTCCACCGATGTTTAGCAAGTTCTACTGTATCCTAACAGGAAGAAATAGAGAAAATGAGCATAAATAACTGTAATTAATAAATTTTTTTCAGACTGGCATAACCCTTGCTGTACGTATGCTGTAGTTCATGAGAAAGACACCGGAATAACAGCTTAGCTAACCGGCTGTCTCACCAACCAAGCAAAGGAGAATAAAAATGTCACGCAGCGAATTGGTTATGAAGAAACTTACGTTGATGGGAATCGGTGTCTTCCTGATGACGGCCATTGTCACCACCGCCCATGCTGATAATACGTCCTCGGTGCATCATGACATTGCTCTTGAGGGTATAGCCGTCGTCGAAATCAGCAATAGTGTCGGCAGTATTCATGTTCTACCTTCCAGGGATGGTGATTTGCATATCGATGTTGAACTGGAAGGCAAAAGGAAAGGCTTTTTCCGTCGGAAAGTGAATGTTGAGGACATGGAGATCAGGGAACGGGGAGACACTATTTTCCTGTCATTCGAGGAAGATAACACCAATGCCAGCTGGTTTATGGAAATACCTGACGTTGAACACACCATTGTCCAGTTGGGAGTTGGCGAAATAACAATGGAAATAAACAATACGGACGTGGATGTTGAAATGGTAGTTGGTGATGTCTCAATAAGGGCTCCGGGAAATACAGTAGGACGAATCAATCTCAACGTGGGAGTCGGCGATGCATCCGTTGATGGTGCAGATATCATCACTAACAAGTCAGCATTTATATCCAGGTCAATCCGGGCAGATGGGCATGGCAGCAATGATATGGAAATAAACCTGGGAGTGGGTGATGTGGATATCAGGCTGTTCTGATGAAACCAGACAAACATGACACATCCCGGCAGAATCAGTGGAAAAATGCTTTTAGCTTGTTCAATACTCATTTAAGTTGTATCAATTAGCCATAACCCAAGGACGGGTAGGATTGATTCGATTCTCGAGCATTGAGGTAGGACCATGGAAATTACAACTTTTCTAAAAGCAATGGCAGACAAGGAGGCATCGGACCTATTTTTTTCCGTGGGCGCCCCTGTCAACGTCAAGGTCAAGGGTCATACGCTGCCAATCAGCCGTGACCCTCTAAAGCCAGGCGATGTAAAAAAACTGGCCTACAGCTTTATCTCAGACCAGCAGCGGGCAGAATTCGAAAGGGAAATGGAACTGAACTTTGCCCTGAACCTGAACGATATTGGCCGTTTCCGCGTTAATCTTTACCGGCAGCAAGGCGAAGTTTCCATGGTAATTCGCTATATTCGCTCAATCATCCCATCAATGGAATCCCTGCATCTGCCCCCTATACTCAAGGAGCTTGTTATGGAACCGCGCGGCCTGATACTGGTCGTGGGGGCAACGGGTTCGGGCAAATCCACCACCCTCGCCTCAATGATCGATTATCGAAATGCAAACAAGGAAGGTCATATTCTTACCATCGAAGATCCCGTGGAGTTTGTCTATGAACATAAAAAGGCAGTTGTGGATCAACGGGAAGTTGGGCTGGATACCCTGAGCTATGAGAACGCCCTGAAAAATGCCATGCGCCAGGCGCCAGATGTGATTCTAATTGGAGAAATTCGCGACCGGGATACCATGCAACATGCCATTTCCTATGCGGAGACTGGGCATTTGTGTTTATCGACACTCCATGCAAACAATGCAAACCAGGCTATCGATAGAATAATCAATTTTTTTCCGGAGGCCGCACATCATCAGCTACTCCTGGATTTGTCATTAAATCTCAAATCGGTCATCTCACAGCGGCTTTTGCCTTCAACTGATGGAGAACTGGTTCCAGCCATGGAAATCATGACCCGTTCGTCCTATATCGCGGACCTGATTGAAAAACAGGAGATTGACCTGCTTAAGGAAGCCATTGAAAAAAGCCGGGAACTGGGCATGCAGACTTTCGATCAGGCCCTGTATGACCTTTACCGACAAGGCAGGATTACACGGGAAATAGCACTGGAAAATGCTGACTCCAGGAACAACCTGACTATCCGCATGAACCTGGAAGGCAGCGAAACCGACCGGAGTACGGACGGCCTCGAGCTGACTGATCTTAATTCCGATTTTCAGACCTACGGCAAGGACATCTGACAACCGGAGCAAGAATCAATCATTACCACCCTGGAATGCACTCTGCAGCAGATGGGTAAGCGTATGAACATAGCGTAGCTTCCCATTCTCCACCCTGAACAGATGAGTATCCGGCGAACCGCTTCCACCACCAGGTGTTCCGGTGCCAAATGTACAGTACACCACCACCGATCCGAGGACTTCATCCACAACAAAGCGCCTGTTCGCGATATTGACTCCGGCAGGAACGCCTACTTCACAACTGTCATCGGGTTGCCCTCTTCCCGTATACAGTCCACCCTCAATCCTTACACAGGGAAAGCCCCAGGGAACCTGGTCAATCTGCCCTTCTAGAAAAGCATCCAGGTAGGCATTCGCTGCGGCCACAATGATGCCGCGTGTATCCCTTTCTTCAGCCGGAATAGCCCCCCAGTCTTCCGAAGAGGAATAACGCAGATAGGCCTCTGCATCAAAAAGCCAGTATCCGGTAGTCGTCCATATGATTTCTATTTCGGCAATCTTGTCATGGTTCACGCGCATGCGTGTCCCAAGGACATAGGGTTCATCCTTGTCAGTGACGATAACTTCTGTAAAAGACTGGCAGGAATCTGTGTCATAAATACTGCGATGATGATTGATATTCATGGACTTGTTGATCAGACCATCATCCATGTTCATTAATTCTTCGTTCTCCCAGTACCCTGTACTCGGAGCAAGTGGCAAGTTTGAAATATCTCCTTCTGTCTGGGCTTCAATATACAGATCTGTTGCCCTTTTCAATCCACCGCGCGTACAGCTTACCTGCGCATGCGCAAGCACCGGAAGGATTAGGAAACAGGTCACCATTAACCTGAGCATGTTTATATTTTTCAATTGTATTCTCCTTTTAATGATCCTGGGTGAAAACAGACAGCGGAGCTCGCCGGAAAAGAAAAACCACTTTAACATCGCTGAACTGACCGTAGTTGATCAGCCTGCTGCCCTCCTCCATGAACATCCCGCCCGGTATATTTACCCAGGCAGCCCTGTCCCGTGCCCTGAAAAGTATCACAATGGCTGGCATGAAGGGTAATCAGAAAAGAAGCGACAAGTTATGCGCGCAGGAGGGCTATCGATGTCCGTAACCCAATGTCTCTATGCCCAACACCCTGCCATCCATAAATGTAATCTCTCGCATAAACTGGCGGGGCCCAAAATTATAAGTCCATACATCCACAGGCACCTCAACAACGGAACGATCATAATGAACCAGTTCCCTGCTGGTCAGGTTACGGTAAAGCCGGTTGGGACTAAAATTCATAAGTCTCCTTGAGGGAATACCGGAACGATATATTTTTCGCTGGGAAGCGAACATCGGTTCGCCACAGGCTGCCAGTACCTCGCCCTGACTGTCACCACGTGTGACTAGAGTTCTGTCACAGCGCATGGTATCGGCCATGGCGGGTTGGGCGGCTTGATAGGCAAACAGAAAAACAAGGTTTGTCAGGAACAGGCTGATTTTCTTCATGGTGACTTCCTCCTGTCAAACAGGGTAAATCGCCACAAATGAATTACACCTTAACAGGGAGACGACGGATGCGCTGTCTGTATTTCTCAAGGCTTTGGCTTTCGCCTTCAGCGCTTAGCCTAGATAGCTGATCATTACCCCGGCCGCAACCGCTGAGCCAATAACGCCAGCAACATTCGGACCCATGGCATGCATCAGCAGGAAGTTCTGGGGATTCGATTCCAGTCCTACCTTGTTGGCCACACGAGCCGCCATGGGAACCGCCGAGACACCGGCCGCACCTATCAGCGGATTGATGGGTGTATTACCAAAGCGGTTCATCAGCTTGGCCATAATGATTCCTGTGGCTGTCCCGATACCAAAAGCCACGATACCTAGCAACAAAATTCCGAGGGTCTCAATATTAAGGAACGAATCAGAACTGAGTTTTGAACCAACCCCCAGGCCCAGAAAAATGGTGGTGATATTGATCAGGGAGTTTTGGGCTGTATCACTGAGGCGTTCTACCACGCCACTTTCTTTCATCAGGTTGCCAAAACAGAACATTCCGAGCAGAGGTGCCGCACTGGGCAGAAACAAGGCCACAAGAACAAGCAGGCTTATGGGGAAAATAATTTTTTCACGCTGGGAAACAGGACGCAGCTGTTCCATACGAATTTCACGCTCGGCCTGGGTAGTCAGTGCTTTCATGATAGGAGGCTGGATCATCGGCACCAGGGCCATATAGGAATATGCCGCAACGGCTATTGCTCCCAGCAGTTCCGGGGCAAGGCGACTGGAAACAAATATGGCTGTGGGGCCATCAGCCCCACCTATGATGCCAATAGCTGCCGCATCCGCCAGGGAGAAGTCCATCAAGCCCGCAGCACTGAGTCCTATAGCACCCAGCACGGTGGTGAAAATACCGAACTGCGCGGCGGCCCCAAGAAACAGCGTTCTTGGATTGGCCAGCAATGGACCGAAATCAGTCATTGCCCCGACCCCCATAAAAATCACCAGGGGAAAAATACCTGTCGCTATACCTGCTTCATAAATGTAGTAAAGAATACCGCCAGGTGACTCCAGATGGCCTGCGGCATCATGGACAGGTGCTGCGAGAAACCCTGCACCGGGGATGTTCACCAAAATAGCGCCCATACCAATGGGAAGCAGTAGCAGTGGCTCAAAGCCCTTGCATATCGCAAGATAGACCAGTAACAGGCCCACCAGAATCATGATGAACTGGCCACCCTCAAGCTGATAGAGGCCGGAATCCTGGAAAAGCTGGGTCAGGCTGTCCATTTGATAAGGGTCCGCGTAATTTCTGGAAGTTTCAACCGATGGCCAGCAGTTCATCACCCACAGCAACAGCATTTCCTTCTGCCACTTTTATACTGCGGATTTTTCCTGCTCTGGGTGCCTTGACCTCGGTTTCCATTTTCATGGCTTCCAGAATGATCAGGACTTCCCCTTCTTTCACTTCCTGGCCAACAGTAACATTGACCTTGAAGATATTACCTGCCAGTGGCGCTGCTAGAGGCTCGCCTGCGGCCACGGATGTCGTGGATTCACTTGTTTTTGGCTGCGTTGTTTCAGCCGGCCTGGTGCCTGCTTCCACTTTGCTGATATTGCCACCTTCAGCAACTTCCACAACGTACGACTGGCCATTGACGTTAACCGAGTAAACACTGGTCCCGCTGGAAGCCGGCGTACTGGCAGCAGCTTTAGGTGCGTCTTCCACACCAGTCGGCGCGGGCTCAAAGGCATCCGGATTGCCGCGATTCTTGAGAAATTTCAGTCCAATCTGAGGGAACAGGGCATAGGTGAGAACATCGTCAATTTCGCCCTCACCGCTTTCAAGATTAAAGCCCTCTTCAGCGGATTTCTTGCGTAATTCCTCAGTCAGGCTGTCCAGTTCCGGATCCAGCAGGTCAGCAGGCCTGCAGGTGACCGGCTCTTTGCCCTCAAGCACCCGTTCCTGCAACTCCTTGTTAACCGGTGTGGCTGTGGCACCATATTCACCTTTGAGGATGCCCGCTGATTCCTTGGTGATGCTCTTGTAACGTTCACCTGACAGCACATTGATCACGGCCTGGGTTCCAACAATCTGCGAGGTGGGCGTAACCAGGGCAATGGTGCCAAGATCTTCACGCACGCGGGGAATCTCTTTCAGGACCTCCCCCATCTTGTCAGAGGCATTCTGTTCCTTGAGCTGACTTTCCATATTTGTCAACATGCCACCCGGCACCTGTGCCAGGAGAATTCGGGCATCGACCCCTTTCAGGGCACCTTCAAATTTGGCGTATTTCTTGCGGACGCCCCTGAAATACTCGGCTATCTCAGCCAACAGTTCCAGATTCAGACCGGGATCTCCGGGAAGGTCCTCGAAAATCGCGTTGATGGTTTCAGTGGCAGGATGGCCATAAGTCATACTCATGGACGAGATAGCAGAGTCAACGTTGTCTATGCCCGCCTCGATCGCTTTTACAAGGGTCGGTGTTGCCATGCCTGTGGTGGCATGGCTTTGCATATGCACAGGTAGGCCCACTTCTTTCTTCAGGCGACTGACGAGTTCATAACAAACGTAAGGACGCAGCAATCCGGCCATGTCCTTGATGCAGATCGTATCGGCCCCCATGTCCTTGAGCTGGTGCGCGAGGGTTAACCAGGTATCAATGGTATGAACGGGGCTTACCGTGTAGGAAAGGGCACCCTGGGCATGACCGCCAACCTTCTTGACGCCCCTGATCGCCGTCTCAAAATTGCGCGGGTCATTCATGGCATCAAAAATACGGAAAACATCAACGCCGTTTACATAGGCACGCTCACAGAACTTTTCAACGACATCATCAGCATAATGGCGGTAACCCAGTATATTCTGGGCCCTGAAAAGCATCTGGTGCCTTGTATTGGGGATGGCCTTTTTCAGTTCGCGAATGCGAT
The DNA here is from genome assembly GCA_964503965.1 of uncultured Enterobacteriaceae bacterium. GTDB lineage: Bacteria > Pseudomonadota > Gammaproteobacteria > Pseudomonadales > Pseudohongiellaceae > Eutrophocola. The sequence continues at coordinate 27,537 of CAZDCK010000025.1, read as the reverse complement.
GCCAGGGATCCTCTCCCAGGTAACGGATGCAGGCATCAAAGGTGGCCCCACCCCAGCTTTCCACCGACCAGAAACCGACCTGGTCAATCTTGTCGGCTATGGGCAGCATGTCTTCAAGGCGAAGGCGTGTCGCCAGCAGGGACTGATGCGCATCACGCAGTACAAGTTCGGTAATACCGACGGGAGATCTGTCTTCAATCATTGGATTAACCCATTCCTGATATCTGTTGCCCATGCGCTAGACAAATTTCTGATGCACAGACAGGGTAAAATTTTTCTGCCGTTGTGAAAGCAAACAGTGAAAATCAAATTCCTGGACTGGTTAGTATTAGTGTTTCGAGCGATGCGCGTGAATGGCTGCGCTGATGACGGCAAGCAGTGTCACTTCGTCAAGCTGACCTGCAGCTCCGGGCTCATGGAGATCTGCGGGTTGAACAGCTCCATATTTCTGTACCAGTGCTGACATGATTGATGTCACGATCACCAACAGGGTCAGGAACACAAATACTGTGCCCATACCCAGTAACATCAGATTAATACCTTCTGATATCAATGCTCCGGAATTCACTCAAAAGGGTCCCTGGTTGCAAAAAATAGTTGCATAAAACTTCATTTGATTTACTGGGATTTCCGGCAGAAATTCCAGTGCCAGCACTCTACAGGAATTCACCAATTTTTACCATGGAAACAGCAAGTTCAACTGTTTACTATGAGATTACTTTAACTTTTCTTTCACAATTCACTATAAAGTTACATCTCCATGGGATTCGTAATCAGTTATACGCTAAATTATACCTCCTGGGATTAACAATCAGGTCGAAACAGGTACCAGACTTTGCACGGTGATCATTCCACACTCCTGACCTCCATACTCCTCCTGCTGGGTGTGTCCACCCTGCTGGTCACCATGTTCTACCGGCTTCGTATCACTTCACTGCTTGCCTTCCTGATTACCGGCGCACTTTTTGGACCAACGGGCTTTGGCATGATTGAAGACCCGGAAGAACTGGCCGCTATTGCCGAGTTGGGTCTTACCTTCCTGCTCTTCATTCTAGGACTTGAGTTCTCATTGCCTCGCCTGATTTTGCTACGAAACACCGTGTTCAAGCTGGGAAGTGTGCAGGTGATTCTATGTGCCAGTCTGTTTTATTTCATACTCCGGTTTTTCAATATTGAATGGCAGATTGCATTGATACTCGCCGGTGGATTGTCCCTCTCGTCAACAGCTGTGGTATCGGGTGAACTCAGCCAGATGGGATTGCTCAAGACTCGCCATGGAGAAATTGCCATCGGCATCCTCCTGTTTCAGGATCTGGTAGCAGTAAGCCTTTTGATCGCTGTGCCGCTGGTGAGCAACCAGGCGGAAAGCTTTTCAGTCAATGCCCTGTTATTCACTATTGGTGAAGGGGTAATTCTACTTGCAGCCTTTTTCTTTACTGGCAGGTACCTGCTACCCCGTCTGCTTCGGGAAATTTCCAAGCAGAAGTCAGACCAGATCCTGGTTCTTGCCGCCCTGGTAATCGTGCTGCTTTCAGCCATGCTGACTTCCAGCATAGGTCTGAGCATGGAGCTGGGTGCCTTCCTTGCGGGCATGATGCTTGGTGATACGCGTTACCGGCATCAGCTGGAAGCCGATATCAAACCATTCAGGGATCTTCTGCTGGGACTGTTTTTTATCACTATTGGTATGCTGGTGGACCTGGGACTGCTGGCGGTTTACTGGCCCTACCTGCTCGTAGCTGGGTTATTGCTGGTAATTATCAAGGCGCTGATGATCACCGGGATTGTAAAACTTCTGGGGGAGACGTGGCGATCTGCTGCCCCGGCTGGCCTCGCACTCGCCCAGGGCAGTGAATTCCTTTTCGCCCTGCTCGCATTGTCTGTCAGGAATACGCTCGTTACGGAAGATGTCGCCTCAAATCTCATCACCATCGTGATAATCAGCATGGTCCTGACCCCTCTTCTGATCAGGCATGGTCCTGCCCTGGTAGACTCCGCCTGGTTACGCATAGGCAGCAAAACCCTTGAATTGAAAGAAGAGAATAGTGCCGTTATTGAACAGCAACAGAAAAAAAACCATATTCTCATTCTCGGTTTTGGTCGTGTCGGCCAGACCATTGCCCGCTTTCTTCGGCCGCTGAATATCGACTATCTGGTACTTGAAACCGATGACAGGAGAATTCGCGAGGCCAGCACCACAGAGGAACCGATTTTTTATGGTGATAGCGAAAGGCTCGATATTCTTAAGGCAGCCGGTGCTGGCCATGCCTGCCTTGCGGTAATCACCTTTGATAATGCTGAAAAGGCTTCCAATATTCTTGAGAACATCCACACCATCAACCCGAACACGCCGGTACTGGTCAGAACCCGGGATGATTCAAGTCTGGACAAGCTGGTTGCCGCCGGTGCCGCCGAAGTCATCCCTGAAACCCATGAGGCCAGTCTCACTATGATTTCCCACATCCTGCTGATGGTGAACTATCCTGACCATATGATCCACAGCATCATAGACAAGGCCCGGCGTGACCGCTACAAGATGCTGAAGGGGTTTTACCAGGGAGAACGCACTGGATTTCTCGATAAAAGTGCTGTTGCAGAAGTTATTCACGCCATCACATTACCCGATGATGCCTATGCTTGTGGCCGGACCATAAGCCAGTTGCATCTTCCTCACGATATCCAGATCCTGGAGGTCCACCGGGGCATCATGGTTATGACAGCGGAACAGCACTTTAACCTGGTCCTTGAAGCCGGTGACATCCTTGTACTCAGCGGTTTCGGAGACAAACTGGATGCCGGTAAAAATTACCTGCTAAAAGGCTGACATGCTTGCTGCCCTGCTTTTTCACCTAATCGCCATCCCCTGTTTCGCGATCCAGCTGACTATCTCTCTTCCAGCCGAAGGCTGGCAGCATGTATGGAAGAGACTTCCCCTGTTTTTTCTCGCCTGGGTGCTGTTCTCCAGCCTGGCAATATTGCATATTTTCGGACATCTCCTGGATATGCTGATATTTCCAGGTTACCGCAAAAGCACTGTCAGCAATCCGGTATTCATCCTCGGCATCCCGAGAAGCGGTACCACCTATTTGCAAAGACGGCTGGCCAGAATCCCCGAATTCACCACCCTGACCACCTGGGAAGCCCTGTTGGCCCCGTCGATCACCGAGAAATACCTTTTCACACTGCTGGGCAAGTGCCTGCTGCCCCTCGAGCAGGGAATAATCAGCATCCGAAAAAAATTCTTCCACCAGATGGATAGCATTCATGAAATACGCTTACAGGAACCGGAAGAAGACTTTTTACTCCTGCTGCCTGTTCTGGGTTGTCTGCTACCGGTATTTGCCTGTCCAGGTTCCAGACATTTCTGGCAACTGGGATATTTTGACGAAAAAGTGCCGGAGCGGTTCAGGAAAATGCTCATGACTTATTACCGAACCTGTCTACAGAAACACCTCGCATTTCATGGAGCCCATAAGCGTCTGTTGAGCAAGAATCCCTCGTTCACCTCATGGATGGGTTCACTATTTGAGTGTTTCCCGGATGCCAGGGTGATAGCATGCACAAGACCCCCCATGGAGGTCATTCCATCCCAGCTAAGCTCCCTACGCCCGGCCATGACTGTTCTTGGCAATGGCAGACTCTCGCTCTCGACGCAGGATAAATTGCTCTGTGTTCTGTACAATTACTATCAAATTCTTACCGGTTATTATGATGAGTCCAGACTCCTGTTTCTCCCCATATCAGCACTTCGAGAAGGCAGCAGCCACACCATGAACTCACTTCAGGACTTTCTCTTTACCGATCAAAGCGCTTCCCCATTGATTGCAGAACAGCAGAACAGCATGCGCAATACCTACAGGAGTAATCACCACTACTCACTTGCTGATTTCGGTCTCAATGAGCAAGAAATCAACAACAGATTCAAGCCGGTCTGGCCCCTAACAGGCCTCCAAAAACAAGATGCCCTGAAAAACAGGCCTGACTGAATCGTGACTTCTTCCAATGTTCCTCCATTAAAGCAGGTTCGACTGCTGGCGATCTCCGATGCAGCACCTTCTCGAAACGGTGCAGGAGCCTATTACCATGACCTTATGGAACAGATGCAGGGCCGGGCCGAACAGGCCCTGTTATATTCACCTACCATTGATGAAAACGGCAAATGGCATGCCGGCCTGATTTTTCCCCTGCCAGGCGACAAAACACAGAAATTATGCTTCCCCAACGTTATTGGAATGGGCAGACTTTTCAGGGAAATGAAGCCGGATGTGGTCGTCATTGCCACCCCCGGGGTCTATGGCATTGTCGGTGCATGGCTAGCCAGGAAAAATGGCATTCCCTACCTCACTGGCATGCATACCTCCTTTGAACAACTGACAGAACTCTACTGGCCAAATTCAATCCAGGGAAAAATCGTTGAGCATTATTTCAGATTCTCCAACGGAACCCTGTTTCGCCATACCGAAGCTGTACTTGGCAATGCAGAACCAATTCTCCAACAGGCAACCACGATGGGAGCACCTGCGACCCGGCTTATCGGCACACCGCTTTCCTCGGAATTTATTACACCTGAACATCACCCCTACCAGGGACATATGGAGAGTTGCCTGTTTGCCGGCCGCCTCGCCCAGGAAAAAAATATTGAATCGCTACTACAGTCTGTCGAGGATTTTCCCGGCATCCGTTTCAGTGTTGCCGGTGATGGACCACTACGCAAAATGGTGGAAGACGCTACCGCACGCCTCGACAACCTTGATTACCTGGGATGGCTGAATCGGAAACAGCTTCGGAAAACCGTTGATGATCATGATGTGGTGTTGTTGCCATCGTATTTTGAAACATTCGGCACCATCGCCCTTGAAGCCATGGCCCGGGAAAAGCTTGTCTTTGTTTCTGAGGGCTGCGGTATTGCTCACTGGGAAAGCTTGACACCAGGACTAGTTGTCATCAGTGAAGATGGCCTGAGTAAAACCCTGCAGGATCAACTCGACAGGTCCCCGGAAGAGCGACAGGCCACTGCCCGATCAGGAAGAGAACGGGCGATTGCCTGGAATAATCAGGTGATGGATCAATGGGCACACATAATCAGCGACACTGTCAGCGATTATGCTGAAAAACATAGTGTGAGCAGGCAGTAACAAACCATGCATGCCCTGGTATCCATTCATGATGTCATGCCCCATACCCTTGATCGGGTCCAGTCCATACTGGACACGATGCCGCATATTCCAGCAACCATGGTGACACTTCTCGTGGTTCCGGGACTTGACTGGCAATCCTCACAGATTGAAACTCTCAGGGGTTGGCAACAGGCAGGTTATATTCTCGCTGGTCATGGCTGGTCCCATAAAGTACGGTTGATCAGGGGGCTTCATCATTCCCTGCACGCCGCCTTCATATCCAGGACAGCTGCCGAGCACCTGTCGCTCACTCAAGCAGAAATAGCGAATCTCATGCAGGATTGCCATGCCTGGTTTTCCGAAAAACAACTGTCACTACCGGATCTGTATGTGCCCCCGGCATGGGCTATGGGCAAAGCAAACGAAATAACACTGGAAAATTCGCCATTCACGTATTTTGAAACGACGTCAGGAATAGTTGATAGCAAGACAGGCAGGAAAATTATTCTTCCCCTGGCAGGCTTTGAAGCCGACAATCTGTTCCGGGCCTGCAGCCTGACACTGTGGAACAGCCTTAACTACACTGCCTCAACGGCAAGCCACCCGCTTCGCCTTGCCATCCACCCTTTTGATCCGGAGTTGAAACTGAAAAATGCCTTACAAAGGATGATCAGCAAAGTCAGTGAGCCCATGGATTACCACTCTCTGTTTCACTGATGCCATAAACTGTCTTGGCATTCTCCCGCCCCCGTCGGGAAATATGACTTACTCAACAATTTCAAATGCCAGCAGCACATTGCCTGGTCTGCCCACAAATCCGGCATTGCCTGAAAGCATGTACATCATATTGCCTGCGATAACCGGGCCGGGTCCATCAAAAGAGGCACCAGTGCCCGGAACACCATTGACTGTGTCAAAACTCCGGTTAGCATTGAACACCCAGATAACCTCCCCGGTGTCAGCATCATAGGCACGCATGCCTCCATCGGCAGAGCCTGACAATACAGCCCCCGGAATTGCCGTTACTGCCGCTGATTGAGTGGCACTGCAGCCTGGCCCCTGGGCACACAAGAGGTCCTGTGGCGGTGTGAACCAGGCCTGCTCTCCTGTGTCCAGGTCAATACCATGGATACCGCCACCTTCTGTAAATATATAGCCTCCTACAGCGACATAGGCCAAACCATCACCGGCTGATGCTCCCCATACACCACCAACCGGGCTGCCCGGACCGGCACGATACTGCCACACCAGTTCACCCTGGTTGTTGGGATCAAGGGCATAAGCCATGCCTGATTTTTGAGGAACGATGATCAATTCCCTCCCGGAACGGGTGGTAGTGAGCAAGGGTGAGGCAGAAAAGTCATAATCCGGCCCCACATCGTCCGGGCAGTTGGCATTGTCGTCACCATCACATCCCATGATCCATACATCCGGCATCAACTGGTTCACCCAGACGCTTTCACCGGTATCCAGATCTACGGCAATTACCGCATCGGATGTACCGGGATCCGGATCCGCATAGGCATTACCGGTAGCCACGTAAAGCAGGTTTCTGTCTTCATCGATGGTAGGAGCACTCCAAATGCCTACACCAGCCGGACCATAGAGCTGTACACCATTGGCACTAAGTCCCCGGGGGCGGGGCTCGGGGACTGTGTAATATTTCCAGATAAGATCACCCGTCCGGGCATCCAGTGAACTGACACTGCCACGAAATGTACAACAAGGATAATCAGGATTAGCAGACGTGGATTCTTCCCCAACACCCGACATGGGTACATAGACCCTGCCCTTGTGAATAGTCACAGCCCCAGTACCCCGGATATTGGGATGGTCATCAATCTTTCGCACCCACAGTGCTTCTCCATTCTGTGCATTGACGGCGTAGGCATTGGCCTGGGCATCGACAAAATAGGCAGCATATCCCTCAGTACCGTCATCAAACATAATGGGGCTGATGGAAACCGCGCTGCGCACGCCGCTTCTGGGCAGATAACTCCAGTAAGTACACCCTGTTTCTGCATCCAGGGAATAGAGTGCTCCTGCCCCGTTACCAACAAATATCCTGCCCGCTATGACTGATGGCTGCCCCCGAGCCTGGCTCTCTCCCGGTAATCCGTAAGCCCACTTCAGACGCAGGTTGCCAATATTCTCTCCTGTGATGTCACCATCAACATACCTGGCGTTGCGGACATCTGGTCCCCAGCCATTCCAGGCTGGCGCCAGTGCAGGATTACTCATGGGTGGATTGCTTTCACACATATTGCCGGTCACTTCCAGGGTGAGTTCTTCCACTTCCTTGCCTGTCAGGAACCGGGCAACGGCACGCATGTCAGCATCACTCATACCGGTGGCCTGGACTCGCATCAGCCCCCCGGTGAGCGCTGAATAAATAGAATTCGGTGTAAACCGGGCCATATCCGACCTGGCAGGTGCATGAGTATTGGTTTCCGGATCAGGGTTTTCATGACAGGCCGCACAACGGGTGCTGTAAAGTTCCTCACCATCCTGAGCCAGCAGACAGCCTGACAAAAGCGCAGGAACAAGTGTGGTGAGCACCCTGATTGTTTTATTCATTATTTGTTTCCCCTGAAAAAAGATTTGTTGTTCTGACCCTGTTACATATCAACAAGGTGGATGGTAGAAATAATAGATTGCTGACAGCACCCGGACAAGTTTGGCCGTCATGATTGAAACGACTCTTGAAAATCAATAATTATCTATCTGATTATCTGATCGCCCCTGTCGTCTACCGGTGATCCATGAAGGTAAAAATTTCCTCTGCAAAATCCAGGTATGCCGTCAAATGCTCTCCACCTGGCACGTCATGAAACTCTGCTTCAACGCCATGTTCCTGTAACTGCTGTACCACCCGCCTTGAAGCATCGGGAGTATTTGCCGTATCAGCAGTACCATGAATCATCATGACCCTTACTTTTCCCACCAGTTTCTCAAAGGGGTAATTGTCCGTCACAATAGGACCCGCACTGACTATGATTCCTTTGACAGCATCCGGATACTCCGCAGCAAAATGAAAGGCTGAGGAGCCTGAAGGATTCTGGCCATGGATAAATATCCGGGAAATATCTGCATTGTATTCCGTAGCGACCAGATGCAGTACGTTGATCACGTCCTGGTGGGCACGCTGATCCTCCTCTTCCGTCCAGCCTGCTGCAGGCACAGACGGGCCATCGGGACGATCAACCGGGTATGGGCTACCATAGTATGGTTGAAAATATCCCCGGTATCCAAGCGGGGAAATAACGATATACCCACGCTTCCTTGCCTCCAGGACAAGGTCATTATTATTTCTGTGGTTGTTGTTGATACTGGGGCCAGCCCTCAGTGTCACCAGTACAGGCAGGGACTGTTCCGGTGTCCAGTTTTCCGGTACAAACAGGCGATATGGAATCGACTCACCGGTTCCCGGAAAATCATAGGCTCGATACTGTTCGCCTATTTGGCGATACATTGGTGCTCGCGGATTCGGTGTCAGTGACTGGTCAACGTCCATCCCAGGCAAGCCCGCCCCCTGTGCCGGAGCAATGGAACTGACCAGGGCCATCAAAAAAAAGAGGGTCAGGTGACTTTTTACTCTGGTCATTGGCTTCATCCTGGTTTAATTAGTCGGTTAATACATTCAATCTTCCGGTATCTGACAGCGTCATGCAAGCCAGGAATGATTGCCAGTCCTGAGGCCTTTTGCTAGTCTTTTTGAAAAACCTTTGCCAGTGCACAGGTAAATAAGTGAGGGGATCACTATGTTACGCATCAAAGTTTCCAGCCTGTTGTTGCCGGTTATTTTCCTGGCGGCCTGCTCCGGTGACGAAGCAGTCAGCCCGGATTCATCCGGGCACATAGCGGCTGCTCCGGATACCACAGCACAAAACGTCATAGAGGGATTGGTCTCCAGCGTGAACGGCCCTGAAGCCGGCGTATGGGTGATTGCAGAGACGCATGATCTGGGCACCCGTTTTGCCCGCATAGTCGTCACAGATGACGAAGGACGCTATGTGTTACCCGACATGCCTGACGCCAGTTATGATGTGTGGGTTAGAGGTTATGGATTGGTTGACTCAGAAAGAACCAGTGCAACCCCCGGCACCAAACTGGACCTGACTGCTGTAATCGCGCCGGATGCTGCTGCGGCAGCCCAGTATTATCCGGCTGGTTACTGGTATTCCCTGCTGGAGATCCCTGATGCCAATGCATTCCCGGGCACAGGACCCACTGGTAATGGCATCAGTCCAAACATTGAACATCAGGCAGACTACATCCGACTGGTCACCAATGGTGGCTGCGTGGTCTGCCACCAGATAGGCAACAAGGCTACCCGGGAAATCCCGTCCATGTTCAACGGTTACGACACAAGTGCTGATGCCTGGACACGGCGTATACAGTCAGGACAGGCCGGGGGGTTCATGACCCGGACCTGGACAGGCATGGGCGTTGGACATACATCAGCCATGTATGGTGACTGGACTGACCGTATTGCAGGCGGTGAATTGCCACCCATACCCGAGCGTCCCCGGGGTGTGGAGCGCAATATTGTCATCACTCAATGGGATTGGGCAGATCCGACGGCCTATCTGCATGATGTAGTGTCTACGGATCGTCGGAGTCCCACGGTTAATGCCAATGGAAAATTGTATGGTGCCCTGGAAGAAAGCGCAGACTATCTTCCGGTACTTGACCCGGTAACCCATACCATTGACCAGGTACCTCTTACCATGATGGACCCGGAAGCCGGGCCCGTATCCGGCAGTAATGTCCAGCCTTCGCCGAACTGGGGAGACGAGGAGCCCTGGGATTCAGCAGCCAATGTCCACAATCCGATGCTGGATGAAGAGGGTCGTGTCTGGATTACTGCCCGCGTTCGTAATCGAGATAATCCCGACTTCTGCAAGGAGGGTTCTGACCATCCCTCAGCGATGGCTTATCCCACCCAGGCCAATGGACGTCAGCTTGGCATGTATGACCCGGCAACGGGGGAATATCACCATATCGACACATGCTTTGGCACACATCACCTGATGTTTGCTGAAGATGAAGACAACACGCTCTGGACCAGTGGTGGCGGTCAGGTCATCGGGTGGCTCAATACCCGGGAATACCTGGAAACCGGTGACTATGAGGCCGCCCAGGGGTGGACCCCTTTCATTCTTGATACCAATGGCAACGGAGTCAGGGATGATTATGTTGGGCCTGATGATATTCCGGATGCCTCCAGGGATATGCAGATATTTCCCGGTTTTGGTTTCTATGCCGTCAATCCTGCTCCGGATGGGTCCATCTGGGGCACCATACTCGGCTATCCGGGCGCTGTTGCGCGCCTGGTACCCGGCGAAAATCCCAGTGAAACGGCCATCACCGAATACTACGAACTACCAGTGGATGAAAATGGCGATGCCATTGAGGGATTTTCCCCTCGCGGTGGTGATGTGGATCGTAACGGGGTCATGTGGGTTGCCCTGGCCAGTGGCCACATGGCCAGTTTTGATCGTTCCAAATGTACTGGGCCACTGAATGGTCCTGAAGCTACCGGACAGCACTGTCCTGAAGGCTGGACCTTTTATGAAGAACCCCTGCCACAGTTCAGCAATCTGGATCGTCCTGGTTCTTCCGAAGGTTCCTATTTTACCTGGGTTGATCAGCACAACACCCTTGGTCTTGGGAAAAATACGCCTATCAATACAGGCAATCAGAGTGGCGCCTTGCTGGCACTGAATGATGGGGAATGGGTGCGTATGCGGGTGCCCTACCCACTGGGTTTCTATACCAAGTGGATGGATGGCCGTATTGATGACCCGGATGCCGGATGGAAAGGCAGGGGTATATGGGCAACATTCTCAGGGCGAGCCCCCTTCCATATGGAAACAGGAAAAGGTACAACGAGTATTGTCTATCATTTCCAGGTGAGACCGGATCCACTTGCAAAATAAATTGCTAAAAAAACCGCCTTCCGGCGGTTTTTTTTATTTCGGAGGTTCAAGCAGGTCCGGAGCAACATTGATCGGAGCCTGCAGGGTAAGCAAGAAAGCTTCCACCTGTTTACGTTCGAAAGGCAATAATCCAAGCGGGTCTTCCGCCTCATTATGACCAATCATGGCCAGTGGCGAATCATTATAATGGCGAATGGTGTCAGTCAGTGTTGCGATCTGACCCTTATGCATATATGGCGCTGTTTTGGCCAGATTTCTTAGCGATGGCGTCTTGAAAGCACCGATCAATTCAATACCCTCTCGAGCATAAACCAACTCAGGGCACTGGCCTTGAGCAGCATCACTGTATGCCCCCAGACAATTGAATGGATCTTTGCGTACCTGCCGCAAACCATCAACCCTGCCACGGTCCGGCAGATCACCCGGATAGGAAATAATGCCGGTATTGTGAAACTCATTATTGGTAAACAAGGGGCCATTGTGACACTCCATGCAGCGACCTTTATCAATGAAAAGTCTCAATCCTTTCTTCTCCGTGGCGGTGAGAAGATTGTCGGCATCAGCATCATTATTCAGGACGGCCGAGGCATATTCATCAAATCGAGAGACACCTGGCACTATTAATCGCTCATAGGCGGCAATCGCCTTACCCACATTGGCAAAAACACGGTTAACCTGTCGCCGGTCATCCTCATTCATTAACCGCCATGCCTGATCCCATGTCTCAGTGGAGCCAGGACCGGCATTGTCAGGGAAACGGTTCCTGTTTGAAAAGTCGGGCACTTCACCAAACAGACCGGCATACTGTTCACGGTAGTCGGGATCCTCCATGATCAGCCTGGCTATATTCAAACGATTGTTTCCCATTTCCTCCGGATCTTCCAGGGGAGAGAGAGCCTGAGCCCAAAGACTGTCCCGGCGACCATCCCAATAGAGCCAGGGACTATAGGCAAGACCTGCGATGCTGGGTGTATTCCGTCGGGAATGCCCCAAAGCTCTTGCCTTGTCGAGTCCATCCGTAAAATTCAGCTCAGGCCTGTGGCAGGAAGCACAGGAAAAAGCACCGTTTACGCTAAGACGTTTGTCAAAAAACAGGGCATGTCCCATGTCAACAGCCAACGGACTGTCAGCCACGGCATTGGAAGGATCCTCCGGCAGGGGTGGCAATGTTTCCAGCCACAGGGAACGTATCAGAACTTTTTCGGCATCCGTCCATGGTGATGCCGGCCAGAATGCCAAACCTGCATACGTTACAAGCAGTATCAGAATAAGTACGACACCGGAAAGCAGAGTCTTGAAAGCACGGGGATGAGCTTGTTTCATAAATCCAGGGTTATCACTACATTGTCACTGGCACCTTCAGTTTCGATGTTCAGTTCAAGTTCCCAGTACCCCATCATGTGAAATCTTAACCCTTGAAGCATGTATTGCCCTCTTTCACCGGGTTTGATAACCGGCGCCGTGGGAAGACCATGATTATGGGCAGGCATGCCACCCTCAACGGAAACCTGTGCATCGCTGACCGGGACGCCATCAGCATCTGTAATAAACAGTGTCCATTCATGAATCTGGTTTATTACTATCGGATCAAGTTCGCTCTGGTAACTGACAAAAAACTGACCTTTTTCAGAAACCCATTGTTTCTGGTCAGCACCATTGACTGCCACGGATATAAACAGGACAGCCATGAGAAGCAGTCCTTTAAATAACCTGTTTTCCAACATTCGCATTATCCCGATTCCACTACACGCCTGGTTTTACAACAATATTTATGAAGAATTTATACGGTAGCGACGCCATTTAGATTGCATCAAGCCGTTTTTTCTTTTCCCGATTCATCCACCAGTAACCACCCTGGATGAGCATGGCAAGGATGATGAACAAAGGAACATATCCGTACCCTACATACCCCACTTCAAAAGGAAATACTGCGGTATACAGTTCATGGGTTTCGGGATGCCGGGCAGTCACCACACCCAGGTAATTGCCGGATTCTTCAAATTCATGGCCGATAGAAAAAATATCCGGCGTGCGCATTGGCGGCTGGTAAACCACGGTAGCCGAATCTATCTCATCCTGGCCCAGTGCTTCGACATCCTGAATCTTGGCAAAGCGCCCATACCCGGTGATGTCATGAATAATACGGAAGTCCACCGGCACCTCACCAAGATCTCCATAGGTATATTCCATGACAAAAATTGTTTCGCCTGTATCTGGCAGGTCTTCACAATAATCCTGGTGCCCTTTTGTCCTTGGTTGGTAAATCTTGAAGTGCGCACTATAGAAACCGATCTTGATAATACAGAGGTCACCATCAGGCGTAACACTGCCATGAGCCTGAACCTGTGAGAATGCACAGAGCAGGCATACTATGGAAATTAACCGGCACAGATTCATGGGGAGCGGAATGTAATGGAAGACGGGGTTAGGAGTAAAAGCCGCGTATTGTACACCTTCTCCGTGGTTCCTTGTAGGGACACTATTTCAGGGGCAGGTAAACATCCGTGATCATTTCATGCTCCCTGACATCGGGCCCCACATTTACGTAATGAAAGAATATCGGAAAATCCCCGAGCATTTCGCCACTATCAGGCAGCCACTCATAAACAAGATATTCCGCAGCCGTCACATTGTCTCTTGACCCGACATGTCGGGTAACTGCGCATCGACAGGCAGGAATGACCTTGTTTATCACCCCATGAGGGTTTTCCCTGATCGGAGAGTTGACGGAAACACAGATATCCATTCGGTAATCTTCGGGAAAAGTATTCCTGGGGTCGGTGTAATGAATCCCGAATGTTTTCCCATTGTCCGGACGCACACCATTTTCCTGGCGCCACTGGATAAATTTCATGGAGGATTTGTATGTTAGATGCTCAGGTCCCTTGTGTTCAATGGCAGCAACTGTAGTTTCAGGAAAATCAATGATCTCTACCTGCATATTTTTTGTCCTTTGGCATTGTTGATTTGATGAATACTGCACCAGCCACCATTTTTCCCAGTCCGGCTGACGTCGAAATGTGGACGGCGCCTGTCCATATAACTGCTTGAAAGCCCTGGAAAAGGATTCGGGATGTTCAAAGCCCACTTGCAAGGCGATATCAATAACCCTATTGGGTTTGTTGAATACCAGCTGCAGGGATGCCCTTTTCAGGCGCGCCTGCTGGATGAACCTGTTCAGGGTAATTCCCGTACAACTGAGAAACAGGCGGTGAAAATGAAACCGGGACATGCCACTCATATCGCCGATTTTTCCAAGACTTAACTCTTCATCGAGATTTTCACGGATATACAGCAATGCCCGGGATATTCTGGGATCTGCTTTTTCCCGGCCATAACCTGGTTTCCTTGTTTTCATGGTCTTGCGACTACGCCTAATCTGAATGAATCTGTGAACAGTATCGATCATTCCTGTCAGAAAAACCTGACCAGAATTGCTCTTTACAATTAGAAATGCAAAATTTTTCCCGGGGCATTAAAATCGCGCCTCTCAATCATTGACCCCGGATCACACTGGCTTACCAGGATCACATAACAATGAACAAATTTACCGGTTATCTGCTCTACGCCTTTGCGTTCCTGCTTTATTTACTCACCGCAGTGACATTCATCTCCTTCCTTTATGCAATCACTATCCGGGATACCTTATCGGCGGTGGAGTCGGCATTCGGTACTTTCGTAATTATGATAGCCATGCTGGTCATGGCCAAATTTGCTCGTGATGCAGCAAAAACCCGGCTTTCGGTAGAAAATGATGCTGATTCGGACAGAAATGAAACATCTGCGTCTACTTCTGACAGCGAGACGTAAAAAACCCGGCTCTCTCTGATTCAGCAGCTTATTAATGCAGGTCAATCAAGAACTCATAAACAGGCTGAATTCTATGGAAAAGTTGGCCTGAAGCGCCCAAAATTCCTTGCTCTGAATGGGGGGATGCATTACCATCTCGGCCTGATTAAAGGGCCGGCTGCAGCTTTTCGGCCCGGGATCCGGGAACAGCGTTTAAATTCTAAACTTTTTTATTTAAAAACATCAGGTTACACGTTTCAACACCCCGCATCATACCTTGCAGTATGACTGGAAAGTGTAAACCGGACCTGGTGGCAATGCCTTGGTAAAGATGTCCACTATTCGAAAGAACATCACAGTAAGTCCAGACATTGACTCGTTAATTGGGTACTGCTCTGCTCCCTCCCTGAAAAACCAGAATTCCCATGACTTCGTATATCCTGTTGCCGAACAGTCACATGTTGCCAGGACATTGTCGGAATACGCTTTTCATAAAACTGTAAATTCTGTCTGGGTTCAGTAATGTCCCCTGCAGGTTAAATTAAAGGACCGGAAATATATGGCACTCGTAGTCTCTATTCTCGTACTTATCGTACTCACTGTCTTTTTCCATTTCTGGAGCCCATGGTGGTTGACTGAAATTGCCTCTAACTGGGGAGCAATTGACAACACGATCTACATCACCATGTGGGTAGCCGGGTTTGTCTTTCTTGCGGTTAACCTGTTTCTGGCCTATGCCATTTACAAATACCGCTATGACAAAAACCGCAGGGCTAACTATGAACCAGAAAACAAGAAGCTTGAAGTATGGCTGACAGGTTTCACCGCCCTTGGTGTTGCTGCCATGCTGACCCCGGGACTGTTTGTCTGGGCCAGCTTCGTTCAGCCGCCCGAGGACGCCCACAAGGTAGAGATTGTTGGCCAGCAGTGGCAGTGGAGTTTCCGCTATCCCGGTGCTGATGGTGTTCTGGGTACTGCGGATACTTCATTTATTTCCGAAAGCAACCCTCTGGGTGTCAATCCGAACGACCCCAATGGTCGCGATGACATCATCGTGGAAACCAAGGAAATGCACTTGCCTGTCGGAGAAAATGTGCATTTGCTCCTGCGTTCCAAGGATGTGCTGCATGATTTTACAGTTGCCCAGTTCCGCGTGAAGATGGACATGGTCCCCGGTACCGAGACTTACATGTGGCTCCAGCCTACCAGGACTGGCCGTTTCGACATTCTCTGTGAAGAGCATTGCGGTCTTGCGCACTTTGCCATGCGCGGCAAAGTCATTGTTGAGGAACGCGCGGATTATGATGCTTGGCTCGCAAGCCAGAAAACCTTCGAGGAAACCCAGAACATGCCTGTAGGGAATGCCCAGGCAGGTCAGGCTTCCTATGCTGTTTGTGCTGCCTGCCATGGGGCTAACGGCGAAGGTAACGTGGCGTTGAATGCGCCCAAGCTTACAGGTCAGCAGGACTGGTACCTGCGCCAACAGATAGGCTATTTCAAAAATGGTGTACGCGGCAGTGATGCTGATGATGTTTACGGCATGCAGATGGCACCTATGGCCGCAACTATGGCTAATGACCAGATCCTGAATAATGTTATTGCCTACATCAATACCCTGCCCGACACCCCGGCTGAGGAAACTGTCACCGGTGATCTGGCTAATGGTGCCAATCTTTACCAGGGCAAATGTTCCATTTGTCATGGTGATAATGGTGAAGGCTCATGGAATACCCATGCGCCCAGGCTGGCTGGTATGACAGATTGGTATTTGGTAAGACAACTGCAAAATTATAAAGATGGTGTCCGCGGTTCTCACCCTCAGGATCAACAGGGCTACCAGATGCAGCACATGGTCTCAGCGCTCAAAGACGAGCAGGCTATCGATGACGTCGTTGCGTACATCAACACACTGCAGTAACAGATTACAAGATTTAGCTAAAACGTAACCGGACTGCATTACAGGCCGGTTGTAACGAGGAGAAAGTAATGGCTTATATACCCATAGCGGATCAGAAAGAAGATTTACATGATCATCCGCACAGCTTCATCAGCAAGTATGTATTCAGTCAGGACCACAAGGTAATTGCGATCCAGTACGGATCTACCGCAATTGCTGTGGGCTTGGTCGGAATGGTGCTTTCTGTACTGATGCGCCTGCAGCTAGGTTATCCCGACACATTTGCATTTATTGACCCGGCTGACTACTACCAGTTTGTCACCATGCACGGCATGATCATGGTGGTTTACCTGTTAACCGCCCTCTTCCTCGGGGGATTTGGTAACTACCTGATTCCTTTGCAAATCGGTGCCAGGGACATGGTATTTCCATTCCTGAACATGCTGAGTTACTGGTTCTTCCTGGTATCCTGCATCATCCTGATGTTCAGCTTTTTTGTCCCAGGCGGCCCCACGGGTGCCGGTTGGACACTTTACCCACCTCAAGCCATTACTGAAGGAACGCCAGGATCCGATGCCGGCATCCTTACCATGCTTGCCTCACTGGCCGTGTTCATCGTGGCCTTTACCATGGGTGGTCTGAACTATGTCACGACCATCCTGCAGGCCCGCACCCGCGGCATGACCCTGATGCGCATGCCCCTGTCTATTTGGGGAATTTTTGTGGCGACAGTACTGGGTCTGTTTGCATTTCCTGCTCTGTTTGTTGCTGCAGTGATGATGCTGTTCGACAAGCTGTTGAACACAAGCTTCTTCCTGCCGGCCATTGCCGCACTGGGTGAAACTGTGCCACGTGAAGGCGGTAGTCCGATTCTGTTCCAGCATCTGTTCTGGTTCTTTGGTCACCCGGAAGTGTATATCGTCGCCCTGCCAGCATTTGGCCTGGTCTCTGACGTACTTAGCTGTCATGCGCGCAAGAATATTTTCGGCTACCGTATGATGGTATGGGCGATTATCGCCATTGGCGGATTGAGCTTCATCGTATGGGCGCACCATATGTATGTATCAGGCATGAATCCCTACTTCGGCTTTTTCTTCGCCTTCACCACCCTGATCATTGCTGTTCCGACAGCGATCAAGGTATACAACTGGGTACTTACCCTCTGGGAAGGCAATATCCGTCTGACAGTGCCCATGCTGTTTGCCTGCGGCTTCATCTTTACTTTCGTCCATGGCGGTTTGACCGGCATTTTCCTCGGTAACGTGACTGTCGACCTGCCCCTGTCAGACACCTACTTTGTGATCGGTCACTTCCATATGGTGATGGGTCTGTCTCCCATCCTGACACTGTATGCCGCCATCTATCACTGGTATCCAAAAATGTCAGGCAAGATGTTTAATGTCACGCTCGGCAAGATTCATTTCTGGGGAACCTTTATCGGCGCCTACTCCATATTCCTGCCAATGCACTATCTTGGCCTGATGGGACTGCCACGCCGTTATTACGCCATGGGTACTACTGAATTCCTGCCGGATTCTGTACAGACCATGAACGCAAATATCACCATGGCAGCTATCTTTGTCGCTATCTTCCAGCTGGTATTTCTGGTCAACATGATCTGGAGTACATTCAAGGGCAAAAAATCAGAACCCAATCCATGGGAAGCGACTACCCTTGAGTGGCATACCGCCGAGCATCCTCCTGGACATGGCAACTGGGGTCCGGAACTGCCGACTGTGTATCGTTGGGCTTATGAGTACAGTGTACCAGGCGTCAAGTCCGACTTTGTTCCCCAACATATTCCTGCTGAGGAAGTGGAAACAGTCGACGGGACTCCATACAAAGGACACGAAGAGTAATGAGCTTTTTCAAAAGCATCTTCGACAAGCCCTGGGACACCCAGGGTGAAAACCCCGCCCTGATAGGGACCGAGATTGCGGAGGGTCTGCATCCCAAAAGGATCGCCCTTCGTATGTTCCTGGCGGTGGTTTTTGTGCTGTTCATGCTTTTCATTACCGCTTATTTTATCCGTATGGAACTGGATGACTGGCGTCCCTTACCTGAGCCCGGCATGTTATGGGTAAATACAGGTCTACTCTTCCTCTGCAGTATCGTCATGCAATGGACACGTAACATTGCCCAGGACGACGCCATGCAGGGCAAGGTCAAATGGGGAATGATTATTTCCGGTGCCTTTTCGCTGGCCTTCATTTTTGGACAATTGCAGGCCTGGCAAGAGCTCAATAATGCCGGTTTCTATATGTCCAGCAATCCCGCTAATTCGTTTTTTTACCTCCTCACCGGTTTGCATGGATTACATATCCTTGGCGGCCTGTGGGTATGGACACGGTCTACGTTCAAGATTCTGTCCGGTACAGAGGTCAAAGCCATCCGCTTGAGTGTGGAACTGTGTGCCGTTTACTGGCACTTCCTGCTCCTGGTCTGGCTTATCCTTTTCGCCCTTTTGTCTTATACCTGAAAATTGTAGGAATTATTTATGAGTGGAGAATCACTTACTCTATCCCAGCACGGCCAGACCATGGTTGAAGACTGGGCAAGCGATAAAGAAACTTTCCATGTGCCCTGGGGCAAAGTAATGATGTGGATGTTCCTCGTTTCCGATACATTCATCTTCAGCTGCTTCCTCATTGCTTACATGAAATTGCGCAGGACCGTGACTGATCCGTGGCCCTACCCCAGCGAAGTATTCTCACTAGAAATCTTTGGAAGTCCCGTTCCACTGATACTGATTGCGATCATGACGTTTATCCTGATTACCAGCTCCGGTACCATGGCCCTCGCTGTAAGAGCCGCTCAACACAAGGATAAGGCTACAGTTTTCAAACTTATGCTAATCACAGGCCTGTTTGGTTTGTGCTTTGTCGGCATGCAGGCATTCGAGTGGAGCAAGCTGATCAGTGAAGGTGTACGTCCCTGGGGTAACCCGTGGGGTGCCATGCAGTTTGGTTCAATTTTCTTCATGGTTACCGGCTTCCATGGCCTCCATGTAAGTTGTGGTGTCATTTACCTGTTGATTGTGGCCTTCAAGATTCGCCGCGGTGATTACGACAAATCCGGTGATTATTCCATCGTGGAAATCTCAGGCTTGTATTGGCACTTTGTTGACCTGGTCTGGGTATTCATTTTTGCATTTTTCTATCTCTGGTAAGAGAAGTAAGGGGTTTATAAATTATGGAAAACGTTGCGACACACGAAAACACACAGGATCATGGTGATGGCGAACAGGAACATGGCATCGGCATTTACCTGAAAGTCTGGACGTTACTGTTCGTACTCAGCTTCTTCTCATACCTGGTTGACTACTTCGACTTCCAGGGATTACTGCGCTGGAGCCTGATCATTATTTTCATGCTGCTTAAAGCCGGCTTCATCATTGCCGTATTCATGCATGTTATGTGGGAGCGCATGGCACTGATTACAGCCATTCTTGTACCACCATTACTGCTGATTACCTTTATCGGCATTGGTCTCTCAGAAGGCGCTTATGTCTTCGACACACGCGTTGAATACATGGGGCATGAAGCAAATGCTGAACGAATTCATGTCGAGCATGGTGGCGACCATGGCGCAGAACATACCGAGGAAACCATGGAGGGAGGGCACTAATGTCGCCCTCCTGCATCCTCAAGTAAGGAACAAGGCAGATTATGACAACCGATAACGACAAACTTGAACAGTACGAAGAAGGCAGTGATAGCGATGCAGACGCTTTTGCCTTCATCATGATCATCATTATTGCCGGACTGACTCTGGTCCACTATCTCAACGGTTAATACCGTCCTCTGCCCTTTTCGGGCTCTTACCAATCAAGTAAATAGTTACCCAGGTGTTGATATAGGTCAATGCCACGGGTGACTGTTGTTCATATACTTTTCCCTGTACTTACACATAAACGAGGAAAAGGACATGGTATTCGCTCTTTGTACAGCTCTCGCAGCAATTGCTATTGGCGGCATCGTCATTACACTGGCCGGCATCGCATCAAATAAAATCGCCGTATAAGCTTCAGACAGTCTCACTCTCTCCCGGCCGGCTATTTGCTCTTAGACAAGCAGATTCCGACCGGTTCTTTATTCTCTTCGCGTTAATTCAAAGCACTATCTGTGGCATAATTGAAATTTTAATTTCTCATCAATTGCTACACTTCTATGAACACCAAGATATTTACCTTCGGTGAACTGGAAATCCGGTTTAACTGGATAATCGCTTCTTTCGTCCTCGCCACTTTTGTGGCTCTTGTCCGGCTTGGAGTCTGGCAGATGGGCCGTGCCCAGGAAAAAATTGACCTGCAGCTGACCTATGAGGAAATGGGATCTGATTCGGCGGTTCCAATTGAAGACGTGGGCATGTCAGGTCTTGAGAATGATGCCAAAACCATTCAGAACCTCCATATCACAATGATAGGTGAATTCCTTAATGATAGAAACCTGTTCATGATTTATCAGACTTATGAGGACAGCCTGGGCTATGAAGTGGTCACTCCATTCAAGCTTGAAAGTTCTGACAAAATAGTCTTTGTCAGCAGGGGTTGGGTTTATGCCAGTACTTATGAGGAAATTTCAGGCAAGGTGGATCCCATCCTTGGTAAAAGGACCGTTGAGGGACAGATTTTTGTGCCGACCCCCAAACAGGCTGAAAGAACCAATGGTATTGAATTCAATCATCCACGGTGGCCACTGGAAATTCGGTGGCTGAATGTATTGGAACTGGATCCTCTCTTTGAGGAAACGATTTTCCCTTATGAAGTCAGGATGGATGAAGAGCAGGAGGGACTGTTCATCAGGCACTGGCCAACCGTGTACGTAGATACCGGGAAAAACTATTCCTATGCTCTCCAGTGGTGGTCAATGGCCATTGCACTGCTCATTGTCACGTTTGTCCTGAGCAGCAACATTCTGCAGATCATGAAGAAACGTTCAAAGCCTTTATAGGCTTGCCATCCACATATTGAGCCGTGTAATCACTGTGCTATTCTGTGACAGCAATCTACAACGAACCCTCCAGGAGCCTCTCATGATCCGCCTGTTCTTGATCCTTACCTTACTGTGTTCCTCTTCCCTGCAAGCCCAGGATTCCATCCAGCTAAAACTCCAGGGTGCTATAAACAGTGATATTCGGCCAGAAACCGATATGGTTAGGGACCAATACCGCAAACCGGCGCAAATCCTGGACTTTTTCGGTCTGGAAGCGGATATGCGTGTGATTGAAATCTGGCCGTTTGGTGGCTGGTATACGAAAATCCTGGGACCTGTGCTCAGGGACAACGGCATGCTTTATACGACCCAGCCAGATCTGGGCTCCTACAGTGATGCCCTTGAACCGACTCTGGCACTCCCAGGGATGGATAAAGTTGTCAAACTGGATTACCAGGCACGGGAAAAAAGCAATGCCAGGGACATGTGGATAGGACCTGGTGATAACTGGGATGTTGCCCCCGTGGATATGGTCCTGACTTTCCAGAATTACCATAACATGGGTTATGAAGACAGGATGGCCTTGAACAGGGTGGTCTACAACGCCATGAGACCCGGCGCCATTTACGGGGTTGTGGACCATACACGCAGACATAACGAGCCAGGAGCGCGCTTTAACGGCCGTCGAGTGGACCCTGTCCTGGTAATCAAAGAGGTTCAGGATTCAGGCTTTGAATTAGTTGATTACAGTGACCTGCTCTATATGCCAGATGACACGCTCTCACTCGAGGTTGGACAGCCGGAAGTCAGCGGACGCTCTGACCGTTTTGTGCTGAAATTCCGTAAACCTGAATAGCCTATTTGGAGGTCAGTCTCCAGATGCCGTCCCAGTTTTCCGGGTCACCATCTGCAATCAGGTGTTCACAGCGCTCCACATAGACCTGTGAACACCGGTCGTCCGGGTTAAGCGTCAGCACTTTCCTGAACAGTTCCATGCCCTTTTCCCATTCACCCGCCTGGTAACACTCCATGCCATCCCTGAAGATGCCTAGTGCTTCGATCATATTAGGGAAGGATTCATCCGTGTGATAATCCAGTAACTCATAGATTCCGACCGGCTCTGTTTTCCCTTTCACGACTACATTATCTACAAGACGGTGGCGATAACTGCTTTTTAGGCCATCCAGACAGCTCTATGAGATCAGGATATGAGACCCATATTCCTTATTGGCCCCTTCAAGGCGTGATGCCAGGTTAACCCCGTCTCCGATCACAGTGTAGTCCATACGTTTCGGGGAACCGATATTGCCTGAAATAACATGACCAGTGTTAAGTCCAACACCGATATCAATAGGATTCTTCCCCAGACGTTTCATCTCCTCATTGAAGCGTCCCAACTCCATCATCATTCTAATAGATGCTTTGACCGCCCGGTCCGGGTCATCTTCGTGAGGGAATGGTGTTCAGAACACTGCCATGATGGCATCGCCAATGAACTTGTCCAGCATTCCCCCTTCGTCGGTTATAACATCGACCATCAGGGTGAAATAGTCATTAAGCAGTTCAACAATGCCCTGTGCCCCCAGCTCTTCACTCAGTGTGGTAAAACTTGGAATATCCGAGAACAGGATGGTCGCCTCACTGTCCTGCCCACCAAGAAGTTCGCCACCGTCGCCCATCAGTTTGTCAGCCAGACCAGGGTCCATGTAACGGGAGATGGTCGACTTCATGCGCACCTCAGAGCTGATATCCTCCAGCATGATCATGGTACCCAGCTTGTCTTCATCCTTACCCTGCAACGGCAATACAGTGGCATTGACCGAGACTTTCTCGCCCCGGCAATGAAGGGTTGCATCCATTATGATTTCCGCTTGCTTACTCGCTGCCACTTCACTGATTTTTTCAACAATCCACTGGTTATTTTCTCCGAAAAATTCGTTCGAGGGCTGCTGGAGAATTTCCGACTCCCTGATCTGCAGTATTCGCTGCCTTGCCTTGTTGCAGGTAAATATGATGCCGTCATTGTCCAGAGTTAGCACACCATTGGACATACTTTCCAACATACTCTCATTATAATTTTTCACTTCCTGGACATGCTGGAAAAGACTGGCATTTTCTAGACCGATCGCTATCTGGGAAGTGAAGGCTGTCAGGCGTTGGTTATCTTCCTCGGTGAAGGCCCCCCCTCGTTTATTGAGCACCTGGGTGACGCCGATAATTTTTCCATCCTTGTTCCTGACTGGTGAACACAACATGGATCGGGTGAAATAGCCTGTCTGCTTGTCTACCGCGGGATTGAAACGCAGGTCAGCATAGGCATAGGGAATATTTACTGACTGGCCGCTGGAAAAACACTACCGGCGATTCCGGCGTTATTGGGAAAACGGAGTTCAGTAGCTCCCAGTCCCTGGCCAATCTGGGTATAGAGTTCATCGGTTCGCTCATCATTGAGAAATAATGTCGAACGGTCAGCATTGAGCATCTTGGTCACAGCAGACATAATCATCTGTAGCAAAGGACCCAGGTTTATTTCAGAGGATACATCAGACACCACACGAAGGAATTCAGCTTCCTGCTGCCGCAGGGCATTCATTCTCTCCACATACATGGTCCCTTGCAGAACGATTGCCACCTGGGTATTGATGGCTTCTACCAGTTTAAGATCTTCATCCGTGAATGCCCCCTCCTTCTTGTTCAGGGTTTGGGCAACTCCAATGATTTCACCACGGACCGCCCTTACCGGTACACACAGGATATTGCGGGTCGTAAAACCACTCTTCTGGTCGATGCTCTGGTTGAAACGCGGGTCTTCATAGGCATCCTTGACAATAAGTGCCTTGCCATGGGTAAACACCCAACCGGCTATGCCCGTGTTATTCAGGAATCTTATCTCTCTTTCAACACCGCCCAGGGCAATGCGTGAATAGAGTTCATCCGTCTGTGGATCTTTCAGAAACAGGCTGCCTCTTTCAGAACCGGTCACCTGTGTGACTTCTTCTACGATCACCTGCAACTGATGATCCAGATTGTCAGCCCTGGCCACTTTCTGGCTGATATCCAGCACAAGCTGGGCTATATCCTGCCCTTGCATGGCAGTCATGGAAACAGTATTTCCATTGGATGCATGCTCTCCAGTCTTGTCCTCAAATGCCACGGCGTCTTTAACAGGATGTTCAGGCACGGCTTTCCTCCAGCTGCGCTCTTAACCGGGCAACAGTCTCATGTAATTCTGAATTTTCGTCCTGGCTCTGCCGTTTCATTTCACGCAGGGACTCTTCATGATTGAATTTGAAAAGTTCCAGTTCTTCACGGAGAGATGCCACGGTTTTCTCAAGTTGCCGGTGCTCATTCCGGGCAACGGCTTTTTCATTTTGCAGCGACATGTCACCCTCAAGTTTTACCTGTTCAAGCTGGGTTCTCAGTGCTCGTGACGTATTGGATAACTGGTTGACCTCGGCACTCCAGGTGGCCTTGTTCTGCTGGAGCTCCTCCTGCCTTTCAAATTGCAGGTTTTCCATTTCGTGTCTTTGTTTCTGAATCGTGTCTTTCAGCAGACCAATCTCGGCAGCCGACTCCTGATGAGCCCTCTGAACAGCCTGCTCCTTTTCCAGAAGCATCGCATCAATCTGTGTCCTCAGGTTCTGGGCAATTTCTTTAAGCTATGCGATTTCCTTCCCTGCTTCGCGCACAGCTTCGGAAATTTTCTGGTCGGTCTCGTCATGGGCCTGATCCAGTTCCTCACGCAGGGCACTGATCGTTTCTTTCAGATGCCTCAGCTCTTTTTGTGATTCCAAGTCATAATGCTCAGACTGTTGTGAAAACCTGCTTTCAGGCTCTTGATTTTCCATGGAATTTTATCTTTCATCCAACATGATGGAACTATAATAAACCCCCCGGCCAATTCATGCCATAGATCCCATTCATCATTCAGCCAGTGATGAAAACTCATCCCGGCCGAAAACGATACGTCCGTTTACTACGGTCATCAAGGGCTGAATTGAGCTAATAGCGTCCGCTTCAATATCCAGAAAGGGTTTATCCAGTACAACTAGGTCCGCTTTTTTACCTGCTTCCAGTGTTCCCAGGGAGTCTTCCTCGCCAAGGAACCAGGCATTGGAGGCCGTATACAGGCGCAGCGCATCCAGGCGTCCTATCTGCTCGCCGGGAATAATCACTTCACCGCCCATGTGCTTTCCAGTCACCATAAAATACAGGGAAAGCCAGGGATTCAAGGGGCCTACAACACCTGAATCCGTTCCTGCTCCCATTCTGATACCACTCTCAAGTAAGGTCTTGAGGGGAGGTCCAGGATTCCAGCCTGTAGATCCGTTACGCAATACATCGTGGTCCTGGACACGAACAGAGATACCAATGGACTTCAGGCGTTCAATCTGCTCAGGAGTAATTTCAAAGATGTGTTCAAGGCTCCAGCGTAACCCATCAAGTGGCTCTACCTGAGCAACCCTTTCCATGATGCGAAGATAACGTTCGATTTCGTCCTCACGAATAGTATGCTGGGATAAAGGCCAGCCAGCCTTTGCCACATTCAGGTACGCCTCAAAGACCTCATCATCACTGGCTTCATCCGCAATAACACGCTCGCCCACCCCAACGGTTCTGTAAAAATCATCTCCCATACCCAGCGTCGCATTAAGCACACGGGCACTGACTGAACGCAGGTCATCCTGATCAAGAATATCCCGATGATCGTACTGAAGACGCATTTTCAGCTTCAGCTCGTTCTGACGCCAGAGCCTGTTTACTATAGAAAAATTCGGGCGATCATCTATATCCAGATGTGCCCCGAGGAAATCACAGCATCCCTGATCCACGACTGTCGTCAAGCCTGTCGAAACAGCATAGGCCATGTACTGCCTGAATCGATGCAGCATTCGCTCATCGCTACGGGTACGAAGGATATACGTAAGCCCGCCATCCTCTGCCCTGGAAATACCATCTTCGGAAACCGGAATTCCCCGTTCAATCAAAACTCGCCGACCTTGGTCATTTACCGTGCCATCGGCCAGGTATCCCCTCTGAATCCAGACTGGATTCTCCGGGACGGCAGTAGTCAATTCCTCACTGGTAGGCAAGCGTTTCTCTTCAAACTGCAATGGCGTCAGCCCTCCCACGGCGACAATCCATTCACCGGGTTCCGCATCCTGTGCAGCTTCTGCCAGAGCCGCCTGGTACTGTGCAATCGTGGAAGCTGATTCCTGCCCAAATATGAAGGGTCCCGGAGCCTGGGCAGTACGGATGAAATGGGTATGAGAATCGATCAACCCGGGAATGACAGTTCTCCCCCCAAGATCGATCACTGTTGTACATGTTTCCGTCGAGCCAGGGCTCTCATCAACGGTGATAATCTCATCTCCGCGTATACGCAGGTTATGCGCCATTGAACCGGTGTCGTCCATAGTCAGAATGACGCCATTGGTAAACAGGAGATCTGGATCTCCTGCGCAAGTCTGGGCCAAGCCAGGAAAAGTTACGGGTAGAATGATTGCCAGAGAAAGGATGCGTATGGATGATCGAAACATTTGATGTGCCCCAATATTAAGTGATCTCTGTAAATCTAACAGAAAAAATGGTGGCAAAGTAATCTGCTTTTTAATTGGCGACTCTGCAGGAATCATTTCTGGAGTGATTACCGGTCCTGAAGAGCTACGTACAAAAAAGCCCGCATTTGGCGGGCTTCTTTGTTAGTGGCGCACCCGGGAGGAGTCGAACCTCCAACCGCTCGGTTCGTAGCCGAGTACTCTATCCAGTTGAGCTACGGGTGCTTTGTTTGGCTGATTATAAATTAATTCTGGTTGTTTCTGGCCGAGTACTTCTCTTTATTTACCAATAGAGCTACA
>CAZDCK010000024.1:12116-52095 GCA_964503965.1 uncultured Enterobacteriaceae bacterium | reverse complement strand
CTGTTGGGGGCGAACACCCCATGAAAGCGAGTCAAGTTCACTCTGGGCTTGGGCAACAGGGTCTGCAGGCCGGAGCGACCAGAAAAATAGATCTGTCGCTATTTATCCTATTTTATCGTATTTATGGGCACTCCCGGCTCGTCGGATTTTCCCCCTTCCCGTCTCCTTCACGGCGTACAAAGCCGCATCGGCCGCCTTCAGCAATACTACACTGGTCTTCGCATCATCGGGGTAAAGGGCGACCCCAATACTCACGCCAATGGTCGATAACTCCGATCCCGTTTTGTAGGGCACGCTAATCGCAGCCTGAATTTTTTGCGCCGTATGCAACACAGACTCGTAATCAGATTGGTTGCAAAGTACTACCACAAATTCGTCGCCACCGATGCGAGCTATCGTATCCGACTCTCGGGTATTCTCCTTGAGGCGACTTCCAACACCTTCAAGGACGAGATCACCCGCATCATGGCCGAGTTTGTCGTTGATGGGTTTGAAGTGATCAAGATCGAGGTAAAGGAGTCCGACTTTAGATTTCCGTCGCCGAGCATCCGCCAAGGCGGTCTCCAGTCGGTCGCGCAATAGGTAACAGCGTGAGCGCATCGTGCATCGCCAAGAACTCGACCTTCGCCTCTGCTGCCTTCCGCTCCGTAAAATCTCGATTGCTTATTCGATAACCCAGATACCGCCCGTCGTCAGTAACCACCGGAGTGCGTCGCTGTTCGATCCACTTTTCATTTCCCGCTTTGGTGCGGATTCGGTACTCGATACCTTCGGCAGCTTCCAGAGGTTCCGTGTCACCATTGAGCCGTGAGTAAGCGATGCGGTCCTCTGGGTCTATGATCGTTTGGCTCAAATTGGCATCCGCGAGAAACTCCTCCTGCGTATAGCCGGAGATGCGCTCGCAAGATGGCGACACATAGAGTAACTGACCGTTGGAATCGACCCACATTTCCCAGTCGTAGGTGTAGTCAGCAACGATGTGAAATCGCTCGCGCTCTTTTTCGATCGCCTCTTCGGGATAGCCATCATTTGTGTAGTCATGCTCGTAGGGATCAACACCATCGTCGAGCAGTTGCGGCACGGTAACTTGTACAACTTCGATGGGAGTGGCCCACCTGAAAAAGCGCTGTAGCTGGACGCTATCCAGACATGGACTGCCTTCCACATTGACGCTCACTAAGAGCGGTATGGTGCCGACAAGATCTACACGGGCTTCTACAAGCCATCGCCGGGAAGGATTCTCAGGATCTATGCTGAGGAGATCGAGAATCACAGGTAGCCGCACTGCCTGTCCGTTTGGTGCTATCCATGTGCTACTGCGGCCGCTTGCTTTCCTCAACCTTGATGAAAGCCCCG
The DNA here is from genome assembly GCA_964503965.1 of uncultured Enterobacteriaceae bacterium. Taxonomy (GTDB): domain Bacteria; phylum Pseudomonadota; class Gammaproteobacteria; order Pseudomonadales; family Pseudohongiellaceae; genus Eutrophocola. The sequence goes on along the minus strand of CAZDCK010000024.1, from coordinate 50,739 downwards.
TTGGGCGCTCAGCGCGATTTCGTTTGGCGTTCATTCTGTCCGAGTCTAAATCAAAGGGGTCAGAGTAACTTGATTTCTCACCTAAACCAAAAACCCTTCCCGCGTAATCGGCAACTGCCTAACCCTTCTCCCCGTCACCGCAAAAATTCCATTACACACCGCCGGCATCACCGGCGGCAAAGCCGGCTCCCCCAACCCGGTCGGGTGAAAATCACTCTGGATAAAATGCACATCTATCTCGGTCCGTGCATTCTTCATGCGCAGCAGGTTGTACTGGTGAAAATTATCCTGCTGCACGACGCCGTCTTTCATGGTTATCTCAAGCCCGGCCAGTGAACTGATGCCATCGAACACCGCGCCCTGCACCTGTTTGATCGCGCCGCTCATGTTGATGACCGGCCCGATATCGACAGCCGCCGTGACCTTGTGAATGATAACCTTGTTGTTAGCGTCCACACTGACTTCGGCCACCTCGGCCACGTGGCCGGCATGGCTGAAGTGAAAGGCGATGCCCATGCCGCGGCCGGCGGGCAGGGTTTTGCCCCAGCCGCTTTGTTCGGCGGCCAGCCTGATAACATCCATGGCGCGGCCGGTGTTCAGTGAGCCTGTGCTGCCTTCTTCGAACCAGCGGGGTTCGCCCATCATGTCGATGAGGTGTTCCACCGGATCGCGGCCGGCGGCGTGGGCCAGTTCGTCGATAAAGCTTTGCACGGCCCAGCCGGTGGCATTGGAGCCCGGCGCGCGCCAGGAACCGGTGGGGGTATTGGTGTCGATCAGGGAGATTGCGGCGCGGTAGTGATCGATGTTCAGGGCCGGGAATTCGGCTGCTCCCAGGCGGGTGCCGGCGGTGGCGACGCCGCGCACGGATCCGCCGATCAGGTGAGTCTGCATGGCGACTACCCTACCCTCGCGGCTGACGGCGCCCTTGAAGGCATAGACGCCGCCGGGCCTGTACTGGTCGTGCATGAGGTCGTCTTCCCGGGTCCAGAGCAGTTTGACCGGCACATCAAAACGCCGGGCAATGGCGGCGGCTTCGCAGGAATAATCCTGCAAGCGGCGGCGGCCAAAGGAGCCGCCCATGCGGATCATGTGCAGGGTGACATTTTCAGCGGGAATGCCGAAGACATTACCCATGGAGGCCACGGTCAACTGCGGCTGCCGGGTCGGTGCCCAGATCTCCAGGCTGTTTGTGTCTGCATGGTAATGGGCGGTGCAGTTCATGGGCTCCATGCAGGCATGGGCCAGGTAGGGAAAGTGGTAGCTGCTGGTGAGGGTTTGCGTGAACTCATCATCAAACTGCTCAGTCACATTGCCGGATTCGGTGATCTGGTTTCCCTCAGTAACGACGTTAGTCCATGGCGCATCGGCAATAGCCTGGGCACGGGCAAAGATGTCTTCGTTATCGTCTTTGGAGGCCTGTGACCTGTCCCACTGCACATCCAATTGCTGTTTTGCCTTGAAGGCCTGCCAGGTGGAGCGGGCGACAATGGCCACGCCGTCGAGCAGTTCACCGACATTGTCATTGCCTTCGACCAGGAAGGCATCAACGATGCCGGGCATGGCCTTGATGTGGTCAATATTCGCACTCACTACCCGGCCATAGGTGGCAGGGCATTTTTCATACACGGCATAGAGCATGCCCTGCAACTGGATATCCGAGCCGTAGAGGCTACCGCCAGTGACGATGGTGTGGTTGTCCACGTCGCCAACATGGGTGCCGATGATGTTGTAGTCCGCGCGGGGTTTGAACGCCAGGGTGTCCACGTCCGGCACTGGCTGCATGGCGGCATCCAGGGCCAGTTCGGCAAAGGACAGTTCCTGGCCGGAATTACGATGGATGACGCGACTGTTCTCGGTGTAAAACAGGGTTGGGTCTTCAGACAAACGCCTGGCGGCAGCGCCAATAAACATGGTGCGAGCGGCGGCACCGGCGCGGCGCATGGGATCGAATTCGCGGGGCGTTGAAGTGGAACCCCCGGCGCGCTGTGTGCCGTAGCGGGCTTCATTGAAGGGAGCCCTGACCACGGTGACATCATTCCAGTCGGCGCCCAGTTCCTCGGCGATGATCATGGGCAGCGAGGTCTTGGTGCCCTGGCCTTTTTCCGGGTTGTGGGCGTACAGGGTGATGGCACCGTCGATGCCGATTTCCACGAAGGCATTGAGTTCGAGCTGATCATCGTCGTTATTAGAGCCGGGCTGCTCTGCAGCCTGTGCTTTCGAGGTATCGAAATACGACGCCAGGGAGAAACCGGCCCCGGCCATGGTGCTGGCCCTGAGAAAGCCCCGCCGACTCAGGGGCGCTGATGGGGAGACAATGTCACTGCTGTTTGCACTATCCATAATTCTTTTTATCACTGTGTTAACCGAAATCGTGATGCAACCGTGAACTGTCAGTCAATAATGCCTGTTATTTGTCCCGGAGTTAAGGGGCATATTAACAAGCATTCAATCAGGGCCCTGTACAGACTGTGCAAGGACAACCCTTGCTGTATCTGTTCCCTGACAACAGGGTGATGTGGAGCTGCTGTTTACCTGCAAATTTTCAGGTATTTGATTTTCGGCCGGTTTGATTGAGACAATCGGGCGATGATAACAATAGCAAAGACATACACGATCGCTGGCTCCCCCTTTCTGAGCGTCCTGTTGCTGGCTGCCCTGTCCCTGAGTAGCGGCCAGGTCAATGCCCAGGCTTCGGGCGCTTCAACTTCGGCATCCCTGTCACCAGCGGACTACATTGCCATTCAGCAACTGGTCAACAGACTAAATTTTCATCTCGATTACTGCACGGATGCCGGTGAGGGCTTTGCGAACCTTTTCATACCAGGGGGCGAATACATCATCGACCAGGGGGATGGCATGCCCTCGGTACGCAACACCCGGGATGCCTTGATCGCTCTTGCCGGCGGACCTGACTGTGAATCCCGTCGTACCACTCCCACGTCATACATCCTGCATTTATCGGAAAGCCTGGTCATCGATTCCCATCCGGATGGTGCCAGAGGCATTTCCTATGCCATTTACCCGGCGAACAAGGGCCACTTTCTGAATGAGGATACGGCGGGGCAACTGGGTCTGTATCATGACGTTTATGTAAAAACGGCGGAAGGCTGGCGTTTCAAATCGCGTCGACACGAAATCAACCCCGTGGCCGGAGAGGTAAATCCTTAACCCTTTCCCGGGCTGGACTTTCGGACATACCGGGAAGAACAAGATAAACAGGCTGACCTGCCCTGACGCTTCTCCCGGCGGCCCGCCCAATAACAATTACAACGATAGAAAAAGAGAGTAACCATATGTCGATTAAATCCATCCTCTCCCTGCTCGCCGGCTCAATGCTGGCTGCCTGTTTTACCGGTATGGTCAATGCCCAGTCCCTGGAGGAAGGCCATGAACTGTTTGACCTGAGCTGCGCGCGCTGCCATGGCGGTGACGGTACCGGCGGTGAATATGGCCCTTCCATTGTCCAGGCCTATTCCTCGCTGACAGATGAGGACCTGGCCGCCTACCTGCGTCAGGGTAATCCCGACAAAGGCATGCCGCCTGTCACGGTGGATGATGAGCAGCTGCTCCAGTTGATTGGCTACATGCGCTCCATCGCACCCTTCGGGGCCTTCAATCCTGCAGCCCGGGAAGATCGACGTACACTGACTCTGGATGATGGCACAAGACTGGAAGGTGTAGTCACCGGGGAAGGTTATGCCGACCTGCAACTGCGCGACAACAATGGTCGCATTCATTTGCTGCGCCGCCTGCCCGAAGAGCGATTCCGGGAAGTGACCAGTACCACCGACTGGCCTGGTTACCATGGCGACACGCGTGGTTACCGTCACACAGACCTGAAGCAGATCACCCCGGACAACGTTCATCAGCTCGGCGCTGCCTGGACCTTCACCCTCAATGCGCCCGGTATGGTCCAGACCACGCCAGTGGTTGAGGACGGTGTCATGTATGTCTCCTACCGCAATTCTGTCTGGGCACTGGATGCGGGCAGTGGCCGACAGATATGGCAATGGGATCGACCTTTTACCGACGGTCTGTCCGGCAATGCCACCTTTGGCGCCAACCGCGGTGTCGCGGTAGCCGGTGAGCGCGTTTTTTTCCTGACAGACAATGCTCACATGGTTGCCCTGAGTAAAGCCGACGGTTCCCTGTTGTGGGAAACCGAAATGGCAGACTGGACCGAGAATTACAACAGCACCAACGCCCCGATGGTGGTAAATGACCTTGTCATTGGCGGTCATGCCGGCGGTGATGAAGGGGTACGCGGTTTCATTTCGGCCTATCACCAGGACACCGGTGAGGAAGCCTGGCGTTTCTGGACCATTCCCCATTGGGGAGAACCGGGTTCGGAAACCTGGCCCAGCGCTGAAGCCATTGAGCATGGTGCCGGTGCCACCTGGATGTCTGGCTCATTCGATCCAGAACTGAATATTCTGTACTGGCCAGTTGGCAACCCGGGTCCTGATCTGTATGGATATAACCGCGAAGGCGACAACCTGTATACCGACAGTGTCGTGGCACTGGATGCGGATAGCGGGGAATTGCTGTGGTACTACCAGTTCACTCCCCATGACGTTCACGACTGGGATGCCCAGGAGCCGCTGGCACTGATTGATGCCGAATGGGAAGGCAGGCCCCGCAAGCTGCTGGTACAGGCCAACCGCAACGGGTTTTTCTATGTACTTGACCGGGTCAGTGGTGAGCTGCTGCTGGCCAGGGAATTTATCGACCAGAACTGGGCGGAAGGCATCGACGAAAATGGTCGTCCGATCCTGAAAGAATTACGCGTTACCCCTACCGGGGAAACCTATGTCTGCCCCGGCCTGATTGGCGCGACCAACTGGTTTTCCACGGGTTATATCGCGCAGACCGGGCTTTACTATGTCCAGGTGCTTGAAGCCTGCAACCTGTTTTCAGAGCGGGACCAGGAGTGGCGCCAGCATCAGAGTTATATGGGAGGGGTCGCGCGTGGTGTTCCTGGCGAGGAGGAAAAACGCTTCGTGCGGGGAATCGACATCCACTCCGGCGACATCGTTGTGGAAATTCCCCACGCTCCCTCAACCAACGGCGGCTCTCCGGGCTTGCTAACCACTGCTGCCGGCCTGGTATTCTTCGCTGAAACCAGTGGCTCGTTCATGGCGGCCAATGCCGACAGTGGTGAGGTGCTATGGCAGTTCCAGGCCAACCTGAATAGCTGGCGCGGTTCACCCATGGCATATGAGTTTGATGGGCGTCAGTACATTGCTGTCGCTATTGGCGACATCATCACGGCCTTTGCACTGCCTGCCAGATAGGGATAAATAGGGTCAGAACACATGGTATTGATAATGAAATCAATTCAGGCAGTTTTTACAGCAATGCGTTCTGGTCCTATTCCCATTTTGTTAATCGACCAGCGCCTGGTAGATCAGGTTCTGGATCATGTTCTGCAGGGCGCTGTCGCCAGGCAGGGTCTGGGCATTGATCACGTAGGTCATATCTTCTGCAGGATCAACGCGGAACCAGGTGGTCGCTGCTCCCGCCCAGCCCCAGCTTCCCACTGAATCCATTACACCCAGCTGGGCAGGATCAAGCGTAACTGATACGCCCAACCCATATCCGGTCGCTGTCGGACCATTGCCATTATTGATGGAAGGAACAACTTCCGGCAGATGATTGCGTGACATCATCTCCACTGTTTTGCGGCCGAGAATCCTGACACCATCCAGTTCACCGCCATTGAGCAGCATTCGTGCAAATTTCAGGTAATCCCCGGTGGAGGAGGACAGGCTCAGGGTAGCGAAGTGATGATCATTGAACCGGGCATAACGGTCGCCATTCTCTGGTGTAAGTCCACCATTACCATCAGGTGAATACACCTTGGCGAAATCGTCAGCACGGGATGACGGGACGCCAAACATGGTGTCATTCATTCCCAAAGGCTCAAACAGGGTCTGCTCAAGATAGTCCTCAAAGGCCATCCCGGAAAAATATTCCACCAGGTAAGCCTGCACATCATGCCCCAGGCCATATACCCATTGCTCCCCGGGCTGGTAACGCAGGGGCACCTGGCCCAGCCTGTCTATTTCCTGACTCAGGGAATCCAGCACAAACATGTCTATACCGTTTTCACGGTACATGGCATCTACCGCATGATTGCCAAGCCCCCCTGACAGGCCGAGCGTATGACGAAAGGCATCCTGGACAGTGGGCTTGCGCTTGAGCGGTTCCAGGATCATGTGGCCGCCATTGTCATAACCGGCAAATACTTTCAGATTGGCAAATTGTGGAATGTATTTCTCCAGTGGATCAGCGAGCTGGAACAGTCCCTTCTCGTAAAGCGTCAGCAATGCCACGCTGGTGATTGGTTTGGTCATGGAATACAAACGGAACAGCTTATCGGTTGTCATCGCCTCATCGTTTTCGATGTTGGCGAAACCATAGGCCTTGTTATGCACTACCTGGCCCTGGCGGGCCACAGCCACCACAACCCCTGCCACACGCCCACTATCGACCTCCTGCCGGATCATCTGATCCATGACCGCCAACCGGGCCGGATCGAAGCCGGCGACCGTTTTGTCTGCAGCAACACAGGGCAGCGCTGCAACGAGCAGCAACATCAAATAAAAGGTTTTGCAAGAAAAGGTTCTGGCCATAAGGTGCCCCTGAAATCAGTAAAAGAAAATGGGGAACAGAGACAAATTTCCACAGGAATTCCTTTCAAAAGAAAGGTGTTCTGACCCCATTTTTACTGGGTTAATGCCCGGCCGCCCAGGCCACTATATCAAAATCGTCTTCGACATGAATAAACACATTGGTGATCGGCCCCTGTGGACGGGTGACATGGCCCTGCCCTGTCAGGTCCTCAAGATATACCAGGTCGCTTCCTATGAGACGCCGCGTGCCGTCAGTTAATTCAACCTCCAGTTCGCCACTCATGTTAATGGCAAACTGTTTGCGCGGTGCTGTGTGCCAGTCCGGCTCGCTGTTCATACCGGACCCCGTGTAGACGCTGGCCGTCATACTGGTTACAGGTATTGCTTTTGCATCCGGTGAAATAGACAGCTCTTCTACCCGCGAGCCACCATCAGGTGTAGCGTACACCCGGACCACCTTGGCCGCTTTATCACCTGCATTCTGGCCACTTTGCGCCTGGGCACCGGCACTGCCACATACCAGTGCCGCTCCGGCCATGGCCAATAATTCTCTTCTTTCCATCGTATTTCCCCCTCATATTCACAGCTCTGATAGCCGTGTTCGTGTCCATTTGTACCTGTAGTCTTACAACGTATCAAGGCTTTATAGTGGTCATTGAAGCCATAATCTATATAACCCGGGACTTTACGCCCGGGTATTTCACCGGCATAGTCATAAAAAAACAGAGGGGAAGTCCAGTGAAAGCCTATAAACCAAGCAACCCATTTCAATGCATCATGGCCATGATGCTATCCATTTATTGCGCCTCAATCGGGCAGTCAGTACTTGCCCAGGACGACAATTCGATGCGCCCTGACAATCCAGGCACCGGTGACTTTCCGGCCATCAAGGAAGAAGTCGCGTCCCTGGCTGACCATGTGGTTTACCGTCCACGGGATCTGGATGCCATGGGCTCCATGAAGCTGGGCATTGTGGCCTGGGGTAATGGAGGCTGCTCCTTTGATGGAGCCAGTAGCCGTTTCCATTTACTGGAACTGGCTTCCCATGGTTACCTGGTAATTGCCGGTGGAAAAATTCTCAGTGGACCCGGTGCACCAACGCCTGAACCCGGTGACGCACCACGTCGACGCACGACTGCCGACTCCCTGACCTCCGCTATCGACTGGGCGATCGCGCAGAATGCGGATGCAGCCAGCCCTTTCTACCAACGCATTGATCCGGACCAGATAGCCCTGTCCGGCTTCAGCTGTGGCGGTGTACAGGTAAATCACAAAGCAGCGGATCCCCGAGTGAAAACCCTGGTCATGCATAACACCGGCATTCTCAATGAACCCATGCCTGCCGACATTGATATCGGCGAAATGCAGCTGGGCAAGGAAGCCCTGGCAGATATTCATACCCCGCTTATCTACATACTCGGTGGAGAGACTGATATTGCCTACGAAAACGGCATGGATGATTACCGGCGCCTGACACATGTTCCCGTAGCCGTGGCCAATATAGACCGAGGCCATGGGGGCACCTTCGCTGAAGAAAATGGCGGGAGCGCGGCTCAGGTAGCCGTGAACTGGCTGGACTGGCAACTGCGCGGGTACCGTAACGCGGCTCTTTACTTCATTGGCGAGGAGTGCGGAATGTGCCGGAATCCTGAATGGACTCTGGAACGGAAATTCATTGGGGTCGTTGCGCCCTGATAACCTGAAGATCACTCACCGTGCGGATTTTGGGACGGCAGCTTTATTTTTTAGTAAGCTCACTGCCCCTGTTATGCTGCACAGGATTATAAAAACGATGGAGGAGGTAGTCATGTTGCAATCCAAAAGACTTTTTAACAGCCTGGCTTTATTCATATTTCTGATAGCGGGAAGCAGCCTGGCTACCGGACAGGATTATCCAAAGGCGGGCAGTACTTTCCAGGAGTGCACACACTGCCCCGAAATGGTTGTACTGCCCGCGGGCAGCTTCCTGCTTGGTTCCCCGGAAGATGAGCCACTGCGCCGGGATAATGAATCGCAGATGACCATCATGTTCGCTGCACCTTTTGCCATGGCCGCCACTCCGGTGACCTGGGACCAGTGGGAAGCCTGCGTGCGAGACACCTGGTGCGACGGTTACGCCGTGGAAGAGTCGCTGCGCCTGGGAATGGATGGTGAACCCAATCCGGACTACCAGGGACAGTCCCGCGGCAATCGCCCCGTCGTAGGAGTGAGCTGGTATGACGCCCAGCATTTTGTAGGCTGGCTCAATCACAAAACCGGCAGCGAAGCCTATCACCTGCCTTCTGAAGCAGAATGGGAATATGGTGCCAGGGGTGGAACCACATCAGCCTTTTGGTGGGGTCCGGAAATCGACTACGATTACGGCAACTTCGGTCTGCGCGAGACCGGACTGGGCGGTATGGCCGAGGGTCGGGATACATGGGTCAATGAACTCTCTCCCGTAAAATCCTTCCCCCCCACCCCTTTTGGCCTGTATGACATGCATGGCAATATTTTCGAGTGGACACAGGATTGCTACCAGGCTGACAGGGCAGATACCCCTGCTGACGGCTCTCCCAACACTGCAGGCAACTGCGCCAACCGGATTTTTCGCAGTGGCACCTTCCTGAGCAATCCCTATATGCAGCGCACGGCAAGACGCGGCGCCCCCTATCCCAATACCCTGCGGGGGCGAAATTACCTGGGCTTTCGTGTCGCCAAAACCCTGTAAAAAAAGAGAGCCCATGAAAATACACCTTTATACATTGCTGGTAATGAGCTTCTGGTTGCCTGCCTTAACATTGGCACAAACCCGCGACTGTGGCCGTGACTGTCTTATCGGCATAGCCAGTGAATATCTTGACGCCCTGGCAGCGAATGTTCCAGAGCAGGCACCGCTTGCTGACAACATCAGCTTTGTGGAAAACATTACCCACATGCTCCCCGGCGAAGGCACCTGGGCCACAACAGAAAATGTGTCAGAGACCTATCGCATATTCATCGCCGACCCGGTACAGAGCAGTATTGGTGTGATGACCATCATTCATAGGCAAACTGTAGACGGTGTTTCTCCTGCGCTGCTTGGCCTCCGCCTTAAAGTGGAAAACGGGGAAATCACGGAGGCCGAACACCTTGTGGATGAAGTTCCACCAATTGTTGATATGGCAAGCTTGCAAGCGCCAAGGGTGCCGATGACAACTGCTGTACCTGAACGGGAGCGTATGGATCGCGAAACACTGGGCCGTGTTGCTGAAGGATATTACGAAGCCCTGGACAGGAGTAACAGTTCCCTGGGCGCTTTTGCTGCGGATTGTGAGCGCCAGGAAAACGGCATGATTACCGCCGCTTATTACCTGGAACCGGACACCTTTGAACAGGTGGACCTGGAAGGCAATCCCCCGCCAGCAGTAGCCCGGGATTGTATTGGTCAACTCGATTCACGCCGTTTTGCCTACATCGACAGCATTGACGACCGACGGCTGGTCGCCATCGATCCGGTCAATGGACTGGTTATGGGCTTCTCCCATTTTCGCCAATCCATGGCTAATGGTCCCCACCGCATGATTGCCGCAGATGGTTCAGTCTTGATGTGGGAGGAGAAACGGGATCCCTACGATCTGCCGGCGGTTCACGTATTCAAAATTACCGAAGGCCAGATTCACGAAGTGGAGGCCATTGGAATATTCGTGCCTTACAATTCAGCATTGGGATGGCAGTAATCTATTGAATGCATAAAAAATACCATCAGGGAAAAAAACCATGAGAATAAACAAACTCTTATTGGTCACTTCATCTCTGCTGCTTGCAGCCTGCGGTGAACAGTCCGGTGAGAAGACCGTTGCAACAGCGCCTGCCATGGTCCCCCAGACCGCCGCTGTAATGCCCATGGACTGCGCCACACTGGCAAGCACAAGTTTTCCCAACACCACGATTGCCACGGCTGACATTGTCGCTGCAGGCAGCTTCAGCCCGCCCGCCCAGGGTTTTCCGGGGCCGGGGCCTGACTATTCTGCCATGCCGGAATTCTGCCGGGTTATCGGCGCGCTTCACCCAACGGATGATTCCGATATTCGCTTTGAGCTCTGGCTACCCTCGGACAACTGGAACGGTCGCTTCATGCAGACCGGCAACGGCGGCGTTGCCGGCTCCATTGTTCACAGTTCCATGGTCGATCCCCTGATGCGCGGCTATGCCATTACCAATACCGACACCGGCCATATCAATGGAGGTGCCGATATCTGGGGTTGGGCTGTAGGCCACCCGGAAAAACTGCGGGATTATGCCTGGCGCGCCGTTCATGAACTTACGGTTACGGGACAGGCCATCACCGCCAGCCGCTATGCCCGCGAACCAGAAAAATCCTATTTTGTCGGCTGTTCCACCGGTGGTCGCCAGGGCCTGATGGAAGCCCAACGATTCCCGGAAGATTATGATGCCATCATAGCGGGCGCCCCGGCAGCGAACTGGTCTCCCCTGATGGCCCTGAGCATTGTTATCCAGACCAACCTGGGTGCGGGCAAGCTGAACCCTGCTAAACTGGGACTGCTCAAGGAAGCCGCCATAGGTTCCTGTGATGCCCTTGACGGTGTTGAAGACCGTGTCATCAGCAACATCACCCAATGCGATTTTGATCCGGCCAGTTTGCAGTGCAGCGCAGATATCACTGCCCAATGCCTGGCATCGGAAGAAGTGACTGCAGCACAGACCATGTATGCCGGTGTCATCGGCTCCGATGGTACAGTCTGGTTCCCCGGTACTGGTCTAGCCAGTGAGCCCCTTTGGGCACCCTATGCATCTCCCCAGTTCAGCCTGGGCACCGGCTTTTTCAGGGACATACTTCTTGAAAATCCAGACTGGGATCCGGCAGCATTCAATGCCGATGAGTTGATGCCAATGGCCGTAGAAAATAGTGCGGAACTGATCGCCATGGATCCTGATATCTCGGCCTTTATTGAGAAAGGTGGCAAACTCATCACCTACCATGGCACGACAGATGGCCTGATTTCCTATGGCAACACGGTCAATTATGTAGAAGCCATGATTGAAGCACTGGGTGAAGACAGCGTGGAAGAGTCTGTTGCATTCTATCTCGTTCCCGGCATGGATCACTGTGCTGGTGGGGAAGGTGCTCACGCCATTGACTGGCTCAGTGCCCTGGAAAGCTGGGTCGAAGATGAAAAACACCCCGGCACACTGACAGGCATTCATCCTGCGCCTCCACAGGAATTACAGGGTAAGGAAAACGCCCTTGGGGCATTCACCCGCCCGGTCTGTCAGTATCCTGAAGTCGCAGTCTATGACGGTGAGGGAGACATCATGGCGGCAGAGAGTTTCAGCTGTCAGTCACCCTGACCTGTTTTCGTTAATCTGGTGAATTTCAACCCCGGTTTTTCTGGCCGGGTTGAAGAAGCATTTTCCAGAGACTGATGGACTCATCGCCCCGGAAACCGCGAATTCCGATCTCCATGGCCTCATGCCCTGCAGCAGGTTGGGCCGTGTAGGACCCGAATATCCTGTCCCAGATACTCAGATTAAAACCGAAATTGCTGTCGTGCTCCTGCCTTTCCACCGAATGATGCACACGATGCATATCCGGTGTGACAATTACCCGCCTCAGGACAGTATCAAGAGAATGAGGTAAACGAATATTGCTGTGATTAAAGATTGAGGTGGCATTCAATACCACTTCAGCAATCAATACGGCTACAGCCGGGGGCCCCAGCAATAATATCAGGACGCACTTGATCAGTGCTGACAGGAGAATCTCCACTGGGTGAAAACGATTACCTGTGGACAGGTCATAGTCGGGATCTGTGTGGTGCATGCGATGAAAGCGCCACAGGAAAGACACCGCATGAAACAGGCGATGCTGCCAGTAGATCATCAGGTCAAATGCCAGGAGAAAAAGTGGAATACCAACATGGTCATCGATATCAAGGCGGTTTAGGAAACCCCAGTTATTGTCGGAAGCGATCATGGCAGACGCAACTCCGGCAACAGGAAATACCAGCCGAACAAAGGCTGTATTAATAACGCTGATCCCAATATTCACTGACCAACGCCTGCTTTTTGAATAAGCGAGCTCACGCCTTGGCAGCTTCAACTCAAGTAGGGCAAAAATCAGAATGCATGAAAAAAATACACTGATCCTGACAAATCCCTCACTGAAAATACTATTCATCATTTATTTCTTATGTCCAAACCGAATAATGAAAAAATCAGAAAATCCCCGAATGCCCTGATTCAGTAATTTTGTAATGATCGTACCTTTTCCCGAATTTCTGCAATTTTTTTCCATCTCACATTTTTATAAAAGATATAGCTCCAATATAAAAGCACAGCATGGATGAAATGATTAGTAACCCATGAGTTATAACGAAGGTTTGACATGGACGCCAAATATCACCCTGACTCTCATACGGATACAAGCTTCGACAAGCTTATCAGGTATAAAAATCCCATTGAATCCGTCGACGACTGCTTATGGGAAATCGACAGTAATGGTGTCTACACCTAAGCCAGTCCACAATGTAGTCAACTGCTTGGTTACCAGCCCGAAGAAGTCATCGATAAAACTCCACTTGACCTCATACTCCCCACAGAACCCGGAAGAATAGAGAGAGACTTTCGGCAATTACTCTCAACTCCGGAAAAGCTCAGGCTTGTTGATACCATACACCCCACAAGAATGGGCAGAAGGTCAACACAAATACCAGCGGTGTGCCACTTTTAAATGAGGAAGGTGAGTTCCAGGACTATCGTGGCGTCGATCACGATACTACTGAACTTGCTATTCTGGAGGGTAAAGAAAAAGTGTAACTCAAGGCAATGAAGCAGATTGCAGATGCCGCCATGTCCTGGATAAGCAGGAGAAAATTACCTATATCAACAAGGCATTTATTTCCCTGCCTGGCGCTTTTTGAAAAGGACGGGTTTAACCTTCCCTTCTGGCAGATCTCTCACCTGCTTTCTCAGGAAGAATCATTGCCCGGTATTTTGTCACGCTTCAAGACCTAAAGCACAGCAACTGGGTTCGCTCGTTGGTTATGCCTAACTATCCTGATGCCGGAGCGGGCTTCTTCAGAAAGAAAAAGGACAGTGTAACCGCCACCAGGGAGCATATGGCTACCGCTGCCACCAATGGTAAAGGGGTGTTATTGAACACCGCACTGACGATGGCGATCGCAATCGCACCTACCACCATCTGCAAGGTTCCGCCAAGCGCTGCTGCTGTTCCCGCAATTGGCCCATGGTCCTCCAGGGCCAGCACCATGGACGTTGGTAATACCAGGCCAAGAAACGCATAGGTGCAAAGCAATCCACCAACGAGTACCGGGAAAGCGTCCACACCAAATACAACCAACAGGAACAGGCTACAGGCAAAGGCACAATATCCACTGACTGCCCACTTGATCACATTCATTACCCCGAAACGCGCTTCCAGGTTGGCCGCAATCTGGCTGGCCGCAAAAAAACCGAAAGCATTCAGGGAAAATGCCAGGCTGTACTGAAATGAAGTCAGGCCATAGTAATCCATGTAGAGAAACGAACTTGTCGCCAGGAAAGCAAAGAAACTCCCCATCCCCATACCCCCTATCAGGGTCAGCCCCATGTAGGGCCCATCACGGAACAGCACGCCAAAGGCCCCGAGCAGTTCACGGAGCTTGAATGGCGAACGGTTTTCAGGCGCCAGGGTTTCCGGCAGGGCAAATCGTGTCATCGCAAAACCCACACCGGTAGCCAGGGCCACAGCGATGAATACAGCACGCCAGCCGAAGGGAACAATCACGGCACTGCCAAGCAAAGGCGCAAACATGGGTGAAATAGCAATAATCAACATGATTGTGGACATGAGTCTTGTGGCTTCATTGCCGGTAAATCGGTCTCGAATTACTGCCCGTGGAATACTCATAACCGCTGCGGCACCAATACCCTGTACAAAACGCATGGTGATGAGGATTTCGATAGTCGGCGAGACTGCGCAGCCTACGGATGCCACCGCAAAGACGACCAGGCCAAAATACAATGGTGGCTTACGGCCCATGACATCCGTGGCAGGTCCGTAAACAAGCTGACTGAGCCCGAAAGAGATAAAGAAGGCCATCAGTGTTGCCTGGGAGGCAGACACTGTAGCACCTAGGTCGTCGGCGATAATGGGCATGGCCGGCAGGTACATATCAATAGCAAACGGGCCGATCCAGCTTAATGAACCCAGGATCAGGGCCATCTTTAAAATATCTTTTTTCACGGAGAAGTGCCTGTTGTTCAGGAATACGCCCGGAGAATCTCCGGAGCAAAGGGGCGCTATTATAATGCGCTGGCAGGAATTGTCAGCGACAGATTTATCTCAGGCAGGAATTTGGTTATTCCGTGTCTGTCGACTGCATCTCCAGACGGGCGGCCCTGAGGATGTTGCGCATTCCCCTGTTACCTTCATGGCAGGCATATTCGTAGAGCAGCCCATCGCTCCGGGTCAGGGGGATTTCACCACTCCAGGGAGCTGTCCACGCACTGGGATCGTCAACGGTAAACTGGTATAACAGAATATCCGGTGCAACACGGGTGAACCTCTCTACCACCCTGAGGTTCTCATCCGCGCTACTCATGCGACCAAAAAAATCTCCCCTGAAATTGGTGGACTCAACCACCAGCGTATCGCCCTCCCAGTGCCCAACCGGATCCCCGTACCATTGCCGAACATTCCCTGGCAGATGTTCACGGTCATCCGTCGGAATACGTCGCACCTGGTGAACCATCTCGGTATTGACCGCCATCCAGCCATCAGACTGCACTATCTGGTAATTATTGTTATAGGCCGTCGATAACATGGGAACGACGGTGCCAAAAGAAATGCATCGGGACATCAAATCCATATTCCAGGGTTCATCGGCTGGAGCCAAGGTACCATTGTTAGCGATAGCGCATCCTGATCCCTGTTGCTGGCAGCGTTCGTCTATCGCAGCCTGACGAGCATCCACCTCAGCCTGCCTTTCTGCAGTCAAAGGCGGTATCCGCCCATTGGCAGGCTCAGTAATAATGGAAGTTCGCAGGTTTGGCAGCACCCTTTCGCCTGAGTCCCACCAGAAATCATTATAGGCATTGAGCACATCCAGCACGTCATCGGTACGCACATCGCGATTGCTTCGCTCATTGGTCGTGTCAGTGTAGGCTGCCGCTTCTTCCGGCGTAAAGAAAGCCTTGTCACCAAGCGCCTCGGGTCTCTCAAAAGGTGTTATGGATTTATTGGTCCAGATACCCTGCATATCCGGCCGCCCATTGGCGAGCCGGGGTACTTCCCAATCTTGCCCGGGGGCAATCTGTCCGCTGACAGGGAAGCTCACAACAAATAGAAATGCCAGCAACAGACTTCTCCGCTTCCAGCCCGACAGAAAATAATCGAGCAAGCTAAGGTAAATTTTCATCAGTTACTCTCCTTCCGGTCTGCCAATAGCACCGTAGAGCACATTTTCAACAAAGGGTATGCACTTGAACTCCATCAGCCGGGCATTGTCTTCAACACGCCGGTACAGGAGCATACGAATAGTCCAGGGTCTGGTAAAAATTTCAGGGTCATCCATAGTGGCCTCGTAGAGCATGATGTCGGGTGTCTGCAATGTATAACGCTCAGTAACACGCATAGCATCACTGTGGTAGTTTCCCGAGCGATCCAGCCAGGTATCATCATGCTGGGCTGTAACCTCTACCACCAGCGACTCTCCCTCCCAATGACCCACATTCCATCCCATCCAGCTGTTAGCCGGGGCAGGACCTGGGTCCTCCATGTTGACTACCCTGACCGCATCCGCAAACTCATAGGTCATCATGATCACATTATCCCCCTGCACGATCTGGAACGGATAGGGCAGGTAGTTGGCCCGGGGAATACCGGGCATGAAACATTTCAGCTCCGGATCATCAACCCAGCGGTTCTCACGATTCAGGTTTCTCTGCCCGAGGGCATCAGGGTGGTAGGGAATCTCATTACCGACAACAACACCTGCTCCACCGGGAACGGCCAGCAGTGCACCAAGCCCGGGTTCCGGACCGGGTTCTGCAGCATGGGCCTGCAAATCCCAGTTGGCGGTATTCAAGGCCTGCCAGATACCACTGAGATCCGGCTGACTCCAGGCCTGGGATGATCCAGCCAGTAATAAGATGGCCGAAAACCGTTTCAACACATTAACCATTTACTCCTCCTGGTTTCTATCTGCCCTGCCCAAAATGCTCTGTCTCCTCATGGAGGTGCAGATCCCTCCAGAAACAGTGTGCTGCCATCTGTCAGAGTCACGTCCCGACCGCTGGCCCGATTGGAACCATCCCTGGCCTGGTAACCATCCACTATGATTTCTGTTCCTTCCGGCAAGGTATTCTGGTTAATCCCGCGTCTGAACAGTGTGTTCGGTGTACCCCCTTCAATCTCCCAGCGCTCCACAGATCCATCGTCACGAGTGACATCAATATGAATCCAGGAATGGGGGTTTATGAACTCAACTTCTGCCACGACCCCTTTTAGTTGCACCGGCTTTTCGATATCAAACTCGGCAGCAAAGGAATGATGAGCGTGTGATTGCACGCTCCACATTAACAAAACCAGGTTTGCAAGCATTATCAACTTGTTGCTCTTCATAAAAACACCCCCCGATGTCTTTTAAATATGACTACCGGCACCATTTTTTCCCTCATTGAAGAAAAACCATAACACAGGAATCCATCTGAAGTCCTTAACGCGGGATTATCCATTCACTAAATCTGCCATGATGATATCCCTGGAACCGACTGGCACATAGACCACTTCATTCCTACCTTACAGCCAATACCCAATCCAACCCCCGACCCCGGAGGAATTACCTTTCCACACAGGCAAGACTTTTATAGGATAAACCTCTTTCAACGACAAACAAGCAGCGTAAATATCGTGGGCGGCAGTGATATTCCATTCCAGGGCATACTTGGCATTCTGGCGATTCTTCTGGTTGCCTGGCTCGCTGGCGGGCGTCAGCTACAATCCTGGAAAGTTATTCTTACCGGGCTGGGACTGCAGTTTGTCCTTGCCGGTCTGCTCCTGAAAGTTGGCCCTTTCCAGGATGTGCTATTGTTGTTAAACCGTGGTATATCGGCTGTTATCCGCTCTACCGAAACCGCAACCGCTTATGTCTTCGGGTTTGTCGGGGGTGGGGATGCGCCCTTTGAAATTACTGATCCCGCTGCGATGGGCAGTATGGCCTTCACCGCCCTGCCGATCATACTCGTGACCAGCGTGCTGTCAGCACTTTTATGGCACTGGCGCATTATTCCGCTGATTGTGAATGGCTTCAGCCGCCTGCTGCAGAAGAGTTTCGGCCTCAGTGGTGAAATCGGCTTCGGTGCTGCTGCCAGTATTTTTTTCGGCCAGGTGGAGTCACCGCTGCTGATCCGCGCCTACCTGGATTCCATGTCCCGCGCTGAGCTGTTTATCCTGATGACCTGCGGAATGGCCACCGTGGCAGGAACCGTGATGGGCCTTTATGCCGCGTTGCTAACCGGCGTCATAGATACACCGCTTTCCCATATACTCGTCGCCTCGGTAATCAGTGCTCCGGCAGCAATCATGCTGGCCATCATGATCAAGCCCATTGAGGAACCGGTGGCCATTTCCGTGGAGGAAGCCGGTAAGAAAGCAGACACGATCCTGCACTATGAAGGCATCATGGACGCCATCATGCAAGGCACGCTTGTCGGCCTGAAAATGCTGGTTAACATCATCGCTACACTCATCGTGTTCGTGGCACTGGCAGCCCTTGTTGATGAAGCCCTGTCACTACTGCCATCCGTCTATGGAGAGGAAATCACCCTGGCGCGCCTGTCAGGCACTATATTCGCTCCCCTGATGTGGCTGATCGGTATTCCCTGGGAAGAAGCTTTCACTGCCGGTCAGTTGATGGGAACAAAAACCATCCTCAATGAATTCATAGCCTTTATCAACCTGCAGACGACACCGCTGACAGAGCACAGCCGTCTGATTATGACCTATGCCCTGTGCGGCTTTGCCAACCTGGGCAGTGTGGGAATCATGATTGCCGGATTGATGACCATATGTCCGGCAAGGATCAAGGATATTATGGCATTGTGCCCTCTATCCATTCTTTCCGGCACTCTGGCCACTTCGCTGACAGCCGCTATTGTTGGCCTGATCCTTTAACCGTCATCCTTCCCGCTGGGGGCCTGAATTTTCTTCCAGGTATACGCCCACGTCACCCCCCTTAATCACTACATCATATACCTGTATACCGCGACAGGGTCCTTCCGGATGGAAGGTACAGTCGCCATTTTCCAGTCTGAACAGGTAACCATGCATGGGACAACGCAGTTTGCCCTCAATCACTTTCCCCTGCTCCATGGGATACCCGGCATGGGGACAGATATTATCGAGCAGATAGGGCTCGTTTTCATGCATCAGCAACAACAGGTGGTAACCATCCACCCGGAAACTCTGGCGATATTCGGGATGCAGGTTGTCGGTTTTTTCAAGGGGATGAAATGTCATGGAGAATTCTTTTTCATTACTTTATAAAGGCCTGCTATTGTAATTCCACAATCACGACAGTCCACTTCTCTATCCATACCAAACTTCGGTATGATCAATTTTTTAGATTTACCCGGGAAATATCCGTCATGCCTGACACTCCAGCCATCACACTGCATTATTTCGACCTGCGCGGACGCGCCCAGTTTATTCGCGCACTGCTCGCACATCACCAGGTGCCGTTTACTGATGATCGTATCAAGCTCGCTAAAGACAACAGTAACTGGCCTATTATCCGCAATGACAGGAATATTTCAGGCGACTTCCAGAAACTGCCATTTCTCCAATGGGGAGATATGCGCCTGAATGAAGTACTGGTCATACTGGAATATCTGGATACCAGGCTGGGCGACAGCGACCTTGATGAAACTGCCTGGTTCAGGCACCGACAACTGGCTTCCAGTGCATTCCTTGACCTGCTGGTGTCCTGCATTAACCTGATCTGGTGTGACATCTTTCATCCCGGCGCCAATGTTCCAGCCACCACCGCGATTTTTAAAAAACGCATTGAAATGCATCTTGAAACGCTCAATACAACAATGGCTGAATGGGAATGGAACAGGACCATGATGGACAGACCGGTAATGGCCGCCGATTCAGTACTGTGGGAATCCCTGGATGCCATCCGGTATACGTTTGATGAACAGATCAGTTTCGATGAACTGCCTGCTCTGGACCAGTTCTACGATGAATGCCCGGGAGCCTCAACTTTCAAGCAACTGCTCAATAAAAAACCGCAAACGCTGACTGGCAGACCCGGAGAAGCCGAAGCCCTGCTCATCATTCATGAAAGCCTGGTCGAGGATAACTAGCCAGGAAAGTCTTTCAGTCGGAAACTATCATCGCCTGCTGAATCATCACGGGCCTGGTATCCAGTGACTCGAGATAAGCCTGGCCATCATTCCAGAGCCGGAACTGGTCAAGACCGCCACCGGGCTCCCCCACAGGAATGAAGGATTCGACCACATCCATGCCTTCAGTCACGATGGCGAAGGTTGTGAAGTTATACTGGGGATCTGCCAGTCGATTGTTTTCCACGTAGTTGATAAATACCTGGGTGGAATTTGTATTGGGTCCAGCCTTGGCAAAGGCCAGGGTTCCCCTGTCCAGGGCGAAAATGGTCGGGTCATCATCAAAATTATTATCCTGCCAGGATGGATACTCATCCCGCCAGTTAATACCAAACTGCGCTACAAACCCTGGTACTACACGAAACACCGGTGTGTTGTCATAAAAACCGGCTTCCACCAGTTCAACAAAACGGGCTGCGGCATTGGGGGCTGCAGCCGGATAAACTTCAATAGTTATATCCCCGGCTTCAGTCACCATCAAAACAGTGGTTTTTTCTGTCAGGTCAGGGACTTCCCCTTCATAGCCAGGCAAGGGTGCCAGCATCGGCCCCGCCGGTTCACTTTCCACAACAACTGTTTCAACCATTGCCTCAGAATCCGTTGATTCCGTAGCTGTTTCATTGCCACAGGCAACCAGCAACATTAACGATCCTGTCATCAGCAGTGATAACTTACCGTTCATTCTTGTATTCCTCTATTGTAAGTAGACCCAGGTTAAAAATTCATTCAGCAACTCTGCCCCCGGCCCGCGATCAGCCAATTCATGATTGACCATGCCCACCACAGAGTAAACTTTATCGCTTTGTGAATATACGAAGCCAGCGACGGCTGCGACTTCATCCAGTGATCCGGTTTTCACATGCATTCGTCCCGACATCCGGGAGCCCCGCACACGATTTCGCATCGTCCCATCCATGCCATTAATAGGCAGGGAGGCGACAAACTCCGGCATATAAGGACTGGACCAGGCACTCTGGAGCATGTCATTGAGCAATTCTGCGGTAATACGCGTGTCCCGTGAGAGACCCGCCCCATTACTCAGGGTTAGCTGTGTGGAATCCAGGCTCTTGAGCTCCAGGTAATTCTTCATGGCCTCGACCCCCTTGTCCACGGTAGCCGGGGGACCAAGAACTTCCGCACCCAGGGTAAGCAGCAAATGGCGGGTCATCAGATTATTACTGTACTTGTTGATGGACTTGATCACATCGGACAAGGGCACTGAATTCCAGATAACAATTGGTTCGAGGTCATCAGGTACCTGCCCCCGCAGGAGATCGCCATCCAGGGTACCGCCCAGTTCCATCCACAACTCCTGGAACAGGCCAAAGGTATAATCCGGGGCATCAAGCACTTCCCTTACCATCTGGTACCGGGAACATCGGGCTGGAAAATTGCCTTCAAAAATAACTTCCGAGGGATCTTCAGGATTCAGGTTGAAACTGATGCCGCGTTGATAACCACCACAGGATCGGTTGGCCAGGCGCAGGCGGTTGGTAACCTTCACATTGGGCAGACGGGGATCAGTATGGATGATGACATCGCGCCCATTGGGATGGGGATAAAAGAAAAAGGTCATCGCCTGGAAATTGGCAATGACCGCATTGGGACGTGTGTTATAGGCACGCCCAGCCTGGTTGTCAATCAACTCACCATTTTCTGCAGATGCATCAAAATAAGAGCCATCCAGCACAAGATTACCGGTGATATGTTCCACACCGGCCCGTTGCAGGGATTTGAGCATGTTGCGCAGCTGATCCTCAACAAGAAAAGGGTCTCCGCCTCCTTTCATCAGCAAATCACCTTGCAGCACTCCATTGCTGACTGGACCCAGCGCATAAAGCTCGGTCTGCCAGTTAAACGCCGGCCCGAGTGATTCCAGGGCCGCCAGTGTGGTTACTGTCTTGATGGCAGAGGCTGGATTCATGGGTATGCTGGCGTTCATGGAAAACAGCGGTGTGTCAGTTCCCACTTCCTGAACCAGAAAGCTGAAACTGGTCTCGGGCAATTTATGCCCGTCGACAACGCGCTGGATGCGCTGGGGGACCTCACTGTTGGGCGGGACTTCCTGGGCCTGTGAAAGTACAGCGAAATTCAGCCCGACAATGACAGTAACAAGCAGGGAAAGATATCTGGTCATATATGCATATTCTGGCAAGCCATAATTCTGGTAGTCAATCAATTGAATCCGGGGCAAAGCCTATACCTTCCCATCCATCGGAAGGCCTTACAAGGGTCAGCATCTGTAGCCTGGGAGTGCCGTTTTTAGCCAGCCTGCCTGTGAGAATCACTTTGTCACCCGCTTTCAGATCATTGTGATTCCAACCACGACGAACAAGGATATTTCGGGGATAAGTTTCGGATTCCCACAGCGTTTTGCTCCCTTCTGCATCTGTTGATTCGATATAGACGCGACTATGGGGGTTTTCAAACCAGACTTCAGTGACAACACCTTCAATTGTGGTGATGGCTTCCTGATCATATATGGATAAAAATGAGTGGTGTGCAAGCACAGGTGATGCCGCCAGCGCCAGCATGACTCCAGTTAATCCCCATTTCATCTGTTGTACCCCCGTTTCTGCTTTACTCATCACCCAGGTGTGGCCTGGGAATACAATCGTAATCCATAATGTCGAAATCCGAACGCTTCCATTGTGTTGTCACACTCCATGGTCTGCTAAAAAACTCGGGATCATCAATAATGGTTTCCAGTTGTTTCGTCTTTCCGCCTTCAAGCATGGTCCGTTTTTCCATGACGGTGAGATTTGCAGAGTGAGGCACTCCCTGAGGTCGCAGAAAACCTGCTGTGACTCCCCTGGCCTTGATGACGAGAGTATCATCTTCCCAGCTTGCACTGGAGTAGCCCATTAAAGTTGGATAGGGAATCTCCGCATCAGACCTGTTCATATAAGCGCGTCTGACCTGGTGCTGGTACTCGTATAGAAGCAGAACCCGATCTTCCTCCTGAATTATCTCATGCAACATGGGAGCCGTCGTGATTCTCACCAGGGTAAAGATACATTGATGAGCGGGGTCGGAAAGGGGGTCAGCCACCCAGGCTTCATAAGCCGCTCTTCCTGCTTCAGTATATGGTGGTTCAACATCCCAGGCATCAGCGGACCAGCCTTCCATTTCCCAAACTCCTGAAAAATCAGGTTTACTCTGGCCCAGTGAAAACATCGGGAAAAGTGACAGGACGACCCAAAAGATGAATCGTAGTGAAGCGGGCAAGGGTATAGTCATGGGCAGTATTCCAGATTATTTCGAGTAACCGGAAATGCTGACCCTGGTTTTCAGATCAGCTTTACAGAAAGCATGAAGGAAACAGGTCTGCTCCGACATATCCAGCGCCGTTCTGGCAAAATCATCATCCTGTTCAGTGACAAGATAAACATGGGTCTCTACCGGATCTGCCGTTCCTGCCTTGCCGGTTCCCCAACTGGCTCCACCCAGGGAAAAGTGGGTATCCTGGATAATCCGGTACTCTTCCAGTTCCTTTTTCACGATCTTGGCATAGCGACCAAACTGGGTCATGAAGCAGAAACCAATGCCAGCAGAAATGTAGGAAGCAGCATCGGGAGCCAGTCCCTTGCCACCGTTTTCCGGTGCCTCATCGCACAGGAAGTGAAAAATAGACCCATGGGGATTAAATAGATGCTGCTCGACCTGTTTCAAACCATCCTCGCGCCGTGTACAGATACCTCGAATATGCAGAATGCGGTCCTGTTCCTCTTTAAGACTGTCACCGGCCAGGGTAACGGACTCTTCGGTTTTTGGCGTCATCCCTCCCTTGATGAGCAGACCACTCCAGTCGTCATTCGTAGGCTGCGCTTTATCAAAATGATCACCGGGGTCCGGCTCGGCTGGACGCCCCACCGGCAAGGCTCTGGCGGGTTTTATCTCCTTGTCGTTGTGAGACAGGGTAAACAGGCTCTCCATGGCCCCACGCATCAGGCCATTCAAAGGTGAAGCCGCAACAGCATCGGCCACCAACAGTTCCAGCTCACTTTTATCAGCAGGGCTGTCTATCTGGACTTCCAGTTCTACATCCCTTGCGCCGCCAGTCATGGTGCCACGCAGGGCCGAGCCTTTCATTGTGTAGTAGTTATCCTGAATCAGGCGAATATTATTTATCGAAATATTGCGCTGAGCGGCCAGGGCCACAATCTCGTTCATGTAGGAGCACACCATTCCTGTCGTCAGGAAAGAGAGGGGACATGGGGCTTCATCCAGTCCTGCCAGGTACGCCCCCTCATCACTGGCCAGGCGCCAGACAGCGCCGGTCCGTGCTGATGCCACCAGGGCTTCCTTTTGCATGACCGACAGCGAGCGAACACACAGGCGTACCGCTTCTCCGAGTCGGATATCCGGGGCCTGGAAACCAATTTCCTCTGTATTCGCCACTTTGAAAAAAAGTGGTTTACCCGACTCCCGCAAGGGATTCGCCTGTGCTTCTGTCATGAAGTTTTACACTGTAAATTTTTTGTTAAAAAAGTGCCCGCCGGAAACCCGTTGCCAACTGGTTTTACCAAGCTGTTGAAAAAGCTGTAACTGCCAGTAATACTATAACGCTCACTTACTTACAGCAATTACACAATGACTAACAACATCAGGGTTATTTCACTACTTATCTTCCTTCTCATCGGCCAGTCAGCCACTGCAGGAGAGGTTGTTGATGCCATCGTCGCTGGCAAGGGAGACGAGGCGCTGCAACTGCTTACCGAGGGCGCTGATGCCAATGCTCCCCGGGCCGACGGGACCACAGCACTGATGTATGCCGCGTACCTGGGTAATTTTGAACTAGCCAAAGCCCTGGTGGAGGCCGGTGCAGACATCAATGCCAGTAATGATTACGGAACATCCGCCTTGCTTGAAGCGGCTATCATCGGTGCGACTGATATTCTGGCTTTACTACTGGAGAATGGAGCCGACCCGGACTGGCGCAACCCGGAAGGGGAAACCGCATTGATGAATGTTGCCCGTGCCGGCTTGCTGGATGCCGCCGAACTGCTGCTTGACCATGGCGCCGATATCAATGCAGTGGAGCAATGGGGTGGTCAATCTGCCCTGCTGTGGGCAGCGGCCCAGAGTCAACCAGCCATGATAAAACTTCTGGCTGAGCATGGCGCCGATGTTAATCTGCAGAGCATTATACGGCATTGGGATCGCACGACACTGAACGAACCCCGTCCAAAACATCTGAACAAAGGTGGACTGACTGCCCTGCATTTTGCAGCGCGTGAAGGCTGTACTGCGTGTATCCATGAACTGGTTGCTGCCGGGGCCAATCTGGATGCCCATGATCCCGAGCGGGTAACACCCCTAAACACGGCCTTGCTTAACCAGCATTTCAACACTGCAGCCGTCTTGATAGAAGCAGGCGCCAGTGTGGAAAAATGGGATATTTATGGTCGCTCACCACTATTCAATGCCATCGATCTGCACACGCTGCCCATAGGTGGAAGACCGGATATCCCGACTGCCGATGAGACGACCGGTTATGACATTGCCGTCATGTTGCTTGAACGGGGAGCCAATCCCAATATGCAACTCAAAATGGTACCTCCACTGCGCAATGCGATTTATGATCGTGGATATGACAAGGTACTGACCAATGGCGCCACTCCACTAATGCGGGCTGTCAAAGGCGGAGATGCAGCAAGCACTGCTCTACTCCTGTCTCATGGTGCATTGCCGGACTTGCCCAATATGGAAGGTCAGACGCCAATGATGATTGTGGCAGGTATTGGCCATACCTCTAATCCGACTCGAGGCAGGTTTCGCACCCAGGACCAGAGCATCGAGGCAATCAGGCTATTGCTGGAAGCCGGGGCTGATATCAATGCCCTGTCGGGAGATCCCGCATTGCCCCCCGGTGTTGAACCGGTGGATTACCAGCGTGACAAGAATATTCATCCAGCCAATGAGGGTGAGGTAGTTATCCACGGCCAAACTGCCCTGCATGGAGCGGCCAAACAGGGATGGACAGATGTAGCCCGTTTCCTGATTGAAAATGATGCCCGTCAGCAGGTCGTTGATGAGGACGGAGATACCCCGTTTGATCTGGCCATGGCACGTTATGAGCCTGCCTACAACGATTCAGCACCATTGCCGTTCTTCGAGACAGCCAGATACCTGCAGGAGGAATGTGCCAAAGTGGATGGCTGCTCCATACCGGACCCTCTGGCTGTCGATACACCCTGAACTGAAATCTCATGCATAAAAAAACTGGCTTTTGCCAGTTTTTTTATGCCTTGAAAACCACTCTAACGAGGGCCAACAAGATCATGATAAAAACGCATCAGTCCATCGGTTATGGTCGTGTCGCGTGTATTTATACTCATAACATGGCTGACATGGTTATAACCCTGCCACTGGGTATACATCGGGCAATCGGCATATTTACCACACAGCTTCGCATATAAGCGGGCAACACTGGTCTCAATATTGGCCGGATCATATTCCGCACTCCAGAGATACACCGGGACATGATCACCTTCGTAGCTATCTACCAGCCCCAAAGGTGATCTGGCGGCCCTAAGAACAGGATCATCACCATAATAGACCGATGCATCTGAGCCACACCCACATGAACTCAGGACCGCTGCCTTGATACCCGGACCTTCGGGTAACTGGCTGTCCTCGTGATATAGATAGGTTGCCACATGAGTCGCCCCGGCCGAGTTACCCATCAGAATGATATTGTCAGGATCACCCCCGAATTCGGCCACATTTTCTTTTATCCATTCAATAATCAGGCGCAGATCTTCAGCGCCGTCAGGCCACTTCGCTGCAGGGGCCAGTCGATAATTGGCATTAATTCCGACCCCACCCATACGGGCAACAAACTTGCCTATATTGCTGTAAATAAGGCTATCAGTTCCCGGATTCACCTTGTCGCCACGGACCAGGCCACCACCATGAAAATACACCAGGACCGGCCCACTCTCGCGAAAGTCCATATCACTTACCCACAGATCGAAGTTCTGCAAGGGATCTTCTCCGTAGGCAATGTCCGCATGCAGGACCAGACCTTCATCATCAACGGCCTTGTGCAGGGGAGTATAGAGAATCTGCGTGGCCACATTGACTTCTCCGCTCCATTGCTTGCCAATTTCTGCGATACCCTCAAATGCCGACTGAAGTAAATCATCCTGGGCAAAGGCAGTACCCATGCTGAACAGCGATGCCAGGACCATGCCTGCATTTACCAGATGTTTCATTGTGCTACCCCTGTTTTTCGCCATAGTTATGACAGTGCCGCTGGAATTTCATTCAACAGAATGGTCTTGGTTTCTGTGTACGCTTTCAAGCCTGACTGCCCCCCTTCCCTGCCAATACCGCTTTGCTTGAAGCCGCCAAAGGGAAGAAAGTAATCGAGCCTGAATGCATTTTGTGCATAGGCCCCCGTGCGGATTCGACGGGCAATTTCGTAAGCCCTGCTATTGTCATTGGTCAGCACGGCACCAAACAGGCCAAAGTCAGAATCATTGGCAATTCGCACAGCATCTTCCTCATCCTCGTAAGGAATAACGCATAAAACAGGCCCGAAGATTTCCTCACGGGCGATCGTCATGCTGTTATCCACATTCGCAAACAGTGTCGGGTTGATGTAATAGCCTTTTTCGAGGGCGGGACGATCACCACCGGTAACCAGCGTGGCGCCTTCTTCCTGTCCCTTGCGAATATAGCCTTCAACACGTTCAAGCTGGCGCGCCATCGCCAGGGGACCCATCTGGACTTCGGGATCCATGGGGTCACCCACCTTCACTGCATCCAACACTTTTTTCAGGGCAGCCACCAGTTCATCATGGCGCTCCCGGGAAACCAGTACACGACTTAAAGTGACACAGACCTGACCGGTACCGATAGTAATGACTCCCGCCAGCATGTTTGCAGCCTCATCCAGGTCAAAATCATCCAGGATAATGGCAGCGGACTTGCCACCGAGTTCCAGCGAGCAACGGCCAATACGTTCCCCGCAGACGGAGGCTATGCGACTGCCCGCTTTTGTACTGCCCGTGAATCCGACCTTGTCGACCCCCGGATTACAGACCAGGTAATCAGAGGCTTCACGGTCGGCCGGTACCAGGTTGATAACACCCGGTGGAAATCCTGCCGCTTCCGCGCATTCAGCCAGAATATAGGCCTCAAGCGGCGTTTCCGGTGCCGGTTTCATAATGACGCAGCAGCCTGCCAGCAGGGCCGGAGCCACCTTGTTCATCATGATGGTATAAGGCGCATTCCAGGGAGCAATCGTGACTACAACACCTACCGGTTCATGCACAACGACCGCGGCGCCACCATCAGCCGCCTGGACAGGTTCCTCGAATTTAAATCCACCTGCACCCCTGGCAAAGTAATCCAGCATGAAACTACCCAGCCCGGCCATCATCTGGGCACCACCAAAGAGGGTTCCGGTTTCAAGCGTCAGGGCATTGGCCAGGTCTTCCGCACGCTTGCCCAACTCTACCTGTAATTTCTGCAGATAAGGCATGCGCTCGTCGGCTGTCATCCTCGGCCAGGGACCTGCATCGAAAGCTGTTCTTGCAGCAACTACTGCCGCATCCATATCGGCGTTACCAGCACTGACCGTTTGCGCAGTCACTTCTTCCAGGTATGGAGATTCAACATCAAGAACACCCCCTTCTTTTGGCGAAACCCAGGTACCACCAATAAAAAGTTTGTCGGGATGTTTCAGATTACAGGGATTGAGAAAAGTCATTATCCAAATTCTCTTTTTACTATTTAGGAAACCGGGGGCAGTGATTTTTTCAATTGGAAAAGTCACTGTCCCTGTAATGCATCAGAGAAGCGCATAATAGCGTATGCAATTGCCTTTTTCCCGACGCCGGCCGATACCGACAATGACATGATTCATCAACCAGTCATAGGGTCCACTCTCCACTTCAAAGGTAGGATGGGCACGCAGGTAATAGTCGGATTCGGGCACTTCCGGGCCACTGTTAAAAATCCAGTCGCGGATTTTTTGCATGGTGTCCGGATGCCGTCCCCATAGATACCCATTGTTCCTGATCAGGATGAGGGTCCCATCATCAGCTTCCAGCATATATCTCGCATCAGTGGAGAGGACTTCATCGGGACGGAACAATGCCCAGTCGCCACCGGAATTAGGTACCACCCTGCCATTGAGTCTTGGCCCTCTCACCTGTCCACTATCAACATATACTGCGCCACGGCCAGCTCCTGTCGGCATATTGGGAATATTCTGAACACGGGTAAATTGCAGCTCCACCTCAAAAACAAATTCCAGCTTCGGATTTTCAAACGCGGATACCTCATCAAATGGACTGTCCATTACGACTCCTTAACACTTTTTATGATTTCATTTATTAAACAGGTATTACCAGTATTTCCAGGCAGCATCCCGTTACTTTTTCAATCTTCTTCCCTGCCCGTTGCATGCCATTTATGCAGCAGATGTATGACTACCGTTACTGTCACAAGAATCAGAAGTGGGATACCCATGTAAATACTGTACAGCCCTGCATTTTCCAGATTAACCAGGCCGGCCCCGAGAAAACTGTAACTGACCACGCCTGGCAGGCCACCAACGAGTGTCAGGACTAGCAATCGACTCATGGGAATATTGGTCATGGCAAGGATCATGTTCTGGACCAGATAGGGGACAACGAAAGCCAGACGGACAATGACCACGACCACAATGCCATGCCGGGTAATCTGGTTCAGGAATTTTTTTACATCCTGATGTTCCATGGCAAAAGCACCCAGCCCCCGGAATACATAGCGGACAGATATCGTAGACGCCATACTACTGAGCAGTATACCCATCATGGCGATGACAGACCCCAAAGTGGCTCCATACAAAGCGCCACAAACGATATTCAGCGGAATCAGAACAGGGATAAAAAAGAATGAGCAAAGTACATAAATTCCCAGAAGATACACCACGCTCATCAGGCCAAAACGGCTCATCAGCTTTTCAATCGTTCCGACAACGGCTTCATCACTGTACTCAGTAAAGTAGAATTTTCTCAGTACAAAGATAAGAATACTGAACAGAATCAGCAGGACAATGGGATTGAATCTTTTCAAGGGAGCTGGCTGTTATTGTTTTCAACAGCATAGCATATCAGCCATTTCCTCACCGGGGAGCAAATTCCCTATACTTTGCTGATGACGTATTATTACTTCGAAGCACGTTTGCCGGGGAATCCATGAAAAGATCAAGATTCATAGTATTGTTCAACGCGTTGTTACTGCCCGGGCTGGTATTTGCCCACCACAGTTTTTTTGGCCGTTTTGATAACAGTACCCACATGGAACTGGAAGGTGTGGTCAGCAGGCTGCACTGGGAAAATCCCCATATCCATATTTTCCTGAACGTGACCAATGAAGATGGCAGCATCACAGAATGGGACCTGGAGAGTGGCTCACCTACCCTGATGCTGCGCGCGGGCATTCCCCGGGACTCCCTTGAAGAAGGCATGACAATCCGCGTGGCCGCCTGGCCTCCCCTGACCGACAAAGTGGAAGCCTTTGCCACCAATATCCTGCTGCCTGATGGCTCTGAGCTGCTGATGCAGACCGGTCAGGAAGCCTACTTCAAGGATGAAGTTACCGGTGACTTTTCCTACCGCTTTCGTACTGAGGGAGATCGTAGCCATCCGGAGTGGGGAATTTTCCGCATGTGGACATTTACCGGCGCTGACGGTTTCCTGTTCCCGGAATCCATCAATCGTGATTACGACATGCACCAGTATCCATTAACGGCAGTGGCTTCTGACGTACTGGAAAATTTTGATATGGCCCGGGACAACCCCACGAACAACTGCCAGCCCAAAGGCATGCCGTTGATCATGGAGCAGCCACTGCCCATGGAAATTCTTCGCAAGGGGAATAACGTGGTTTTGCGAATTGAGGAATATGATCTTGTCAGAACCATCCACATTGGGGAGACATCAGCCCCCGAAGGTACGCCTTATTCCCTTCTGGGGTATTCCTGGGGATGGTGGGAAGGTGAGGCATGGGCACCTGAGAGTACCCTGGTAGCACATACTACCCATATCGGTTTCCCATGGATGAATCAGCGTGGTATTCCCCTGAGCCAGTCGGCTGGCATTGAGGAACGCTTCACCATGATTGAAGACGGGGCATTCATGGATTACGAGATGATCATCACTGACGCAGTCAATCTCACCACACCGGTGCACCTGTCCAAGAAATGGATTCACGTTCCCGGGGTCGAAATTCTTCCCTTTGAATGTGACGAACTGGGCACAGACTAATGGTAAAGGATTCCCTGGATTCAACTATTTAGATCCGGGGGGAAAAATCAGATATGGACACATTTTTTCAGGTCAGCAGTATTTCCCAGGTCATTCAACTGGCTGTGGCACCCGTATTTTTACTGGCCGGTATCAGCGGTGCGTTAATGGTGATGTCAAACCGCCTGGGGCGCATCGTTGATCGGGGGCGTTATTTGAAGGAAAGCAAAAAAGAAGCGGATAAAGAAGAAATACAGTCCATTCGTGAAGAGCTAAACCGTTTGGATACCCGAGCCAACTGGACCAACTGGGCCATCACCCTGGCCACGGCCTGTGCCCTGTTGATATGCCTGGTCATTGTCCTGTTATTTCTAGGTGCCGTGCTGAATTTTGATGCCACCATTCTGATCGCCTGTCTGTTCGTGGTCGCCATGTTGTGCCTGAGCACTGCTTTCATTCTGTTTCTGCGGGAAATACAGATGAGTACGACAGCCTTCCAGTTTCACGAGGACTGAAACTCTATTCGCAATGACTCATCCCGACTCTGCCCCAGAATGATGATTGATCATGCCAGGCGCGAAAATATATTCACATGAGTCGTTCAGGAAACAGCCACTACCAGCCGATGCGCATAATCGGCCACCTGCAACCAGTCGGTATATTTATGATCCCGACTGGTATCAGTATCTCCTGCGGCTTTGGCCACAATCCTTTTCATGAAAAACCGGGTCAGCCAGTTGTATTGTGTGTACCTGAGCGCACCGGCAATCATTTCCATTTCCTCGCTGATGAAGAAAGACGCCAGGAACAGGTTTGCCTGGAAAGCCAGAGCTCCCCGATCTGATAATCCCCCTTTCCCCTGACACCCTAAACACGGCTACAATCTGTTAGGCTGGGCCAGAAGGGGGAAATAGTTCATGCTTCGCACCACAATGAGGGTATTGATATTCGGATTTACTGTCATATTACCGACAGTGGCAAGTGCCCAGGAAAAAGATGGCACTTCACCAAATTTTCTGATCATCCTCACTGATGATATGGGATATACCGATCTCGGTGCTTTTGGTGGCACAGATATTCCGACACCCAATCTTGATCGCCTGGCCTGGAATGGCATCCGCCTGACCAATTTCCATAGTGCCCCCAGCTGCGCCCCCACACGGGCCATGCTCATGTCAGGAACCGGCAATCATGAAGCCGGTATGGGCTCCCAGTTGTTCAATGCCATGTTTGAGGGTGAACGGGGTTATGAAGGATTCCTGCAACCACGCGTGGCCACCATGCCGGAAGTCCTGCAGGACAATGGCTATCACACCATGATGTCAGGCAAGTGGCACATTGGCGAACGGGACCCATCCGGAGAAACACTTCCGCGCCGCTATGGTTTCAGCCGTGATTACACCCTGCTGCGAGGTGCCGATGAACATTACGGCAGTATCCCGCTCGCTACTTACAGTGAAGATGGCATCGTCCATACATTGACAGACCCGACCTATTCCACTCATCGCTATACCAATCACTTGATCAGTTTTCTGGAAGATCATGCCGACAGTGAACAGCCGTTTTTTGCCGTCTATGCGCCTACCGCACCCCATTGGCCGCTACAGTATCCCCCTGGCTCAAGAGATCGCTTTGCCGGGGACTACGACGCCGGCTTTGATGTACTGTGCAGCCAACGCATGGCTGATGCGAATGCTGAAGGGATATTGCCTGACAATGCAGAGACCAGTAACTGCAACAAGGAAAGTGGTCCATGGCAGGACCTGTCCGGTGAAGAGCAGCGGGTATATACCAGGGCCATGGAAATCTATGCCACCATGGTCGCCGACCTTGATGCCGAAATTGGACGTCTGCTGACAACCATGGAGCAGCGGGGACAGCTGGATAATACCTGGGTCATTTACATGAATGATAATGGCCCCCAGGGTGGCCGTCTCCTGGCCCCGCTTATCGGTGGCCGAGACACACTGCCCTATGACAATAGTCTCGACAACCTGGGGAATGCGGATTCCTGGGCCAGTATCGGGCAGGGCTGGGCGGACGCCATCTCCTCCCCTTTCCGAAATACAAAAAGCTCGCAATTCGAAGGCGGCATTCGTGTACCTGCCTTCGCCTGGCACAGCACCCTGACCACCGGGCGTATCGACAACCAGTATGTGAGCGTCATGGATATCATGCCCACGCTTCTGGATCTGGCTGGTATAGACCTACCTTCAGGCAGATTCCGCAAACGAA
Organism: uncultured Enterobacteriaceae bacterium; assembly: GCA_964503965.1. Classification (GTDB taxonomy): domain Bacteria; phylum Pseudomonadota; class Gammaproteobacteria; order Pseudomonadales; family Pseudohongiellaceae; genus Eutrophocola. The sequence continues at coordinate 17,231 of CAZDCK010000024.1, read as the reverse complement.
ATATCTTGCCTGTCCGTGGCCGTTCCATGGTTCCCCTGCTATTCGGTACAGGCCCTGTGCATACTGCTGATGAAGCGATTACCCAGGATCATGCGGGGACCCGGATGATGGTGAAAGGGGACTGGAAAATTGTTCAGCACACCGATACCGACTGGCAACTTTTCAACCTTGTGGATGACCCGTCCGAAAGGCAGGACATGAGTACAGCACAACCGGATCTGATGAAGCAGATGCTTGCCGAGTTTGACGAATTTGCCCGGGAGCGAAATTATATTCAGGTGAACAACAGTATTAACCAGCCATGAAAAAAGTACCCATCATTACAGCGCCGCAGGCGGCTGCAAAAATTCCAGATAGTGCCACTATGATTGTTGGCGGTTTTGGCATGACCGGCAATCCGGTCCATTTACTGCATGCACTGGCAGACACCAATATCTCGGGACTTACCTATATCGGCAATAATGTCGGAGAGCCTGGCCTGGGTGGAGGCCGCCTGTTGAGAAATGGCCAGATCAGCAAAGCCATTGGGTCCTTTTTTACCAGCAACCCGGAGGCTGTGGCTGCCGTACAGGAGGGACGTATGGACGTGGAACTGATCCCACAAGGCACCCTCGGCGAAGCCATTCGGGCTGGCGGGGCTGGCATTGGCGGGTTCTACACCCCGGCCTCTGCGGGGACTCCCCTGGCAGAAGGCAAAGAGGTCCGGAATATTGAGGGACGTGACATGGTTTTTGTAAAGCCCATACGGGGTGATGTAAGCCTTATTCGTGCCTGGCGGGCTGATACGGCAGGCAACCTGCAATACCGCATGACAGAAAACAATTTTAACCAGGCTGCCGCTACTGCATCCGATCTGGTCATTGCTGAAGTGGAGGAAATCGTTCCCGTCGGGGAGATTGCTCCCGAAGCCATTCACACGCCTGGCTGCTATGTGGACTTTCTCGTACAGGCGCACACATCGGTAGAAGATCTCGGATCATCGGCGTCCGTTGCAGCAAGTGCGCGGAAGGCTGATCCTGCCAGGATGGCTATGGCGCAGGCCGTGCTTGATGAACTAAAGCCCGGTGACGTGGTCAACCTGGGTATTGGTATACCCACCCTCGTGGCAGACCTCATTACTCCCGAGTCAGGCATCATCATGCATACAGAAAACGGTATGCTGGGTGTTGGTCCTGCGCCTGAATCCGGTGGCGCCCTGGACTACCCGGTGAATGCTGGCAAGATACCTGTAACCGCCCTGCCTGGTGCCTCCTATTTTGACAGTGCTGATTCCTTTGCCATGATTCGCGGTGGTCATGTGGATGTAGCGGTCATGGGTGGTCTTGAAGTGGATGAAGCCGGCAACCTGGCCAACTGGGCCGTTCCCGGCAAACCCCTGCTGGGTGTTGGCGGGGCCATGGATCTGGCCTCCGGGGCTGACCGCCTGATAGTTACCATGACCCATTGCGACCGAGAGGGACATTCCAAAATCAGGAAACAATGTACGCTGCCATTAACCGCCCGGGGTGTCGTCGATATCCTGGTAACAGATCGGGCCGTGTTCAAGTTCACGGATCACGGCCTGGTATTGAAAAAATTATTGGACAGTTATTCCATTGAAGATATCCGCGACTGTACTGAAGCAGAATTTTCCGAAGAGATAGAGCAATGAAAACGTTCACCGGAGCCTGTCACTGCGGTGCTGTCCAGTTTGAATTTGATGCCAGGGATGTGATCGATGGCGTCAGGTGCAACTGTTCGATCTGTAAGCGACTGGCCTGTGTTCACTCCATGAAAGTCGACCAGGAAAATCTCAGACTCATTAAAGGCGAAGAAAGCATACACACTTATAGCTGGGGAGATTTCGGCATTCCTTTTACATTTTGTAAAAACTGCGGCGTGTATGTTTACTACAATACGCCGGTGCAATGCCGGGTTAATCTGGGATGCGTAGACGATGTGGACACTTTCTCAATCACTATTCACTTTTTTGATGGTAAAAACGAGTTGTAAATTATGAAATCTGCCTATATCTGCGATTATATTCGTACACCTTTTGGCCGGTATGGGGGAATTCTCTCCTCCATTCGAACTGATGACCTGGCGGCTGAGCCCATCAAGGCACTGATGGCACGTCACCCCTCCCTGGACTGGGGGGCACTGGATGATGTCATACTCGGCAATACCAACCAGGCTGGAGAGGATAACCGTAACCTGGCACGCATGGCCCTCCTGTTGGCAGGCCTGCCCAAGGAGGTTCCCGGGATTACCCTAAACCGGCTTTGCGCTTCAGGTATGGATGCCATCATCATGGCCAGTCGACAGATCAAGGCAGGAGAAGGCGATTTATTCATTGTCGGCGGTGCAGAGAGTATGAGCCGGGCTCCTTATGTCATGGCAAAACCCAGCCAGGCTTTCAGCCTGAAACCCGAAATCCATGAAACCTCACTGGGTTGGCGATTTATCAATCCAAAAATGCAGACAATGTATGGCACAGACTCAATGGGAGAAACGGCAGAAAATGTCGCAACAGAATTCAACATAACCCGGGAAGATCAGGACGCCTATGCTTTGCGCTCCCAGCAGCGGGCTGCTGCCGCCATGCAGAATGGACGCATTGCCAGGGAAATATGCCCCGTATCTATACCACAACGTAAAGGGGAGCCTCTCCTGGCAGATACAGACGAACACCCCCGCCCCGATTCCTCGTACGATACCCTTTCCAAACTCGGCACGCCCTTCAGGGAAAATGGTACCGTAACAGCAGGCAATTGTTCCGGACTGAATGACGGTGCGGCGGCCCTTATCGTGGCCTCAGGGAATGCGGTTGAGAAACACGGACTGACGCCACTGGTAAAAATAACCGGCGGTGTGGCTACAGGGCTTTCTCCCCATATCATGGGGTTTGGACCTGCCCCGGCAACAGAAAAACTATGTGATCGCTTCAACCTGAAACTTGGCGACATCGACCTGTTTGAATTCAATGAAGCCTTTGCCTGCCAGGTACTTGCTTCCTCAAGACATCTTGGTTTGCCGGATGATGCTGAGTTTATCAATCCCAATGGCGGTGCCATTGCATACGGACATCCGCTCGGGGCCTCTGGTGCTCGCATTACAGGAACACTGGCACTGCAAATGCAGGAATCCGGAGCGAGCACAGGAATTGCTGCCATGTGTGTGGGTGTTGGACAAGGTGTTGCTATCGGACTTGAAGAACCGCTGTAATGTACTGCACCTAATTCACATCATGGCAGTTGTTTGGCAATCAATACAAACAGGGAAGCCTTTAATTATTACGACTGGAACCGGCAGGCATAGGGACGGACGTAAAACCCTCTGTATTTTTACTCTGGAGCCGATTATGTCTTTAATAAATACTTTCAGTCACCGACCGTAACCGATATCTCTGTCCCACACTTCTACCGCCAGATCCCTGGCCCATTGATCCCAGGCAGCACTCATGGTGTTAACCAGCTCAGGGTTTTGTTCACTCAGATCATTGGTTTCTCCAGGATCCACAGAAAGGTCAAATAATTCCCAACGCCCTGGTCCATAAGGCGGCCACAACCAAACCAGCTTCCAGTTTCCTATACGATAACCGCGGTTACCATAGGACTCCCAGGCAAACTCCTGCCGATCCAGTACCCGGTTGTCCGTTAGTACTGGTACAAGTGAACTGCCAAGTGGTTCCAGCACATCTCGTCCAGCATATTCATTCCCTACTGGAGCAATGCCAGCGACATCAAGAACTGTCGGCAAGACATCCATAACGGTAACTGGATGATCATTAACGGCACCTTGTGGAATATGTCCGGGCCAGGAAAAAAAGGCAGGTACATGAATGCCCCCTTCTGAGGTGTAGGTTTTATACATGCGGTAAGGTAGAGCGGAGACATGGGCCCAACCCTGCCCCTGCCAGACATAGGAGTCAATCTTGCCCATGTTTGCCAGCCTGTTATCGAAACGTGCCGGAAGCCAGACGGGATTGTTTCCCATGACTCCCATATTATTTCCCTCAGCACCATTGTCGGCAAAAAACAGGATGAATGTATTTTCCAGCTCATCACTGTCCCTTAAATATTCCATGAGCCGGCCAATATGAAAATCCAGGTTATCCACCATGGCGGCATAGGTTTCCATGCGTTTGGCTTCCACCTGTTTTTCTATGTCGCTGAGATCCTCCCATGCAGGGATATATGTTGGCCTGTCTGCCACTTTGGATTCATCACTATAGAAACCCAGTTTGATTTGACGCTGCTTGCGCTGCTCCCTCAGGACATCCCATCCTGCATCGTATTTTCCCGCGTATTTTTCAAGCCAGGTATCTGGTGCCTGCAAAGGCCAATGGGGAGCAGTGTAGGCAAGGTAGCCAAAGAAAGGCTTGCCATCTCCTGATGAATTTTCGATATAGTCGATCATCCGGTCGGTATAAAATTCCGAGGAGAAAAATCCCTCAGGCAAAGCATCGACTTTATTCACATCATCCATATATGTGGCTTGTTCAGAAGTCAGTCCAAGACCATCTTCAAAATGGCTGGCGCCGCCCTCCATTAGCGTAAAGGATTTTTCAAACCCGCGTGCGGCAGGAATTCTGTCCGGCTCTGAACCCAGGTGCCATTTTCCTGTCATATAAGTGTGATAATCATTATCTTTCAAGATAGTGGCCAGAGAGACCACCCTATGATTCAAGGCGTTCTCGTAACCGGAATTACCGGGAATACGACGGCCCTGAACACCAACACCAGCAAGATGGTGGTCTGTACCTGACATCAACATGGAGCGAGTAGGCGCGCAACTCGAACCACTGTAGAAGGTAGTCATTTGCATGCCGGATGCGACTAGAGAATCGAGGTTTGGCGTGTCTATTTCGCCACCAAAAGCGCCAATATCAGAATAGCCCAGATCATCTGCAACGATAATTAATATATTTGGTGATTCGGCAGCAACGGCCTGAAAGGAATACACAGTGAAGATGAGAGCTGTCAGTATTTTTGTCATTTTCGTAAACCTGTATGACCCCAAGGTTGGCTGTGAAGAATCAAAGGGGTCAGAGTAAAAATCAAAGGGGTCAGAGTAACTTGAATAAATCAAAGGGGTCATAAATCAAAGGGGTCAGAGTAACTTGATTTTCCGTAT
>CAZDCK010000024.1:0-12016 GCA_964503965.1 uncultured Enterobacteriaceae bacterium | reverse complement strand
AAATCAAAGGGGTCAGAGTAACTTGATTTTCCGTATTGGTAGTTAAGTGATCAAACTACTCTGACCCCTTTGATTTTGATTCCTGATTTTTACTCTGACCCCTTTGATTTATGACCCCTTTGATTTCATTCAGGTACATGATCGCGATAGCGCGCTGCTACTTCATCATCACAGACCTCACCGGGAGGAGAGAACTCAATATCAGGGCGATGATCCCACTGCTGGCTCAGTGTCGCCGGTTCTGTGAGATAGGCCGGATCCTCTACGGTGATGACGTACCGAATACGGGTACGTTCTTCTGTAAGCGTCAGTCGCTCAACCGTGTGCTTGGCAGGACTTGAAGGCACGCTGCCACCAAGGCCGGATGAATTGGGCTCATATCCCACTGTATCAATGACCAGCGTATCGTCTTCCCACCAGCCGATGGAATGCCCATGCTGGGAGAATTCAACATTTTCCGGATGTTCCGTATTCATATGGACCATACGGATCACATGATCTCCGGAATTGTCGAAATGAAGAATGACCTCTTCATCACCTACTTCAATGGAACGCATTTCATCAAGGATGGCCAGGAATGGCACCGGTTCCGCCACGCAAAGACCGTCATCCACCTGGTCGGCTTCGACGGCCCTAGCTTCGGCGTTCAGGGGAAAGCGCGCCAATGCACCGAAACCGGCTCCTACACCGGCGCGAGTAGGTGCCCAGCGGCCACTCAGGGATTCAGCCGGTGTCAGTCTGCGACTTCGATTACTCTCTTTGTAGAAAGGGTGTATTTCCCCATCTTCGGTAGTGACATCAAGAATACGCACCTGCTTACCCCAACCGCCACGATTGGGATTGGCGCGCATGACAACCGGCGTGCCTGGCTGCAGGGCATCGCGATCAAGCCCATCAACAAGCGCCTGGGTAATGGCAAGCCCCTCACCTTCGACCAGTGCCGGCTCACCATCCGGCCCGATTGTTTCTACTATGAGATACATATGGGGATTAACCCAATCAAACCGATGCACAGTCCCTTCAACAATGATCTCCTGTGTCTGGTCAAACATGGCCTGGCTGTGATGAGCGGACACCGGCATACCGAATTGAAGTGCTGCTACAAGTAGTGGAATAACTCTAAGGAATGTTTTCATGCTGATTTCTCTGGAAAGTTTTCCTCAAGAATAAACAGTCATTCCGGGCGAGTCCAGACTCATTTCCCGTTAATAATGAAGGGACATTGCTATCATTACAGTTCTGACGCTGATTTTTATCAATTGCGGAATTCCTGATATTGCTTGAAAGATCAGCTGATTACGTATCAAGTGATTCCTGTTGTATACACATGAATTACATTGCCAGCATCGAGGAATCAGCCATGACATTAAAGGTTATTGGCGCCGGACTGGGGAGAACCGCTACTTTCTCCATGAAATTTGGCCTGGAACACCTGGGGCTGGGGCCCTGCTACCACATGTCAGAGGTATTTACCGGGGCACGCAGAAACATCCCCCTGTGGATTGATGCGATCAATGGCAAGCCCGACTGGGATACTATTTTCCAAGGCTACCAATCCACAACTGACTATCCCGCCTGCAGCTATTGGCGGGAACTTGCTGATTACTATCCCCAGGCAAAGATAGTCCTAACAGTCCGTGATCCCGACACCTGGTTCGACTCGGTCAGTAAAACCATTTTTTCGAAAGAGATGAATGATTCACTGGCTGGCTCACCAGCCGAAGTCATGATGCAGGGAGCCATATTTCGACATTTCGGTGATCGGATAAATGACAGGATATTCATGACCGAGTGGTTTGAAAACCGGAACAAGGAAGTTATTGATACCCCCCCGGAAAGGTTGCTGGTTTACTCCCCGAAAATGGGTTGGGAACCTCTATGCCACTTCCTTGACCTACCCGTACCTGAAGCCTCTTTCCCGCAGGTTAACAGCCGTGATGAACTTGACCAGGCCTCCAGCCAGGAAGGGGGAATTCCCCCTGATCCGGAAACGGCGGAACGTTTTGCCAGAGACTATATCAGGCAACTGAAAGACAAAGCGTTCAGTAAGCAGGAAGACTAACCAGAACTTAATGGCCTAAAGTCTACATACCCCCCAAGCAGTGCACCCCTGATTCTGGCGATGTTATTCAGTCTGTGATTCCAGCTTTCTGTATAACGAGCGCTGACTGATACCCAGTATCTGCGCTACCTTTTCCTTATCACCGTGATGCCGACCCATAAGATCGTCAATGTAGTTCTGCTCCAGGGTTTTAAGATCCACATCATGTACAACCAGTGCCTGCATGCCTTTGTCAGATACCAGCCCTTTCTGGGCAGCCCGATCAAAAAAGCAGTTCCTGATAGTCCTGCCTTCAATTTCATCGGTATCGGAAAGCACCAGGGCCCGGCTCAGGATGTTACGTAATTCACGGATATTCCCCTTGTAGCGATGTTCCTTGAGCGCTTCCATGGCATCATCGGATAGTGAAAATTTTCCTGACGGAGCAATACGTGAAAGCAGGGCATTGGCCAGTAAAGGGATGTCATTGACCCGCTCACTCAGTGAGGGCAAATGAATGGGAAAGACATTGATACGATAATACAGATCATCACGAAACTCTCCATCCTCCACCATTTGCGGTAAATTGCGATGGGTTGCACACACAAGCCGGAAATCCGAACGTCTGACCTCTGCGCTGCCAACCGGGCGAAAAGTGCCGGTTTCCAGAAGGCGCAAGAGCTTGACCTGGGTGCTCAGGGGTACATCACCGATTTCATCAAGGAAAAGCGTTCCGCCATCAGCCAGTTCTGCCAGCCCTTTCTTGTTGAAGGTGGCACCTGTGAAGGCGCCTTTTATATGACCAAACAATTCACTTTCAAACAGTGAGTCAGTCAACCCGGTGCATTCCAGGGTAACCATCGCTTTATCCTTGCGATCACTGGCCTCGTGAATAGCCCTGGCTGCCAACTCTTTACCCGTTCCTGACTCACCGAGCAACAGGACAGAAATATCGGCTTGACCAACCCGTGAAATTTTTTCCAGCATGTCATTGAACGCAGGGCTTTCTCCCACAAGCGCCTTGTTCTGGATATCACCGCTGGCCAGAGGCACGGGATGCAGTAGTTCCACAAAATAGACCAGTGTCCCTTCAGAGTTGTGAATAGGCAGCATTTCCACATCGACATGCTCTTTTCCACGAGGTGTCTGGTGGATGTGTAATACACGCTCCTTGTGCCCGGACTGTTTCGCCGCGCCAAGTGGACAATCCTCTCCCGCCTGGTCACAGGGCACATCATATCCATGGGAAATCTGAAAACAGCGATTGGTGCGTGAGAAGTCGATATGGCCGAAGGAATCCTCGTACCGTGAATTGGTCGCCAGGATGGTGTAATCCGCCGACACAAGAATCGCCGGACAATCAAACCCCTCCAACATATCAGCCATAGGGGATTTGTCAGTCGCAATCAGGTTCATGAAAATGCCATATTTGTCACAATTTGTGTCAAATTTGGCAGAATAAGCAAGAATGTCAAGCTGTACAGTTAGTAAAATACACCCCTGAAGCATATAATATTCATATTTTTCAATAATTTACAATTAAATAAAAAAGTTGGCACAGACAATGCTATTTATATAACAAGTTAAGCGAATACAGCGCAAAGCTGCCGTTCAGAATCGAACACGATAATTGAAATTGAAGATTAGTTAAGAAGGAGTACTAACCATGATGAAGATAAGAAACATGTTTTTGCTGATGCTCTTACCCCCGGCTGTTACTGCCGCTGCTCTTATGTGGGTTGCCTACTTTCCAAACCCCATGATGTAAGCGCCGTCGGGATATTACGTTTTTGATGTAAGGGGCAGGAACTCCTACCATCCCCTCCTCTCCTCTCCTGCCCCTTATTTTTAGCCTGAAAAGGTTTAAGACAGTTACCCTGTTACTTTTTTTTCTGCCTAGTCCTTTGCCAACAGCTGCCTGACCAGGGCTTTCATTTCATCAGTACCCAATCTGTCAGCCCGGCCACCAGCATTGTTTGCCGTTGCGGCATCGAGCAGTGTTTTTTCCCTGGCATCTGTCACATGCACATCGGCTCCGTGATCCACCAGCCATTGCACAACCGTTACCCAGTTCTGCTTGGTGGCTGCGAAAACAGCCGTCTGTCCCTGGCGATTCGTCATGGTGGACATACGTGCTATCCGCGCTGTATGGCTTGAGGTATCTGACACCCGTCGATTGATATCAGCACCTGCCTCCAGCAAGGCTTCAAGTACCGGAATCACCTTTACCTCGCGACCGGGCTCATAGGTTCCACGTAATTCACCACGACGATTTCCAAACCCCGCTGCTGCCATAAACGGGCTAACACCCATGACATTGGGCAAATCCACATCAGCACCATACTCCAGGAGCAGCCTGATCGATTCAAGGTCATGGGAATTGGCTGCCCTGAGGAGCGGTGTGGCACCGGTAGTCAGATGATCATCCACGAAACGTCCACTATTACCTCCGCGTCCGGGACGGTGAAAGTTTAATTGCGGGTCGGTATCAACACCAGCATCCAGGAGCATCCGCGCAATATCCAGTGGTGTGGAAGACGACGCCTCATTACCTCCCTGCCGTGTACGTCTTAATTGCGACATACCCTCGTAGGAATTCATATCGATTGCAATGTACAGGGCGGTTCGACCCCACCAGTCCCACAGATGCGGGTTGGCACCTTTTTCGAGCAATATCCTGGCAGCGTCATAACGCCTGTTATCCAGGGCAATCATTAACGGGGTCACCCCATCGGGAGTCGGCCGGTCTATATCTGCCCCTGCTTCAATTATTGCGGATACGCAATCCAGGCATCCTGTTCGGGCGGCATACAGCAGGGCAGTCAGCCCGCCGGTTGGACGGTACTGGGCTCGGGGCTCTGATGTAATCTGGCTACCCCAGTCAAAAACATGAGCCCTTGGTGAATAGGCAGCTCCATGCTCGAGTAGAAGCCGGGTCATCGCAGGATGGTTATTGGCCGCAGACCACATCAACGGAGTTTGACCACGCCATTGCTCGCTGGCATTCACATCTGCTCCTGCCTCTATAAGCAGTTTCCCTACCTCCACCACTCCAGTGCGAGCCGCCAGCATCAAAGGTGTCTGTCCATCAGCATTTGCAGCATCCGGATCAGCCCCGGCATCAAGCAGCATTTTAACCAGTGCCACATTCCCCGCCTTTACAGCTTCGCCAAGCGGGCTGGCTCCAAAATTATTCAGCAAATTCGGGTTTGCTTCCCGGGACAATAATGCCTCGACCATCTCTGGATCGATGTTATAAACCGACCATAACAGCGCGGTTGAACCATCGCCCTGCCTGTCGTTCACATCACTGCCCAGGCGAATCAGCTCCATGGCCTGCTCACGTTCACCATTTTGAATCAGATCGGCAAGGGAGTCCGCCGCCAAACTCAAAGGTGTCTGTATCAATAAAATAGAAATTAACAGCAGTTTTTTCATCACGGTGTTACCGACTGACTAAAAGTTTGTGAAACCGCAGAGCGCGCCGCAAAGGCAAGGTAAATAGTTTTGCAGAACCGGTGACCATAAAAACAGGCGACCAGTCAGGAAAAATATTTAACGCGGCATTCACACGCGTAATGGGTTTCAAACAATATTGGGTTCCAGTTTATTGTGGTGGGCCCACAACCCCTTATGTGCGTCATACAAAAATTTCTCCGGATTATCGAGTTGCCTTGGAGCTGCATCCATCATGCCTGACGCCAGGCTGTCCCGATAATCAAACCCCATACGGATCTGGTCTACCAGCGTGTCATAAATGTATTGCATGAAATCTCTTTCCGCCTCTACATTTTTCCGAGCAATGGCAGGACCATAGGCAGGCACTATGACAGTTTCGTTATCACAGAGATCAAGCAGCCCATCCAGGGCATCCACCCGGCCTCCTACCCAGCCACCACTGAACCAGTCAAACACCGGATCAATCTCTGGAGAAACAACATCCCCTGCAGCAATCACATTGGCATTGACGAAACGTACGTAAATATCACCATTGGTATGGGCTGACTGCAGGTAGGCATATTCAATATTGTCACCAGCTATTGTCATTTGCCCTTCCTGATAGATAGTTTCGGTGGGCATGGCTGCTTCCGGTACAGGCTCCTGGTAACGCTTTTCTTCAAACAGGTAGTAGGGGGTAGAGAGATACTGGCGGGTTTTCTCATGGGCAATAATGTTGGCACCCTGCCCCCCGAAATATGCATTGCCGCCGACCTGGTCCAGGTGCCAGTGGGTATTGAAAACAGTATGCACTCGCTCTCTGCCATCCAGGGCATCGAGGGAATCAAGCAGAGAGGAAATTGAACGGACATTACCTGTATCGACCAGAATCAGGCCATCGCCAATACTGCATGCCAGCACATTGCCACCAAGACCACTGATCAACACCATATTGTCAGTAATATCAGTATGAGAGGTCGTCTGCGCATGCAATACCCCTGGCAATGCACTGGCGAAAAGCCCCGTGGAAATGCCTGACAGCAAATGCCTTCGCGTGAGTACCATTGGCTTTTTTCCCTGCATGGTTATTCCCCTAGGGCGGCAACACTGGCCGCACTGCCGGGTTCATCATGGGGCAGTGCCTGCATCCGGAATGCATCACTGTTAACAATCCCGCTTATCAGGGCCGACAGGCGATATTCCTGACTTTCTGCATTTCGCACGATGGCGCGAACCTGGGGCATATCGAAATACTCAAGTTCCCTGTTGAGTGCATACATCATCAGTTTCTGGGTCATCGCCAGGGCGAACTGCTGGGGTCGGCTCGCCAGCTCTTCCCTAAGTTCTATAACTCCGTTAATTCTTTTTCCATTGGGCAGGATGGTCCTTGCATCAATGGGTACCTGTGCAGCCACATCTTCATCGCGCCATTGTCCGGTCACCGTAAAGTTCTCCAGTGCCAGACCAATGGGGTCAATAACACCATGGCACTGATTACATCCCGGTTTCTCACGATGCCTTTCCAGCCTGTCCCTGACGGTTGTGGGTTTCTGGCCCTCAGGTACTGAAAGATCGGTCTCAACGTTGGGAGGTGGCGGAGATGGCGGTGTCCCCATAAGCTTTTCGAGCACCCAGGCACCGCGAAGCACGGGTGATGTACGATCTCCATAAGACGTTCTCAACAACGCAGCACCCTTGCCAAGTATTCCCCAGCGCCGCCTGTCTTCAAGAGCTACTCGCCTGAACTGGACGCCATGCACTCCTTCAATGTCGTAATGATTGGCAAGCCCTTCGTTCAGGAAGGAATAATCTGCCTGGATCAAATCAATCAATGGACGGTCTTCCAGCAGCACACTGGCCAAAAACAACTTGAGCTCCGTGTTAAATAAGTCATACATCTGTTCACTGAAATCCGGAAATAGTACAGGATCCGGTTCAATGACCTCTATCTCATCCAGATTCAGCCACTTCATGGCAAAACTGTTTACCAGGTGTTCGGTCCGTGAATCAGCAAGCATTCTGCTGACTTGTTCAGTGATTATTTCCTGGTCCAGCAGCTGGCCCGCTTCAGCAAGACCCAGAAGTGTTTCATCAGGCCCCTGCCCCCACAGGAAAAAGGACAGACGAGTTGCCAGTTCCAGATCATTGAGCGCAAACACCTGTGCATCCCCGATATCACGTACAGGTGATATCCCCCGGTAGAGAAAATCCGGGCTGGCCAGAATCGCCGCAATCATTTGCTCAATCCCTTCATCAAATCCACCGGGGCCCTGCCTGCCCATTTCAAAAAACGGCAACAACAGGTCAAGGTCTTCTGCTGTTAATGGTCGACGATAGGCTTGCGTAGCCAGATCACGCGCTATACGGGTAGCGCAGGTCTGTTCCTCTGACCGTGTTGCTGGATAACAGGAAAATATTTTTTCACGGCTGGTCGTCATCGATACGCCCGTTGCATTGAAGGGGCCAACAATCTCAATTCCATCAAGCAGTCGCGGCACTCTCAACGAACCTGTAAATGAAAATCCACCATATGGGGTGAATCCACCGATATTTTCATCAGTTTCCACTCTGGCACGCTCAATAAAAGTGACAACAATGTCATGGACACCGGCGGTGATATCAATACGAATATCATCAAAACGCTCCATCAACTGAGCAACTGCCGGCGCGCCTCCCTTGTTCACCAGATCAAAATCTTCCGGACCACCAATGTTCTCCCGAAAGACTTCCTCTCCACCGATCAGAACAACAAGAGTCTGCTCAGTCTCGATTGATCGCGGATACAAACCGACATCCAGATCGAGAATATTGAGTCGATACTCTCCATCCGCCGGAAAATTATGGGACACCTTCATGCCCCCCCGGGTGCCCAATGGAAAACCTGGCTGGTAGGTATCCTGGTCACCACTCTGGACCTGGTACCAGGTGTTGGCTACTTTTGGCGCAGTCTGGCCTACAGCCAGTTTGGCCACTGCACGAGCAACATTGATGTACTGCTCAAGAAATGACGGAGAGACACTCAGCGCTGCAGCAATATTATCGAAGCCATCTACCTCAATATCAGTGGGCAGGAAGTCTGCCGCATTGATTTCAACACCCAGCAACTCCCTGACAGCAATAGCATACTCAGTCCTGTTCAGGCGCTGAACCGGAACATGACCTGCCAGGGCACCATGGCTTTTTTCAATGGCTTCATCAAGCTGGCCTTCCATCCAGGTAACAAAGGTATCGATGTCCGACTGGTCAGGCTGGTCGCTTCCCGGAGGCGGCATTAAACGGCCACGCAGTTTTCGTACGGCGGCTTCCCACGTCGACGCATCACTCCCCACGTTTTCCAGAGACATCAGATCAAAGGCAACGCTGCCTGCCCAGTCTTCATTGTTGTGGCAGTTATTGCAGTATTCATCAAGGAGCTGACGTTGATGTACATCAGCCTCCTGTGCATTGGCCTGCAGGGAAACCCAGAGAACGCCCAGAAAGAATAGCGGTTTTCGAATCATTTTCAGAAATTTAACCTTTGGAAAACAGATAGTTATGTTTTTCTCTGTTGAGCAACACCCGATTCTAGCAAAAGGATGAAAAATATACCTGACCTCTATCAATTCACTATCCAATCAGCATACCTATCTTGCGCTTGCGGGCAGAACAGTTAAGCGTGGGTAATTAGGAAAATGCCAGAACAGGCTGTACAAGCCACACTCCCTTCACCATAATTAAAAAAAACAAGGATATATAGGCACTTGTATAAGGGTGCTGAATGCCGAACCCTATAAGACCATGGCAAGATGCCTTGAAAAAGAACAAGTGGCCAGGAGCATCCTGTGGCGAAATCAGCTGCTAGAGAGAGAGTGTTGTTTTACTGCCTGGCGGCAGCGCTTCCCCTCTTTCTCATGGCATCCCTGTTCAACTACAGCCTTTTGCGCGGCGAGGGTCATTATCTTTTAGGCGCTAACCTGGAAATTCTGGGCTACATTATCCAGGCGGAATTTCTCGCGGTCGCCAGCGGCATCCTCATCCTTATACCCCTTCTGGTTCAGGCCAACAATCGATACCTGCGCTGGTGTTTTCTGGCGATCTTTCTGGTCATAGCAGGGGGCTTTGCCTGGGTTGCCTATGAAGTGGACGGCCCAATCGGCATGGTTTCTACTCCCTTCTGGTTTTTGTGAGTTATGGAGGCGCAACCCTGCTGGTTTTCGACTGGTATGCCGGTGCTACCCGAACCTTTCTCTCGCTACTGCGCTGGTCAATGGGCATTTTTATTTACGTAACGCTGCAACTCTCACTGGATCTGGAGTCCGATATCAGCCTCTGGAAGAATACGCGAACCGTGATTCCTTTTGGCGCGGCCTTTTTCTACATACTCAGTGTACTGGAACTGATTCTCTATACGCCGCTAACCTACTATCTTGAGAAAAAGCATAACCATGATGTCCTCCTCTCGAAGGGGATTAACAAAATGCTAAATAGTGAGATAGCATCTGAAGAAGCTAAACCGGACCAGGATATCAGCTGACTGCTGATACATTCAGGGATTCATTACATCGACAATTCGCCCGTTGGGAAATAACAACCGGCACCAGGACATCTGGCTGCCAATGTGGAGCACACTATATGAAACGTGAAATTATCAATCCCTGGACCTGGCAGGAAGCGCTGGGCTTCGTTCATGGTAACAAGGTCAGCGATGCAAACGAGGTGTTTTACCTGGCCGGCCAAACTGCCAGTGACGAACACGGCCATTGCCAACACCAAGGTGATATGGAAAAACAGATCGACACGGTTCTTGAAAACATAGCGACCATCCTTGAACAGGGCGGCATGGATTTCAGCCATGTGGTTCGGCTGAATATTTATACCATAGACATGGACGCTATCCTGAAGGCCCATGACCACATGACGGCCAACCTCAAAGCGCGCAATTGCCAGCATACAGGCTGTTTGCTTGGCGTCACTGCACTTGCCTCTCCGGGCGCCCTGCTGGAAATTGAAGTCACTGCCGTCAGGTAGTATCAGGCCTTCATGATTGCCAATTTTGTTCTTTACCTGAGTGCCAGGGTACTGGTCTCACTCGCCAGCTCCATGTTGTCTGTCGCACTTGGCTGGCATCTCTATTTATACAGCAATGATCCCTTTGACCTGGCCCTAGTTGGACTCCTTCAAATCACACCAATGATCATGCTTTTTATTGTCAGTGGATGGGTCGTGGATCATTTTCCACGAAAGTTTATTCTGGTTACCTGTGCATTATGCGAGGCCGGCATCCATTTCGGAATTGGATATAACATGTTTGAAGGGGAATTGAACAAACCATTCATCTTCACCCTGGTGTTTATCCACGGCATGATAAGAGCTTTCTATTCCCCTGCATCAGATGCTGTACTCACACGGATTGTCAGCAGGGAATTTCTTTCCAGGGCTGTAGCCATCACCAGTTCTACATGGACAACCGCCCAGACCCTGGGTCCTTTGGGGGCTGGACTGTTGATAGCCTGGGTGGATTACCAGGCCTATAACTACCTCGTCGCTTTTGCCTGTACCGGGGCAGTGATATTCATGTTACTCCCCCCCATCACTGTCAACAAACCAACGGAAAGAGGCTTGAAACAGCTACTGGGTGGAATCGGCTATGTCTTCAAAAACCCCATTGTCCTGCCCAGCATTACCCTGGATCTGTTCATTATGCTCACAGGAAGCGTCATGGCTTTGCTACCCGTTTTTGCAGTGGATGTATTGCATGTCGGTTCAGAAACACTCGGCCTGATGCGGGCCATGCCGGCACTGGGAGGCGTCATGATGGGACTGCTACTGGCGAAGCTGCCTCCCATGCGCAAAGCCGGAAAAAGACTGTTCCTCGCACTATTCATTTTCGCCGCCTCCGTCCTGGTCTTTGCCATGTCCGGCAACCTCTTCCTTTCTCTGGCAGCACTCTGGGTATACGGTGCCTCTGATATGATAAGCGTCAACATCCGCTCTACCCTGATACAGATTGCCACCCCTGATTCCCTGCGTGGCCGTGTCAGTGCTGTGAATATGCTATTTATTGGCATTTCCAACGAGATGGGCGATTTCAGGGCAGGCGCGATGGCCGCTTTGCTGGGTCCGGTACTGACAGTAATCACAGGAGCCGGTATGGCATTTGCTGTGGCATTTGGCGGATATGCTCTTTTTCCTGGACTCCGCAAGCTTGATCGACTGACTGATGCCCATGTAAAAGAGGATGCTAACGCTTCATGAAACATCTCAACATCACTGTCAGGGGAAAGGTCCAGGGCGTATGGTTTCGCGCAACGACCAGGGAACAGGCCGATAACATCGGAGTACGTGGTTTCGTGAAAAACCAGGCCGACGGCAGTGTATACCTGGAAGCGGAGGGTGACGAAGACCAACTCAACACGTTGCTGGCATGGCTTGGGGAGGGACCTACACAGGCCTGCGTCGATACGCTGGAATCTTCCGAAGGAGAACCGAAAAACTTTTCTGACTTCAGCATCACACGCTGACAGTGGCTAGTAAGTCTCAACCTCACCAAGCAACCAG
>CAZDCK010000023.1:6557-53597 GCA_964503965.1 uncultured Enterobacteriaceae bacterium | reverse complement strand
CTTTTATTCTTTTCCCCCTTTATTGCCCCACCATTTTCTTTTATCTTTCCTGTAAAGATATTGACGAGCGGATAACAATGAAAACAATAATTCCCGCACTACTGTTTCTTGCCTTGCCTGTTTTTGCCCAGACCGCTGACCCCACCCGGGGAGAGCAGGTGTTTCAGGAGCACTGTACCCGTTGCCACATCCCTTTCGAAATCCGTCTCAGGCTGGGCAATGACTGGTTGGGCCAGTCGGCTGCTCAATTACATGAACGTATTACAGCCACAATGCCCGGTGAAGCTGCGGGAACGCTTTCATCCCAGCAATACCTGGATGTGACTGCCTTTGTGCTGACACTCGGCGGCATGAACACAGATAGCCCGATACCTGCTTCTGATCTGGCTGGACTCACCATTGTCATTGAAGATAACACTACCCCTGCTGTGCCGGAGACATCCTGGGAACACTTTAATGGCAATCTCGGTGCTCAGCGTTACTCTGAACTTGACCAGATAACGCCAGAGAATTTTGGTGACCTGGAAATTGCCTGGCAATGGAGCAGTGCTAATATCGGGCCAATTACCGAAGGCCGCAGCGTTACATCTCCCCTGATGGTCAATGGTGTTTTATATGCCACTGCCGGCGTTACCCGCAATGTCGTAGCACTGGATGCAGCCACAGGTCAGCTCTTGTGGTTATGGCGGCCGCAGGAAGGAGAGCGTTTCACCCTCGCCCCGCGTAAGGGGTCCGGAAAGGGGCTGGCATACTGGAGCGATGGTGTCAGGGAAATTATTTTTACGGTGACTCCCGGTTATTACCTGGTAGCACTGAATGCCCGCACCGGGCTGCCCGTTGAAGATTTTGGCGCCGGAGGCTGGGTTGACCTGCAGCAGGGCCTGCGATTTGGTCCCGGGCGTCAGGACGTGGATATTGGTCTGAGCTTTCCGCCCCTGGTGGTTGATGATGTTGTCGTCGTGGGCGCTTCTCATCTGGTCTCCGTCAGACCACCCAGTGCTGCCAATGTAAAAGGGGATGTACGTGGCTTTGATGCCAATACTGGTGAGCTGTTATGGACCTTTCATACCATTCCCGAACCCGATGAATTCGGTGCTGAAACCTGGCTGGGAAATTCGGCCGAGTACACAGGGAATACCGGTGTCTGGACCCATATGTCAGCAGATCCGGAACTGGGACTGGTCTATCTGCCCGTCGAAACGCCCACCGGAGACCAGTATGGAGCCGACAGACCAGGAGATAATCTGTTTGGAAACTCCCTTGTAGCAGTGGACTATCACACGGGAAAGATGGTCTGGTATTACCAGTTGATACATCATGATATCTGGGACTGGGATATTCCGCAGGCACCGGTACTGGCGGACATGCCTGATGGCCGAAAGCTTGTTGCCCAGTTCACAAAGCAGGGTATCGTCTATGTGTTTGACAGGGAAACAGGAGAACCAGTCTGGGATATCGTGGAGCAGCCGGTCCCCCAGTCCGACGTGCCGGGGGAATCGACCTCCCTTACCCAGCCTGTTCCAGTGAAACCACCGCCATTTGTTCGCCAGGAAATGACTCTTGATGAAGTCATCGACTTTACGCCGGAACTTAAAGAGAAGGCGCTGGCATATATAGAAAAGTTCCGGCTGGGTGGGCGTTTTACACCATCATCCAGGGTGGATGATCCTGACGGGACACAAGGCACGCTGGGTTTGCCTGGCCCGACTGGTGGAGCCAACTGGCCGGGGGCGGCGTTTGATCCGGAGACAGGCATTGCCTATGTGCCCTCCAGGGAAGTAGCGTGGGTGTTTAGCCTGGAACCGGGCGGTGAAAACTCTTCCGTAGACTGGATTGCCGGGCCCAATGAAAATACTCTGGATGGGCTGCCCCTGATTCGTCCCCCCTGGGGAAAAATCACGGCCATAGACCTGAATTCCGGCGATGAGCTGTGGTGGATTGCCAATGGGGATACGCCGGACTCCGTGGTTAATCACCCTGATCTGGAGGGCGTCGATCTTCCCAGGACGGGCATACCTAATCCGGTTGGTATCCTGCTGACCAAAACCATGCTGGTCAGTGGTGAGGGCAATGGGGGTAAACCAATTCTGCGGGCCCATGACAAGATTACGGGTGAAATTGCGGCTGAAATAGCCATTCCGGGGACTCAAACCGGTATGCCAATGACCTACATGCTTGATGGAAAGCAGTATATCGTGCTGGCCGTAAGCGGAGGTGGCAAGTCGGAAATTGTTGCGCTGGTCTTGCCCTGAAACACCCCTTAACCAATGGCGTTTATGATGATCGCCGAGGGAGGAAATATGTCTGACAGAGATTCGTTGATAACCCGTCTGGAAAAGCTGGATGCCTGCGCTGTGTCGGATGCTCTGGACTCCATGCAACTGGCAGGCGCTCATTCGGGTATCCCGAGAAGATCCACCAAACAGCGAATTGCTGGTGTGGTACAGACCGTCAAACTGACTGAAAAGCCACCGGAAGGTGGCTCCAAACGCCATCTCGGAACTGCTGCCATTGAATCCGCAGACCATAAAACGGTCATTGTCGTAGAGCAGCGAACAGGCATAGATTGTGCCGGTTGGGGAGGTGTACTTGCCAATGCCGCGAAAGTCAGAGGCGTCAGAGGTGTCATCATGGAAGGTCCGGCCAGGGATATTGATGAATATGAGGAAATTGGCTTTCCAGTCTTTTCCCGTTTCACGACTCCGCATACGGCCCGCGGGCGTGTCTATGAAGAATCCTTTGGTGAGACGATCATGGTGGGCGATGAGCATGTCCAGGCCATTGATGCAGGGGATCTTGTTATTGCTGATGCCAGTGGTGTGGTCTTTATTCCTTTTGATAGAGCTGCTGAGGTCATCAGCGTGGCCGAAAAAATTGCAGAAAAGGAAAGGCTCATGACGGCCGATGTACTGGCGGGTAAACCGGTCTCGGTAGTGATGGGAGCAAATTACGAAACCATGCTGGAAAAAAATGATGAGTGATAGAAATGTTGAAAGGGCAGCTAAACTGGATACAGCCACTATCAGCGATGCGCTGGACAAATTGCGGATCAGTGGCCAGTGCCTTGGGATAAAACCCAGGAACCATGATTTCAGACTTGCTGGCCGGGCTTATACCATTCTTTATGGCCCGCTGGACTCGGATAATCCGGGCACAGTAGGGGACTTTATCGACAAGCTGGATGAGGGCACTGTGGTCGTCATTGATAATGGCGGGCGCGAGGATGCAACTGTCTGGGGTGATATTCTGACCTATCTTGCCGATAAAAAAGGGTTGGCAGGAACAGTCATAGATGGAGCCTGTCGCGATGTACATTTATGCCTGGAGCTGGGATATCCGATATATAGCCGTTCCTATTCAATGCGGACGGGCAAGGATCGGGTGCAGGTGGATGGAGAACAGGTTCCTGTCAATATTGGCGATGCCAGAGTGCTCCCTGGCGACCTGATGCGAGGTGATGCTGATGGCGTGATCTGTATTCCAAAGTCCCGTGAAGACGAGGTGCTGGATGTTGCTGAACAGATTGACCAGGCCGAAAATCAAATAAGGAAATATCTTGAAGAAGGCAAGACTATCGCTGAAGCCCGCAAGGAGATGAAATACCATAGCCTGCAGACGCCCGATAAATAAGAAGACCAGGGCTGAAAAATAACAAAACAGGATTGAAGGGGAAAATCTGTGATTATCGATTGCCATGCCCATACCAGTGCTCCGCCACAACTGGCTATTTATAAAGCCGGGCTTGTTTCCCATCGTGGCTCCCATGGACGTGGGGCTGTTCGCTATACCGATGAACAACTGATGGCCGCCTGGAACAAAAAGGAAATGGCCCCCTGCGGGCATCTCGAGCATATGGCCAATAACGGGCTGGATATGCAGCTGGTTTCACCCAGACCATTTCAAACCATGCATTCGGAAAAACCTGGCTACCTGGTGGAATGGTATATCCATGAGGTCAACAGGATTATTGCGGACAGTGTGCGTTTATGGCCCGACAAGTTCTTTGGTATAGGCGGTCTTCCCCAGCAGGGCGGAGAACCTGTGGATGTGGTGTTTGAGGAGATGGAACACTGCATAAAGGAATATGGCTTCAAGGGATTTTTGCTGAACCCTGATCCTTATGAAAATGACGGCAACAAGGCGCCACCCATGGGGGACCGTTACTGGTATCCCCTTTATGAAAAAGCCTGTGAATATGATGTGCCATTACACATTCATACGGCGGGTTCCCGTAATCCGCAGCGTGAGCCCTACAGCCTTTACTTTGTGAATGAGGAAACCACGGCGGTTTACGGCTTTGTGAATTCCGATGTCTTTGAGGACTTTCCTGACCTGAAAATCGTGGTGTCCCATGGTGGGGGAGCCATGCCTTACCAGATCGGTCGTTTTAATGCCGGGACTGCCAGGGCAGGGGCCCAGAGTGCCAACAGTAAAGGTTTATTTATTGATCGCATGCGCAACCTGTATTTTGATACTGTCCTGTACAGTCAGGAAGCCCTTGAGCTGCTGATCAAGGTGGTTGGTGTGGACAGGGTGCTTTACGGTTCCGAGTGTCCCGGTGTCGGATCATCCATAAACGGGGAAACCGGTGAATGCTATGACAAAACAGTACCCCTGATAGAAAGTATTGAGTGGCTCACCGAGGCAGACCGGGAAATGATTTTTTCCGGCAATGCAAAAAAGGTATTTAACCTGGATATCTGAACATGAATTCAGGCCCCTGGATGGGACTACGGACCTGATCGCATGGGGCTTGGCCCCGGTTT
The DNA here is from genome assembly GCA_964503965.1 of uncultured Enterobacteriaceae bacterium. GTDB lineage: Bacteria > Pseudomonadota > Gammaproteobacteria > Pseudomonadales > Pseudohongiellaceae > Eutrophocola. The sequence continues at coordinate 48,831 of CAZDCK010000023.1, read as the reverse complement.
TAAGTTAGCCCCGATCCCTTGAGGAAATCATTATGGCCGAAATAGTTCTCGGCATGTGGACAACCCACGGCCCCATTCTCAATACCACGCCGGAAGAGTGGATGTTGCGGGTAGTGAATGACAAACGGATTCCGCACTGGTTCAAGGGGGAACAGTATTCCTTCGAGGAATTGGCCGAATTACGCAAGGCAGAAAACTTTGAGGAACAGTTCACCCTTGAAGAGCGCACCAGGCGCCATGCCCAGTGCCAGGCCGGTGTTGCCAGGCTGGCGGAAATCTGGAAAGACGTAAAACCCGATGTGGCCGTGATTATGGGTAATGATCAGCGTGAGCTTGTGTTGCCCAGCCTGCAACCGATGTTCACTGTTTATCATGGGGATACGTTCTGGCAGAAACCCCTGCCGGATGATCAGGCTGCCCGCCTTCCCATCGGGATCAAGGAAAGCGAATGGGCCTACCGGCCCGAGGAAGACAGGATCTGGCCTGGTCTGCCGGACCTTGCTGCCAGAGTCCTGGCAAAAGGGCTGGAAAAAGGCTTTGATTTTGCGGCCTCCAGTGAATGGCCCGATATGGGCAGGGAGCATCATCATCTTGGCACACCCCATGCCTTTAGCTGGATTATTCGCCGGGTAATGGAGGATCAGGCTGTGCCTGTACTCCCCATAATCACCAACACATTCTTCCCACCGAATCAGCCCACGGCGAGACGCTGTTTCGACATGGGTAAACTGGTTGGTGAGTGTATAGCTGAATGGGATAGTGATCTCAGGGTTGCGGTATTTGGTTCCGGAGGCATGAGTCATTTCACGATTAATGAAACCTTTGACCGGGAGCTGCTGGCAGCCCTGAAAAACCGCGATGAAGAGGCCCTTTGCAGTATTCCCCAGAACATTCTCATGTCAGGCACCTCGGAAATCCGCAACTGGATAGCCGCTGCCGGCGCCCTGTTTGATACTTCCCTGAATGGCGGGACGATCGATTATGTACCTTGTTATCGCAGTGAAGCAGGAACGGGAACAGCCCAGGGATTTGTGGCCTGGCAGTAGATCCGGCCATAACCGGATAAATAAAGAAAAGATTGTGCATAGGGATGATCCCGTAAATCCCTGTGATACCATTTTTTTAAGACCTATTGAATGGTGTAGGCTTTCGGAGACAGATATGACATTCAAGGCAACACTCATTTCATTTATGCTTCTGCTGGTTCCGGTGCTGGGACTGTCGCAGGAAGGCCATCCTTTGAAAGGTACCTGGCGCGGTTCAATAGGCACCGGCAGTAGTGAGCGCCCCCTGCTGATTATCATGGACTACGAAAATGACAGCATCACCGGCATGATCAATCCCGGGCGCAATTCCTACCGCTTTTCCAGTGCAGAACTTGATGCGCCAAACTGGGAACTCAGTGCCACGGCCACTACACGGGAAGGCGCGAACATTTCATTGCAGGCAACGCTCAATGACATCGGTTCCCGAAGCCGCTATCTGGAAGGTAGCTGGCAGGAAGAGGGCAACAGTTACCCATTCAGGATTACACGCGAATAATCGCATTCATACTCAGGGGGGGGTTATGGACGCAGTCACCAGGCAGGAACTCAAGGATAACTGGGTGGTGCTGGTCATTGCCTTTTCTCTGGTCTTCTTTTCTTTCGGTATCCCGAATTTTTCACTTCCCTGGATTTACAAACCGGCCATGGACGAGTTTGGCTGGAGTAATGCCCAGGTCAATTTATTATCCACGGCAAAATTTCTCGTCGGTGCTGTTTCTGCCCTGGGTATGGGTATCCTCATTGATCGGGTTGGCGGCAAGTTCTCTGTCTTGTTGGGGGCTTTAAGTGGTGGTGTAGCCATGGCGCTTTTCCTGGTGGCCACTAACCTTGGTACCTATTACCTGGCTGGTGGTCTGCTGGGGCTGTCAGCTTCATCCATTGTGGCTGCCATGAAGGTGATCGTGTCCCGCCTGTTTGATATCAACCAGGGGCTGGCCGTAGGCATTGTGCTGGGGGGTACCAGTGCTGGTCAGTTGGTGGCACCTTTAATCTGGTCACCCCTGCTTGATTCGGGTATGAACTGGAGAGAAATATTTGCCATGCTGAGCCTGGGATCTTTCCTTATATCCACCCCCATGTGGGTCATTTTCATGTCAAGAACCGGTAAGACACAGGATGTGATCAATGCCAGTTCTGCAGCTCACCAGGATGGCCTGACGATGTGGGGGCACTTCAAGGAAGTATGTTCCGAGAAAGGGTTCTGGTATCTTGCCATTGCCATTTTCCTGGTGTCCGCCGTTGACCAGTCCCTCATGCAGAACTACGTGACCTTCCTGCGCAATGATCGGGGGCTGAATCACAGAGATTTTTTCTGGCTCATCAGCCTGGTGACAGTGCTGGCGATTGCCTCCAAAGTCATGTCAGGATGGTTTTATGACCGTTTTTCCATTCCGGGTATTCGCTGTTTTTATTTTCTGCTGGGGGTGTCAGTTATTCTGGCGTTGCCGGTCAGCGGCCTGTTCACCATGACCCTTTTCCTTGTAGTGAGAAATATTGCCCATGGCGGCATGATCGTCGAGGCACCGGTGATTACCAAGCATTACCTGGGGCCGCGTAATCTTGGTATGACGATTGGTATCGTTTCTGTTTTTGTAAACCTGGGTTTTGCCGCAGGCCCACCCTTACTGGGTTATCTTTATGATCTCAATGGTAACTATACCTTTGGATTTGTGCTTTATTCCGGTATCGCCATACTTGCCGGGCTCTTCCTGTTACCCCTGAAACCCAGGTACTGGACGCCTCCTGGTAAACGCCAGGAAGTGAAAAATGAAAGGGATCTGCCAGGCCTCCAGCCAGCCAGCAGCTAAGCGATATTCAATAAAAAAGGGCCGTCAGGCCCTTGTTTACTCCGTGTCTGTTGAGCTGGTTTCATCCGGTATCAGGTGCCCATACCGGCGATAATAGAGCTTGATCCAGAAAGGAGAGAGCAGGGTGGTATAGGTGATGACCATGATGATTGCCGTATAAATATCATTGCTGAAAATATTCCCTGCTACACCCAACCCGGCAAATATCAGGCCTACTTCACCCCGCGGCACCATGGCCATTCCCACCATGATTCTTCGCGGCCAGGGTTCATTGATGAACATGGCGCCCAGGTACTTGGAGAAAATGGCGATGCCCAGCATGATGATGGTAAACACCCAGAAAAACAGTGACCCCCAGTCTACTTCACGCAGGTCCATGGAAAGGCCAACTGAAACAAAAAACATCGGCGTGAAAAGCTGCACGATAGGCGTCATCTCCTGCTTTATCTGGTTGGCAAAATCATGATCAGTTTGCAGGCTAAGTCCAAATGGCAGGAAGAAGCGCCTGGATAAGGCCAGGCCTGCTGCAAAACCACCAAGAATCTCAGGTGCCCCCATCGCATGGGCAATCCAGGCAAAGAACAGGACCAGTGACACGATGGTGCCGGGTATCAGGCCAGGACTGGGTTTGTGCATGTGCCAGCGATGCACAATGCTGGAAAAACTGCGTGCAAGGATTGGTGCCAGCAGGAAAAACAGGCCTACAAAAATCAGAACATTCAGGGTATTGATCCAGTTTACTTCGCCGGAGACGGAAAATTCATAGAGCAGCGCAAGCAGGACAACACCCAGTATGTCATCCAGTACTGCGGCTCCGAGGGTAATTTGTCCTTCCTTGCTGTTTTGTTTGCCAATATCCAGTAATGTCCTGGCCGTGATACCAATACTGGTCGCTGTTAACGTACCTCCGATGAACAGGGATACCAGTAATGGCTGCCGGAACAGTAAATAGGACACCAGGAAACTGGCCACAAAGGGACCGACAAATCCACCGAGTGCAACGATGAATGATTTACGCCCGGTTTCCATCATCCTGTTCATGTCGGTTTCCAGACCAACTTCGAAAAGTAGCAGGATGACGCCGATCTGCCCCAGGAGTTCGATAACCGTATTGATTTCCACCAGGCCAAGGATGCTTGGGCCGATAATAATTCCGGCCGCCAGTTCACCAATAACCCCCGGTGACCCGAAGTGGCTGACCAGTTCAGACAGTATTCTTGCACTGACAAGAATTAGAAGCAGGTCAAAGAGTAAAGAGGAAATATCCATGGCGATTCATGCCTGAATGAAAAAGTCGAAGCCAGGCTGGCATGGACTGAGGATACTGGATTATACGGTCAGTTAAAAATCCGGGAGACTATTGAGCCCGGCTTTCGTTACCCATCATGTGGTACTGATCGATATTGTTGTCCTGGCAGAAGTATTCGATGAACTCGACACCGGGCTCCCAGGTCTTGGTCCATACCGCAGACCAGGGAGCTGTATAGGCTTCGGGGTCATCAAGGGTGACTTCGTAGCGCAGGGTATCCATTTTTGGTCGGGATATCCGTTCAATCAGGTGAAGACTTTCTGTATGGGGGTAGCCTTCCCTGTGAATCCAGAAGCGCTCATTGAAACCTATTGTATCCACTACCAGTGTGTCGCCTTCCCAGTGACCGACAGAATGACCAAAGTAGGAAGGATTGACGTATTCGGGATGCTCACTGTTCATATGGATTTCACGCCAGGGTCGCGTGGATCCGCCGGACAGGATAAAAATCTTGTTCATGTGGGGTACTTGGACCAACTGCAGGCCGAAAGGAACCGCAAACTGGCGTGGTCCACCGGGTGGTGCGCAGCGGACATGGGGATCATCCTTGGCCAGTGTCTCCTGGCGGTAATCATATACGGCCCTGGACCAGGGTTTGAATGGTACCTCGTCCGGCGGCGGATAGTCGGCTCCGGCTACCATGGGACCAGGCCCTCTCCCCCACATACCCAGACCATCCTCAAGGGTGCCCAGATTGGGTGTACCGTCGGCCAATCGGGGTGTTGGTGCATTCGGGTCGTATTCAGCAGCAGGAAGCGAGTGTGCAGCCAGGGATATGAGAAAAGCAGTGGTCAGGGAAAGCAGTGGTCGGTTCATGTTGATCTCCTTGCCTGCTGTTAATTCTGTTGCCTGGAAAACAATTGCTGACCGGTGTCTTCAATCACCACCCTGCTGGCTGCCATGGAAGGACTGCCATCGCGGGCCAGGGCACCTTCGACCACCAGGATATCACCAAGGACCAGGGATTCCCGTGTCCACCCCTGCCGCATCATGGAAACCGGTGAACCCAGTTCGCAGGCCCAGGTGGTAATCTCGCCAGTTTCCTCGTCTTCAACGTCGATATAGAAATAGGCATGGGGATTGAGCCATTCCACCTTGATGACGACGCCGGTGAGTTCTTTGCGTGCGTCAGGATCATACTGGGCGGTAAATGCATGGTGGGCAAGACTCGTGTGGGCGTATAACAGCGAAAGAATCAGTGCGCAGGTCGTGAATATGGATTTAATGGGCATTACTGTTATCCCCAGAAATTTCAAAACAGCAGGCGATGGATATTTTTGTGTAACCGCATGTTTTAAAAGGAAAATAATTATATTGAAATCATAAACAGATTATCACATTTATCGTTCTTGTCACTATGTGTTGCGCAAATTCACATTTCATCCCCAATATGTTTGCTGGATGAAAATGGTGATCTGCATCACATCTTTCATAAACATTACAGGATGTAAGAATTCCTTAAGAAAGCATTGCTAGTCTGCACAGCATCGAAAAGCAAAAGGTGCAGTATGATGAATTACCCGGAGACAGTTACCACCAGCAATCGCGGAAAAATTGTTCCAAGAGAGGCGTTACTGGACAGGATATTGTCGCCAGCCCCTGTATTTACACTTCATGATCGGGCTGATCTAGAACGTGAATCTGTTGAGCACTTTGTGGCAGAGCGTTTCCAGAAGGATTATGGCGCACAGATTCATGAATTCCTCCCCTTGCTGCTTTCCATGCGTTGCATGAATGGTTTTTCCGGAGTAATTGGAATGCGACGTGCTGCCAGTGTTCCCCTGTTTCTGGAGCAATATCTGAACAAGCCTGTTGAAACAGCCATCAAGGAAAGTACTGGTGAGGAAATCAGTCGTCAGGACATCGTCGAAATCGGTAATCTTGTCGCAAGTCGAAAGGGGCCAAGCCAATTTGTATTCCTGATTTTTACGTCAGTGTTATACCAGGCAGGGTACAAGTGGATTTCCTTCACGGCCACCCAGACTCTGGCCAATAACCTCAACAAACTTGGTTTTCCCATGGTAAAGCTGGCCGATGCAAGCAGTGACAGCCTTTCCTCGGATGAGGCTGATGAATGGGGAAGCTACTACGATACCAGTCCACAAGTCTTTGCTGGCAATCTGGAAGGGGCCATGGCTATTGCAAGAAAACGGCCACTGTTCAGGAAAGCCCTGGTACTTTATCGCCGTGAAATTGGTCAGTTGGCCAGGGAACTCAACAGGTAATGGTCATGGGTGAATCGCTACTTTCCACATTATTAAGAAATGCTCAGCCTGATCAGGTAGTACTAAGTACGCTGACTGACAGTTATACACTTGAACAGATTCATGTCGCTGCACAAAATCTGGTAGCAAAAATCAAGGAATCCGGTACCGATATCCTGGCGCTTTACGCTGATAATGGACCGGCCTGGGTGATAGCCGATCTGGCCTGCCAGACAACGGATACATGCCTGCTACCGGTACCCACTTTTTTTACCGTTGAGCAGACGAGGGTTGTGCTCAGGCACTGCCAGGCAACGTTCATACTAGTTGATAACCCAGCATCCATAGCCCCGGCATTATTGAATCCCGTTGGAGAACCTGACCCGGCGTTCGGACTCCAGTTATTTACTGCCGATATTGATCGGACAGAAAAACCATTGATACCCCCGGGCACCGGAAAAATTACATTTACGTCCGGATCATCCGGAGATCCCAAGGGGGTTTGTCTGAGTAACAGCCAATTGCTTCTGCAAGCGAAGGCCCTGGGAGATGAAGTGGCTCTGAAAGCTCCCAGGCATTTATGCCTTCTGCCACTGAGCACACTTCTGGAAAATGTGGCGGGTGTTTATGCCCCCTTGCTGGCTGATGGTGAAGTGATAGTGCCGTCAATGACCGATATGGGCTACGAGGGCAGTCGCATGATAACACCAGGAAAGCTGCTTGGAACGATCACCAGAACAGCGCCGGAAACGATCATCCTTATTCCCGAACTGCTCAAGCTGCTGGTAGCGTCAGCCAGGCAGGGATGGCCTGTCCCTGACAGTTTCAGGTTTATCGCTGTTGGTGGTAGCAAAGTAGGCAGTGCCCTTATTGAGGAAGCCTGGTCCCTGGGCTTTCCAGTGTATGAGGGATACGGCCTGTCGGAATGTGCCTCTGTGGTCAGTCTGAATACGCCAAGGCAGCGTCATGATGGCAGCTGTGGTAAACCCCTGCCTCATCTTGAGGTGAACGAGCGCAAAGGTGAAATTATCGTCAGCGGAAATCCCATGCTTGGCTATGTCAACCGCCCGGAATCCTGGCACCAGGACAGTATTCGCACTGGTGACCTGGGATCAATGGACGACGAGGGTTTTTTACACCTGTCTGGTCGAAGTAAGAATATTCTTATTTCAAGCTATGGACGCAATATTTCACCGGAATGGCCGGAAAGCGAGTTGCTGGCAAATCCCCTGTTGCAGAATGCCGTCGTTTTCGGTGATGCCATGCCCTACTGTGTCGCACTTCTAAGCCCGGTAAAACCCGGTATTGAAGATACCCTGATCCAGCAGTGGATAGATAATGTCAATATTCGCTTGCCTGATTATGCACGGATCAGGAAATGGCACCGTTTACAGACACCGCTGGCAATGATGAGCGGCATGCTGACCGATAACGGCAGGCCTCGTCGTGCTGTCATCGCCATGCATTTTGCGGATGTTATTGATTCCCTGTATGCGTCAGAACAAAGCGCTGCTATGACTGAAAAAAATGAAGAGGAAATTTGTTTATGACTTTTTACCAGCGGTTACTGGCCGAGACAGAGCAGGATCGTAATACCCTGATGGCCGCGCCAATCATTGCACGCTGTTTCCAGGGAGAATTTTCCCTGGATGATTATGTGGCTTTTCTGACCCAGGCCTATCATCACGTTAAATTCACTGTGCCACTGTTAATGGCAACAGGGGCGCGGCTTCCTTCGGAAAAAGAGTGGCTTCGTGAGGCCGTTGGTGAGTATATCGGGGAAGAAATGGGGCACCAGGAATGGATACTTAATGACATCGCCAACTGTGGTTATGACAAAGAAGCGGTCCGGCTTTCACAGCCCCACATCAGTACGGAGCTGATGATCTCCTATGCTTGGGACATGATCACTCGAGTCAATCCCCTGGGTTTCTTTGGGATGGTTCAGGTGCTGGAAGGTACAAGTATAAATATAGCCTCCCAGGCTGCCGATATCATCCGTGAAAAACTGGGGCTGCCTAAAAATTCATTCAGCTACCTGTATTCCCACGGAGCACTGGACCAGGACCATATCGTGTTTTTCGAGAAACTCATGAACCGTATTGATGACCCGCAGGAACAATCCTGCATCATTCATGCCGCCAGGGTGTTTTACAAACTCTATGGCGATATTTTTCGTGGTCTTAATGAAGATCATGGCATTCCGCTTCTCCAGACAGGGGCTGCCTGACAGCAGACAGGATTGAATCTATGGATTTGAAAGGAAAACGTATTCTGGTGACAGGTGCCAACGGTGGAATCGGAAGTGCCTTATGTTCGGCATTGTCAGCCGAAGGTGCTGATCTGGTGTTGTGCAGTTTCCAGCCAGATAAGCTCGAGGCTCAGGCAAAAGCCCTTGCTGCAAAGGGGGCGGGTGGAACAATTCACACCATCCAGGCTGATATCAGCAGTATTCAGGATCGTGCCCGGGTGGTCAGTGAATGTGACAGTTTTGGTGGTATTGATGTGCTGGTTAATCTTGCTGGCATTCTTGATTTCAGTCTTTTTGAAGATCAGGCACCGGGAATCATCGAGCAAATAATCAACATTAACCTGTTGGCTCCCATTCTGCTGTGCCAGTCATTTCTGGTGCAGCTAAAGAGCAGACCAGAATCCATGATACTCAATGTAGGGTCAATTTTTGGCAGTATCGGGCACCCCGGTTTTGTCACTTATTGTGCCAGCAAGGCAGGTGTGAAGACCTTTACCGAAGCGCTTGGTCGTGAGCTTGCCGACACAAATATTCGCGTGGGTTATATCGCCCCACGAGCTACTGCAACAGCCCTTAATACTGATCGTGTTAATAAGATGAATAGAAAGCTTGGCAACAGGATGGATACACCGGCTTATGTCGCTGAACGGATAGTCGGCCAATTGAAAACTGGCAGGGAGCTGACTTACCTGGGGTGGCCTGAAAAATTCTTTGTTCGGGTTAATGCCTTGTTGCCGTCTGTTGTTCGAAATGCCCTGGTAAAGAACCTGGGTGTCATTAAACAATTTGCCCGTTCCTGAGGAGAAATGAACATGAACACACAACTTAAAATCCTGGCAGCTATTACTACTGCTTTTTTTACATTACAGGCCCGTGCCGATCTGGACAGTGATATTGTTCATCTTCAGCAGCGCTGGGCAGAGGTGAATTACCAGTTGGAAGGCAAGACCCAGCTATCTGAATTTGCCCGTTTGGTAGAGGATGCCGGTAAGGCAACATCTGCCTATCCCAATGCAGCTGAAAGCTGGATCTGGAGCGGGATTATCAAATCTACTTATGCCGGAGCCAAGGGTGGGCTGGGAGCACTGTCCCTGGCAAAAGAATCCAAGGCTGATCTGGAAAAAGCAATGAGTTTGAATGACATGGCCCTTGATGGATCAGCCTATACCAGCCTGGGAACCCTGTATTTCAATGTGCCTGGTTGGCCCGTAGGTTTTGGAGATGATGACAAGGCAGAGGAACTTCTGCGCAAGGCATTGACTCTAAACCCGGATGGGATAGACAGCAACTACTTTTATGGCAGCTATCTGATCTCTGAAAAACACTATGATGAAGCGCGTAAGTACCTGAGAAAAGCGCAACAGGCACCGTCACGTAAAAGCCGACCACTGGCGGATGCCGGGCGACAGGATGAAATCCTGGCAGCACTCGCAGATATCGAAGGAAAGTGAATTGCAAATTGCAGGCAATGCACCTGTTATATAAAAAAATAATCTTTGCCGGGCCTTTTTCTGGTAGTTTTCTGCTATGCAGATTCTCTTGGTAGAAGACGATCAGCCACTAGCCCGGGGCCTGCAACAGGCACTGGGAAAGCATGGCTATGTCGTCAATCATGTTGATAGCGGTAAAGCCGCGCTTCACGTCATTGAATATGACAGACCGGATATTGTCGTGTTGGATATTGGTCTGCCTGATATAGATGGCATTACCGTTCTTAAAACAGTACGCAAGCAGGATAGTGAACTTCCGGTTCTGATGCTCACCGCCCGCGATGGAATTGATGACAAGGTTGCCGGTCTTGATAGTGGTGCTGATGATTACCTAGCCAAACCCTTTGATATGACTGAACTTCTGGCACGTCTGAGAGTGCTGGAACGACGTATTGCGAGTGTAAAAAGCAACGACATAGTCATTCTACATGTCTGCCTGGATACAGTAGCCCAGCGGGTAAGTGTTGATGGTGAAGAAGTTGAACTGGCCCGACGTGAATACATGCTCCTGAAAACTCTCATGGAGAATGCCGGGCGCGTGCAAACCCGCAGTGCCCTGGAGACCCGCCTGTATTCCTGGGGGGAAGAGGTCACGAGTAACGCTGTTGAAGTACACATTCACCGCCTGCGCAAGAAGCTGGGGAATGATTTCATCAAAACAATTCGTGGTGTCGGTTACAAGATCAATACCGGGGCATCCTCTTGAGCTCTATCCGACTGTTCCTGGTCGCCGGGATTCTTGCCACACTGACACTGTTCAATTTTGTGGCTGCCCTGCGTGGTTACCAGTCGAGCATGGAAGAAGCCGACCTGCTCTTTGATAACCAGCTGCTTGACTTTGCCCGTCTGGTGGGAAGGCTCAATACTGTCAGTACGCATGAGGAACTTCGACTGGGCAATAACCTGGCTTTCCAGATCTGGAATGATCAGAAATTATTGTCGCGATCCTACCATGCACCACTTACACCGATTACGGCTTTTCATAACGGTTTTGATTACAGTAATTTCGATGGTTATCGATGGCGAACCTTCACACGTCAGGAAGCACAACCAGGTCATTGGGTCATAGTCGCTGAACGGACCGATCTGCGTTTTGTATTGGCTGAAAACGTGGTGCTTGAATCCATACTACCCATTCTTTTAAGTATTCCGCTTATCGGCATTATTATATGGCTGATTGTCACCCATGGGTTGAAGCCTCTGACAACACTTTCTGTGCAGCTGAAGAACAAGCATGTGAATGACCTAAGCCCGGTGAAAGAGGTAAAGACATGCCAGGAACTTGAGCAGGTTGTGCAGTCCATTAACAGTTTTATGGCCAGGCTCAGTGAGGCAGTGGAACGGGAAAAACGTTTTTCTGCTGATGCTGCCCATGAATTACGAACCCCAATCAGTGCCCTGAAAGTGCAGCTGCATAATCTGGGAGATGAAATTGATGGTACCAGCAAGAGCTGGCAGGAACTGAAAAATGGTGTTGAACGCATGCAGCATCTGGTGGAACAGTTGCTGACGCTTTACCGGATGACGCCCGATGCATTTTCAGCGAGTTGCACGCAACTGGATTTATATAGCCTGTGTGAACAGGTGATTGCACAGCAATATCCACTTTTTGAAGCCAAGGATCAGCAGCTTGAGCTGGAAGGTGAGCATTGCATCCTGGTCGGCGAGCCCTTTGCCCTTGAGACCATGATTTCAAACCTTTTGGTCAATGCCAATAAATATACCCCGGTGGACGGTAGTATCAGGGTCAGGGTAAGCCGGGACGAGGATAGTGTTTGTCTTGAAGTGGAAGATAATGGGTCGGGTATTTCTGAAGCCGATCGCGAAAGAATATTTGACCGCTTTTATCACGTTGAGAAAAGCTCCGATACACTTTCAGCCCCCGGGTGCGGACTGGGTCTGACAATTGTCTCTCATGTAGCGGCATTGCAGGACGCCATAGTGACAGTAGAGGACTCCTCCTTTGGGCGTGGGGTCAGGTTTCTGGTCAGGTTCCCGGAGAACATTTCATGAGGTTACTACAGACATTCATGTTGTTTTTTATCGCGCAACTGTCATGCCAGTCAGTTGTGGCTGCTGTACCGGAAATCCAGATTGAAATTCGTGACCACCTGTTTTTTCCATCCACGGTTGAAATCCCGGCTAACCAGAAGATAAGGCTGTTTATCATCAATAATGATCCCACGCCGGAAGAATTTGAAAGTTATGAACTCAATCGGGAAAAAGTAATTCCAGGAAACAGCAAGACGGTAATATTTATCGGTCCACTGGCTCCCGGGGAATACCCTTTTTTTGGAGAGTTCTTCCCAAAAACAGCCCAGGGCAAGGTTATTGCCAGGTAAGACTTACAGGCCATGTTTTTAAATACAGTCATACTCGTGTTACAGGAGATACTTGAAGCCGCATTGCTGGTCAGCGTGCTCTTGGGATTAAGTCGCCTTCTTACCCAAAATACGAAAGAGGGGCTGCAGATAAATATGTCCTGGCTACCGCTTGCGATTCTGACAGGGCTGGGTGGCGCCTGGCTGTATGCCAGTGTCACGCCGATAGTCTCTGAATGGTTTGACTATGTGGGGCTTGAGGTGCTGAATGCCTCTATGCAGGTAGCAATCCTGTTTGCCCTGGCCATGTTCTGCTTCATGTTTACTGATAAAAACCGTAACACATCAGCAAGGATGCTGTCCCGCCTTGCACCGATTCTGATGTGTATCATTGTGAGCCTGGGTGTCATTCGGGAGGTTTCTGAAATAATACTCTACCTCAATGGCGTCCTTGGAGATCCTGCCAATATGTCGCCCATTGTTCTGGGCACACTGGTTGCTGCCGGTATAGGGGTAAGCAGCGGTATAGTTCTTTACCTTATTATCATCAGTCTCCCTGTGTTGTGGAGCTATCGCATATGCTTGCTGTTGCTGGCCCTGTTCGCGGGCAACATGGCGTCCCAGGCGACGCTGTTGCTGACCCAGGCTGACTGGCTTCCCTATACGGTCCAGTTATGGGATACATCGGGAGTTATCCCCGAGTTTTCAGTCATCGGACAACTGCTTTATGCCCTGGTTGGTTATGAAGCTAATCCATCACTGCTGCAGGCGGGACTTTATCTGGGCAGTGCCTTGCTGATAGCCTTCAGTCCGCTTTTTTTGCTGGCCTGGAAACGGAACAAACAGGAGTAGATCCATTGGGTAACAGGCAATTCATTCATGCTACATCCTCGTTACTGTTTACATTACTGCTACTTATTCCCTGCGAGTTGTTTGCTGATGGTATCGTAGTCGACAAGGTCTACCACCCCTATGTTGATGCCCTTGAAACAGAGCTTGAGTTTCGCTCTGTGATTCAGGACAGGCAAAAAGGCCTCCAAACACTAGCCCAGATTCACCAGTTATCTATAGGGAGAGCTATCGGGTCCCGTTTTTTCGCCGAGGTGTATGCCATTGGCGCAAAGTCACGTCAGGGAACCTTTGAGCTGGAAGCATGGGAAACGGAATTGAAATGGCAGCTGACCGAGCAGGGAGAATTTGCTGTCGACTGGGGGCTGTTCTTCGAATACGAAACTGAAGTACAGGAAGATATCCAGGAGCTGACCGCAGGTATTCTGGCAGAAAAAGAGTTTGGTCGCTGGAGTGGTACTGCCAATTTCATGGTGATTAATGAATGGGGCGATGACATCAATGATGAATTTGAAACGGCATTGGCTTTGCAGGCCCGGTATCGTAAATCCAGGGCCTTTGAACCGGGCATCGAATTTTATGCGGGACAGAATACAATGGCATTGGGGCCGGTAATACAGGGCACTTACAGGATGGGGGTTCGCAAGAGTCTGCGGTGGGAGGCCGGTGTTATTTTCGGCCTGGACAGTGAAAGTCCTGATACCAGCTACCGTTTTCTAATTGAATTTGAATTCTGAGTAGGCAAAGTGTCCACTCAGACCATATCGTCATACCTGTTCGGCAAGTCCAGCCTGATTTTTTTACCGTAACCGCGAAGATTAAGCCCTTCGTTGTCAAAACTCAGGTCATCTCCGCCACGGACATCGTGGTCGAAATGGTAAACCGGCGTAATCTTCTGCTGGTTGCTTTCAGTTTCATATGCCCTGGCAGCCGCCTCGGTCTTTTCGTTGGCTTTTTCCCAGTTTGTCATGGCTGCCTTGCCGTGCCGTTTTTCCAGCATGCGTCGTGTGACGTGGGGTGACATGATGGCGGCGGTGGCATTGTTGCCGCCAAAGCCCTTGGCATTCAGGAGTATCGAATCCATGGCTTCTGCACCCACATCCTGATGTGAGAGCAGAAACTCCAGTCCTTTGGTGTGAACATCGTCAGCAATGGACTTGGTTGCCCTTATGCCTGGCAGAATGCCTTCTTCCCAAATACCAAGACTGCAGGCCAGCTGGTCGGCACCGGCTACACCAAGGGAATGACCTATGTAGGACTTGATGGCAGACACCTTCCAGTTGGAGACGCCAAAATAGCCGGCGAGTTCTGACAGGATTTCAGATTCTGTTACCCGGTTCTGGGGGGTGCCGGTACCGTGGGCCTGAATGAATGTTCTGTTGCGCAGGCTGTCTTCACCGAGCACGGCCCGGGTGGCTGCTGCAGCCCTGGCGAATGTCAGGTAGTTGCCCACCCCGGGACTGGCGATGGATTTCTTGAATCCATCGGCATTGACGAAAACGTCATTCACGGAACCGTAAATGGTTGCCCCAAGTTCGAGTGCCAGGGCATCGTCCATCAGCACAAAGAACTGGCAGGATTCGCCCAGGGTGAAGCCGATGTTGTTACCAAAGGGGCGACAGGGATGGCGAAAATCCGGTTCACTGCCACCATCAAGAGCCTGCAGGACCTCGTCATTGGCAATGGCACCCATGGTTGAAAAAGCCTCAATGATTTCCGGCAGGATTGGCGCTTCACTACCACCGACGATGACGACACGATGGGTTCCATTCTGGATGTCGCGAACGGCCTGGGAGAGGTTGTAGTGGAAGGTCGCACAAGCCCCCATGCTGGTTCCCGTGTTTCCCACATTGCCGAGAACATAAGCATTAATGAAGTCAGCCGGCATATCGGCAAAGCCAAGAGGCAGCTGTTTGGAGGTGACTTTCCTGCCAAGTAGGCGGGCCTGAAGCATGCCGCCGTTACCGTTATAGTCCAGCTGGCTCATGCTGCTGCAGGCATAAATACCTATCTGTTCCGGTGGGACCCTGTCTCTAATAACATCCCAGTCAATGCCCATGGAATAGAGTGCATCGGAAATGCCATAAATGGTCATCTGCAAGCCGCGGGGATGGCTGCGGGCAGCATACAACTCAGCAGGATCAAAACCGCTGGGCAACTGACCGGCATAATTAACCGGGCTGGTATGGGAGTCTTCGATCATGACGTCTACCTTGCCTGTGACGGTGACCTGGCAGTAAATGCCTTCGCCTTCTGTGACTTGCCAGTTTTCCGGCAGGTGTTTGGGCAGATGTCGCTTCCTGAGGGTAAATGAAAACGTTTCTTCACCATTTGGCGGGGAGAGCCTGGCGGCATTGTGATGGCGCTGGGCGGATGGATCGTAAATATTGTTTTCCAACTTGCGAATTAATGTGGCATCAAGTAGATGTTGTTTGTTCTCGTCAAGCCAAAGGTCAAAATCCACGGGCTGGCCATTGCCATCCTCCCAGTGGGAACCGTTGTACTGGAGCTGGCCCGTCATGACAGCGATATTTGTCAGTGTGTCCCTGGCTTTGTCAGTGGAAAGGTTTTCCAGGACAAGGCGGCGGTAGCCATAGTGAAAGGCGCTTCTGCCAGCTGGGCTGACACCGCCCATGGCAGTAATTACGGGTAAACGGGCCATGCGATGACTTTTCCTTCAATCAAGTCTGTGGGAGTGGATGTGGGCGCTATATTACAGGGCATCTTCCGGTTTATATTTTGCAATATAGACAGAGAATGTTGAATTATAGACATATGACGGATGAGTATAAAGAAAATGTGACGAAAGTAACCTGTTTGCCTAAACTTCAGTATTTCCCGGGCTTTTCGGCCCGTGTAAACAGAGACTGGAGACCGCGACTTGCCACCAGAGAATACAATGAACCAGAAAGTGACAGCCCTGCATGAAGCACTGGGGATACCGGTGTCCTACGCTGATGATTGTGGCCTGCCTTTCCACGCTGACTGCCAGACCCTGGTGCCCACGGAAAAAGATGTGTTTGACCGGCAACCTTTCCTGTCACCTGATGCCTTTGATGCCTGGCGGGCCATGCAGGCGTTGGCAGGGGATGAAGGAATCGTCCTGCAGATAGTGTCAGCCTTCCGCAGTGCCCAGTACCAGGCAGACCTGCTGCAAAGAAAGCTTGATCGCGGGGAATCCATTGAAAGGATTCTTACCGTTAATGCAGCACCCGGATTCAGTGAGCATCACACAGGCTGTGCCATTGATATAACGACCCCCGGGTATGCTCCTCTCGAGGAGATTTTTGAGCAGAGTCCGGCCTTTTCATGGCTTTGCAGGTACGCTGGAGAATTTGGATTCAGCATGAGTTTTCCCCGGGATAATGCGGCTGGTATTGCCTATGAACCCTGGCACTGGAAGTACTCGGAAAATATACAGGGAAGTATTTAAGGAAGGGGAGGGTAGGACGTCAACCCGGGTAAATTTCACCAATCCAATCACGCCAATTCCTCTGAAATAAGGGCTTTTTCACAAAATTCATCACCCTGTTTTTTCATGTCAAATTCGCCTTGTATCGCTGCTTGAAATTCATTGACAGCGCCCCTACTAGTAGTAGTATGGATCAGGCAGTCGAATATTTTCATGGAGGAAAACCAGCCTGCAGTAAAAGAGCAGTAGCTCCTTCGCCGTGTTGCCATTAGCAGAAATGGCCTGCAAGACAGACCACCCTCCTGCAAATGCCACGTCGAGTAGTAAGGCGCTATCGCATAAAAAAGCGTTTTAAGGAGGCGCATGTATGATTAGTGATACACAGGTAGTATTTAGAGGTATTGACCATTCAGATGCCGTTGAAGAGGCGGTCCACAAAAGAGTAGAAAAGCTGGAAAGATTCAGCGACCAGATACAAAGTCTCAGAGTTACCCTGGAATCCCCCCACAATCATCAGCACAAAGGTAAGGTTTACCATGTGGGTGTAGAAGCGTTTATTCCCAATCATGATATTGTTGTTAACCACGAACAACACGATAAACATTCCCACGAAGATATCTATGTAGCAATACGAGATACCTTTGATGCGGCTGAAAGACAGATCAAGGAGTTTTATGACAAGCAGCGGCGGCTAACCAGGCTGGCGAACAAGGCTGCAGCAGAAACGCCTGACATCGCCGAGATCGAATAAGCGCAGTCGATTGGAATACATTTCTGGAGACAAAAAAACACGGGCAATTGCCCGTGTTTTTTTATGGGCTGAAAGTTGTCATGAAGGGACTTCAAATAATTTTTTCCTGACCAGGTTTCGATATTCCTTGGGTGATAATGATATGGATTTACGGAACAGTGCTGAAAAATAGCTGTTGTCCGGAAATCCCACGCTGTAGGCAATCTCGGCAATACTCAGGTTGCTGGTTTTCAGCAGTTCCTGGGCGTTTTCTATGCGCACCTGCTGAAGATACTGCATGGGGGATCTGCCAGTCGCCTGCTTGAATCGACGATTGAGTGACCTGACTGTAATGCCGAATTTATCTGAAAGACTGCCCAGCGTTATCTCTTCGTTGTAACGGCTGTGCAGCCATTCCTGTATATCGATAATGGCTTCGTCATCGTGATAATTCTGGGGTGAATTTTTCAGGAAGCTGGACGTGTAGGATCGTTTAATCTCGTGAGTAAAATGTCGGGATACCTGATCCGCCACATCCGCAGAGTAGTATTCCTCAATAAAATGCAGCATCACGTCCCGGATGGAATTCACACTACCTGCGCAGAATATATTGCCGGCCTTGGTGATAAAACGGTCTCGCTGCAATAAGACCTCCGGGTACGTGTCATTGAACTGGTCGAAATAATACCAGTGTGTAGTAGCCACCTTGTTATTGAGCAAGCCGGCCTCGGCAGGAAAATAACTGCCGGTTCCGGCGGCGCAGATAATGACATTGCTACCCTGCAGTTTGCCAAGCCACTGTGTCAGTTCCGGGGTCTGTCTGACAACACCAAGTGGATTGCCCCAGATGGCTGGCAGGATCACCATGTCCGTTTCATCAATGTCCTCCAGGCTGTGTTTGCAGACAAGCTCCAGTCCCGCATTTAGCTGTATGTTCTGGCCGTTCATACTGACCAGCTGCATGGAAAGACCATCCTTACCCCGATTTTTGCCGCCTATTCGACTGATCAGGTCAGCAGCATTGAGCATTTCTATGGGGATGGTGATACTGGTACCCAGTACCTTGCGATACCCGACGATAGTGACATCAAGCATCAGCTTTTTTCTCTGTTTGTGTAGTTCACGCCGGATATTTCATACTGGTGAGAGCCTGAGGGGGTGTCCACGGAAATTTCATCATCCAGGCTTTTGCCCAGTAAAGCCTTGCCCAGAACCGAATCAATACTGATGTATTTTTTGGCGGGATCAATTTCATCCGGACCTACAAGTCGATAGTTCACCGTTGTGCCATCGTCCTTGTAGAGCTCGACCCAGGCACCGAAATAGACCTTGTTGGTATCAGTAGGTAGCTGGTCCACCACCTTGAGAACTTCCAGACGTTTGCGCAGGTAACGAACGCGGCTGTCTATTTCACGCAGACGTTTCTTGCCATAGATATACTCGGCATTCTCGGAGCGGTCGCCCAGGGCTGCCGCATCGGATACCTGCTGGGTTACCTGGGGGCGCTCCACTTTCCACAGATAATGCAGCTCATCCTTCATCGCCTTTTCTCCTTCAGGCGTGATATAGGCTGATTTAGGGGGTGCTGGTGGTCTGTAACGGGACATAGGCCTGCGAGCTACTAAAAATTCCGGAATTCCAGTTGAGTATACAGGGGAGCATCCTTCATGCGGACCCCCAGGCCCAGCAGTCTTACCGGTTTGTTGCCTCGCTCGAAACCGGTTCGACAAAGTGTGCGATAGATATCCAGATCAAGAGAAGAGCCTGCCTGCTCTACCGTTGTTGACACAAAATCACTGAATTTGATCTTTACAAACTGTTTGCCAATAGTCACTTTTTTCCTTGAACCCTGAATACGTTCCTCCAGTTTTTCCATAAGGGTGGGGAGGATTGCCAGGCAGTTATCCAGGCTGGGCAGGTCTTCAGGAAAAGTATGCTCAACGCTGATGGACTTACGGCGTCTCTCTGTTTGTACCTTGCGTTCGTCGATTCCCCGGCAAAGGTTATAGAGGGTTTCGCCGAAACTGCCAAACAGTTCGATCAGGGCAGTTTTTTCATACTGCTGCAGATCCCTGCAGGTTTCGATGCCGTGCAGGTCCATCTTTCGAGCCGTGACCTTACCGACACCATAGAGTTTCTGGACCGGTAAGCTGGTTATGAAATCATCTATTTCTTCCGGGGTAATGACATACTGGCCATCCGGTTTGTTCCAGTCACTGGCGATTTTGGCGAGGAACTTGTTCGGGGCGATGCCGGCAGACAGGGTGATGCCGATTTCCCTTCGGACACGGTCACGGATTTCCCGGGCAATCAGGGTGCCACTGCCATGGCAAAGCTGGGTCTGGGAAACATCCAGGAAAGCCTCATCCAGGGAGAGGGGTTCAATGGTGTCAGTATAGTCCCGAAAAATGCTGTGCATCTGCTGTGAGGCGATACGGTACTTCTCCATGTTGCCAGGGATAATAATCAGGTCACGGCATTTTCGCATGGCTGTGGCCGAAGCCATCGCAGAATGCACGCCGTACTTGCGGGCTTCATAATTACAGGTGGCAATCACTCCCCGGCGTTCCGTTGAACCACCAACAGCGACAGGCAGGCCTGCGAGAGCGGGATCGTCGCGAATCTCGATGGCTGCAAAGAAGCAGTCACAATCGGCATGGATTATCTTACGGGTCATGATGGTAAGTATAAAGTGTCTGTCTGATAAAACGGATAGGCCTGTCTGCTAACTGAAAATGCTTGAAAATACCTGCTGAATTACTTACAAGGGAGTTGGATCAAGCGAATGAATTTTTTGAGGTAGTTTTAAATCATGCCTATTTATGAGTACAAGTGTCTTGCCTGTGGCAACCATTTCGAAAAAATCGTGAAGTTGAACGAGTCACCAAACTGTTCTGAATGCGATAGTGGTGAACTGGAAAAGCAGTTCACCATGGCGGCAGTAAGCACTAGCCGGTCCCGGGAAAAGTCATTTCAAAAAGCCAGAGCCAGAGCCAACTCGATCAAAAAAGAGAAAGACGTGGCCCAGGCAGAATATGAACGCAAGGTCCGGGAAGGGCATCACTAAAACATCAGTAATGATGGAACAGGTTTACCATTAACTGGTTCTTGTCATAGCTCTTTGTGGACTGCCTCATCATTCCAATCTGCCAACTGGTGTGTTCTGTCATCTTCCAGCCAATGCCCCCATAGATCCGGTTCAGTGCAAAGCCAACATTGTTCAGGTCGACGAAGTATTCATCATACAGGGACAGGTAGACGGCACCCTGACCAAGCGTACTCTTATTAAGGGGTCTGTTCAGGCTGACAAAGGTGCGTAGACGCCTGAAATCATCACGTCCATCCGGCCAGTGCTCTTCCAGCCTGATTCTGCCGGTAAGATAATTTCTTTGCCCCAATTGCCTGGTGTAGATTCCCTGCTGGAAAAGGATGTGTTCATCCCTGGTAGTGGAGGAAGGTCCAAATGGACTGTGGCGCAAATGATAATAGCCAAATCCATATCGCAGGGGATGATCTTCGGGCCTGTAACTGACCTGTCCGAGTATGAGGCGCTGCTGCAGGTCACCGGTGGTATCCCAGTTGCGTCGCTGGATAATCATCTGCGTAGCCCAGGGCGTACCATCAAGATTCCGATTGTAAAACCAGCTGTACCAGCCGCCCAGCTGATCTTCGTCAATCTGGCCGAAGGCAGGAAAGGTAGTCAGGATGATTAATATAAACAGCAGAAATGCTTGCACGAAAATTATGGATTCTGATCAGGGAAAGAATGTTTCATACGTTACCAACTGCACCGTCTGTATTCAATTGACCTTTGCATTCTGATTACTCTGGATCAACTGCCACTATCGCTGATTGGGTCCTGGCAGTTTTGCTTAAATTCGTTGTTTATTGATGTCATTTGCTTACTTTTAGTTGATGTAACATCATTGATGCCATGGAATTGAATCAGCGATATTTTTTCTGGTCTGTCAGTCTGCTGGCGCTGGCTCTTTTTTTCTGGTTGTTCAACCCGGTATTACTTCCCTTTGTCACGGGTGGAATCATTGCCTATCTGTTGAATCCCCTGGTCATCAGGTTAGAGGCCCTGAAACTTTCACGCACGCTATCAGCACTTTGTATGTTAGGCGTCTTCATTCTGCTTCTTTGCCTGCTGGTAGTACTTGCAGCGCCACGGGTATATCGGGAGCTTTTGCAACTGGCAGATGCAGCCCCAGGTTATGTGGATGCCCTGTGGCAAAAGCTACAGCCCATGTTGAATTCGCTGGGCATTGAATTGGCTGATGTGGAAATTGACCAGAGTCTGCGTGAACTGCTCAAGAACAACATCGGTAGGGCCCTTGATATGAGCTCAATCCTGGTCAGCGAAATTCTTAGCAGTGGCCGCGCCATCCTTGATGTCGCGGTATTTCTCCTCCTCACACCACTGGTATCGTTCATGCTACTCAAAGACTGGCCGCAGTTGGCAGACTGGTTTGAGGAGATGCTTCCCCGTCAGCAAAAAGACAAAGTCATGGACCTGCTTGGAAAGATTGATACCAAGATTGCCGGTTTCGTCCGCGGCCAGCTGATTGTTGCCGCCGCGTTAGGCATGATTTATGCCATTGCCCTATCACTGGCTGGATTGGAGTATGGAATTCTCATCGGGCTGTTGTCGGGAGTCCTGTCCATCATTCCGCTTTTCGGTTCCATCGTGGGCATGCTGGTCAGCGTGGTAACAGCCTATTTTCAGGAAGGTACTGTCATGTATGTTTTACTGATTGGCGGGATCTTTGCCAGTGGACAGTTTCTAGAAGGCAACTTCATCACGCCCAGGGTAATGAGTGGCAGTGTCGGATTGCATCCACTGTGGATACTTTTTTCGCTGATGGCCGGCAATGCCCTGCTGGGTGTGATAGGGATGCTGGTGGCCATACCGGTGGCGGCAAGCACTGGGGTATTACTCGATTACGCAATTGAGCAGTACAAGGACAGCGGGTACTACAAAGATTGACCAAATTGGTTGGAAACGGGTGATTAACTATGAGCAGCAGCATTTCTGAATTGACGGACAGAATTTCAAAACTGGAAAAACAGCTCAGAGATGAGCTGGATAAAAAACAGGAGGAACTCAGTTACCGTCTGGAAGGCACCAGGGTTCGGTTCGAACAGGAAATTCTGGACGCTCATCGAAAACTGAAGGTCGGCATTTTCCGCTGGTTATTCTCATCCACTTTCAGGAATATTCTGTCCTCGCCGTTTATTTACGGGATGATAATTCCCATCGCATTCTTTGATCTCACCATAACGGTGTACCAGCATATCTGTTTCCGCCTTTATGGCATTCGGCGGGTCAAACGGGCCGACTATATTGTCATGGACCGACATCAACTCGCCTACCTCAATGGTATTGAAAAACTGAATTGTCTTTATTGCGGATACGGGAACGGAGTAGTGGCCTACACGCGGGAAGTGATTGCCAGGACAGAACAGTACTGGTGTCCAATAAAACATGCCAGAAAGGTGGTGGGGAGCCATCGCCGATACCACAAATTTGCGGATTTCGGCGATGGTGAACATTACCAGGAGCAGCTGATCAAACTGCGGAATGAGTTGAAATGATCAGCTTGGAACGACACTCATGACATAGTGTGAATCCATGTACTCACGGACCTGGTCGATCTGGCCGTCGATAAACTCGAAAGCCCAGCAATACAGGTTGTCGTACTGCACGCCGCTATTGAAAGTCCCCACAGCCTGTGTTTCCGCGTACACCATGTTGTCCTTGGCGGTAACCTTGTGGATGATGACCTTGGGGTCGCCTTCAACAAACATGCCACGTACCGGAGCCAGGAATTCATCAATGATGTGATCACGTCCCGGATGGGCGCCGGCACCAGGAATTTCCTTGGACATGGCTGTCCAGCAGGCGTCTTCATGGAACATGCCACGCAGGGTTTCAAGGTCCCCGGCACTAAGTACCTCAAAGAATTTCCTTACCAGTTCTTCATTATTTTTTTCTGCATCCGACATCAACAAACTCCCCTTATTAAATGATATGCTTTGCCCATTATCGGCAGGACCTGCAAGATATCGCAGACCCTGTGCCGGTCGCAAGCCTCACGCTGCACCTTCCTGTTGTCTATGGCCATTCCTGGCCCGGGGAAACCAGGTTGGCTTGATGTCTGAGACCTGTTAATTGACTTGTTTTTGAAAGGGGAAAGATTTTATGTCTGAAGCATATGATGTCGTGGCTATTGGTTCTGGTCACAATGGTCTGGTAGCTGCTGCCTATATGGCAAAGGCTGGCAAAAAGGTTCTTGTGCTCGAGCGCAATGACTGGATAGGCGGTGGCGTGGTTACCCGTGAGCTGACTGTCCCCGGCTTCAAGCATGACCAGCATTCCATGGCCCATATCTTCATCCAGGCCAATCCGATGATCGTCAATGACGAGTTGGGCCTCAAATCCAAATACGGCCTGGAATACATTCATCCTGAAATCCCCATGATTTCTGTTTTCCCTGATGGTCAGACCCTGGCTATCCATACTGACCGGGAAAAGAATATCCAGGAAATCGCCAAATTCTCTGAAAAAGATGCGGAAAACTATCGTCGTTTTTCAGAAACAGCCGCCGGTTATCTGCCTGCACTGGTTGGTACGCTATACACACCCCCGGCTCCCATTGGTGCCATGTATGCGATGATGGACCAGAGTCGTGAGGGACAGGAAATCATGGCGGTCATGATGAAAAGTGCCTATGACATCGTCATGGAATACTTTGAAGATGACCGTGTGCGTCTTCACTTCCTGCGCATGGTGTCAGAAAACCTGACAGGTCCGGAAGAAAAAGGAACAGGTATAGGACCTTTCATGTTCCTCGGATGGCTGGAGAAATACGGTATTGGTGTCGCCAAGGGCGGCTCGGGTATGCTGAGTCAGTCCCTGGTGGATTGCATCAAGGATAATGGCGGTGTCGTTGAAACCGGAGTATCTGTCAGCAAGGTGCAGGTCAGCGGTGGTCGTGCGACCGGTGTGGTCACTGATGATGGTCGTGAAATCAAGGCTAATGATGCCGTAATTGGCGCTATTCACCCACACTTGCTGCCGAAGATGGTGGATGGCCTCGAGCCTTTTGTTGCCCAGACCGCCTCAAAAGTGGAATTGTCAGCCAACTGTGTCTTCACTATCCATGCCGCGCTGGATGAACCCCTTGAATTTGCCGCCGGTGATCATGTGAAGAAAGCCATGATGATCGAGCTGCTCCCAGACAGCATTAATGACCTGCGTGATCATTTCGATGACCTGCGTTATGGCAAGATCCCCAAGCATTCGCTTTGTGCTCTGGGCTCAGCCACGAATATAGACCCGACCCGTGCTCCAGAAGGAAAGGCCACCATGCATGCCTGGGATTACTGTCCCTATGAGCACCCCGATGGCGGCGCCCAGGCCTGGGACAGGCACAAGGACGAATTTGCCGATCACATGATTGCCAGTATGAAGCCCTATGTACCAAATCTGAGTCGTGACATCATGCTTGGCTGTCATTGCGATTCTCCTTTGGATATGGAACGCACCTCTGCCAGTTTCCAGAAAGGGGATATTCACGGTGTTGCTCCCTACCTGTACCAGTTTGGTGCCCATCGCCCGACGCCGGAACTTGGCCGCAACCTGGTGCCTGGTGTTGAGTGCCTGTACCTTGTGGGACCTTTCCAGCATCCCGGTGGTGGTGTCTTCGGGGCTGGTCGCGGTACTGCCATGACCATGGCTGACCAGATGGGTATGGATTTCGATAAAATCATTAATTAGAGTCAGTAACACTGTATGAAAATATATTCCCAGGATGGCAGTGAACTCATGGATGTCACTGCCATAGAACGTGATGGAAACCAGTTGGTCGTCAAGGGCAAGATTTTTCAGTCCATGCCCATGACGGCCAGACTGAAGCCGGAAGAGGCCAGGAAAGGGATGAAGCTCATGAGTTTCTCCACCTGGCTTTTTCTGCTGACAATCCCTTTCCGCAAAAGTAAATAAGCCCAGACTGTAACCCTATGGATGCTCTCCAGACCCTGGAAAATGTTCTTCAGTCACTGGTAGCTGGATTGCAGATGGGGGCGATGTATGGGCTGATGTGCGTCGGCCTGACCATCATCTTCGGGGTGATGCGCGTCATCAACTTCGCCCAGGGCGAATTCATGATGCTGGGCATGTATTTCACCTATTTCTGTTTTTCCTGGCTCGGTGCCTATGCTTTTCTGGATGGCGTCTGGTTCCCGTTTGTCCTGGCACTGCTGGCCGGCCCGGCACTGTTCCTGCTTGGCATGATTCTCCATCGATTGCTGATACATACAGTGACTGGAAGAAAGGCCAGTCAGCTGGAAGCAGGGGGCCATTATGCCCAGCTGGTACTGACGTTGGGCATTGCCCTGGTCCTGCAGAATGGCGGGTTGTTTATTTTTGGTTCCACACCTGTCTCTGTGAGCAATGAACTGTCCTACAGTGCCTGGGAGTGGGGTCCCATGGTTGGGGATCGGGTCAGTGTTTTTGTAAATCAGGCGCAGACCATTTCAGCCATTCTTGCACTGGCCGTTGTCATTGGCTTTGGTCTGTTGATGGGAAAAACCCGATTGGGAAAATCCCTGCGTGCCGCCTCGGATAATCCGGATGCGGCTACCTACATGGGGATCAATGTTGACAGGGCCCATCGCATCGCTTTTGGACTGGGTATTGGCATTACGGCTATCGGAGGAGGCCTGATGGCCACCAATGCCTCTTTTCAGCCATATATAGGGACTGAATACGTCATCATCATGTATGCCGGTGTTGTGCTTGGAGGCCTCGGAAGTGTTCGAGGAGCTTTTCTTGGCGGAATGATTATCGGCATTCTTCAGCAGGTCTCGGCCATCATACTGCCCAACCAGCTGCAAAATACGGTTATCTTTGTATGCTTTCTGGCGATCATTCTGTTACGTCCACAGGGTATTTTCGGCCAGCGGGACAGGGTGGCATGAGCGGCGGCACCAGGGATCTGATACATATCGGACTTTTTGCCGTGGTCTATATGGTGTTGGCATTCCTGGTATCCAACTCCTATTACCAGCTCATTATGACCATTGTGCCTGTATGGGCCGTGATGGGCCTCTCCTGGAACCTCTTTTCCGGCTACAGTGGATTGATCAGTTTCGGGCATGCCGCCTTTTTTGGCCTGGGCGCCTACCTGGTAGCCCTGTGCATGATTGTGTGGGAGCTCAATCCATGGATTACCATCCCCCTGGCTACTGTTGCCTGCGGCGCAGCAGGCCTGTTAGTGGGTTTACCCACGTTCCGTCTGCGTGGTCATTACTTTGCTCTGGCGATGCTGGCCTATCCTCTGGCACTGCTCTACATTTTTGAATGGCTGGGTTACCAGGAAGTGGCATTGCCCAGGAAAGAGGAAGCACCTGTTCTGTATATGCAGTTTGAAAGCCAGGTGCCTTACATCGCACTGGCATTGCTGCTGCTTGTCATTGCCCTGGTAGTGACTTCCAGGTTGATTCACTGCAGGTTTGGTATGTCCCTGCTGGCTATAAAGCTTGATGAGGATGCGGCGGAGGCCGTGGGAATCAATACCCTGGCCTGGAAACTGTCCGCGATCATGATCAGCGCAGCCCTGGCAGGTGCAGCCGGAGGGTTCTACGCGGTAGTGTTGCTGGTGGTCACTCCACTGGCGGTATTTGGCATGCTGGTATCTGCACAGGCCCTCATTTTTGCAATGTTTGGTGGCGTAGGCACCTTGTGGGGGCCGGTACTGGGCGCCTTCATCCTGGTGCCGTTGAGCGAAATTCTTTACGCCCGTTATGCGGCCGATTTTCCCGGTATACAGGGCGTCATCTATGGCATTGCTATTATTGCCGTCATTCTTTTTGCTCCACAGGGAATCTTCTGGAAACTGCAGGTATTGCTCAAGCCAGGCAGGTCCCTGGTACTGGGAGCAACCGCATCAGGCATGAATGACAGGGCTGATGTTGGGCTGCTCAAAGTCGATGCAGTACCAGAAGCGGGCGTGATCCTGGAAGCGGCGGGCTTGTCAAAGGCATTTGGCGGATTGCAGGCCACGAACAATCTGGGTTTCCAGGTCAAGACGGGAGAATTGCTCGGCATCATTGGCCCCAACGGGGCGGGTAAAACGACCCTGTTCAACCTGCTCAATGGATTTATACGGCCAGATTCCGGATCAATCACCTTTCGCGGCAATGCCATCGTGGGAAAGAAACCAAACAGGATCTGTGCCATGGGAATGGCGCGTACTTTTCAGGTAGCAAGGCCCTTCACCCAGTTATCCGTCCTGGATAATGTCATCGTAGGGGCTTACGTGCATAGTCGCGGAAATGACGAGGCGGCCCTGCATGCATCGGCAGCTATCAAACTGGTTGGGCTTGAACGGCAATGTGACCTGCCGGCGGTTAACCTGACCAACAAGGAACTCCGGCTGATGGAACTGGCCCGGGCCCTGGCATCGAAGCCTTACCTGGTGCTGGTGGATGAGATTCTTGCCGGGTTGGATCCTGATGCCATGAAGGAGATGCTGGTTGTGTTGAGGAAAGTTCAGGACCTTGGTATCACGGTAGTCATTATTGAGCACAGTATGCAGGCCATGGTGCAGCTGGTGGACCGGTTTATTGTGCTTGACCATGGCGCTCTTCTTACTGAGGGAGAACCGGATTCCATAGTCAGGGACCCGCAGGTGATAGAGGCATATCTGGGCAAAAAATGGCTGGCGGATTCGGGTCATGAGCAGACAGGAGTTGCGGATGACAACTGATACACTGCTGGAAATCTCGAATCTGGATGCAGGGTACGGCGGTGTCGATGTGCTGCGTTCGATTTCCCTGGCAGTGTATGCCGGGGAATTTGTCTCTGTCGTTGGACCCAATGGCGCAGGCAAGAGCACTCTTTTCAAAACCATTTCCGGACTAGTCACTCCTTCTGCAGGTTCTATCCATTTCAAGGGGCAGGATTTACTCGCCATTGAGGCCTCCAGAAGACCTCATCTTGGTATCGCCCATGTCCCTGAAGGCAGGCAGGTGTTTCCCTCCCTCACCATTCTGGAGAATCTGGAGATGGGGAGTTATGTCACTGACCGCAGGGCATCGGCAGATTTGCTTGAGAAGGTTTACCACTGGTTTCCCAAACTGAGGGAACGCCATGGCCAGTTGGCAGGGACTCTCTCGGGTGGGGAGCAGCAAATGCTGGCGATCGGCCGGGGCCTGATGGCAGATCCGGCCATTCTCATGCTCGATGAACCATCCATGGGACTGGCGCCAGCGATTGCGGATGAAATTTTTGAGCGACTGCTGGAGATACATCGGGAAAACAGCCTGGGTATTATCCTGGTGGAGCAGCGTGTTGCTGAAGCGTTACATTTCGCCAGGCGCGCCTATGTCCTGGAAGCAGGCCAAATTATCCTCAGCGGCGCACCAGCGGACCTGCAGGACGATGATCGTATTCGGCAGGCCTACCTGGGGATGTAATTTCCCTCCCTGTCATGACTACACTTATGACAAATTTTTCATTATCTGTGACAAATATGACAAAAATTGTGGGAGGAGATGATCCTAATGTGTTCAAGGGGAAAAATAAGCGCAATATTATCAACAGGTTATGCCTTACTTTATTGTTTTCATGTTGTTGGCATAAAAACTGCTTTTGTTACCGGGATAGATTCCAGGAGGAGTAATAATCATGAACAGTGCATTGCCATTTACCCCTGATATCTCGGTGATGCCAGACGTCAAGGCGTTCTTTGACCAGGATACAGAGACCTTTTCCTATGTAGTTAAAGATCCGACATCACTTTCCTGTGCCGTGATTGATTCTGTCATGAATATTGATTACGCCTCAGGCACCATTACTCATGAAGGGGCCGATGAAATTATTGCCTATATCCGGGAAAACAAGCTTGAACTGGAATGGCTCATTGAGACCCATGTGCATGCGGATCATCTGACAGCTTCGCCCTATATCCAGGAAGAACTGGGTGGGAAGATAGGCATCGGCGACCAGATCACGGTTGTCCAGAATGTATTTGCCGGTATTTTCAACACAGGGGAGGAATTCAAGTGTGATGGTTCCCAGTTTGATGTGCTGTTTCATGATGGCGACAGCTATGCCATCGGTGGCATGACGGCCCATGCGATTCACACGCCAGGACATACCCCTGCCTGTATGACCCATGTCATAGGTGATGCCGCTTTTGTCGGCGACACTATATTCATGCCTGATGTGGGCACTGCCCGCGCAGACTTTCCAGGTGGTGATGCGCGTATCCTGTTTGAGTCAATTAACAGGGTGCTGTCTTTGCCTGCACAAACGCGGTTGTTCATGTGCCATGATTACCCGGAGAACCGTGACGTGTGTCATGTGACAACGGTAGCCCAGGAGCGGAAAGACAATATCCATGTCCATGAGGGCATAGATGAAGATAAGTTCGTCAGCATGCGCGAAGCCCGGGATGCGACACTGGAAATGCCCCGGCTGATACTGCCATCACTGCAGGTCAACATGCGGGCAGGGCATTTGCCGCCCGAGGAAGATAACGGTATGTCATACCTGAAGTTGCCGATTAATGCATTCAAGTAATTAAATACAAGCAAGAACAATACAAGAATTGAGGAGGGAAGTATGGATTCATCAGTCCATCAGTTGGTGATTGTGGGTGGCGGCAGCGCCGGTATTTCGGTAGCAACCAGCCTGTTGAAGCGCAAGCGTGATCTCAGGATCACTATTATTGATCCGGCAGATGTGCATTATTACCAGCCTGGCTTCACCCTGGTGGGTGGTGGTGTGTTTCGAGTTGAACAGACCAGCCGCAGCATGGGTGCAGTGATGCCTTCAAAGGTGAACTGGATACAGGCGGCTGTGGAGTCTTTTGACCCTGCCAGCAACAGTGTCACACTCGACAGTGGGGATACGGTCACCTACGAACGCATGATTGTCTGTCCGGGACTTAAAATGGACTGGGATGCCGTAGAGGGGCTGAAGGAAACACTTGGCAAAAATGGCGTAACATCGAATTACCTGCCTGATTTTGCGCCTTATACCTGGGAACTTGTCTCAAATCTTAAAACTGGTAAGGCTGTTTTCACGCAACCACCAATGCCTATCAAGTGTGCTGGTGCTCCACAAAAAGCGCTCTATCTTTCGGCTGACCAATGGCATCGCAGTGGGCATCTGAGAAATATTGATATTGAGTTTTACAATGCCGGAGGTGTTCTCTTTGGCGTCGCTGATTACGTTCCGGCCCTGCAGAAGTACATTGATAAATACGATGTGTCCCTGAAATTCAATCATAATCTGGTCAAGGTTGACGGGGAAAGCAAAACAGCCTGGTTCACCAGGACTGACGGTGATGGTAGTACCGAAACGGTGTCAACACATTTTGACATGCTGCATGTATGTCCCCCGCAATGTGCTCCCGACTTTATAAAGGCCAGTGCATTGGCCGATGAGGGAGGATGGCTGGATGTAGATCCAAAAACTCTCCGACACAAAAATTTTGACAATATCTGGGGCCTTGGTGATGTCATGAATACACCCAATGCCAAGACAGCGGCCGCTGTTCGTAAACAGGCACCGGTTGTGGCGGCAAATATACTTGAGGATATTAAAGAGACTGGGAACCTGTATGGCTATGATGGTTATGGAGCCTGCCCATTGACGGTTGAGCGTGGAAAGATTGTGCTGGCAGAATTCCGTTATGGCGGCAAGCTCGCGCCCACACTGCCAACATGGCTTCTGCAGGGTACCCGGCCCACGTGGCTGGCCTGGTTCTTGAAAAAGGACATCATGCCCAGGCTTTACTGGGACGGTATGCTCAGGGGCAAGGAAACCATGGTTAAACCGTTGCCGCTTTCCGAGCTCGAAGACTGAGTCAGGAACAGCCCATGGCATCCTCAAAACTCGCCAAAGTATTTCCCTGTGCTGAATGGATGGGAAGCTATGATGCGAGAACGTTCACTGATGACCTGGTGGCGGCCGTCATTGTTACCATCATGCTCGTCCCCCAGTCCCTGGCTTATGCATTGTTGGCCGGGGTACCGGCGGAAGTCGGTCTCTATGCCAGCATCCTGCCATTGGTGCTATACACGGTTTTTGGTAGCAGCCGGACACTGGCTGTAGGGCCGGTGGCTGTTGCTTCATTGATGACGGCCTCATCCATCGGTAGCCTGGGACTGGAAACCCAGGCCGAATATCTTGAGGCGGCTATATTATTGGCCATGTTGTCCGGCCTGTTTCTGCTGTTACTTGGCATATTCCATTTTGGCTTCCTGGCAAATTTTCTGTCGCATCCGGTCGTGTCCGGTTTTATTACAGCCTCCGGCATTATCATTGCGTTGAGCCAGGTAAGACATATTCTTGGTATCAAGGCCGGGGGTGACAATCTACCTGATCTGCTGGGGTCCTTGGCGCAAAATATCGGTAACCTCAATGCGTCGACACTGGCTGTTGGGCTCTTTGCCCTGGGATTTCTTTTTGCCTCACGTTTGTGGCTCAAATCCCTGCTCGGGACACTGGGGACCCCGGATTTTCTGGCGGGTATCATTACCAAGGCAGCGCCGGTAATGGCTGTCATCGTGACCATCATCTGGGCGGCTTTGGCAGGTCTCGAGGGACGGGGAGTAGATCTTGTTGGGGAGATACCCGGCGGATTGCCGGGATTGGTCATGCCATCCTTTAATATGACGCTTGTACAGGAGCTGACGGTGCCGGCCATTCTGATTTCCATCATAGGCTATGTGGAATCGATTTCAGTGGGCAAGACCCTGGCGGCAAAACGTCGACAGAAAATTGATCAGAATCAAGAACTTATCGGACTGGGAACAGCCAACATAGCCTCGGCACTTTCAGGCGCTTTTCCCGTGACCGGCGGATTTTCCCGCTCTGTCGTCAATTTTGACGCCGGCGCCAGGACTCCAGCTGCAAGCTTCATGACAGCTTTCGGAATCACCATTGCCACCCTCACGCTGACCGAATATCTGGCCCTGTTGCCCAAGGCCACACTGGCCGCCACCATCATTGTGGCGGTGTTGGGCCTCGTCGATTTTTCCATTCTCAGAAGCACCTGGGGTTATTCGCGCAGTGATTTTATCGCCGTTGCGGCCACTATTTCTGTCACGCTCCTGGCTGGCGTTGAGATAGGCGTGTCCGTCGGTGTACTGGCCTCACTGGTCCTGCATCTCTACAAGACATCCAAGCCCCATATTGCCGAAGTGGGAGAGATCAAAGGTACCAAGCACTTCAGGAATGTGAAAAGGCACAAGGTAGAGACCACGCCTTCTGTTCTGTCATTGCGTGTGGACGAAAGCCTTTATTTTGCCAATGCTTCGTATCTTGAGGATGAGATCTTTCGTAATCTGAGTGAGCGCAGCGAAATCCGTCATATCATTCTGATGTGCACGGCTGTCAACGAAATTGATATCAGTGCCCTGGAAGTGCTTGAATCCATCAACGAGATCCTTAAGGAACAGAAAATCGGTTTTCACCTGTCCGAAGTGAAGGGTCCTGTGATGGATCATCTTGAGCATACACACTTCCTGAAGGGGTTGAACGGGCAGGTATTTATGTCCCAGTACCAGGCAGTCCAGACCCTTATGCTGGAAGATACCCTGTTATCAATGTAGCGCAGATAAAGTTGACGAGCCGGGCGTTGACAGTCCAGTTTGATGCAGGTACTGTACTTGCCAATTCAACTGAAAATATAAAGGAGGTGATCCAATGTCTAGTGGTATGTGTAAGGTTTCAGCGGATATTGGTGTTTGTGTTCATTTCGGTATTAACGGCCGGAGGTTGATATAAACCCCTCCTCATGAAATCCATGAGTGTGTTCCGTTGGAACCACAGCAATCACGAAAGGGAGCCGCGAGGCTCCCTTTTTTGTTGGTAGTTGCCTATGCAGTAAACAGTATGCAGGGTGTAAGATGAATCGCTTGAGATTGGTGCAGGTCGGCAAAGCCCTTCAGGCCGTATCCTGACGTAAACGCGTTCATTGTCGTGTGCATCTGACCATGCCTTGACAGGGAATACCCATCCAATGATCATTGCCTGCAATTAACAAGGTCTTTTGGGGAAAAAATGAAATCAACGAGGCTGTTTCTTCTCATAATATGTTCTCTTTTTGCTTCTGTCGTTCATGCACAGGTGCCGCTCAAGGTTGGCCTGGTTGTTCCATTGTCAGGACCATGGGCCAGGCAGGGTCAGGTCATGCGTGCAGCTGCTGAACTGGCTGTTGAGCAGATCAATGCCGCCGGTGGGATTCAGGCCCACGGGGGAAGGCCGCTGGAACTGGTTGTTTTTGATACCGGGGATTCTGTAGAGCGGGCAAAAAATGCAGCCCAGCGCATGATTGCCGAAGAGCCGGATTTGATTGGGGCAACCGGTTCCTATCTCAGTTCTTTTACACTCGCGGTCACGGAAGTCACCGAACGTGCCCAGGTACCTCTTTTGACCCTGAGTTATTCAGACCTTATTACCTCCCGGGGATTTGATTACGTTTTCCAGACTTCCGCTACCGGTGCTTACCAGAGTGAAAATGCATTGCCGCTTTTACTCGATATAGCAGAGCAGGCATCAGGAAAACGGCCTCAAACTATCGGTATTGTGATGGACAATACGGCTGCGTCAGTGGCCTTTGTGGAACCTATTGTCAATGGTAATGCGCTGGCTGATAACAACCTCGAACTGGTGGTCAATGAAGTGTTCACGCCACCCCTGTCCAATGCTACGCCCCTGGTACAGCGCGTACGCTCTCGAAGGCCTGATCTGTTACTGCTTCTGCCAACCGCTATTTCCGATACCAAGCTGCTCCTTGAAAAAATGAATGAGTTCGGGTTAGGCCGTGGTCGTATTCCGACGATCAGTAATGGTGCTGCGATGGGGTCTCCTGACCTTGCTGCCAATATGCCGCCGGCATTGCTGGAAGGGGTGATGTCTGTCGTGGCGAACTGGAGTACAAAAGGGCAGGAAGCAATGATTGCTGATTACATGGAATTTTCCGGTGAACCCTGGATGACCCAGAATCCCCTGTGCGCTTTCGGTCATGTCTGGTTGTTGAAAGAGGCGCTCGAGCTGGCACCAATCCCTGACAGTGTTGCCGTTAATGAGGCCTTGCATAGCATGGATATCACTACGGGAGCCGCTGACTATTTTGCCGGCGAACGGGTTCGCTTTGACGAGACCGGTAAACGGCTCGATGCAGAAATCCTCGTCATTCAGTGGCAGGATGGCAAGCCCTATACGGTGTACCCGGATAACGATGCCATGAGCCAGCTGAAATGGCCGTCACGGTAAGCAGCTAAAGCCTAAAACCTGGGCTGTTGAACCGGCTTCGGGATTTATTCTTGTCCAGCCTTAACCGGCAAACCAGCCACCATCCACACTTTCACAGGCTCCGGTAACAAAACCGGAAGCATCAGAGGCCAGGTAAAGAGCCACGGTGGCGACTTCTTCCGGTTCCCCCATGCGTCCCATGGGTTGGCTGGCATCCATGTCGGCGCGAATCGCTTCAGGATCCGGGTATTCATTGATCCTGTCCAGCATGAATGGGGTTGCAATCCTGCCCGGGCAGATGCAGTTGACACGAATATTGTCTTTCGCGCAGTCCAGGGCCATGGCCTTCGTCATGCCCACGATGGCGAACTTGGACATGCAGTATGCAAAGCGATCCGGCACGCCGATCACCCCGCAGATACTTGCCATGTTGACCACATTGCCAGCCTTTCTTTTCAGAAAGTGCGGCATCAGCGCACTGGTCATATGGAAAACCCCTTTGACGTTGATGTTGTACAGCCGATCAAAATCTGCCTCGGAGGTTTGTTCTATTCTCCCGACGAGCCCGGCACCGGCATTATTGAAGAGAATATCCACCGGGCTATCAGCCAGGACAGCCCCAATATGGGCATCCACGCTGCTTTTATCCGATACATCACAATGATGGACAATAATGTTGTCAGCATATTCCGAGTCCCGGTGTCTGGCCTGGCAGGCTGCAAAGTCTATATCGCTGACGTGCACTCTTGCGCCAACCGAGGCAAAAAGTTCTGCTGTGGCAGCCCCTATACCCGAGGCGCCGCCCGTAATGATGGCTGTCTTGTTGTCGAGGGTGAATGGGTTATTACTCATACTTTCTCCTTTATACCAATACGGGGACAGTGACTTGTCCTTTATTGAATTTATAGCAGAAATCCGTCACCAGTAGATAAAAAAGTCACTGTCTCACTGTATGACTCCAGCGAATGTTGTATGATTTACGCCTTATTTTTCTATTCATTTTTTCGGAGAACTTACATGTCAGACGATTCCCGCGCAGCACTGAAAGAACTGGGTATCCAGACCCGCCGTGAAGTATTGGGTGATAAATATGTTGATGCCGCCCTCAATAATGCCAATGATTTCAACCAGGGCCTTCAGGACCTGCTGAATGAATACTGCTGGGGTGATGGCTGGAATAAAGGGGTGCTCTCACGCCGTGATCGCAGCCTGATCAACCTGGGTATGCTGACAGCGCTGGGCAAGACCCATGAAGTTGCTGTACACACCCGCGGTGCAAAGAATAATGGTCTTTCCAATGAAGAAATTGCCGCCGTATTCCTGCAGGCAGCCGTATATTGTGGTGTCCCTGCAGCAGTCGACAGCTTCAGGTCTGCCTCTCCAGTAATTGCTGAAATCGACGGCGAGTAATTTATGGACAGTTTTACACCTCCTGCGACAATCGGATTTGTCGGCCTGGGTAACATGGGTTATCCAATGGCCAGCCGACTCGCCAATGCCGGTTACAAGGTAACTGTTTCCGATCTTAATGCTGATGTGGTCCGCCAGTTCTGCGAAGAAACAGGGGCTGACAGCGCAGACTCCCTGAAAGCGCTGGGTGAATCTTCAGACCTGATTATCACCATGCTGCCGGAAGGCAAGGCTGTACGCAAAGTGCTGTTGGGTGATGGCGACAATGTCATGGCTGGCCTGAAGCCAGGAACAGTCCTCATCGATATGAGTTCCTGTTCGCCGGTGGACACCCGTGCGCTGAGTCAGGAACTGGTAGAGATGGGATTCAATCTCATAGACGCACCGGTTTCCGGAGGCAAGTACAAGGCGGCTGAGGGCTCGCTGGCGATTATGGCTGGTGGCGATGAGGAGCTGGTGGAAGCCTGCCGACCGGTGTTTGAGGTGATGGGCAAGCCATTCCATACCGGTGGTCCGGCGTCCGGACATGCCATGAAAGCCATGAACAATTTCTTGTCGGCCGGTACCCTGGCACTGGCTTGCGAAGCAGTGATAACCGGCACAAAGTTTGGCCTGGATCCGACAGTGATGGTGGATATCATCAATGCCTCTACCGGACGCAGTAACTCCAGTGAAGACAAATTTCCTAAATTCATCCTGCCCAGGACTTTCAACTCAGGTTTTTACCTGGGGCTGATGGCCAAGGACCTGCGCTTTGCCGTGGACCTGGCCGAGTCGGAAAATACGCCTAATGGCTTCATCAATCTGCTGAGCAGCATCTATGACAAGGCAGAGGCAGATCTGGGATTTGACGCGGATAACACTGAGTTGTTCAAGTACCTGGAATCCCTGGTAGAGGACGAGGACTGATCATCATGGAAGCCCTGGAACCCTTTGAAGTCTATGCTATCCGTTATGCACGGGTGGACCGCAAGGCCTCGGAAAATTTCCTGGGTGGTGATCCCCATGAAGCAGGAATGCCAATGGATTATTTTGTCTGGATGGCCAGAAGCGAAAGCAGGATCTGGGTGATTGATACAGGCTTTAACCAGGCGGCAGCCGATAAGCGTAAACGGGAATTCCTGCGCTGCCCTACAGAAGGACTGGAAGCCCTGGGCGTGAATGCTGCCACGGTTGAAGACGTGATCATCACCCACCTGCATTATGATCATATTGGTAATTTCGACCTTTTTCCCAAGGCCCGTTTCCACCTGCAGGACAGCGAAATGGCCTATGCCACCGGACGCTACATGGCCAATCCGTTTTTTGCTCATGCCTTCGAGGTGGATGAGGTTGTGGCCATGGTGCGCAATGTCTACGGCGGACGGGTCAGTTTCTATGACGGGGATGCCGAACTGGCCCCGAATATAAGCCTCCATCATGTTGGCGGACATACCAAGGGTCTTCAGGTGGTTCGCCTGTGGACCGAAAAAGGCTGGCTGGTGTTGGCCTCTGACGCCAGTCACTATGCGGCGAATATGAATGAAGGGCGCCCATTTCCTATCGTGGTCGATGTGGCGCAGATGATTGATGGCTGGGAGAAAATGAAACCCCTGGCAGATGACCCCTCCCTGATTATTCCGGGACATGATCCGCAAGTCATGCGACTTTTTCCTGCGGTATCGCCGGAACTTGAAGGTGTGGCTGTCAGGTTGGCGTAATAAAAGAAAGGATTAAGGGGTAGAGGAGAAGACGCATCAGCTTTTAGATGCAGGAAGCAGGAGGCAGGATGCAGGATCCAAGATACAAGAGGAAATATTCGAGATAGCCGGAGGGATTGTGTTTATCTGACCATCAAATTCAGGCATAAGTCCAAGTAAAATCCTTGACGGTTAATCTCAGGCGAACCATCCTGCCTTTTATCCCTGTATCATCGTTAGTCAAAACCCCCAACTGTTGGTCATCGAAGCCAGTAGCCCCTCTAAAAAAATCATAACTCATTATCGGGCAGGATATACTGACGGCCAACTCCGGCGATGTGGGCGTGGCCATGCTTCGCGAGCATGATGTCAGTATTGTTATTACTGACCTGAGAATGCTCGGCTCAGATGGTATTGTTCTGCTTGATTACATTCATGATCAAGGGGATGAAGAAAGGCTTGTTTTTCTTTGCAGTGGCTTCCTGGATGAATCGCGCTATGACCTGAAGGGCTACCGTATAGAGCGCATGATTGCCAAACCTTTTCGGCTGAGAGAAGAACTGGACTATTTTCGTGAACTCCTGGAGAAAAGAAGGGCGTGACTGTTGTGTAGTGACTGTTGTGCAGTGACTGCGGGTCAAGGTCATCTACTATCAAAGGACTGCTTAACAACGAATCACCGGGATATCGGCCCAGCGCGTGGTATAGGCGGGTGATTTGAAGTTGCGGCTCATCAGCCACTTTGGCTGGATGCCGCTGCTGGCCAGTTGCACGGTGTAACGACCATAGCGTTGATTGATACGGTCCATGGTGTTCATCAGGGAGCGTGAGCGCTCCGGTTGCTGTGGAGCAAAGAGATCCTGCTGCTGGTATTTACGTGTGCGAATATCGAGCAGTCCGATTCCGCATTTCTTGTAGCGCAGTCCTGGCCGGTAGAGCTGTTCGATGGCATCGGCACCAGCCCGGGCGATCAGGCGTGTATCGTTAGTCAGGTGTGGCAATTTCACCAGGCGCTGGCGGTAAAAGCGTTGCCCCCCCTGAAAGCTTTCCAGGGTGACCCATACCGTGGCAGTGAGTCCATTTTGCTTGCGCATCTTTTCGCCGGCCCGGCTGGCATACAGGCTGATGGCCTGCTGCAGTTCATGCAATTCGGTAATCTTGTAGCTGAAGCTGCGCGAGCAGACAATATCTCTTTTGGGTTCAGGCTCCAGGTCCAGATCCAGGCAGGGTTCGCCATTAAGCTCACGAATGGTTTTTTCCAGCACGACACTGAACTGGCGCCTGAGCCATTTCGGATTGCTCCGGGCGAGTTGCAGGCCGTTGACTATTCCCATGTCATTGAGGCGTCTGCTGATGCGTGAACCAATTCCCCAGATATCATCCAGGGGAATGCGCGCCAGCAGCCACTCCCACTTGTCAGGTGAATCGAGGACACAGACGCCATCCAGGCGGGAAATTTTCTTGGCAGCATGATTGGCCAGTTTGGCCAGGGTCTTGCTTGGTGCGATGCCCGCGCATACCGGCATATGGACCTGTTTCCATAGCATGTCCCTGATAGCTTTGCCCTGACTCCGATAACTTCCGAAACGTTCCCCGGGCAGACGCAGGAATGCCTCATCAATGGAGTACACCTCCAGCTCTAGCGCGCAGGGTTCCATCAGCTTCATGACCCTGGCGGAAATATCCCCGTACAGTTCATAGTTGCTGGAGAAAATGTGGCAGCCGGCGTCCTCGACCTGTTTACGGACCTGGAAGAAAGGCAGCATGCCCGGGATACCAAGGGCCTTGGCTTCCTTGTTGCGGGCAATGATGCAGCCATCGTTATTGGATAGCACAACAACAGGTTTACCGCGTACGGCCGGATTGAATATGGCCTCGCAGCTGGCATAGAACGTATTACAGTCGACCAGGGCAAACAATATCTTTTCTCTTCACGGGAGAGTCATGGGGGGGTAACTTTTTGGAAAATTACCTGCCCTCATGGCTCAGGACTCTATTCCCGGGATGCTCACTTTTTCCGGGGAAAGGGAGGAAAAGATACAAGAGCCTGAAGTCAGTTGGCAAGTGGTAAAAACAGAAGAGGGGAGAAATCACCAAACAGGTACCTTGCCGGAGCATTGGCAGGTTATATTTTCAAACCGCTTGCACATTCGATCATGTAGAATAGCGCCTTTTCACGAGAGGGAGAGGATGCGGGTGCCCAGGAATTGTTTGTCCGGCGGTAGTGGCGTGCATGGCGTATGTGGATTGATGGCATTTGCCGTGCTGTGGGTGCTTTCTGCCAGCAGTTTGCTGGCCCAGCAGGGGGCAGTAAAGAGTATTGATATCCCCCGCCTGTCCGGTGATGTTTCCATCAATGGCCGCCTGGATGAAGCTGTGTGGTCCCAGGCAGCCCTGCTTGAGGATCTGCACCAGGTTTTCCCGGAAGAGTATGTCCAGCCCACCCAGCCCACCCGGGTGCGGGTGTTTTATTCCGAAGATGCCCTGTATGTCGGCGCCACCATGATTGAGGATGATCCATCCCGTATTGTGGACCGTGTCCTGAGACAGGGGCAGTCACTGGATTCCGATGATATTTTCGCGGTCATTATTGACCCCTACCTTGATCGCCGAAATGGCTATCGTTTTGAGGTGAATCCCAATGGCGTTCGCTGGGAGGGGTTGTTCCAGAACATTATTGGCGTGGAAGGTAACTGGAATGGTATCTGGGAAGTCAGGGCAGGGCGTACGGATGAAGGCTGGGCTGCCGAGATCCGTATTCCTTTCCAGTCCCTTTCATTCAATCCGGATTCCACTGAGTGGGGGATCAACTTCAGCCGTATTCGCCGTGGTGACAATGAAATCATGGCCTGGATGTCCTACAACCGCGAAATCAACCCCAGTACCGCGGGTACGGCAACCGGGCTGGAAGGACTGCGCCAGGGCGTCGGGCTCGATATTGTGCCTTCCATGACCTTGCGCCGTAACCGCAAATTCGGGCCAGGTGGTTTCGAGGAAAACCATTATGAACCCCAGTTGGATATGTTTTACAAGGTGACGCCGCAGCTCAATGCATCCCTGACCCTGAACACGGACTTTTCAGCTACCGAGGTGGATGACAGGCAGGTCAACCTGACCCGCTTCAACCTGTTCTTCCCCGAGAAACGTGATTTTTTTCTCAGGGATGTGGATATCTTTGAGTTTGGCCAGATTGGCTCGGGCAGTTTCAATGCTGTCTCCGGTACCGGCTCGGCAGCAGCGTCCAATCCGGCCCTGCAGAATGCACGACCGTTCTTTTCCCGAAAGATCGGGCTGGGACCCAATGGCCAGATTCTTGACCTGGTGGGGGGCGTTAAACTCAGTGGCCGTGTGGGCGACTGGAATGTTGGTTCACTTCTGATCAACCAGGGCGAGGAATCATCCCTCGGGCTGGATTCCCAGGATATTTTTATTGGCCGTACCGTATTGAATGTAGGGTCCCGAACCCAGGTTGGTGCCATCGTCACCGACGGCAATCCCCAGTCCAACGTTGACAATACCCTGATCGGCACCGATGTGCGTTATCGCAACACCGCCTTCTTAGGTAATACCGTCGAAGCCTCGGCCTTTTACCAGGAGACAGAAACGGACGGGATGGCAGATACAGACAACGCCTCCTATGGGTTGAATCTGTTCCTGCCCAATGCCCAGCGGTGGCAGGCGCAGTATCAGTACAAGCGTGTGGAGAAGAATTTTTTCCCGGCCGTGGGCTTTGTGAATAATACCGGTATAGAGGATCACCATGCTTCTGTGGGATATCGCCATTTCATG
Organism: uncultured Enterobacteriaceae bacterium; assembly: GCA_964503965.1. GTDB lineage: Bacteria > Pseudomonadota > Gammaproteobacteria > Pseudomonadales > Pseudohongiellaceae > Eutrophocola. Next base: position 7,255 of record CAZDCK010000023.1, on the reverse strand, counting down.
GCGCCAGATGACTTTTTCAGGTCTGTGGCTCTTATCGGAGAAGGGTATCGGGCCGAGAACCTGGATGATGGCTCTCTCAACAATGAGAACTTTGGTCTGCGTCTGACCTCCTTTACCAACACCAATGATTCCTACTGGACCCGCTATGTGTATTTCAAGGAAGTCCTGCGTCAGCCATTTACCATCTACCGGGCTTCCGACGGTTCACGTACTGTTACGATCCCTTCCGGTGAATACAGCTGGGATGAATTTTTTATAGGGATGTCATGGGGTGGTCATCGGCGTCTTTCGGGTACATTGATGATGTGGGCTGGTGACTATTATGACGGGACACACTTCCAGAGAAACGGTAATGTGACCTGGCGACCGAACCGGAATTTCTCGCTGGCATTCAATTTCACTGAAAACGAAATCAAGTTGCCAGCCGGTGATTTCACGCTTCGATTGTTTGGTATCAACAGCCAGTATGCTTTTTCTTCAACGTTATCCTGGAGCAACCTGATCCAGTATGACAACATCTCCGAGAACCTGGGGCTGAATAGTCGACTGCACTGGATTCCGAAGGCGGGCCAGCAGGCCTTCCTGGTACTTAACTGGGGGCTGGTGGATGCAGACAAGGACAACCGCTTCGATTCCACCGTGGCTGATCTCTCACTGAAATTCAATTATACCTTTCGGTTTTAAAAGGCCTGTTCAGG
>CAZDCK010000023.1:4129-6457 GCA_964503965.1 uncultured Enterobacteriaceae bacterium | reverse complement strand
TGCCGGTAATGCGGTCAAGACCGAGTACGACCAGACAGTTCAGGATAATGGCGGCAAGAGTGATGACTGCAAGCATGTTCTGGTAGTGGAAGATGATCCGGAAGTGGTCAAGCAGATCATCGATGTACTCAAGGGAATACCGGAAAGAATCAAACTGAGCGTAGCCCGGGATGCCGGTCATGCCGAGCACAGTCTGGTCCAGAACAGTTTTGATCTTGTGATTCTGGATCTGGTCCTGCCCGACAAGGATGGGCGTGAAATTCTGAAAGAGATCAAGCTTGACCTGCAGATAGCCATGCCTGTTCTCGTGCTGTCAGGAATCAGCAAGGATCTTGTGCGGGTGGATTGTATGAGTCTGGGTGCTGACCATTACATGGTGAAGCCTTTCGAGCAGGCTGAACTGTCAAAGGAGATCACAAAGCTGCTTGCCACGACCAAAGAACCGCAGACGCTGAGCCTGGTTCCCATTGAAGAAGCTGAAGAAAAAAATGATGTTGAGGAGGCCCTGCTGCCATTGGCTGGGCATACAGTGCTCGTGATGGATGATGATCAACACCTGGGTGACCTGGTGACTCACCTCATGAAAGACCATGGCGCCGCTGTGGAGTATGCCGCCACTGGTCGTCAGGCACTGGATTATCTGCAGTTGGGGAAATGTTCCCTGGTGATTCTGGATGTGAATATGCCGTTGGTGGATGGATTTACGGTGCTTGAAAAAATTCGTGAGGCGAACAGCATGGAACAATTGCCTGTCATCATGCTTACAGCCATGGGCACAGAAGACGATATCGTCAAAGGCTATGAGCTTGGGGCCAATGACTATATTCTGAAACCCTTCTCGGAAGCGCAACTGATGGCCCGTGTGCGAAGCTTTCTGAAATAACTGTCATGACTGAACATCTATGGTGCCCCTAGAAACTGTGAAGCAGGTTGAATTGCAATTGGCCTGACCCGAAATTCCTGTTTTCCTGCCACATGTAACCAAATTGAAGACGTATATTATCTTTCAGGCTATAGCCCAGGGCCGCATAGGCACGGTTACGGTCAAAATGATCCACCTGTCGTCCGTTGCCGATATCCTTTTCAAGGTTGACGAACAGCTCGTTATACAGGGACAGATAGATGGCCCCCTGGCTGAGATTGTCCTGGTTGAAAGGATAGTTCAGGCCGAGGAAGTACCTGAAGCGTGTTCTGAAATCCTGCCCGTTTACCCAGCGCTGCTCCAGGCGAAAACGGTGCGTTAAAAGCCACCTGGAACCCAGGCGCTGGGGAACAAGGGCTTCCTGGTAAATTCTGTTCTCTTCATTCTTGTCACTGCTAACGCCAAAAGCTCCCGAGGTAATATGGGCATATCCCAGAGTGTATTTGATAGCACTGCCTTCCGGGCGCCAGGTGGCTCCGCCACGGATGAGCAGTTGTTCCAGGTCACCTGCCATATCCCAGTTTCGGTGCTGAATATCTCCCTGCCAGCCAAAACCTGTATCGCGGTTTTCCGTATTCCACATGTACATATACCAGGCACCGGTCTGACCCTGGTCTACCTGGGCATCAACCTCCAGTGGCAGTAAAAGTATGGCAATCAGTGCAGGAAGGGCAGTAAAGCTGAGGCGCATAAGTCCGTATTTCTCCAGATTGGTTTTTTGCAAAAGCTGGTTATTGTAGAGAAACAGGTGGCATTCCTCACGCCATTTTATGATCTGGAAAAACTATCAGTGGTTTTACTGCACTATGGCCAGAAGTACTGCCACAATGGAAGATGCAAGGTTATCGATGCCTGACGGAGAAAGTCCGCTGTATCAGGGAATCAGGAGGCGCAGGCTGCGCTGGTCAGTTTGGCAGGGGTGAGTTGCATGGTGAAGGGTTGCAGCTTTGCCAGGGCATTGAGTCCCAGGATATCCCGGTCGGCCCTGGAAAATACAGCGACTTCAATATTTGTTAACACACAGTTTTCGGCCAGCTTGAGTTCATTCAGCGCATACAGCGGTACCTTCTCCACTTTACCGTTAGCCAGTTTTCCATAGATATGGCGGATAAAACGCGGGGCAGAGACGGCGCTGATCTTGTTGAATGTATTCTGGCTCAGGCTGACGTAGCTGGATCCGGTATCCAGCAACAGGTCGGTTTCGATATCACCAGAGGCGAGTGCCCGCACATAGAAATTCCCTGAATCCACCTGGTGCATATCAATACTGATATCAGAGGCCGTGGCTGTCACGCTTGCCAGGAAGATTATGGCTGTCAGGGTGATTGAGTGCAGGCGCTGTGCGTTCATTATGTGCTATTCCTGAAATTATCTTGATAATCAGGGATATAGCAAAAGCAGTGCCA
>CAZDCK010000023.1:0-4029 GCA_964503965.1 uncultured Enterobacteriaceae bacterium | reverse complement strand
GCAGTGCCAGAATGTTTCGCGGAGCCCCCGGCAAAAGCCGCATGAGACTGGTACGCTAAGCACATAGTTGCCTTGTATTATGTCAAGGCAAAAAACAGGAGAAGGCGATGCGAAAGCATCGCCTTTTGCATTTTACTCGGCGAGTAATTCGCTGACCAGAAAGCTTGCCACATCATGAGCCTGCTCTGGCTGGAAAACGAAGCGGAAACTGGGCATGCCATTGCGACCTGTTCCCAGGATGGTCATGATGTCATTCACGTCGAGTGACGAAGTCAGTTCAGCACCACCACCATGACCACCTTCGCCCGTTTCTCCGTGACAATACACGCAGGACTGGTTGTATATCTTGCGTCCATTGGCGATATCCGGTTCATGGCCTTCGGGAATGTCTATACCACTGAGGTCGGGGTTTCCACGCCCAAAGCGATCGCCAGTGGGTGTTTCAGGCACTTCCACCAGGTTGCCGCCAAGGGAGAATAGCCAGACACCATCACCTTTTTTGCCACCAAACAGGCCGCCACCGGCATAGGTCACGATGTATTGTTCACCCTTGTGCATGAATGTGCTGACCCCGGAGTTCGCCGGTGCATCCATGCGGAATTCCCAGAGCCGGTCTCCGGTAGCTGAATCCAGGGCGATCAAGCGATCATCATTGCGCCTGCCCAGAAAAACCAGTCCTCCACCGGTAGCCAGTGATCCACTGCGGCAGCCTTCATTGAACTGCCTCTGCCAGACAAGACGGTTGGTTTTCAGGTCCAGTGCTGAAAACACGCCACGGCTTTGCAGGCCTGCACCAATATAGGCGCCACCGAGAAACTGTCCGTCAAATGTCGGGGCTTCATACTGACTGGCATCGGCCCGGGCACCATTGGCCATATCTGTGGCACAGATATACATATAGTTTTTAGCAGGATCATAGGAACTGGGTGGCCAGTTCACCCCGGCCATCGGGGTGAAAACGGTGGGATCATAAAAGGGTGTGAAGATTTTTCCCTGGTTGACCAGTTGAAAGTCTTCAGGTGCATAAGGTATTTCCTGGGATACCACGGCATCCCCGATTACATAGGGTTGGGTAGAGGATGTGGCCTGACGGGATTCCTGAGGTACCTCGCGCTCTTCAATACCAATGAGCGGCTCTCCGGTTGCGCGATCGAGTATATAAACCCATCCTGTCTTGCCGGCCTGGGCCAGCCCCTTGCGCATGACGCCATTGTATTCAGCGTCAAAGAGGATGACGGGATTGGGAGCATCGTAATCCCAGATATCATGGTGGACTTCCTGGAAGTGCCAGCGATATTCACCGGAATAGACATCCAGGGCAACAATGGACGCTGTAAAGAGATTGTCACCGGGGCGGGCGCCTCCGCCGAGGACCGGCCCGGCATTACCGGTGGAGAAATACAACATGCCAAGTTCAGGATCCAGAGCCGGGGTATGCCATACCGGAGCACCTCCCCATTTCCAGACATCGCTGTCCTGGGGCCAGGTGTCATGACCGAATTCGCCGGGGCCCGGAATCGTATAGAAAGTCCAGAGTTCTGAACCGTCGTCCGCATCATAGGCTTTGATCCGGCCGCGTGTTCCCAGGTCACCACCGGAATAACCCATGATAACCATGCCGTCGAAATACAGGGGAGCAGCTGTCAGGCTGTAACCATCTTCCGGCAGGACATCCCGGATCTCCCAGATCACGCCACCGGTTTGCTGGTCCAGGGCCATCAATGTGGCATCCACGCGACCCAGGAAGACTTTGCCTTCACCAAGGCCCAGGCCCCGGCTAACCCAGCCACAACAGACAAAAGCATCATCCTGGGTGAGTCCGGAACGGTATTCCCAGAGAATTTCGCCACTGTCCACGCCAATGGCAAAGACATCGTCCTGGCCGGTCACGATATAAATGACGCCTTCATGGACCAGGGGTTGAGCCTGGTTGTTATGGCGAAAATCCAGGGCAGAGTCCAGGCCGACACGCCAGACACCCTTTAGTTCAGAGACAGTTTCCCGATTGATCTGATTCAGTGGAGAGTAGCGTTGATTGGACAGGGTGCCACCATTGGTAATCCAGCCATCTTCCTGCGGGGTGGTCAGTTCTTCAATGGAAAATGCCGGTGCAGGTGTAATGGATTCCTGGGCTGCAGCATGATGCGACAACAATGCCAGGATCAGAAAAGTTAAAACGGTTGGTGAGAGTCGAGCCATGGAATTCCCCATTGATTATTTTGGGCGCAAGCGCAAGGAGCAAGATTATAGCCAAGATTTTTGTTTATTGTGATCGCACTTTTATCTTTCCTCCTTTATCTTTTATGCTTTGTATTCCCTGAATTCCCGAGAGCTGAAACATTACCATGTGGCAAAACCGCGTTGACGGCCAGGAGTCACCCTACATCCCACTGGGTCCGTTCAAGCTCAGGATTCCCTTCGTTCACTATAAATTCGAGTGGCCGGATTACTTTCAGGGCCTGCTGATGTGTGCCGTGGACCTGGCGGCCATTCCCCTCATGATCGAGTTGCTGGGCATGCCTTTTGAAGTGGCCCTGGCCGTGGTTCTGCTCAACGGGTTGTTATATCTCTCCCATCATTTACTCGGAGACCCGGTGGTGCCTGGCTGGATAACCCCGGCGATTCCGCTGATCATGGCGTACTGCATGACCTTTCCGCAAGGGTCCGAGCGTGTGCATTCCCTGGTCGCTTTCCAGATGACCCTGGGACTGCTTGCGATTGTACTGGGGGTGACAGGACTGGCGAGTCGGGTAGTCTCCTTTATTCCCCCGGCTATCAAGTCAGGCATCATACTGGGTGCCGGTTTTGCCGCCGTAAACTCCGTATTCGCTGTTGGCGGGCGTTTCGAAAGTTTTCCATGGACCATCTCCATTGCCGTGGGTATCGCCTTTTACCTGATATTTTCCCGACACTTTGCGGCGCTGAAGAAGACACATCCCGTATTCGACCTGATCGGTAAACTGGGTATCTTTCCCATCATCATCCTTGCTGTAGTCATTGCCCCGGTTTTTGGTGAAGCGCCATGGCCCGATATTGAATGGGGTATTACCCGCCCGGATTTTGGCACCCTGTTCCAGGAATACACCGTGATAGGACTCGGCTTTCCACCCCTGACAATGTTCATCACAGCCATCCCCACGGTGCTGGCCGCCTATATAGTCCTCTTCGGGGATGTGCTGCAGAGTCGCGCACTCATTGCTGAAGCAGATCACCTTCGAGGGGATGAACACGTGGATTACAACCCGAACCGGGCGCATATGATATTTGGTGGACGCAACACCATCATGAGCATCTTTGGGCCGGACATCGTCATGTGTGGCCCATTGTGGGCAGCCATGCAGGTGGTGGTAATTGAGCGTTACAAGGAAGGAAAGGCAGCCATGAACTCACTTTTCGGCGGCTCGGGTTCGTTTCGCTGGGGAACCAATACAGGACTGTTATTGTTACCCATTGTTAGCCTGGTTGAACCCATTCTCGGTATTGCCTTGTCCCTGACGTTGTTGATCCAGGGTTTTGTGAGTGTGCGCATCGGTATCCTTGAATCCCGAAGTAATCGTGACCTGGGTATTGCCGGCATCATCGGAGCGGTACTTGTCAGCCGGGGAGCGACATGGGCCTTTGCGGTAGGAATCATTCTGACATTGCTGGTTTACGGACGGGATTTTTTCCGGGGAGAGAATGACAGGATATTTACGAAGGATCTGGATGAAAAATAGGGACGAGATAGACGCGGGAAACAGCCGATTAACGACAGGTCGGTAAAGGCTGGGGGGCGGATGCCGGCAAAAACCAGGATTCAGGAGACAGGATGCAGGATGCAAGAGGGAATAGACGGAATTATGGTTTACCGGAATAGGCAAATTTGCTGTCATCTGACGCAAACCGGGATTCAGGTGACAGGATGCAAAAGGAAATAGCCTGATTGATCGAAGTGTCAGATGCATAGAACTTTAAAATGCAGGAGAAACCTGAATAAAAACCCTTGACTGTCAATATGAGGCGAACCATCCTCCCTTTTTCCCTTTTTCC
>CAZDCK010000022.1:0-55723 GCA_964503965.1 uncultured Enterobacteriaceae bacterium | reverse complement strand
GGCTGTCTCCAGTTTATCGCTGCCTACCAGCTCCGTGCGTTCGATGGTGTCCTTGAGAACACCGGCCTGTTCCAGACGCTGACGTACTCCGACCACCTGAATTTCTTCAATCTCCTGGGCAAGTGCCGGAAGCGCGACAAAACCACCAAGAATCACGGCGCTAATGGTGCGCGCTAAAGTGTTCTTTTTATACAAAGTATTCATGGACGACCCCTTTTTACTATTAATAGGTCAAGTATGGGGTAGGTGGTCAGAGACGCATTTGATCCAGATTAAATGTCTTATGGGGATTAACTGTTATCGAACAATAATTAACCCGTTAAATATCGTTAATAATTATTTAACTATATGAATTACAGGGGATTTATGGGTAAATAATGCGGTTGAACAAGTGAAGTAAATGTATTGAAAGAAATGAAATTGCGACCTGAAAAAAGTTTTTGCAATATAAATTTTATGGGGAGGTCTGCTTTTGTATCCTGATCGTATCAAAATGGCCCATACAGTATAGTCTGGTAAACGAGTCGCATGTCACAGCCAAGAAGACTTTCCATTTTTTTTCTGATGTGTATTGCCCTGTGCATGACAGTTCCTTTGCATGGGCAATCGCAAGAGCGCATGGATAAACTGGTTTTCGAACCGGTATTAATGGAAAAAGCGCCGGTTATTACACCCGTTTTATCTATTGGAGACATGTCCGGTGTTGGGAATTTAACGTCCCTGGCCTTAATTACGCCTCCCGATACTTCAGCATATCCCGATATTACACCGGGTTCTTCCGCAGAAGTCGAAGAGGTCATCGATAACTACCGCCAGGGAATATCGGTCATAGAAAATAGCGAGGGCCCCTTCGCACCCTCCCTGACCCAGGAGTTACTTTCCCTGGGAATTTTGTACCAGGATCTAGGCGATCATCTGCAGGCCCTGGAGAGTCTAAAGCGCGCAGACCACATAAGCCGTGTTAACAATGGTCTATATCATGTAGACCAGTTTCCGATCGTAGAACGCATGATAGAGAGTTACTTCGCCCTGGGGGAGTATGCGGCGGCCAACGACAACCAGCGTTACCTGGTATTCCTAAACGACAAGTTGTCCGATACACAAAGCAGTGCAACTATTCCCATGCTCTCCCGGTTGGGTGACAGTAATATGGAAAAATTTGACCAGACTATTGTCAGGGGGGAGGTGGATGAGCCCATAGTACACTTTGAACAAATGCTTCCCCTCAGTGGTGTGCCGGATATCGAGGATCCTGCCCGGCGTTATGCGATCCGTAATCTCATACAGGCCAAGAATACGTATTTTGAAGCGATCAGCTCGGTACTGGATAACGCGGATTATGACAATCCCCGATTACTGGATCTTGAGTACAAGTTTCTTGAGACGGTTTTTCTACTCGGTTACACCGTGGACATGCTTCGGGAGCCACATTATTACCTGACAAGGGCCAGGTATGAGTCCAATACCGCAAACCGCTGGAAATTTCTCAGGCGTAACGAAGCCGGCTACCTGACGGGACTGGAAACCTTCAACAGGATTCTCCAGTATCTTGAAAATGATCCGGAAGCGACTCCCCTGGAACACATTACTGTGATGTTAGAGCTGGGCGACTGGCATCTGTTATTTGATTATTCGGATGCCGCCACCAGCATATACCGGGAAGCCTTTGCGCAGGCCTTGGCCAGCGGTTTATCTGCAGAGGAGATTCAGGCCCTGTTTGATCCGTCTTTACCGCTTCAACTTCCGTTGTTCACCTCCAAACCCAATTCCCGGGAAAAGTTCGGTATTGAGCCTTCAGTCTCGCTTGATTATGACGGATATATTGACGTGAATTTTTCCATTAACAGAATTGGCACGGCAAACCATATTGACGTGACTGGCTCTTCGGCAGGAACAACGCTGGCGCTGGAGGAACGCCTGGAGCTTTACCTGAAAAACTCTCCCTTCAGGCCGGCAGTTTCTGCTGGTGACACAATCAGGAAAGAGATGCTGCAGGTGCGCTTTTATTACGTGTTTTTACAGTGACTGCTTTATCCGGCCTTTTCCGTCATCAGTCCCTGCCTTTCCACAAGCGTGTTATACAGGGTGATAAATGAAGGGGTACCCTCATAGGGCATGGGTATATCCATCTTTTTGGCGAAATCACTGGCAGAAATCAAGCCTCTGATCATGCCGGTGGATTTTTCCTTGACCAGGCAGTGGTGAAGATTGGTGAGCTGAAGAGATGTCAGCAAGTCGCCAATAGAGGCCTCTGCCAGTTCGTCGTAGTCAAACGCTTTCAACGCAGAGCGGGGCGTCATGACCTGGGATGCGGTGATATCTTCCAGTTGAAAGCCGGCGTCCAGATATTTCTGCAGGTTATCCTTTGACAGGTCGCTCACCGTGACAATTCCAAGAAAGCGTTCATCCTTGTCAATAACAAACTTCAGGCGTACATGGGCCCTCTTCATCATGGCCTCTGTTTCCAGTACGTTTATCGAGGACTCCACGACAAAGGGCATACTGAGTCTGAAGTCGGTCAGTATATCCAGGGCCGGTGAAGCCAATGAAACTCCCCTGTAGGTGTCGGGGCGATCAAGGTGTTCAAAATCATTGACGTTGTGTAGTGTCAGGATGCGCATGATTGGCCTGTTTACAGTTTCTCGTTGGTATTGAATTTTTCACTGACTGCATGAGGAGTGCCATTTATCACTCTTTCGAAAACAGTATCTGGATCAAGTGATTGTAAGCAACGATGATTATGCAGACAAGCTCCCTTGTTGCAGGCAGGATCGCAGTCAAGCTGTCCTGTTATCACTTCACTTTGATGGCCAAGCGGTCCCCATATAGCCCGGTTCGTCGGTCCCCACAAGACATAGCCCTTCACGCCCAGGGCCGATCCCAGATGAAAGGGACCACTGTCATTGCCTACCATGGCTTCGCATCTGGGAAGAAACTGGGCAAGTTCGAACAGCGAAAGTTTGTTGCACAGATCAACTGGCTTGTTCTCTTCTGCGAGACTATCAAGAATCGCCCTGTTAGCTCTTTGGTCATCCTCACCGGCTCCGAGCAGGACAACCTGAAATCCTGTTGCAGTCAGTTTTTCCGTCAGGCGGATAAAATAGGGCAGCGGCCATTTCTTGTATTCCTTGGTAGCACCGGCATGCAGGGCAATAGTGTGTGTCCGGGAATCCCAGCCTGCTTTCTCAAGCCTGGTATGCAATGGTTTGGAAAGCGCAGGAAGTCGAAGATCAATATAACCGGGTTTCGGAGATGGCATTCCCAGTGCAGCAAAAACCTCATAGAAACTGTGCCAGCGGTGTGTTTGTCCAGGCTTCCTGTTTTCGAATGCAACAGGGAGGACATGATCGTAACCACGTTTGTGCCTAATTGGGCTGCACCCCAGCTTGAAACGGGCACCAGACAGGCGAGTAAGATGGCTGGTAGCAGAATCCTCTTCGATATTGAAGGCGATATCAGCCTTGAAGCGGCGCAGGGTCCTGAGTGTTTGCCGGTAGAGCAGCAATTTTTGAAGCGGACCTGCCCTGTTGATGGTTCTGCGCGGGAACCAGATAACCACTCCCGATGGAAAGCTGCCTTCACATAATTCCCGAAAACTTGCATCAAGCACAATCCGGCACTCAATATGATTCTTCTCACAGAATGTCGCAAAGGCCTGCATGAGTCCGCCGGCCAGCAACAGGTTGCCCAGGTACTTGGTCGGATTGAGCAGTACAATTTTTCCCGGGTTGGCTGGAAGCGGTTTATTGACCATAGAGCGGGATCAGTTCTCCCACGTTAGCCAGGGACAGGTCCGGCCATTCTGCCTGAGGCCTGTCATCAAAGGCATGGGGACCGCCAGTTCCTGTATGAACATATATCGCCATGGCGCCGTTGTCTCTGGCCATGGGCACCTCCAAACGGTCATCGTCCCCTACAACGGCAATCTCGTTGACCTGCAAACCGAGATGATTGGCCGCAGCCTCAATAGCATAGGTTGAAGGTTTTCCAAGTACTTTGGCATCCTTGCCGGTCAGGGGTTTCAGGGCCGCTGCCAGTGCACATGAAGTGCCGATAGCAGGACCATTGGCCGAAGCGAAAAACGGCACATCGGAGGCAGTGAACAGTTCAGCACCGTCACGGCAGGCTATCCAGGCATTCTCAATATCCCTGAAACCGAATTCACGGTACCAGCCGATATAAACAGCATCAACCGGACCAGGGTTTTCCTCGCTGGACAATACCACTTCCAGACCAAGATCCTGCAGAGGTTCATATACCCCAGGACAGCCCAGCACCATGATCCGTTTGTAGCCCTGTTCTTTCAGATAGATGGCCGCCACACTGCTTGGTGTCATCATGGTATTTTCATTCATGGGAATGCCAGCATCACTGAGTACTTTTACATAGGCAGAAGGAGAACGGGCTGTCCCGTTGGTCATGACGACATAGGGGATGCTGTTCTCTATTAGTAGCTTAATAAAGTCTGGTGCACCCGGCAGGGTCTTCATGTTGTTGTTGATCTTGTCCCCCAGGATCAGGGTGCCATCCATATCAAAGACAAAACCGCGGGTATTTTTCAATCGTTCAATGGCTTGAGTATTCATTCAGAGATAGTCCTGCTTACTGGCTTTTATAGCGTTCAATGGCATCAACAATAAAGGATTTGGCTTTTTCAGCATTCTGCCAATCACCAATTTTGACCCATTTGCCGGGCTCAAGATCTTTGTAGTGTTCAAAGAAATGTTCCACCTGCTGCAGGGTTATTTCCGGTAAGTCGCCAAAGTCATGCACTTTTTCATAACGCTTGGTCAGGTGAGTCGAAGGGACAGAAATTATTTTTTCATCCATTCCCGCATTGTCTTCCATGATGAGCACACCAATGGGGCGTACATTAATGACACAGCCCGGCATCAATGGTCGTGTGTTGCAGACCATGACATCAATGGGGTCTCCATCTTCTGACAGGGTGTGGGGAACGAAACCATAGTTTCCGGGATAAGCCATGGGTGTGTACAGGAAACGATCCACTACCATGGTCCCGTAATCCTTGTGCAACTCGTATTTGATGGGTTGTCCGCCTATAGGCACCTCAATGATGACATTGATATCGTCGGGGGGATTATCTCCAACTGGGATGGCTTCAATCTTCATGAGTAACGGTATCTCTGGATAGTATGAATTTGCTGTACTTGGGTTGATAAATTAATGACAGACCTTGATGGAAGCTCCATTTCCGCTTCTGGTCAGGCATGCCTGACAAAAGTCGTCACTATACTTGAGTCGCCCGGCATTCGCATCTGGACGGGGAGATTTATATGTTCAGTTAAGCCTTGTTTTGAGAATCAGGGGTTGGATTTTTTTCGCAGATCCAGGGAAAAGTCTTCCTTCCGGATATTGATGCGGGCAGGCTTTTCCCTGTCTCTGAGTCCCTTGAGCAGATTGATCACCGGGGCAATTTCCGGATTGTAGTGTAGTCCGTTGGGCGCCCTGCTTTTCGTGGTATCAATGAGTTCATTTGGCATCACGGCCCGCAGCAAAAATTCCTCATCAGACATGCTTTTTGGGAAACGTCCGCGACGTTCCTTCAGGGTCATCATGATGGGTTCCGCCTCAATCTCTTTGGTTCGCGGCAGTGACATGATTCTGTCCAGTACATTCGGATCTACCGGTGCCGTAGGGCGGCCAAACCGGCCGAGAATATAGCGAATAGCCTGATCAGGAATCTGTTCGTAACGTTCATTACCCATGACATTGAACATCGCCTGTGTGGTCACAATCTGCGGGAAAGGTGTCACCATAATTGGTGAGCCCAGCTCACTGCGAACACGTTCCACTTCCGCCATGACGTCATCAAACTTGTGCTCCAGCCCCACCTCGGCAAGCTGGCGTCGGGTTGTTGTCATTACACCACCGGCAATCTGATGACGCAGGAAAGAAGCATCGTAGGCCTGGGGCTGTCCGCAGGGCAGCCCTTCAGCCCTTGCCAGGGCAAAATAAAATTGTTCGAGTTCCCTGATCGCATTTTCATCTGCATCCACGTCATAGCCATGGGTTTTCAGGTTGGCAATGGTTTGCGAGGCGCAGGGCAGGGAGGAACCATGGGCCAGGGGCCCCATAGCTACATGCAGGGCTGAAACTCCCAGCTCTGCCCCGACCATGTAGTTGAACTGGGAGAGTCCGATGGTGCAATGGGAATGCAGTTCCAGTGGCATGTTACCGATTTCCTTTTTCACGGCAGGAATCAGTGTACGCGCCCTTTCCGGGGTCAGCAGACCCGATGGATCCTTGATATAGACCAGGTCAAAGTCTCCGGAAGCAGCAATCTGACGCGCGCAGTTGGCATAAAAGGCATCGTCATGGACATCGCTGAGTGTATAGGTCAGGGCCGCCATATTCTCGGCATCCCCTTCTTCCCTGACTATTCGGGCTACCTGCATCAGGGCATCCATGTCATGCATGGGGTCAAGAAGCACGAATCGGCCGATACCGTTTTTCATGAGTGTGCGATAGGCCAGGCGCATGAAATCATGATCAGCGGTTTCCCAGCTGATAAAACGAAAGCCGGTAGAAATGAATTGCAGGGGGACTCCCGGCAAGGCTCGTTTCATGAGACGGATACGTTCCCAGGGATCATCCTGGTGAGAACGAACAGCCATGGACATGTGCGTGGAAGATGTGAAGTCGATTGCCCTGAAGCCTACCCGTTCCATGATGGGGGCGGCTTGCATTATCTGGTTGGTTCCCAGGCCTGTCATGCTCCAAAGGCTCTGGTTGCCATCACGGATACTGACATCGACAAGTTTCAGCTCAGTCATTATTGTTCTCCGTTAACCAGTCTCCTGAAGACAGTCTGGCAGGAAGAAATCCGGTATCGATTCCTCCCTGGATAAATTCAGGATCCGAGAGAATCGCGCGGTGTAACACCAGGTTGGAATGGATGCCATTTATTCGGCAGTGTACTAGGGCTGACTGTAAGCGGGAGACTGCTTCCTGCCGATCCTTTCCCCAGACAATCAGCTTGCCAAGCAGAGAATCGTAAAAGGGCGGAACTGTACATCCACTTTCTATGTGACTGTCGATTCGAATACCTTCACCGGCAGGATAAAGCGCACGTTCAACCAGTCCGGGACTGGGATGAAAGTCATTATTGCAGTCCTCGGCATTTAGCCTGCACTCAATGGCATGGCCATAAAAATGAATATCGGCTTGCGTCATACCCAGCACCCGACCCTCGGCTATTCTGATTTGCTGGCCAACCAGATCCATACCGGTAATGGCCTCTGTCACCGGATGTTCCACCTGTATGCGGGCATTCATCTCAAGGAAATAGAAACTGTTGCGTTCAACATCAACGAGAAACTCTACGGTACCGGCTCCGCGATAATTCAGATGTTTACCAAAGGCAACGGCAGCTGTTTCCATACTGCTTCTCAGGGTGTCACTGAGTGCAGGTGCAGGTGCTTCCTCGACGAGTTTCTGGTAACGGCGCTGGATGGAACAGTCACGGGTACCGAGGTGAACAACATCGTCGCCATCGCCAAGCACCTGGACTTCCACATGGCGGCCTGTTGCTACGTAGCATTCCAGATAAAGCCGGTCATCCCCAAAGGCATTTTCTGCTTCGGCGCGCGCGAGTGTCATTGTTTCAGCCAGGCTGGCAGCATCATGTACGACTTTCATACCCCGTCCCCCGCCACCGCCAACGGCCTTGATCAGCACGGGATAACCAATTTCATTGGCCAGTTTTTCGGCTTCAGCTGGTTCACTGACAGAGCCTCCTGGTACGACAGGCAGATTGGCATCGACTGCATTTTTTCGTGCCTTGAGTTTGTCCCCGATGGCATCAAGCTGCTCAATGGTTGGGCCTATGAAAATGATGCCATTATCTGCGCAGGCTTTTGCCAGCGATGGGTTTTCGGAAAGGAAACCGTAACCGGGATGAATCGCCTGTGCCTTTTCCTGAATCGCGGCCTGGATTACGGCATTGACGTTCAGATAGCTTTGGCCAGAAGGAGGTGGGCCTATATTGATGACAGAAGTGGCCATTCTTGCCGGGATGGAATCCAGGTCTGCTTCTGAAGCTGCCAGAATACTTTCGATACCCAGTTGATCACATGTTCGGATTATACGGGCCGCTATTTCGCCGCGGTTGGCAATGAGTAGTCTGTTTATAGTCATGACAGAAATCAGGCAGGCCTGACCCGCATCAGGAGCTGGCCTTTTTCAACGAACTGGGCGTCCTCGGCCAGAATCTCAATAACTTCTCCTGATACGCCGGCTGGAATGGAGTTCATCAGTTTCATGACTTCAATGATGGCTATAACAGTACCGTCCTCTATGGTGGTGCCAATGTCCACAAAAGGATCCGCGCCAGGTTTGGGCGCCCGATAAAAGGTACCGACTATCGGCGCGCGAATATCAACGAGTCCCTCTTCGGATGGTGCTGCTTCCTCCCGGGAATCGGTGGGTTTTATGGCGGCAATGCTGGCTTCCTGGGTGCTACCGCTGGTCTGCTTTTCCTGTGTCCAGCCTTTTCCATCTTGTGATCGCGTTATGCGCAGCTTGAAACGTTCCGTTTCAAGATTGAGTTCATCGTAATCACTCTCGTCCAGCAAACGCAGGATTTCCTGCACATCTTCATGGGAAAGACTCACTTTTTCCCTCCAAGGACATTGAATATATGACCGAAAGCCTTATCGGTGGGTTTTGCCACAGGTGCCCTGTCCCTGGCGGCCCAGACGGTTTCTGGACGGCTTTGCAACAGGAGGATATCTCCGTCCTGATCGATTGCCCATTCGATATCCTGGGGTATGCCATAGTGTTTTTCCACTTGCCTGGCAACATTTGCCAGAGCCTGTACTTCCTCGTCAGAGATACAGGGAATGTTTTTCCGGTCTTCACTGACTTCCTGATCGATGATACCGCCTTTTTCATCAGGAATGTGTTCCATGGTTTTGTTGGCAATATCGCGGCCGGAAAACTCACTGGTAATTTTGTTGATAACGAATTTGTCCGGGGTTACCTCGCCGCTAACGATACTTGAGCCGAGTCCCCAGCTAGCTTCCAGGGTAATCACGGAACGGTCGCCGGTGGTCGGGCTGCGGGTGAACATAACACCAGAACAACGGGAGTTGACCATGGTCTGTACTACAACAGCCATGGCCAGTTGATCTTCAGGCAAACCCAGCTTCAGGCGGTAGGAAACCGATTCGGGGTTATACAGGCTTGCCCAGCACTTCCTGATAGAGTCCACGACCTGGTCAGCATCCTTTTGCCACAGGTAGGTGTCCTGTAGTCCAGCAAAACTGGCTTCCTCACTGTCTTCACTGGTGGCGCTTGAGCGCACGGCTACAGGAATGTTATGGCCAAGACTGCTGTAGGCAGAAGTGATCGCTGCCACCATTTCTTCAGGTGGGTTGGCGCTGGCTACCAAATCACGGAGTTCTGCACAGGCCTGGTTAAGGACGGGCATATTCTCTGAATCAAGGGCAGCTACTCTGCTGCGGATATCATGCTCTGCATCAAGTTTGTCGAGATAGGCTGTAAATCCTTCTGTGGTGATGACAAAACCATCAGGGACAGGGATTTTGGCATTGCAGAGTTCGCCAAGGCTGCCACCTTTACCCCCCACACGAGGGCGATCATCAAGGGAAATATCCTTGAACCATAATATATAATTCTGGGAATGCTCAGACATAATCGGTGTTTTAATCTTTAAAAAATTGCAGGAAGTAGTGTAACGTAAAACTGATTGTTTAATCACTGATAGTCCAGTGAATTACCGGTAAATTTCCGGCAATGTGAATATCAGCAAGAGCATCCCATTTAATACGGGGGTATTTCCCCGGCTGGCCCTGCATTTTCACGAGAATAGACAGTCCGAAAACTTCTGCTTCATTTTCCCATCAATGGACGGTAAAAGGAATTTCGTGATTTTTTATCAATGAATTGATCCCGCTCCGGATAAACCGGAGCGGGAAGCAGGATGCTTGATTATTCAAGGATAGTGACAGTGCCAATATCGCCGTCTACACGGATTTTCTGGCCATTCTTGATTCGCTTGGTCGCAGAACCCGTTCCGACAACTGCTGGCATACCGTATTCCCTGGCAACAATAGCCATGTGGGACATGGTGCCACCGATATCGGATACTGCCGCCTTGATCTTGCTGAACAGTGGGCTCCAGCTGGGATGAGTTATGGGTGCTACGAGAATGTCTCCTTCGTTGATTTCCCCAAAGTCATTGATGGAACGCAGGACCTTGGCGGTGCCTTCCACGATACCCGGTGAAGCAGCATAGCCCTTCAGCTGGTTCTCGTCCTCAATATCCGGTGCTGCCCAGCTGTGCAGTGTTTCAGTAGTAATACCCCAAAGCATCTGGAGAGCAGGGTCTTCGATATTGTCAGGCATGGGACCGATTGCCGGTGGCGCCTGCCATTCCTTCATTTTCTCCAGCATGTCCTTGCGTTCACTGATGATGGGTTTCCAGTAGTCCTGGTTTACAGGCAGCGATCCTGCAGCCCAGGAGTTCATCAGGTTCCCCAGGGTCAGGTTGACCTCTGTATGGTGCAGGTGGAAGATGTCTTCCGCATCATCGATCATGCCATGGGTAGCCAGTAAATCACCGAATTCGCGAATCTTGTTGAAAAAACAGGTGGTGAGCCAGTGTTCACAGTAGAACTTGTGATCTTCCACATAGGGGAACACAAGGTGACTGACGGCCAGCATCTGGTCAAAAGCTGCTTTTTCTTCGTCACTGCCAAGCAGGTCGCGATACTCGTTGATAATCCGGTCCCTTTCCTTCTTGAGTTCTTCCGTGGGGCGTTCCAGGGAATTTCCCTGTTTGACCAACTCAATATAGTGGGGAAGGGCTGACAGAGGCACGGACATATCGTCATTCCAGCTGCGCTCAAAATGATAGAATCCGTCACCGATGGAAATGTTGAACCATGGATCACGGGATTCCTCTAAAGCAGCAAGCCATTTTTTCCCAGCTTCACCCATGCCTGCCACGGCAGGCAGGATTACCTCAGGATCACCATCGGTGGTAAAGCAGTTCTCGACACCCAGTTCCACGGCCAGTTTCGCCAGTTTCTTCAATTCATCATCCGGGCGGAACATAAGGACATCAATACCGGCAACCATGCGGGCGACGGTCTGGTCAGTGATTTCCGGGAATGCCTGCTTGCAGAATTGGAAAAAAACCACATAGGCGCCATAGCCCAGCATGAGCATTTCAAAATGGTGCTGCCACATAATGGAGTACTTGTTCAGGACTTCATGGTAGGCCTCTCGCACATAATGGTTCTGTGAAATTCCCCTGGCCTCATTCACCACAGAGGCATCATCAATTTCAGGCAGCAGTGGAACCTCAATGGCTGACATTTCCTTGATCAGCTGGCCCATGCGTTTTTCCCATTGGGAAAAGATGTCGTCCCAGTTTTCATAATAATGGCCAGCCCGTTCCTGGAAAATGGCCAGGCGTTTTTCGATTTCCTCGGGGTCATCAACCGTGTTGGCAGTAATATAGATGCGACCATTGATGCATCGATAGTCAATCCCCATGGCGGTCGGGAAGGCAAATACCCGTGACACCCAGGCTCCCATGGCATGGTAGGCGGACTCGGCCGTAATCATGTCAAAGGCAGACATCGGTTCCGGAAAATGCATCGAGTTATAGAACCAGAAACGCCCATCATCTTCGGGCTGTACCTGGGTATAGTAGGGATACATGTTTTGCCAGTTTTCCGCGCCTGGGGCACTTTCAATTTCTGAAGGGAGTGGAAATGGGTTCTTCCTGTCGCTCATGGATAAAACTCCGGTTGGAATAATTCAGTGATCGTGCTGCTGAAAATTATAGTAATTTGCCCGCCATTTTGAGACTGTGGCGAGAAGTACAATAATCCCTTTTCTTGGGGTAAAAGGGAAGTCTCTTCGGCGGGTGGGATCAGTCTGGTGAATCCGTCGTGTCATCATCCTGCCTGCTTTCCTTGTTCTGACGATAAGTATCAAGGATATGGCTGAAGGCTTCCTTCATGGTCAGCTCCCGGAAGTCGGAAAATTCGCCCGCATCCATGAAAATGCCATATTCTGGGCACACTTCATACTGAATGTGTTTCTGCTTCGGGTCATTGATGGATTTCATCGGCTGGAGGCAGCGAGGGCAGTCTATATTTTTGATTTCATTGTATATTTTCCCTAGCATTTCATCTCCATCATCCAGTGAGACAGATGTCCAGTCATCCTTTAACTCTTCTGCTTCTCCCTTGTCGAACCAGATACCGGCACACCGGTCGCATTTGTCGATAATCACCTCACCGGACTGGGTGAGAATAGACTGTTCAGTCAACGTGCCAAAACATTTGGGGCATTTCATCGTGATTCTCCATGGAGGGGAGTCAGTATGGGGTTCCGGGACGCAAGAATTTCGTGTGCGGGTGCAATTGTAAAGCCAGAGAACCGGGTTATAGTCAATCTCCCTTGTACAGGTAGTCTCTTGTAACCGGGACAATGCCATGCTGTTTGGCCAACTGGCATTGGAACACCACGAGGTTGGCGAATTCGAAACTCATGTCACAAACCGCCAGGTAAAACTCCCACATTCGGTAAAAAGCCTCGTCCTTCATGTCTACAATTTCCTCCCGGTGTGCCTGGAAGCGACGATGCCATTCTCTCAGTGTATAGGCATAGTGCATTCGCCAGACTTCCAGGTCTGTAACCATAAGCCTGCTCTTCTCTATCCCATGTACGGTTTCACCGAGTGAGGGGATTCGACCACCGGGAAAAATGTAACGCTCAATCCATGGGTTGGTTTGCCGCCCTTCCAGACGGTTACCTATGGTGTGAATCATGGCGACACCCTCCTGATCCAGCATGGCATTCACCCGGGAAAAATATTCAGGGAAATGGTTTACCCCAACATGTTCCAACATGCCTACACTGACAATACGGTCATACCGAGATTCATGTTCCCGGTAATCAGCCAGTAAAAAATCTGTTTTATTCTCAAGACCGCGTTTGCGGGATTCTTCGGCGGCTACCCTTAACTGTTCTTTCGACAGAGTTATGCCCGTGACATGGACATCGTGGTGGGTAGCAAGGTGAAAAGCGAGACTTCCCCATCCACACCCTATATCAAGCACACGCATACCCGGCTCAAGTACCAGTTTTCGGGCAATTAGGCCAGCCTTGAGTTCCTGTGCCCGTTCAAGTGAAACGCCTTCTTCCGGAAAGTAGGCACACGAGTAGTACATTTCCTTGTCCAGGAATAAACGGAAAATGCTTTCGTCAGTATCATAATGATGGGCGATGTTTCTGTAACTGCGGGTAATCCTGTTGAACTGCTTCAGCACCTTGAGGAAGGGAGTAAGCCAGTTTCCTTTCGGGTTAATGGGAAAGTTGGTTCTCAGGATGCCCAGTAACAGACGCAGATCTTCTCCACCGGTATCCCATCCTCCTTCCATGTAGGTCTGGCCAAGCTCAAATTCCCAGTCGCGGGCAATACGCTGAATGGCTTTTTTATCCCTGATATGCCAATTTACCTCCAGGCCATCTTTACCGAAACGGTGGACAGTCCCGTCTGGCATATGAAGGTTGAGCTTGCCGTATTGAATGTTTTTTCGAAGAAGTTCTACGTACATGTTAATAAACCGGTTTGTTCAGAGGGTCTCCTGTATGGGCCGGGATGGCCACTCGGTATCTTCGGAAAAAAAGAGGCGTCGGGCAAGAAAAAGCCCGGCCAGTGCAAAAACGGCCTGCACAATATGGCTGATTTCGGCCCGAATACCAGGTGCCGCCAGTTCTTCCATGAATGGCATACCTGCCCAGTAGGGAAGGTAATAGCCGGTAAGCAGGATGAAACAGATCCACCATGTCAGGGGTTGCCTGAACCTGTGATGGCCAAAAAATACCAGGAGCACGACAGTCATGGTAGCGATATCGCCGAAAGCTTCGCGAAGGGCGTGGTACCAGGCATGGCCCTGACCACCATCAAAACTTTCCTGGACGAGGAAACCGGGATCACCAATATGGCCAAACGTGGCAAAGAGGCTACCCAGTCCATAAAGGAAACCGAAGACCAGCAGTGCTCTGGCCAGATTGAGACGAGTAAGCATTTTTCGCACATTTCCTTTACGTGGGGGCTTCCGCTTTTTCGTGAAGTCTTTGCAAACTCTCACGCAGGCTGGTTGAGGTGTTCTCCACGTATTCCGTCCTGATTTTGTTATACTTTAAGCCCTTGGATTACATCCCTTGTGTCAACTGGGTAAGAAGAGACAAGGCACAAGAATTTTCAATATTTTAGTTTTTCAATATTTTCTATTTTTTTACTATATCCATTCATGCACGACTCACCATAAATAATATGGCTTAAGAAATCATGATCAAAGGGTATCATCAGCTATTTAGCAGTTGAAAATGGAATTGTTAAAGGTTGTTAAAAAACGCGTCGGATTACTCCGGAGGTAATCAAACTGACATTATGCTTACCTTTCTGAAGCAGCCACTCCTGCATTTCCTGTTAGCTGGTCTTTTGATTTTTGCCGCCTACCAGTGGACAGCCCCACCTGATACTGAATCTGCACAGTCCGAAGATGTGATCAGGATTGACAGATCCACCCTCCTGAACTTTATGCAATACCGCGCCCAGGCGTTTCAGCCGGAATTGTTCAACGAACAGCTAGAAGCCATGGATGAGCAGCAACGGCAACAACTGATCGATGCCTATGTGCGTGAAGAGGCATTGCACAGGGAAGCCCTGGCGATGGGAATGGACCAGGGTGATTACATTATTCGTCAGCGTCTTGTTCAGAAGGTGGAGTTTCTCCTGGAAAACCTGGCCAATCAGACCGTAGAGCCAGCGGAAGGTGAGATAGACCGGTTTTACGCAGAGCGGGCGTCCGATTACCAGGTGGATTCTGTGTATACATTCACACATATCTTTTTTGATAGTGGTGAGCGGGGGGAAGAGGCTGCGCTAAACAATGCCAGGCAGTTGTTGGACAGTGGAAACCTGGTTGATGTCTCGTTCAATGAGGCTTCACAATATGGGGACCGCTATCCCTTCCTTCAGAATTACGTGGAGCGGACCCGGGATTTCGTGGTCAATAATTTTACTGAAGATTTTGTGGGTTCCCTTGATGAACTCACTCCCGGAAATGGTCAGTGGCATGGTCCCTATGCGTCCCGCTATGGTTATCACCTGGTCTTGCTGAGAGAGCGTTCCGATCCCTACCTGCCGGAACTGGATTCCATCATGGACAGGGTGTTGGATGACTGGCGCTATGAAAAAGTGATAGAAAGTCGCAGGGAAGCCGAGGAGCAGGTAATTTCTGGGTATGAGGTTAATATTGAACTGGAATGAGCGAAAGGGCTGTCATCCAGCATTGAGGATGACAGGGAAAAACCTGGTCATCATAGATCAAAACCGATCAGGCTGATTGGCCGCTGGAAACAAGGGGATTAATCATGTCACTACAATTTATCAAGTCTGGATTACTGGCAGTACTGCTGATTTTTACCTTGCCGGTGTTGGCCCATGATGCCCGTCCGGTTGTGGTGACTATCGAGGAGCAGTTATCCGGGATATACCAGTATTCGGTAAAGGTGCCAGAAACAGTGGACCTGAAAAACCAGCCGGACATTCACTGGCCTGATGGCTGTAAAGCGCAGGTGACTTCACATACTCCCGGGCTGCTTACCGGTTCTGCCAGTTGCAGCCAGCACTTGCAGGGGTTGACGCTGTCACTGGACTTTCCGTATTACAATCCATCGCTGGCCAGCTATTACCGCCTGACAACTTTGGATGGTGAGATGCGCATGGCCATGCGTTCTCCAACCGAGGCTTCCTGGGAGATTCCCCAGGCACCGACCACGGGTAACGTGGCTTTTGAATATTTGTCGCTCGGGGTTGAGCATATTGTTGGGGGGCTTGATCACCTGCTGTTTGTTTTGGGACTGATGGTCATTGCAAGGACTGCCCGTCGGATTCTATGGACGGTGACCGGCTTTACCATTGCCCACTCCATCACACTGTCACTTTCATCTCTGGGTGTGGTGTATATTCCCATTGTGCCGGTTGAGGCAGCCATTGCCCTGTCCATCGTTTTTCTGGCCTATGAAATCAGTCATGAACACAATAACAGCCTTACTTACCGCTATCCGTTAATTGTTTCATTTGGTTTTGGTCTTTTACACGGATTGGGTTTTGCCAGCGCTCTGGGAGAAATCGGCCTGGTACCCAATGAGATCATGGTGTCATTGCTGTTTTTCAACCTTGGTGTGGAAGCGGGACAGATTGCCTTTATCCTGCTGGTAGCGGCTGCCGTGATGGCAATCCAGCGTCTGGTCAGGGTAAACGCCCGTCTCAACGAAGTACTGACGCTTCATCGTGTCGAAATGCTGGCCGCCTACGTTATTGGTATTCCGGCCTCGTACTGGCTTGTTGAGCGAGTCAGCGGCTTACTGATCTGAACAGTTTTACATAAACCTGTTCTGTTATGGCTGGGACGTTTCCCCTATCATTCACGACTTTGATGGACGACGTTCCTGTCAATCTGTCCACTCAAATAACCAGGAACTGCAAAAAAGGAAAAGGTCATTAATAACTTTAAGAACAAGACAGCACTGATTACCGGTGGTGCGTCAGGAATTGGCCTTGGTATGGCCCGGGCTTTTGCAGAACAGGGCATGAAACTGGTGCTACTGGATATAGATGACGACAAACTGGAAATTGTACGCAGTGAATTTGAAAAAGAAGGAGTGACTGTTAGCACCTGGGTCGTGGATACCACTGAAAAGGACTCGGTATGCGAGGCTGTTCGCCATGCACGCGAAGCCCTGGGCAGTATTAATATTGTCTGTGCCAATGCTGGTGTCAGCGGTGTCATGAAACCATTAAATGAAATCAGGGTGGAGGACTGGGACTGGATCATTGATGTCAATATCAAGGGGTCTGTATATACCGTCCAGGCTTGTATTCCCTATCTGCTAGAGAATCCCGGCGAAGCCCATATCGTGATAACCAGTTCCATCAGCGGACTGCGTGTGCATGAACCCAGCCGTAACCAGGGTCTGTATAACACGACAAAGTATGCCATGGTGGGTTTCGGGGAAGCCCTGAAAGTTGATCTGGCTCCCCTTGGAGTCGGCGTATCCATTCTCTGTCCGGGTGTTGTGAATACGGATATCTCCCATTCGGCGCGCAACCGGCCGAAAAAATACGGAGGTGCCCTGGAGACCAGTGAAAGTCATGACCTGGCCAAGCTGGCGGCCTCCGGAACAGCCCCGCTTGTCTTTGGTCGCTGGGTAGTCAGGGCAGTGGAAAACAACAGGCTTCATGTGATCACTCATCCCGAGGCCCGGGAACAGGTGGCGGCGCGCCACGAAAGGATACTCAAGGCCTTTGATGACTCCAGTGAGCTGACTGGCTGAAGACTGGCTGTCCAGGGAGGGCACGTCAGGGTTTGGGTACCTTCATTATCCTGTTGATGGAAATCAATGGTGTACTTAACTGCATCGTAAACATCCTGAAGATGCATTACTAACCCTGGAACTGGACGACACACAACAAGAAATTCTCAAAGAGGTTCTGGACAGCGCGGTCCGGGACTTGAGATATGAAATTGCCGATACTGACAATTCAGAATTCAAGGACGGTCTGAAAGAGCGCCGTGATGCGGTTGCCGCTATCCTTGAGAAACTGGGCTGACGATAATCTTCGGCGCCTGAAATGTTGCCGGATAGCTTCTGGCACCTTGCTCAGGAGCATTCAGGCATTTAATAAAGCATGGGCAAGTAGTTAAAAAAACAGTTAAAAAATAGTTAACAAGCTGTAAATAAAAAGGCCGGACACTGAATATGTCCGGCCTTTTTATTTTGAGCATTTTTTCGGCTCAGTTTGTGCTGTTAGTATCCAGTGAATTCTTGACCAGGTCCTGAACGCTGCCGTCATGATGAAATCCCGCTGCCTCAGCCACAGGACAGTTTATAGGCGGATAACTGCCGAAGTTTTCCTCCACCCAGGTATCGGGTTCATAGGTAATCAGTGATCGGGCATCAAAGTCCGGTGTCAGCTCATCGATTTCATTGACCAGTTCCTCAATGGCCACATACATGGCAGGCAGTGTCCAGGTATGTCTTTGATCATGCTTCAGGCTTGAAGCAAGCATCAGGTTATCAACAACACAAGCCACTGACATGAGCCAGCTTTTTGCTTCAGCCGACACCGGACAGGTGAATGGCTTGCCATGGCTCAGGTTTCGAATAAGGTCACTGAAGAATATCGAGACAGCACCATTGGGTTCCGGCGGGCGTGTCACTATGCCGGGAAGACGAACGGAACAACCACTGACCCAACCACGACGGGAAAAATCAGCTATCAGGGTTTCACCAATGACTTTTTGTGAACCGTAAGTCAGATTTGGCGTTGGCAGGGTGTCATCATCCACTTCGTTTACAGAAGGTTTGCCATAGACGGCGATGGAGCTTGAAAAAACGACGACAGGGCAGTTGCCCTGGTCCCTTAATCTTTCCAGTAGCGCCATAGTACCGAGGATGTTGGCATTTACACCCACTTCATAGTTTGATTCAGCCAGCCCACTGGGCACCGCCGCCAGGTGAAATACCATATCAGCCGGGTGTGCGAGTGCGGTGGACAGTACTTCCGGATCGGCAAAGCTGCCTTTAACCTTATGGATCAGCATATGATCGTCAAGTTGATCCAGGGAAAGGTCCAAAACCGTGATTCTCGTGGGAGCGAGATGGCCTGGTTCGCGCAATAAGCGCTCAACCAGGTGACTGCCAATGAAACCATTGGCACCGGTGACAAGTATATGCATTGTTTAATCTCTTGCTAAATTAATCCCTGTGTTCGTCGTCAGGACGACCGACATTGGCCTGTGCTGCCGCAATGCGTGCGACAGGAATCCTGAAAGGACTACAGCTGACATAATCCAGTCCCAGTTCATGACAGAATTTGACTGAACGGGGGTCGCCTCCATGCTCCCCGCAAATACCGTACTTGATTCCCGACTTTTTCTTCCTTGAATCATCAATAGCCATTTTCATCAGTTTGCCGATAGCGCGCTGGTCCAGAGAGACAAAGGGATCCATTTCAATCAATTTGTTGGTGAGGTAGGCGGGAATAAATTTGCCCGCATCATCCCGTGAGAAACCATAAGTCATCTGGGTCAGGTCATTGGTCCCGAAACTCATGAACTCCACATCACCAGCAAGTCGGTCCGCACCCAGGCAGGCCCGCGGTGTTTCCATCATGGTGCCGATTTTGTAGCGGATAGAGATGCTCTTTTCCGCCATTACTGCATGGATACCCCGATCAATGATTTCACTGATCATGCGTATTTCCCGTACGTTGACTACCAGGGGAATCATGATTTCAGGATAGGGTTTCAGGCCTTCTTCCGAGGCTTCCACGGCAGCACTCATAATGGCCCGGACCTGCATTTCGGTAATTTCCGGATGCACAACAGACAGGCGACAGCCACGCAGTCCCAGCATGGGATTCACTTCCCTGAGATCTTCAACAGCCTGACGAATCATGTCCACCGGCTTGCCGATATTGTCACTTAATGCCTGTATGTCTTCTTTCGTATGGGGCAGAAATTCATGCAGAGGCGGATCAAGTAAACGAATGGTGACGGGTTTGTCATTCATGATCCTGAACAGGGCAACAAAATCGTCATGCTGGAATTTTTCCAGCTGGGCCAGGTAGCCTTCACGTTCTTCCCGGGATTCTGAAAGAATCATGCCACGCATTTTGTCTATGCGGTCGCTGGCAAAGAACATGTGTTCTGTTCTGCACAAGCCAATTCCCTCCGCACCCAGTTCTATGGCCTTGGCGGCATCTTCCGGTGTTTCGGTATTGGCCCGCACTTTCAGCTTCCGGTATTTGTCAGCCCAGGACAGCAGTATCTGAAAGTCATCACTGCTGGAGGCCACAATCTTGGGTATATCACCGAGCATGACTTCACCGGCGATACCGTCAATTGTGATAATATCTCCGCGCTTGATGACGATACCGTCATTTGTGGTGGCCGTGCCTTCCTTGTAGTCAACTGTCAGTGAATTACAGGCAGTGATGGCGCAAACACCCATGCCCCTTGCCACTACCGCGGCATGGGACGTCATGCCGCCAAGTTCTGTAAGGATTCCTTCTGCCACCTTCATGCCATGGATATCCTCGGGGGTGGTTTCCCGGCGCACCAGAATCACTTTCCTGCCCGCTGCTGCCACTTCAACGGCCTCGTCTGCCGAAAAAACCACAGCCCCTGTCGCGCCACCAGGACTGGCCGGCAGGCCGGTTGCCACGACATCGGTCTTGGCCTCTGGATCCACCATGGGATGTAGAAAGGCTTCAACATGCTCAGGAGATACTCTCAGCAGGGCTTCCTTGTCATCTATCAGTCCTTCGTTGACCATGTCCACGGCAATCTTGATTGATGCTCGTCCAGTCCGTTTGCCGCTACGGGTCTGCAGAATAAAAAAGCGTCCTTCCTGGATGGTGAATTCAATGTCCTGCATATCCCGGTAATGTTTTTCCAGCATGGCCTGCGTGTCGAACAGTTGCTGGTAGACCTGCGGCATTTCCCTCTGTAATGACTCAATCGGTTCCGGTGTGCGAATACCTGCCACGACATCTTCCCCTGCCGCATTGAAAAGAATCTCCCCGAAGAAGACCTTTTCCCCTGTAGAAGGATTGCGGGTGAAAGCGACGCCAGAGCCGGAGTCATCACTGAAATTGCCAAATACCATGGCCTGAACATTCACGGCTGTACCCAGGGATTCCGGAATGTTGTTCATTTCACGATATACATTTGCCCGGGGGGTATGCCAGGACAAAAAGACAGCCTCGACAGCCATCAGGAGCTGCCTGAATGGATCCTGGGGAATATCGACTAGGTTTTTGAAGTGGTCGATGACGCGCTGCCAGTCTTCGACTTCCATATCGATATCCAGCGTCTTGCCGTTTTCTTTTTTGTAGGCTTCGATGGCGTGCTCGAATTTTTCTCCCTCAACCCCCATGACCACGTTGGCGAACATCTGTATGAAGCGACGGTAGGAATCATAGGCAAAGCGCGGATTGCCGGTTTTCCTGGCAAGACCTTCAACGATCTCATCGTTCATGCCCAGATTCAGTACAGTATCCATCATGCCCGGCATGGATACCGGTGCACCGGAACGCACAGAGAGCAGCAACGGGTTTTCGGGATCACCAAATTCTGCTCCCATCTTCTGTTCAACCAGGTCCAGCGCAACACGATATTCCTGCTCAAGCCTGTTTGGCAATTTGTTGCCATTTTCAAAAAACTCGCGACAGGTATCGGTGGTGATAATGAAACCATAGGGAACAGGAAGTCCCAGGTTGGTCATTTCACACAGATTCGCGCCTTTACCACCGAGCAGGTTGCGGTCATCCTTGTGGCCTTCATTGAAAAGGTAAACACGTTTAGCCATATCTACATCCGAAAACTGTGCACTAAAAAGTAATTCATTCTAGCATTGCAGGCCTGCTGGCCAGCTCATACCACTGTAAAACTAACTGCCTGCACTGTCTTTGTCCGAGCACAAATACAGCCAGGTGAAACCAATGATACCTGCCAGGGCAGAAGCCAGCAGGATTCCCGTCTTGGCCATCAACAATTCAGGGCTGTCTTCTTCAAATCCAAGCTCTGCAATGAAAATCGCCATAGTAAAACCAATACCTGCCAGAAATGAAACGCCGGCAATCTGCGAAAATGTGGTGCCGGTAGGGAGTCGGGCAAACCCCAGTTTCAGAGCCGGCCATCCCGTCCCGGTGATTCCGACAAATTTGCCCACTAGCAGACCACCAGCGATACCCAAGGCAACCGGACTGGATATGGTCTGTTTCAGACTACCTGCATCCAGGGGTATCCCGGCATTGAGAAATGCAAATGTCGGTATTACCAGGAAGGATACGGGCAGGTGCCATATATGTTCCAGACGCTGCAGGGGATGCTGGACGCGATGGATGCCGTCCTCCAGTGTCTGCACAGCGGACTGCAGCAGGGTAAACCATAACACCACGGCAATCAGGAAATAGGGGATGATTGTCCGGACACCGGACAGGTTGAGGAAGACCAGCAGTGCAAGTGCAACACAGGCACCTCCAAGCCACTGCAGGGCCATGTCACTGGTATAGAACAGGGCGATGACAAGAACAGCTCCCAGGTCATCAACAATCGCCAGGGCAATGAGAAAGCTGATCAGCCCCTTGGGCACTTTGTCTCCAAGCAGAACGAGTACACCGATGGCAAAGGCAATATCAGTCGCCATGGGGGCCCCCCAGCCGCTGATTGTAGTGCTACCCAGATTGAATGCCACATAAATAAGGGCAGGCAGTACCATGCTACCGATAGCACAGGCGATTGGGAGGCTTGCCTTCTGCAGGTTGGCCAGTTCCCCGACGGAGATTTCCCGTTTCAGTTCAAGCCCGACAATAAAGAAGAAAAAAGCCATCAGGCCGTCATTAACCCAGTGCAGGACAGACAATTTAAGTTGCCAGTCACCTAGGCTGAGGCCTGCATACATGGATTTGAATTCTTCGTAGGAAGGGCCGAGGGGGCTGTTGGCAATAATGAGAGCGATGAGCGTAGTGGCCATCAGTAACAGACCGGTCGTGGTCTGGCTGTGTATAAATTCCTCAATCGGGGAGATTATGTCATCAAAGGTTTTTTCCCAGGGAGCATTGTGAACGCCTGTACCCTGCTCCGGTAACCCTGGTGTACCGTTGCCATCGGTCATGTATTAAAAACTCCGAAAAATCCAGATTAAGTTTACGATAGTCCATTGCCGATATTTATACAATGTGAGCCGGCGGCAAACAGACGGGGGCATTCAGGGATTGATGACAGTTCGAAAACCGACGTGGGAGGTCCCCAATCCCTTGCTTTGGGCCTGCCGGGCTTCAGGGCGATAACGCATGCAGTAGTTGGGTGCGCAAAGATATGAGCCTCCCTTGATCACAGCTACCGGCTCACCCGGCTGGTTGGGGTCGTAACCCTGGGGGAAGTTGTCCTTATCGGTAAAGGCGTGATTATGAAAGTAGGGAGTCTGTGTCCATTCCCAGACATTACCAATCATGTCATAGAGTCCAAGCTCATTAGGGGTATAACATCCCACAGGTGAAGTGCCGGTAAAACCATCCTTTGTATCATGCTGGAAAGGGAACAGGCCCTGCCACGTGTTGGCCGTGTAGTTACCTTCGCCGTCACGCATCTGGCTTTCCTGGGCGGCATATTCAAACTGGGCTTCTGTAGGCAATGCATGGCCTTTCCACTGGGCATAAGCCTGGGCATCTTCGAAGGCTATGTGGACAACCGGATGGTTTTCACGGTCCTCTATAGTGGAA
This sequence comes from uncultured Enterobacteriaceae bacterium, assembly GCA_964503965.1. Taxonomy (GTDB): domain Bacteria; phylum Pseudomonadota; class Gammaproteobacteria; order Pseudomonadales; family Pseudohongiellaceae; genus Eutrophocola. The sequence goes on along the minus strand of CAZDCK010000022.1, from coordinate 32,355 downwards.
CCGGGACCTTCGGGTTGTCGCCAGTTGGCTTCCTGCATGAACTGCCACCAGCCGGCAAAGGGATTAACCGGTTCATCACTGACGTGGGGGGCAAAGACAGCCGAGCCTGGAATGTGTTCACCAGTCTGGGGATTTTCTATGCCCCTCTCCGCCAGTGTCATATAGCCGGTTTTTTCAACAAATGTCGCAAATTCTGCGTTGGTGACTTCATGCTGCGCTATCCAGAAACCGCTAACGCTTTCATCATGAGCCGGGCCTTCCTCAAAGTAGGTGCCTTCGGCGCCCATAATGAAATCTCCCCCTTCCACCCACACCATGCCGGGATAATCGGAGCCAGATGACTGGCTGAAATCAGTACAGCCGTTGGCAGCCATGCCGGCAGGGGAGCGATTCAGGCCAATATTGGCCGCAGACCAGCCAAGGGCGACTGCGACTGCGACACCGGCAAGTCCGCCACCCAGCATGAGTGTTTTATTCCGGGTAAACATAAATCAGGCCGTTGTCTTCTTCGTACTGTTCCCACAGGGTAATCATCTGGGCAAGTTTGTCAGGCATCTCGGCACCCAGTTCAACCTGTTCATTGGGATCGTCAGCGAGATTGAACAGTAACCAGCGGGCATCATCACCTGCTGTCAGGTCCCAGACAATTTTCCAGTCACCCTGGCGAACACCCCGGTGACCATTGAGCTCCCAACCCGTCACGGCATCTTCATCATGTACCTCGGATACCTCACCGGTAATCATCGGCAAAATGGATTTACCCATGGGTGGAAGTACTTCACGTCCCTGGAATGTGTTCCCCGGATGTGTGGTTCCGGCCAGCGCAAGGAATGTGGGCAAGACATCCATGACTGTGCTGAAACCATCGTTGCGGGTGCCGGCTTCGATCATGGTTGGATAGTGCACAAAGGCAGGAACGTGTATTCCACCTTCAAAAGCAGTTGCCTTGTGACGACGGAAGGCCGTTTCACTGACCGTGGCCCAGTTGCGGCCATACATGACATAGGACGTCGGACTACCAAGGTTTTCCGTACTGTGATCATAGAATTCCGGTGTAAGGACATCTGCAAAGCGGGGAGAAAGATCCAGGCGGCTGGATTCCGCACCATTATCGGACATGAACATGATGAAGGTATTGTCGTATTCACCAATGTCTTTCAGGTAGGTAATGACTTCACCGACATATTTGTCCAGCTCTGTGACCATGGCAGCAAAGACCTGCATGCGTCTGGCAGAGTCGGCTTTTTCCGCTTCAGTCAGGGCATCCCAACGTGGGGAAAATACATCCAGTGGCATGGGTTCGGCATCCGCCGGGATATGCCCGAGTGCCTGCATGCTCTCGAAACGTTTCAGGTAAATGGATTCATAGCCTTCGTCGTACACCCCATTGAAGCTGTTTATGACATCGGTGGGTGCCTGCAGGGGCCAGTGAGGAGCTGTATAGGCCAGGTATGAGAAGAAAGGTTTGCCATCGCCCCGGTCTTCCTCAATATAGTCGATCATTTTCCGGGTGTAATCACGGGTGGTGTACCAGTCATCATCCACCTGGACCAGTTCATCCCCGTCCCTGTAGTTGGCATTCTGCGGGCCACGCCAGTCCCAGGGACCAAGATGGGCAGCACCATCAAGCGAGACGAAATTCTTTTTAAAGCCGCGGGCATGGGCGCCGTTTTCCACATCAGCGCCCAGATGCCACTTGCCTGTCATGTAGGTGTTGTAACCTGCATCAGTCATCAGTTCGGCCAGGCTGGCTACACGGAAGCTCAGGTAGCCAAGATAGTTTGGCTGGTCCATATGCGCCGGGTGGCTGGGTGCACTTTGTACCCCGACACCTGCCATGTGGTTGTCCATGCCTGACATAAGCATGGAACGTGTGGGACCGCAGGTAAGGCTGGAGTAAAAATCGGTCAACAGCATGCCATTGGCTGCCAGGGAATCCAGATTGGGTGTTGGAATTTCACTACCGTAAAAACCAAGATCTGCATATCCCAGATCATCGGCCACAATCAGCAGGATGTTGGGCTGTTGATCTTCTGGTTCCTCAACGTCCTTTATAGTGTCAGTGACCTGTTCTTCCCCGGAACAGGCAGCAAGCGCCATGGCCAGAATTATGGCTACGCCTTTGCTGAAATGCCTGGTGGTTAACATGATTTTCCCCTTTTCACTCTTTATCTTATGGTTGTCTTCAGTCAAGGCCTGATTCTAGCCTGAATCAGCGTCAGGATTGAAATCTGATTGTCTTGGGTCCCATGGCAGCCTGAAACTGCCAGATCACTTGAAAATAAGTCGCTTTGAGTCTAACTTCGAAACTCGATTTCACGCTTGGGAATTTCATGCATGTCAGACACTAGCATTGTAGGGAACCAGGAAGGTCCGGCTGATAACGGCAAGACAATCTTTGGGCATCCCAGAGGTCTGGTCATTCTGTTTTTTACAGAAATGTGGGAACGTTTTTCCTACTATGGCATGCGCGGCCTGTTGATTATTTACCTGACGCAGCATTTCCTGTTTTCCGATGAACGCTCAACCGTGCTGTATGGTGCCTATACGGCCCTTGTCTATGTCATGACTATCATAGGAGGTACCCTGGCAGACCGGTACCTGGGGTCACGCAAGGCCGTCAGCTATGGTGCCATACTCCTGGTGATCGGGCACTTTGGTATGGCTTTTGAAGGCAGTGGTTCCCGAGAAGTGATGACCTATAACGGCGCCGAATACCAATTGACCCTGAATGGTCGTGGTGGAGACGCCGACCAGATCGTCATTTCTGCATTGGGTGAATCCCGCATCAGTTTCAGTGAGGGTGCACAAAACCTGCTTATTGAGAGTCCGGAGGCCGTCGGCCTGCCTGCATCCATCTCAACGGATGCCTATACCACCCATATTGAAACACAGCCCCTGTATATCAACATTCTTTATCTTTCCCTGGCCTTTATTATAGCCGGAGTAGGTTTTCTGAAAGCCAATATTTCCACAATAGTGGGCGCCTTGTATGGGTTTGGTGATGCCCGTCGGGACTCCGGGTTCACCATTTTCTATATGGGAATCAACATGGGGGCGTTCCTGGCTTCCTGGACCTGTGGGATCCTGGGAATTGTCTATGGCTGGAAATACGGTTTTGGTCTGGCCGGCATCGGTATGCTGGGCGGGTTGGTAGTGTTTCTGAAATACCAGCACTGGCTGGAAGGCAAGGCAGAACCCCCGAGCGAGGAGAAACTCAGGGAGAAAGTACTGGGCCCTTTCAATGTGGAACAAATGTGCTATCTGGCTGGCATCGGGATCATTATTTTTTCCATGCTTTTGGTTATGAATGCCCACCTGGTTGATGAAAGTTACGTTGGGTTTCTTGGTATCCTGGTTTTCCTGTTCCTCATCGGCTTTGCCTTTGTTCGCTGCAGTGGTGAGGAGCGTGACCGTATGCTTGCCGGCATCTATTTCGTCCTTGCCCAGATTCCTTTCTGGGCCCTGTTTGAGCAGGCAGGCTCCTCATTAAACCTGTTCACTGACCGTCTGGTGGATCGCTCAATTCTGGGGTGGTCCGTCCCGGCGCCGGTGTTCCAGTCGCTTAATGCCCTGTTCATTATCATGTTTGCTCCACTTTTCGCATGGCTCTGGGTCATCCTCGACCGGCGGAAACTGAATCCATCAACACCGGTGAAATTTGCCTTGGGCGTATTTATGGCGGGACTGGGGTTTCTTACTTTGGTGGGAGGTATGACCATGTCCGGCCCTGACGGGATGACGGCTGTCTTTTTTATCTTTTTGATCTACTGGGTCCATACCATGGGAGAGCTTATGGTGTCACCCGTGGGACTTTCCGCTGTGACCAAGCTGGCCCCGGCCAAGGCTGTAGGAATGACAATGGGGGCCTGGTTTCTATATAGTGGTTTGTCCAACTACCTGGCAGGTGTTATAGCATCCACTACCGGGGCTGAGACCATCGGCGGACAGATTGCGGATGTCGCTGCGGCCAAAGCGACCTATGCCGCTGTCTATTCCCAGGTAGGGTATATTGCCATGGGGATAGCGATAGTCATGCTGGTGATTTCCCCGGTGATAAAACGCATGATGCACAATGCCTGAATACCAGATCGAATACTTTATTTATCCAGATAACTCCGTTAATAAACAGGTTAAAAAATATGCATAACAAAAAAATTGTAATTCCAGTCATTCTCGGCATCTTCCTGGTGTCCTGCGGGGGCAGTGAAGAATCGACCGTAACAACAGAGTCAGGCGGATCAGCTTCTGGCCAACAAGTGGCGTCCCAGGCAGCAACTCCTGAATTTGCCAATGTAAATCAGGATCGCCTGGTCAATGCAGCCAGTGAGCCGGATCAATGGCTGACTTACGGTGGTACCTATAATGAACAGCGTTATTCTGCGCTGGATCAGATTAACGAGGAAAATGTAGATCAGTTGGGTCTGGCATGGTGGATGGATATCAGGGCTAACCAGGGGCAACAGTCAACGCCACTTTATGTGGACGGTGTTATATACCTGACCGAGTCATGGGGACAGGTTGATGCAATAAATGCGTCTTCGGGTGAATTGATCTGGCGTTTTGATCCGGAAGTGCCAGGGAACGTGGCTGGCAAGGGGTGCTGCGGCGTCAATAATCGTGGTGCTGCTGTCTATGAAGGAAAGGTGTTTGTCACGGCATATGATGGGCGCATGTTTTCCCTGGATGCTGAAACCGGCGAAGTGCTGTGGGAAACCCAGACCGTGGATGATGAACTCAATTACACCTCCACCGGTGCGGTACGCGTCGCCAATGGAAAAATATTTATTGGAAACGGCGGCGCTGAATTTCGCACCCGGGGCTATGTATCAGCCCTTGATGCGAATACCGGAGAAGTACTCTGGCGGTTCTATACCGTTCCGGGCAACCCTGAGCTCGGTTTTGAAAGTGATGCCATGCGCATGGCGGCTGATACCTGGAGTGGCAACTGGTGGGAACTTGGAGGTGGTGGTTCAACCTGGGATGGTATTACCTATGATCCGGAAACCAACCTGCTGCTGTTCGGTGTTGGTAATGGAGCGCCATGGAATCCGTTGGTCCGCAGTCCGGGAGGAGGGGATAACCTGTTTCTCAACTCCATAGTCGCGGTAGATGCGGACACTGGTGAGTATGTCTGGCATTACCAGCAGATTCCCTATGAAGAGTGGGACTTTGATTCAGTGCAGCAGATTACCCTTGCTGATATTGAGGTGGATGGTGAAATGCGCCATGTCGCCATGCAGGCAGCCAAAAGTGGTTACTACTATATGCTGGATGCCTATACCGGTGAATTGCTCAAGGCCAACAATTTTGTGCCGGTGAACTGGACATCCGGGTATGACATGACGACCGGGCGACCGATTATTAATGAAGCTGCCCAATACACCAAGCGTGAGGCAGGTACCATTATTCAGCCAGGTCCGGCAGGAGCCCATGGTGCTGCACCAATGTCCTATAACCCGCAAACCGGTCTTTTATATATTCCTGCCATGGAAAGCAGCATGGCCTTTGCCAATGCACCGGAGAATATCGATGGACGTTTTAATCTGGGCATGGAATACCGTGGGCATGACTATGCCTATGATGATCCAGAAAACACGATCCAGAGAGGCAGCAAGACCCGGCTGGTGGCCTGGGACCCCGTAGCAGCAGAGGAAGTCTGGGCTATTGAGGATGTGGCTGTCGGTGGTGTACTGACAACAGCAGGGGGACTCCTGATCAAGGGTAATGGCAATGATGAAACCCTGGGCATATATAACGCCGAGGACGGAACTGAATTGAAGTTGTTCGATACGCAGGCAAGAACATTCGCTGGCGCTATTACCTATATGCATGAGGGTGAGCAGTATATCGCACAGGTGGTGGGCGGCCCTTCATTCCTGGGCTACTACGCACCCACTTATGCACGGTTGCTGGTCTATAAACTGGGCGGCATGGCCCAATTACCTGAAAAAGAGGAATATACCCAGCGTCCGTTGGCTCCCCCGGAAGAAACTGCCAGTGAAGAAATGGTTGCACTGGGTGGTGAAATCTATAGTGAGAACTGTGCCATGTGCCATGATGTGGGCGGAATGGCCAGGAGCTCATTTCCGGACCTGCGCCGCTCACCATTGCTGCATACAGCAGAAGGATTCAATAATGTGGTTCTAGAGGGAATCCTCGCTGATCGGGGCATGACATCCTTTTCGGCAATCCTGAATGAGGAGGATACTGAGGCAATCAGACACTACATTATCTCGGAGGCATATGTTGCCATGAATACACCAAGCCCATTTGGTCCTCCACCAGAGGATGTGGCCCCGGAGGATGTGGAAGAGTTTGAGGAAGGTACGCAGGATAATTGATATTAAAACCGGGCAATGTCCGGTTTTTTTTTGTTATAAATGGATGCTTCCATTATGTATTAAACTCATTTTCCAGCCCCTTGCTTATTGATGAGAGGTTATGGAGTGGAAAAGCAATAATGTAGATCTGGTTATTCCTGGTGATATAGACCTGCATCCCGGCCTCTTGAATAGCTGGTTAAGCACGCGAGGGATTTTACGAAGTATTCTGCCAACACATGTAAGGAAAGGATTCTGCATTTTCGGTCTGGAGGGGTTCAGTCTTGTAAGAGGAGCCTTCCTGACTTATTCTCAAAGAACTTGCAAAGGTCTGAATCATGAAAATCTCCAAAAATACCAGCAAGCTTTTCTTCGCTACCATTGTGGCTTGCGCCACGTCTCACACATTTGCCCATCACGGCTGGTCCTGGTATGGAAATGAACCCTTTGAACTGACGGCTGTGGTAGTGGAGAAGGATTTTGGTAATCCCCACGATCGTATGACTCTGAAAGATTCCGATGGCCATGAGTGGAATGTACTCCTGAGCCCTCCATCGCGAAGCCGTCGTGCAGGTCTGACCGAAAATGAGGTTAACGTCGGCGATACAATCACTGCTTATGGTCATCGTCGCATAGCGGGTGATAATGCTGAAATGAAGACTGAAAGATTGAAGGTGGGTAATAAAATTTTCAATCTATATCCGGACAGAAAGTAGAGTTGCGGGATAATCGGTCAATAATAAACTACTAGGCATTGACTGTTATTGGAAATATGATGCCTGATAACCTATTAAAAAAAAGAATAAAAAGAATTGTAGGAGTAAAAAAATTTACAAAGGGAAATTCGACGTGTTAAAAATAATAACACTTGCTTGATAGTCAATGGTAAACAGAGGGGGAGCCTCCATGCATAATACGTGTAAAAAAGTGTTCAGGAAGAAAAGTCAGGTACTACGATTGTGTTGCCTGGCCGCATTGGTTTCGCCGGGGTTGCAAGCCCAGGTGCTGGAAGAAATTGTAGTCACGGCAGAGCGACGGGAAACTTCCCTGCAGGATACGCCGATTTCTGTACTGTCATTTTCCAGTGAAATCATGGAAGCCCGCGGAGTCCAGACCATTGAGGACCTGGCAACCAATTCTCCGAACCTGGATATCAAAGGTTCACGCGGGACAGGCAATGTCTCACCTACCTACCAGATACGAGGCATTTCAGGTGGCGGAGGTGCAACCGGTGAAAGAGGTGTTGGTTTCTACCTTGATGGTGTTTTTGTCCCTCGCCAGACCGGTCCCTACATGCAGGTTCTTGATCTGGAGCGTGTAGAAGTACTTCGTGGTCCGCAGGGGACTTTATTTGGACGTAACAGTCTCGGTGGGGCTATCAGGGTTTTTTCCCAGCAGCCAACACAGGAACAGTCTGCATATGTCCAGATGACCGGGGGTAATTATGGGCGCACAGATGCCAACCTGATGTTCAACACTCCGTTGAGCGATACCTTTGCTATCAGGGGGCAGGCAGCCTACCTGTCCCAGGATGGATATGTTGACAGGGGGCCACAGGAACTGGGAAGTTCGGAAAACCTGATTCTCCGTCTTCGTGCAGCCTGGGAAGCAAGTGATACGGTCAGTGTGCGTTTCGGTGTTATGCACCTTGATTCGGAATCTGACGGCAACCCGCAGGATCTCGAGACCTTTGATATGTCTCCAGTGGATCCAATCAATGGTGTCAGTGATGTCATCAGTTTTGAGGGTGGTTATGCAGACTGGATGTCTGACTTCCTTGAATCATCAGGCGAACCGCGGCTTCAGAATAATGATCCCAGGCTGTTGCTGGATGATTACACCATGCCCAGCTACTGCTTTCTTGACGATGCTGATCCTGACTGGGATGACTTGTGTCTGCAGGTAAACGAAAACACATATACCCAGTACGACATGACTGTTGACTGGAGTTTGTCAGAGACGATGAGTCTGACATCTGTAACAGGCTATTCTGATTTTGAAAGCAGTGGTATCACCGACTGGCAATTACTTGGTATGGAGCGTCGCCCGAGTGAGGCTGAGTCATGGACCTTCTATCAGGAAGTTCAGCTTAATTCGAGTCTTGCTGATGGGGCTGTAGACCTCGTTTCAGGCTTCAGCTTTTTCCATGAAACTGCCGAGAGCCCGAGAAACTATTTGTTGCAGGCAACCGGGACGAGTATTTTTGGTGCTCCGGGTCTGCCATTTTTCACCCCCACCAACCAGAACCCCAATGGTAATGGCTGGACTGGTGGTCGTGTTACCGGTGATACAGCAACCGTCCAGAAGTCTGATTCCTGGGGGCTGTTCTTTAATGGAACCTGGCATGCTACGGAACGATTTAACCTGACTGGCGGTGTGCGTTTTGCCTATGATGAAAAGGACTACAGACAAACTGAATATGCCTCAGATAATTTTGTCCCGGCACCAGGCACTGATGCGACGACAGTCAATGCCAGTGATGATTGGTCAGAAGTGGATTGGCGTGTTACTGCCGATTACCATTTAACAGATGACCTGATGGTTTATGGAACAGTGTCCAAAGCCTACAGGGCCGGTTCCTATGCTTACCAGATCCTGGATAATGTCCCGGGTCCTGAACAAAGCGGCGATTTTATCCAGCCCATTCCTCCAGAAAAGGTTGTTAATCAGGAGGTCGGGTTTCGATCAGAATTCCTTGATAGCCGGTTACGTTTCAATCTGACCTACTTTGATATGGAATACAGCGACCGACAAAACGCTACTGCGGTTACTGATCCCAATTCCCCGGTGGGATTCACAATCCAGTTGGCTAACCAGGGTAATATCGATATCGACGGCGTCGAAATTGATACACAACTGGCGGTCACTGATAATTTTTCCCTGAATGCCAGTGCCGGCTGGATTGATACCAAAGTAAATGATGTTTGTGTAAACAATGGTATTTTCCTGTTTCCTTCACCCGCTGAAAGAAGCTACCAGGTCGGTGGAATGTGGGATTTCGACCTGAGTAACAGGGGCGGCCTGCAGTTTGCGATCAACTATGCTTACACAGGCCCACAACAGACCCACCCTGGTGGTGTAGAGGCGCCTAATGGACCAGGTTCATCCGGTTGTGGTTCAGGTCCTTTCGGTGTTCCCGTGGCGGAATGGTTTCTTGATTCGAGGTATGAGTTACCAGGCTATGGTCTGCTCAATGCCCGTGTCACCTATACCAGTCCGGACCAGAGCTGGGAAGTTGCCCTGTTTGGAAATAACCTGGCAGACAAGGAGTATGGAAACTTTGCCAGTCGCTTCGGTGGTGGATACTGGGAAGGCGGCCCGCCAGCACCGGTTAATCTGAAGGCACCGTTGCGTTCTGCATTGGGTGTAACTCGAGGCCGGCCCCTAAACTGGGGGCTGACCTTCAAGTATCACCTGGGTAGTAACAGGGGATAATCCACTCTGTGAAATAGCCGGGGTACAGGTATGTATCCCGGCTCCCTTTATGCCCCTGTGCGGGGGAAAGGTACAGGTAAACAGAAAGCCGGTAATTCCGATAACGGTCACGTCACTGGCACCATGAAAGGCCTTCCCCGGTGTCATTACCAATTCTTCCAGTGTATTGTCACTATCAATACCAGCCTTGTATTCAGGTCAAATCCGGTAAAAGGTTGGCCAGTTTCAGAAACTCGGTTTGATCCGCAGACCAGGCGTTTTATACTGTGGTGAATATTTTAGGAAGTTCGAACGACCAATGAATGCCCGAAAGGGCCGGGAAAAGGAAAAAACATGTCCACGATCATTACGTTAGTCATTATCGGTGTACTTGTTTTCTGGGTGGTTGGAATTTACAACCGACTGGTGACCCTGAAAAACCGCTACCAGAATGCTTTTTCACAGATCGAGGTTCAGCTCAAGCGCCGATATGACCTGATTCCCAACCTGGTGGAAACAGCCAAGGGTTATATACAGCATGAAAAGGAAACGCTTGAGTCAGTAATTGCTGCCAGAAACCAGGCGCTGAATGGACTCCAGAAAGCGTCCGCCGAACCTGGTAGTCCAGCCGCCATGTCCGAGCTTGGTCATGCCGAGGGAATGCTATCCGGGGCGCTAGGTCGTCTGAATGTAGTTGTTGAAGCTTATCCCGATCTGAAAGCCAACGAGAATATGATGCAACTATCTGAAGAATTGACCAGTACGGAAAACAAGGTCGCTTTTTCCAGGCAAGCCTTCAATGATGCCGTCACTGAATATAATACCTACAAGCAGACCTTTCCCCCTGTCTTTTTTGCCGGCTTCTTCGGACATTCTGCTGATGCCAGTCTTCTCGAATTTGAGGATAGCGAGGCGATGCAGGCTGCTCCCAAAGTCAGTTTCTGACCGATGGTCTGTGTGGCAGGTAATATAGTTTGATCCTGTGAATTTTTTTGCGTACCAGGACGAAGCACGTAGCAATACCCGCAAGCTGGTAGTACTCTTTCTTTGTGCCGTTCTCACCCTTATTGCAATCACCTCCTTTCTGGTTGTTGGCGTGCTTTTCTACAGCGAAAGCCAGACTGAAATGGGTATAACAGGTGATTTTCTTTCCTCCAGGATTTTTATTCAGGTCAGTCTCGTGGTGATAGCCGTTATCGCTGCGGGGACCCTCTATCGCCTGGCACAGTTGCGCGGCGGTGGTAAAGCTGTAGCGGAGGCAATGGGTGGTCAACTTCTCAATAGCAGTACCAGGGACAGTGATGAGAAGAAAATCCTGAATGTGGTGGAAGAAATGGCCATTGCTTCCGGTACGCCGGTTCCACCTGTCTACCTGATGGAAGATGACGGAATAAATGCCTTTGCCGCAGGATACAAGGCCAGGGATGCTATCATTGGTGTCACCAGGGGCTGTATCAGGCAACTGAGTCGGGATGAGTTGCAGGGTGTGATTGCTCATGAATTCAGTCATATTTTTAACGGGGATATGCGTTTGAATATTCGGCTGATAGGTTTGCTCTACGGCATCATGGTGATCGGGCTGATTGGTTATCAGATTCTTCGCAGCAGTCGTTACAGAACCGCCTCCAGTAGTCGCTCCGGCAAGGGCAATGGAGGAGGCATACTGTTTCTCGGTCTGGGACTGATGGTCGTGGGATATGGGGGAACGTTTTTCGGCAACCTCATCAAGTCGGCCGTCAGCCGCCAACGGGAATATCTGGCTGATGCCTCGGCTGTGCAATTTACGCGAAACCCTGACGGCATCAGTGGTGCACTCAAAAAAATTGGCGGGAGTCATTCCGGATCAGAGATTCACAGCACCGATGTGTCGGAAATCAGCCATATGCTGTTCAGTAGCGGGCTGAAGTCATCTTTCTCAGGACTGTTTGCTACTCATCCACCACTACCGGACAGGATCAGTCGTATTGATCCCCACTGGAACGGGGACTACATAACCCCGACGCAGTCAACGAATAATCCAGTGAAAGAAAACATAGCCGATGTGGGAAGTAGCAGGAAAGGAGAACCAGCCACTGGTAGCGTAACCGGGGGTGCAATGGGCAGTGCACTGGATGCTGTAGGTAACCCGGTAGCAGCCCATATCATCCAGGCGGCTGTCCTGCTGGAAGGTATTCCGTCAACAGTGCGTGAAGAAGTACATCATCCGATGAGTGCAAGCTTACTGATGTATGCCTTGTTGATATCACTATCCCATGAAAAAACCGGTAGTGAGCAAATGCAGATTCTGGAGGCGACGCTGGAAGAAAAGGATTTTCTTGCCCTCCGGAAAATTCGTACTGACATTGCTGGTATTCCCAGGGATCAAACCCTGACCCTGATTGATCTTGCCATGCCAAGCCTGAAGCAGTTATCGAAAATCCAGTATGGCGAGTTCATGACTGCTCTGGGTAAGCTGATTATGGCTGATGGAGAGATTTCTCTATTTGAATGGTGCTTGTTCAAAATCCTGCGTTACACGCTTGATGGCAGACCAGACAAGCGCTTCAAGAATATTGGCATGGAAAAGCTGGGGGCAGAATGTGAAACCTTAATGTCGGTGCTGGCCATGTACGGGCATGAAAGAGAAGAGGAGGCGCGCAAAGCTTTTGCTGCGGGAGTAGCAAAGCTGGAGCCAGAAAAAGCGCTTAATTTCAGGCCTGAACTTGTCAACGATACTGCGCACCTGAAAAAAGCCCTGGATAAATTGAATCATCTCAAGCCGCTTCAGAAACCCAGGCTTCTCAAAGCGATGGTAGCGTGCATCAATGCTGATGGGGTTGTCACTCCTGAAGAAGGGGAGCTGCTACGCGCTGTCGGTAATTTACTGGATTGCCCGATCCCACCATTGCTGCCTGGACAGCGCTTTATCTGATCTCACGACCCGGCACAATAAAAGTTATGAAGATCGGCTAAGCAGGGAAATTGAAAATTTCAGTGACAGGGAAGTAGTGCATGATCTTCCGGCCATTGCAGACTACTGGGCAGCAACCTACCTACTGCCAGTTGCGCAGGAGTTTGGCTACAGTTGCGTAAATGATTTTTATCTGGACTACGCTACCAGAATAAGTGTCTGCGGAAGACTTGAGCTTGTAAGTATTGGTGCCGGTAACTGTGATGCTGAAATTGCCTTGGCCAGATCACTCCGTGACGCAGATAAGCACCCCTTCTTCCTGCAGTGTCTTGATCTTAATCCAGCTATGCTGGAGCGGGGCAAGGCATTGGCTGACCAAAACAACCTGTCCAATGTTATGGGGTTTACCTGCATGGATATAAAGGATTGGCAGCCTGAATCAACCCTGGACATTATTATCGCCAATCAGTCCCTGCATCACTTTCAGGAGCTGGAGTTACTATTCGGGAAAATCACCGAATTTCTTGATCCTCAGGGATATTTTCTGACCCATGACATGATGGGAAGGAACGGTCACCAGCGCTGGCCAGAAGCACTGGAGATAGTGCAGTCGTTGTGGCGGGATATGCCGGAACGTTATAAGTTCAACCACCAGTGGCAACTACTTGATAAAGACTTTGTTAACAGGGATTGTTCCCTGAACAGTTTTGAAGAGATCAGGGCCCAGGATATTCTGCCTTTGCTGGTCAAGCATTTCAGTTTCGATTTTTTTCTGGCCTATGCCAATATCATTGATGTATTTATAGATCGTGGATACGGGCCAAATTTTGATCCTGGCAAACCCGAGGATCGAGAGTTTATTGATCGTGTACAGGCAATGGATCAGGAAGCGATTGAGTCGGGCAACATAACACCTACACACATCACAGCAGCCATGACATTGAAAGAGCGAAAAGTCGGCAATCGTTACTACAAACACCTTACGCCGGAATTCTGCCTGCGCAGGGCTGATTGAGAACAGCCTAGTCGATCATCTGACCATGGGCCTGGTCAAAAAACTCCAACGCCTGGCTGGCTGGCGTCATCTCTGTTTCCATACCTATCTCATCTCCGAAAACCATGACGTTGCCGATCTCATTTCCCCGGTAAGCCTTCCAGTCAGGGAGACCTTCGCCGGATGGACGTCCATTGCGGGCGAAATTAACCCAGTAGGTAGCCATGGCATCAGCAAGGGCCCTGTCGGCCTGGCTCCACTCCGGGTGCTGGTCATACTGGTTGAACATGTAGGCCAGTTCTGCCACATGGGTGGCTCCACGTGTCGCCCCAGGGGGTACATATGTAAAAAAGTAGACATAGGAATCCTGGCCATTCTGACCCTGATATGCAGCCTGACGCCTTGGTAACCACGCCATCTCATCGTTATAGGCCTGTCTTGCTGCCGTGACGGCATCTTCATCATTACTGGCAGGATACAGTGAGTGGAAATCATCGTTCATGTCCCCAAAGGTGTCACTGACGTACTGCCTGTGATTGGCCAGGTTGTCTTCACCAATTCCAAAAAAATTGGCTTCGTCACGATTACTGCCCGTGAGCAGGGGAACGGGATGCTGTTCACCATTGGCAAAGACCTGGGCTATCTGGCGTGGCATGAACCAGCCATCGACGATAACTGAACCCCCGGCAGGGAAATGTTCGAAAATATCCTGACTGGACGCTGTGCGTAATTCAGCCAGGGTACTGGCACCAAAAGAAGCCATTTGTTTTTTACCTGCAGCCTCAGCTTCTGCAAGAGTTGCTTGCTTCATTGAAGTAAAACCAAGAGCAGGATTTTCAGCACGACTTTGTACAATGGCGCGATGAAACAGTCCGCGGCTTAGTGGAGAGGCAAGCAGGCTGCTTACTGCCATGCCACCGGCTGATTCACCAAAAGCCGTCACATTATCAGGGTCGCCACCGAAGGCGGCAATGTTGTCTGAAACCCATTCAAGGGCGGCGATGGCATCCAGCATGGCATAGTTGCCTGATACATTATTCGGTGACTCTTCAGACAAGGCCGGGTGGGCAAAAAAACCAAAACTGCCAAGTCGATAGTTGATAGTCACCACTACAGCACCCTTGGCAGCAAGGTGCTGGGCGTCATATTGCGGACCATTGCCCGAGCCCACAAAAAAACCGCCACCGTGAATCCATACCATGACGGGGTACCTGTCATTCTCTGATGAAGCCGGTGTCCATACATTCAGGTATAGGCAGTCCTCGCTGCTGAGCACCTGGTCAGCACCCACTTCAAAACCGGCCTGGACACAGCGCGGACCAAAATCCATTGCCGGGCGTACACCGGACCAGGATGCCGGTGGTTGTGGTGGACGCCAACGATTAACCCCAATTGGGGGCGCAGCATAGGGGATACCCCGATACACCATGACATCTGACTTTTCTGCAGACTCACCGGTGATCAGGCCATTATTTATGCGTAAGGGATCGGGTAGCTGACCCAGAACAGACAGAGGAGTAATAAGGAGAAGAAACAGTATGGCTGGTGCTTTCATTGTAATCCCGGATTATCTAAAGGTGTTGAAACTGTACGCCAATATACCAGCTTCAATACTGTCCAGGCCAAGGAGAATCAGAGCACCGGTATTAGAAAGAAGGGAGAGTCGCGCCAGTCTGGTAAAAAATAATGCAGTAAAGAATCTTGAATGCCAGATGAGCCAGCTGATCCTGATGCAGGGATATCTATTTTTCGCATTTACAGAAATCAATCAGCCAGTGGCTGAATATCTCAAGGACTGCAAACAGGTAATTGCCGGTGATTATGATCACCATGCCAGAGTGGGTCAGGGCATGGGCAGTAAGCCAGTAATACCATTGGGGAAAGCTTTCGCCATATTGTTCCCTCAGGTTATTGTGCCGACTTTTTCCGGAACTCATGGGCCCTGGTTGCAGGACATAATCGCCGATGCAGTGGCCGATCACCAGGTGTAAAAAAAAGTATCAGCACGTCCATGAGGAGTCAGAAATCTCTTCAGATCTTCTGGAAATACAGGGTTTTCCAGCACTTTTTAGTCTTATTTGGTTTCATTATTCATGGAATGAGTCCTTTCTCAATTGAAACATGGCAAGTCAGGAATTTTTCACATATTCAGGATTGGTTCATTTACGGATTGCTACTGTAAACACATTCTTGGAAACAAGGTGCCAGACAATGAAAAGCACAAAAAAAATAAATTACTTCATATTGGCAACTGCCCTGCTGGCGATAGCCACTGCCCAGGCAGAAACCTCATTTCACGATGCCCTGGTAGTGCAGTCCACACCTGTTTACCGCGTTATCGAAACACAGATCCCAGTAAATCAGTGTTATGAGGAAGAGGTTGTTCGTTCCACAAGTCGCCACCATTACCGTTCCCGCACTCCGGGTCTCCTGGGAGCGGTAATTGGTGGTGCAATTGGTAATTCGCTAGGCCATCACAACACCAGTCGTAATCTGGGTACTGTAGTTGGTGCTGTTCTTGGTACCTCCATTGCCAGAGACATTACGCAGGCGAATGAAAGACCGTCAGTACATGTCGGGACCGTGGAGCGTTGCGAGACAGCTTACTCGTATAAGCAGGAAGAGAAACTGGTTGGTTATGACGTTCGCTATCGTTACAATGGATCTGAATATACCGTGAGAATGCCGCAGGATCCGGGCTCTACCGTGCGCGTCAGGGTCAATGTTGAACCGGTTATATAAAGCGGTTCAATGCAGTCCTTTCAGCCAAAGGTCCAGGCAGCGTTCGGGGGTGATCCCCGCAGCAATGCCCGCAGAAGAGACCAGGTACTTTTGCCCAATGAATTGATGCCAGCGGCCCAGGCACTACAACGTAATGAAATTCGCTGTGAAAAGCCGCAATTACACTCAAGTCCTGACCATCGTTTTTTTGACTCTGATGTCAGGTGCTGTGCTGTCCGCTGAAAACCAAGGGGCCATCGACAGAACTGAAAACAACCCGCCGCAACGGGCTGTACTCCCTGAAAACGGGGTTAACAATCTCAGGGCCCGGCAGCCCCGTATCACTCGCGGGCAGGCACTCAATATTGCCAGTGGGGAATATGAGGGGCGTGTGCTGAGTATCCGTATGGATAACAACAGCTGGCGAGTCCGTATGGATCGGGACGGCACCGTTTTCAATGTGTTCGTCAATAGTGCCTCGGGAGCCGTCAGTGCGGCGTCCGATTGATACGGGAAAACGGATAGTCATATGCGCTTGTTGATTGTTGAAGATGAAGACCTGCTCCGTGCACAACTGGTCAAGGCGCTGACGGATGCCGGCTATGTGGTGGATTCCTCCAGCGACGGTGAAACCGGACTCTACCAGGCCAGGGAATATGACTATGATGCAGCCATCATTGACCTTGGTTTGCCGAAAATGGATGGCATTGAGTTGATCAGGACCATGCGTTCTGATGGCAAGAATTTTCCAGTTCTCATACTGACTGCCCGTGACAACTGGACGGATAAGGTCGAGGGACTGGATTCCGGGGCTGATGACTACGTGGTCAAACCCTTCCAGATTGAGGAGATCAAGGCCCGTCTCAATGCGCTGCTAAGAAGAGCCGCCGGTTTTTCCAAGCCAACACTGGATTTCGACAGTCTCAGTCTGGACACGACCGCTAAACGACTTTCTGTCAATGGCAACACAGTTGAACTGACTGCCTACGAGTACAAGGTGCTCGAGTACCTCATGCTAAATCCCGGTAAGGTAGTATCCAAAACCGAGCTGACAGAACATCTTTATGATCAGGATTATGATCGTGACAGCAATGTCCTGGAAGTATTTATACGACGCTTGCGTCAGAAGCTTGATCCGGAAGAAACCCTGAAGCCTATCGATACCATCCGGGGACAGGGGTATCGCTTCAATGTCCCAGCCAATAAAGCCTGATTACAAATATTCACTGCAGACCCGCCTGGTTCTGGCATTCGGCATCCTGCTGATTCTGTTCCTTGGACTAGCCGGATTTGCCCTGGATCGTGCCTTCAAGGAAAGTGTGGCAGCCGCAGTAGAGGAAAGACTTCAGCTTCAGATCAATGCTCTCATGGGAACGGCAGAACCGGAGGGCGACGGATTTTTTGTGCCCTCACTGGAGGAAGCACGCTTTTCCCAGATTAATTCAGGCCTTTACGGGTTTATCCTGGATGAAGACGGTTTTGAAGTCTGGCGTAGCTATTCAGCGCTTGATTTTGATCCTCAGCAGAGAATATTTCTCACTGAAATACCAGATCCGGGACAGACAGTGTTTGGCAGTTTTGAGACTGGTCAACAGGGTAGGATGTCCTATGCCAGTTATGGGACTTACTGGGCCTCTTTAGAAAAGGGGTATGCCTTTGTTGTCATGGAATCGGTAGAGCCCACCACGGCTGAGATCCGCGAGTTTCAATCCAACCTCTTTCTGTGGTTCGGTGGCCTGGCCATGCTTCTGCTGATAGCCCAGACCCTGTTATTACGCTGGGGACTGAAACCCTTGCAGCAACTTGCCTCGGAGGTGTCCTGGATTGAGGCCGGGGAAAAAGACAAAATCGAACACTCCTATCCTCCTGAACTGCAGACACTGAGCAGCAATCTCAACCTGTTGATAAAAAGCGAAAGGGAAAGACAGTCCCGTTACCGGGTTACCCTGGGTGATCTGGCCCATAGTCTCAAGACCCCTCTGGCTGTTATCGCTGGCATAATTCATCAGGGCAGGTTGCATAAGGATGAGCATGATAGTCAAAGAGCAGGCAGGCTGGATGAACTGGAGGAGCAGATGGAACGCATGAATCAGATTGTTTCCTATCAGTTGAAAAGAGCAACGCGGTCAGGGGATAGTGGATATATTGGCAGATCTGTTAGCGTGTCTCCGGTAATTGAAAAGATTCTTGATGCTCTGGAGAAGGTCTACAGAGACAAGTCGATGATTGTTGAAAGAAATCTTAATGCATCCGCTGAATTTCATGGTGAGGAGAGTGACCTTATGGAGCTCTGTGGAAATATCCTGGACAACGCCTTTAAATATGGCAACACCAGGATAAGTATTGATGTGTCCATGCACTCAAAAAAATTGGTGATTGTGGTCGAGGATGACGGGAAGGGAATTGTAGAGGGGGACCGAGAGTGGGTTCTCAAGCGAGGAGCCCGGGCAGATACGTTGAAGAGTGGCCAGGGCATCGGTCTGGCCGTAGCCGTGGATATTGTCAGTAGTTACAAGGGTGAAATCGAAGTAGCAAAAAGTGCTCTGGGTGGAGCAAGAATCCGCATAGTTTTCTGAAAAGCTTCTGCCTGTCTTAATCAAGAGCTTTAGCTTGTCTTAATCAAGAGTTTCAGCTTGTCATCATAAAGAGCTTCAGCTTGTCATCATAAAGAACTGAAGCTTGCGAATATTAAAAGTCAGGGTGCGAGAGGCGTGACAATTCCCGATTTTTACTGGAGATGACAATGGTGATAACACCAGTTGCCACATCCCTGCACACCCTGACTAAACCTTGGGTACGCATTTAGAAATTACAGGCCGCATTTGGTAGTTGTATCCTGGTTTCATTCCCATACCCGTCATAGGATCGTTCGAAACAGTTACCATGAATGTCCCTGAGCAGTCCGGACTTTCCGGATTGATCGGAGGGGCGATGCACAATCCTGTTTCTACTTACGTCAGGATTATCCATATAGACCACGGTTGGTGAGTTATAGATCACCGAGGTCGCGATTCTGTTCCTGTTGACTCTAAAAGGACGATAGGTGTTATGGCCAAGGCTGTAAACGGGAGCCCATGTGTTGCCCAGATTCAGGCTTACAGACCAGTTATTATCCCACCTTCTTGCCCGTCTCGAAAAATTGTCATAGCCGAAATTCCTGCGGTAGGCAGGCCGATAATGCTTGCGGGAATTGTGACGGTTTAAATAGTGGCGATCCCGGTTTCGATGCCTGTCAGCGCCAGTGTTCCAGTGATTGTCATACCGGTCCGGGAAGTCATGATGACGATCTGAACCGCGCTTATCGGCCAGGGCACTCTGACTGTTTGTGCCCAGCAGTACAATCGTTACCAAAGCGACAAGATGGGGGATAAACGATTTAGTATTTCGAAACAGAGTCATTATTTTTCCTCCTGTTTCCTGATTGTTGCAGCCAGTGTAGAAGTGATTGCCTGAATCGATCCTGAATGTGGGAGTCAGCAATGAAAGGCGCCCAGGATCTACCGGGAAATAGTGAGGGAGGATTCCAGTCTGCCCAGCATCAATGCCATTCCGGCAAACCAGGCGTTAAGCATGAGGGCCATGATCCATTCGAAAGCATTCTCCATGGCGTCATAACGCGGGCCAAGTGCGGCATCCAGAATCACCGTCATTATCCCGATGGCCAGCAGGCAGCTGAGTAGCCACAGCAGCCTTTTTCTCCAGTGATGAACTATGGTTTCCGGAACCCGGATAAGTTGCCTGGTGCAAATAAGCTGGGTGAGAAAGGTGAATGCAAAGGATAGGGTAATACCGATCCGGCGAAGGCGCTGGTAGGCTTCCCCTTCCTCGCCGAGGGCTGTGGTATAGAGCATCAGGAAGAGGGCGGATAATGACCCCAGAATCAGTATGGCGCGGTCACTCTTTATCTGTTGCCTGTGATCCGGGAGCCATTGCACCAGGGACCACCAGAGCAGCATTGATACCATCGAGGCGGGAATCATGCCCAGCTTGAACACAAGTTTTTCCGGCAACTGGCGGCCTGTGGCGCTGATCGATGTGCAGGAATCCCAGTAGGGAATACACCAGTCGACATGACCGGCGCTGGCGGCCAGGAGATAACTAGTGTGGGTGGTGACCAATGGTAAAAGGGCACACGCCCATGCCAGTTTATGCAGTGGGATTCCCCTGGCCGACATATTCAGTTCCCGGTTTAATTCACGGATGAATTAGTAACTGAATCTGAGCCCTACTTCAACCGAGCGTCCAGCCTCCGGAGCGAAGCCGCGCAGGAAAGAAGTCGATAAACGAATTTCCTCGTCAGTCAGGTTACGCCCCCTGGCAAAGAGGGTCAGTTCGCTGCTTTCGCTGATGGGCATTGAGTAATTGGCGCCGATATCCCAACGGGTATAGCCGTCGGTTTCAAGTTCAAACTGACCAGGGTTATTCTGCCTGGCTGCATCAAGAACTGAAACAAAAGCGGACCAGCTGCCCATGGTGTAATCCAGGCGACCTCCAATCCTGCTTGGTGGCATTCTTGGCGCATCGCCGTTGCCGTCCAGTCTGCCATTGATGGTGTCAGCAAATATCTGCAATGACAGATTGTCTGTTACCAGTAATGTAGCCTCAAGCTCTGCACCACTGAAACTGGCATCTACCTGCTGGTGCCTTCTGACCACAAAGCTATCCACTTCTTCACCTGTGGCAATCTGGCCTATGTAGTTGTCAAACTCGTTGTGAAATACCGATGCTGTCAGTGTGAGTTTTTCCAGGCTGAGATGGAGAGTAAGATCCAGATTATTGGATTCTTCCTCAGAAAAGTCTGCATTACCTATCGTGCAGGAGAAGTTGGCAAAATGGATGACGCAGTCTTCAAGATCAGTCACGCCATAGTTTGAGTACAGCTCTTCCACTGACGGTGCGCGTTGGGAGCGTGACCAGCTGGCGCCAAGTGATGCTGAATCGCTGATATCCCACAGACTGGAAGCGGAAATACTGAATGTATCAAAATCCCTGTCAGGGGCCGGGATGTTCTGGGGGTTATAGTCATCCATGTTGAAACGGGCACCAAGTTCCAGGGTCAGGTTATCGACATGGTAATCCTCAACGAGGAAGATGCCACGAGATGATATGTCGGTGACGGGAATATAACTTTCCTCGCCGATAGCCGCGAATTCTTCGTCGGATGTCTGGATGCCCAGCACACCGTGCCAACCGTTCATTTCAGTATGGGTTATTTGCAACCGCTGCTGCCAGGCATCATTGCTGAACTGGGTACCGATTTCACCCATTCCTTCAATTTCAGCATGTTCATATTCACTATAGGTGAGTCGGTAATCCACATGCTCCAGCCATGGTGACAGATTACGCCATTCAGCCGTAAGGTCGTAGCGGGTTCGCTCCATATCAATAAAGACATTTTCTTCTTCGCCATGCTCTTCATCATGATCGTCCTCGTCATGCTCTTCATCATGATAGTCTTCGTCAAGGTCTTCTTTATGATCATGGGCATGGGCACCGGCGGGCATGCCATAGTCGTTCTCAATGTGATTTACAGCCAGGCCGATAAAGCCGTTATCAAATACCCAAGAGCCTCCAATGGTGAAGGATTCAGTTTCACCACCGGTATTACCGATATAACCACTGGTGTTTTCCGTTTCTTCATCATGATGGTCCTCATCATGCTCCTCGTCGTGCTCCTCATGATCATCATGATGCTCATCTTCCTCAAGATAAGCCGCATCAATAGCTAAACCGGGAATCTCCAGTGCATTCCATTCACGATGCATGCCATCAATATGCCAGCTGAAATCTCCGGTGGAAAAATCCAGGCTCCCCACAAAAGTATCCTGATCAGCAGCGGTGTCATGGCGGGCTTCAATATTGAATTCCGGTGAGTCCAGAAGTGAGCGTGGCACACGTCTGTCAATGACATTGACGACGCCACCGATCGCTCCACTGCCAAAGAGCAGTGTTGATGGGCCGCGAAGCACTTCCACCGCATCAGCCAGTATGGGCTCGATGGTATTGGCATGGTCCGCAGAATTGGGTGATGCATCCGCATTCGAGATGGAATTGTTCAGCACCATCACTCTCCGTCCCTGCTGGCCGCGGATGAC
Organism: uncultured Enterobacteriaceae bacterium; assembly: GCA_964503965.1. GTDB lineage: Bacteria > Pseudomonadota > Gammaproteobacteria > Pseudomonadales > Pseudohongiellaceae > Eutrophocola. The sequence goes on along the minus strand of CAZDCK010000022.1, from coordinate 9,918 downwards.
TGGCTGACCAACGGCGGGACCGAAGGAGGCACTGTTGATTCCGGGTTGGCCGGAAAGTGTTTCACCGATAGTGGCCCGTGTGGCATCACGGAGTTCTTCCCCGGCCAAAACGGTAATCGGTAATGCGGTATCTGCCTCGTTAGTATGGATGGCGGTGGTAACGATTTCGTAGACGTTGTCGTTATCGACTTGTGCTGCTGCTTGTGTAGCCAATGCAGCGAGTATGGATGCAGTCAGGGTTCTCATTGCTTACCTCAATAATATAACTTCACAGGAGCGATCCGGAGCAAAGCCTATTGCCCGGAGTTATTCATGATGATGGAGTTAATTATTGAAGATGGGGGGGAGCTCTACCCTGGTAGGAAAGCCCTGTTGTATCAAGGGCGACATCCACAGTCTTGCGGATGGAAAAGTGGGATTGGGTAACAGATACAGTGATGACCGGTATATCATCAATGGCACATTCGGAGGCACTGAAATGACAAAGACCGCAATCGACAACATGAGTGCTGTGGTCATGCAACGGCGATGCCTGTACCACCTGAACCCCGAGAAGGGTAAGTGTAAGCAGCAGTACTGTCAGTAATTGTCTGGTGAGTGCCATGTTTTTGACGTTGCTGTGATCAAGTTTTGTTAGCTGTCTTAATATAACCCCGATACCCGGAGTATTCAAAATCTTCAGGGGTAAAAAGACCTGACCTGGAGCAGTATCTTTCACTTTTCCAGAGCCTGGATAAGGGTCTGAAGTTGAATGTCCTGGATATCTACGGTTTTCTGCTGACTGGTCAAGCCGCTGGCAATAGATATTTTTGACGGGGGAAGCTGTAATTGTCTGGCCAGGTACTTCTCAACGGCTTTGTTGGCCTTGCCTTTTTCCGGTAATGCGGTCACGCGGACCTTGAGCAGGGAGTGTTCATCATCCATCCATTCATGGTGTTCACGGCTGGCGCCGGGAACGACCTTGAGCCTGATCTTCACAGCAGACCATCCAGAATGGCTTTTTTTGATTTGGGAATGAGCAGGAGATTCTTGTAAAGGCGTGCAGGGTGAAAAGAATACAGGGCCGCCTGCTTCTCCCTGAAAAGACGAGTGAACTTTCTTTTCAGAAAGGGAAATGAGTGTCCTTCCCAGAAACCCCGGTCATAATTGCTGCCTAATACATGTATTTCATATTCTTCAAACAGGAATCTGAGTTCTTCTGATCCATTTAAGCGTTCAATGGTCAGGGGATCATTCCATTCCATGGTAATGATGGGCTTGTGCTGGGCCAGGGTTCGCTTCAGGCCACGCAGAACAAAGGCCTCATGGGCTTCAACATCCAGCTTGATCAGGTCAAGCTTTTTCAGGTTGTTCTCCCTGACTACATCATCACCAATCTTTTTCCTGACAACAATACTCTGGGTATTCTCAGCCCGTTTGTCGAAGCTTGATGCCCCCACATTACCTTCCTGAACCATGTAGATAGTGGAATCCTCTTCCACGTCGGACAGGGCATAGGGGAAGGTATCAACATTATTCAGTTTGTTGCGGCTTACATTCTTTTCCAGTAAGGCATAGACCGCTGGCAGGGGTTCAAATGACAGGACATGGTTGGCTACCGAGGCAAACGCCAGGGAATGGTTGCCTATGTTGGCACCGATATCCATTACCACGGGCGTGGTGATTTTCTTCAGCAGGGAGAGCATAAGAAGCAGATTGTCTTTTTCGTAAAGGCCATATTTGGCAATCTTGTCGCCGACATGGTCATTCCTGAAGGCGGTAACCTGGTGGCCGAGGGCGGTAGTCAGTTCTTGTGTTTCAGGCATGGTTTTTTAATCCCTGGTTTTCAGGTCAGGCAGGCTGGGTCAAAGGTATATTCACCCTGCAACCAACCGAGGATTTCCTGTGCCATTGGGTGTTCCCTGAAAGGTGTATAGCGATCTATGAATGCTTTTATTTCAGCCTCGTTCATATTGTCCAGGCCCCTATCATGGAAAAGACTACTGTCTTCAAGCAGTAATTCTCCAAGCCCTTTCGGGCACAACACCAGGCAGGCTTCTTCGAGCAGCGTATCCATGTCGATATCGCTTTCCTGGTAGATCTGTCCAAGTGTGTAAAGCGGTATCTGTGACAGCCGTGCCTGGTTCATGGGATTGGACATATGGCCCTGGGCAAGGGACTTCAGTGTCGGGCCACGGTTTTCAAAGGGTTTGAGGTGCAGGTGTCCGGTTAACTGCTTGCTGTCATTGACAGGATAATTGTCCCAAAGCAAGGGTTTCCGTGACAGGCGTTCAGCTATATCAAGCAGGTGATCTTCCGGGAACTCCTCAGAGAATACCTTCGGACCAGTCCAGAAAATATCGATACGTGAATCCAGTTGGCTACCAAGTTCGTCCAGGTAATGCTCGGGCATGTCACCAAAATGGCTGGCCAGAATAGGGTCATCGGAATAATAGGTTGGGCAGAAAATATACTGTCTTGCCTTGCTGGTCCGCGTAACAAAATCCATGATGTGTAATTGCTGTTGTGCCAGGTTGCCGATAGCGCCATGCATATCATCGAAAAGAATACACAGGGTATCCGGATTGATCGCGTTAATTTCTTCCAGCTTGTTCGCCAGTGCCTGCTGACCAGCGGCAGAAAAATCCTTATAGAGTTCAAAGGGGCTCAGTCCTATGGCAAATTCGATCCCGGCTGACCGGTAGTACTTTGCAAGTTCACTGAGTTCTTCTATGTGGACGGCAGGGGTGCGCTGCATCCAGTGTTTGCGGAAGCAGTCATCATTTTTGGGCGCATAGAGATAGGTTGTGAAGCCTTTTCGGCTCAGAAACTGGGCATAAGCCCGACGGGCTTCCCACGACCATTGCCTGCCGAAAAAGCCTTCGACTACTCCAAGCCTGAAAGGCTTCACATCAACCATTATATCTCCGGCAGATAATTAACTCCGGCTTGCCATCAGATCTTTTACGCGGCCAAGAGCATCCCTGATATTTTCAGTACTGCTTGCGTAGGAAAAGCGGATATACCCTTCTCCCATATGCCCGAAGCTGGTACCTGACACTGTGGCAACACCCACTTCCTCAAGTAACAACTCTTCGAGTTCCTTGGATTTGAGTCCTGTTCCCGTGATATTGGGAAAGGCATAGAAAGCCCCTTTTGGCATGACGCAGGAAAAACCGGGAACATCATTGAGCAGCTCAACAATCAGTTTGCGTCTTTCATCAAAAGTGGCATGCATGACATCCACGGCATCCTGTGGACCGGTAAGCGCTTCAATACCGGCCAGTTGAATGGGTGCAGAAGGGCATGAGTTGCTGTTGATCTGCAGGCGTTCAGCGTGGTCAATGAGGTTGGCTGGCCAGACACCGTAGCCAAGCCGCCAGCCTGTCATGGAGTAGGTTTTGCTCCAGCCATCCAGCAGTATTGTACGATCGCGTATGGATTCGTATTCCAGGAAACTTACGTGCTCAAGTCCATCATAGAGAAGGCGGGCATAGATTTCATCGGAGAGCAGGACTACATCAGGGAATTTTTCCAGCCCCTTGACGAAATATTCGATGACATCCCGCTCAAGCACTCCTCCGGTCGGGTTAGCTGGTGTATTGATGATAATGAGGCGCGTGTTGTCATTAATCTGGGACAGAACGCGATCAGGATCAAAGGCAAATCCGGTTTCTTCCAGCAGTTCAATAGGAACTGCCTTGGCACCGGAATAATTGATCATGGATTCATAGATTGGGAAACCGGGGTTTGGGTACATGATTTCAGCACCGGGCTCCCCAAACATCATGATGGCAAAAAACATGGTTGGCTTGCCGCCTGGTACGATCATGACATTTTCGGGATCGACATCCACACCACGATATTTGCTTATATCCCCGACTACCGCATCGCGTAACTGGGGCAGGCCTTTGGCTGGTGTATAAAAATGGAAACCGTCCTCCATAGCCTGCTTACCGGCTTCGACAATATTGTCAGGAGTCCTGAAATCGGGAGCACCAATACCCAGGTTGATAATATCCCGGCCGGCTGCCTCCATGGCTTTTGCCTTGGCCAGGATTTTGAATGCTGACTCGGTTCCCAGGCGGGACATACTTTGTGCTAACTGCATAGACTCCTCGGTGTTTATTTTTTACAAGGAAATATTGATATAGGGATTAAACGATAAAAGGAAAAAAGGATAAAGGAGAAAAACGATAAACGCATACAAGGTTGCAGGGATATCAGACAGGCGGTTCAGGTATAACTGCCGGATTCCGGATTATTTTAGGCCGTAAGAGGTCCGAAGGACCATTATCCGGGGACAAAAAAGCATCCGGAGATTAAACCAGGGGCCGCAAACCCGAATGCCGGCACCACAATTTATGGCGGAGGATACATACCCCTGACAATGTTTTACTCAACGATTGCCGAGTAAAGCCTGGCCCTGAGCTTCTGAAAGTCATCCAGCCCCGGGTCAGGGGCAACGGTTTGCGTGAGGTAGACCACCACCAGGTTTTCTACCGGGTCTACCCAGTAAGTACCATGATAGGCGCTGCCCCAGCCATATTCACCGAGTGATCCCATGGTGCCCCTGGCCCCAAGATCCTTGAGCACGGAGAATCCAAGCCCATTGCCGGTACCAGGGTTAAAGGGAATGTCGCGCAGGTGGTCACTGGTAATCAGTTCTATGGTTTTTGGGCCAAGAATGCGGTTGCCATTGAGCTCGCCACCGTTAAGTGTCATCTGCAGAAACCGGGCATAGTTGTCAGCAGTGGAAACCAGGCCTGCGCCGCCAGAGAACGTAGCCATGGGGCCTGAGTCAAACTGGCCCTGTCCCTGTGGTGTGTTGGTGTCAGGAGCCGGCTCTATTCCACCATCGCCATTGCCCCTGTACAGGGTGGCCAAACGGGAAGCCTTGGCCTCTGGTACAAAAAAGTGGGTGTCATCCATCCCTAATGGAGTAAAGAGTTCCTCGTCGAGAAATTGATCAAGTGGTTTGCCGCTGGCTACTTCGATTACAGCACCAAGAATGTCGAAGTTGTAGCCATATATCCATTGCTGTCCGGGCTGGGCTTCCAGGGGCAGGGACGCCATTTTCCTGACAGTTTCACGAATCCCCTCCGGACGGCTTGAGAGGTAATAACTGGTAATGCCGGCTTCGCGCCAGGCATTATTAACCGGGTTATTACTGGCGAAACCGCCATAGCCAATGCCGGAAGTATGGGTGAGCATGTCACGCAGGTTTATCGGTCGATTCAATGCTTCCAGGGTGTAACCGCCGTTATCATCGGGCACGCCCACTTTGGCGTTGGCCCATTCAGGGAGGTACTTACTCAGGGGGTCAGCAATGTTCAGCTCGCCGCGTTCATGAAGAATCATGATGCCGATGGCAATAGTGGCTTTGGTAAAAGAAGCGATCCTGAGCATGCTGTCTTCGCTCATGACAATACCGGCTTCCCGGTCCTGCCACCCCTTGGCAGATGCATAGGCAATTCGTCCGTCACGCAGCACCATGGTGACACTGCCGGCTATTTGTTCATTATCTACATAGGATTGAAGAACGCTATCCAGTTCTCCAAGACGCTCCCTATCGAAACCCAGTCTGTCCGGGCGGGAACGCTGGAAGTCCTGAGCCAGGGTGCTTCCGGCAAAGGTCACTAACAGTAGAAGAAAAGCCGCTTGCCTGGTTTTGTGAAACAGTCTCATATAGAACCCCCCCTTATCAGAAAAGCAGTCCGGCCACTGTTGAAAATAAAGCGACAAGGCCAGTCAGAACCAGCAGTATACTGCGATAGGGCAGTGGGACAAGCTTGTCATAACCATGCCGGTTAATATTGGTGGGCTTTATCAAAGTCCCTGCATATTTAGCCCTTTAATTCATGTAAAATAACGCCTTTTCAAATTTCAGCGATATTTTCCAGGAATCGGGGAAGACCTATGCAGACGACTTTATTCAGCCGGATCAATATAATCGTGCTGGCCTTGTTTCTCTCTGCCTGTGGAGGTGGGGAGGATGCCGGTAACGGCACGACCATGGCGCCAGATGGCAGTGCGCCACAATCGGTGGTACAGGAGGCCGTATCCTGTCCTTCAGACCCGGGCATTAACTATATCTGTGGCCTGATGAATGCCGAAGACCTTCTTGGCGTCGGCGATACCGGCATGGTGCTGACCTCCGGCATGAGTGATGAAGAAACCAGTGGACACATCTACCTGGTCAATCCCCTGGATGACAGCTGGGAAGAGCTGACCTCCGGCCCCAATTATTCAACTGATCATGATGATGGTATGTTTCCCGGATGTTCCGAACCCGTGGACCTGAGTGATTTTTCATCCCATGGTCTTGCCTTGAAGGAAACCGGTCCTGCCCGTTTTGACCTGTACACCACCAGTCATGGTGCCAGGGAAGCCATTGAAGTCTTTGATCTTGACTTGAGTGAGGGTATTGCCGCACTCAGCTGGAAAGGCTGTGTGAACCTGGACCCTGAGTTCATGCACAACAGCGTCGCTATCCTGGAAGATGGTGGTTTCGTTACTACCCAGTTCATGCGCTGGGCTGGTGGTATTGAGTCCGTTTTCGGTGAGCCCAATGGAGGCATTGTAGTGTGGCATCCAGGAAGCGAGCCTACCGTGATTCCTGGCTCAATACTGAATGCCCCCAACGGAATTGTCGTTTCAGAAGACAACAATACCCTTTATGTAGCCGCTTTCGGGTTAAGTGAACTGGTTCGCCTTGATATCAGTTCAGACCCCATCACCAAAGAATCTGTCAGCCTGGATGTGGTCCCTGATAATGTGCGCTGGGGTGAGCCTGGCAAACTGCTTACTGCGGGCGGTAACACATCCGGTGAAGGCTGGTCTGTGATCGAGATCGATGCCCAATCCCTGGAAACAACCAATGTAGGCAGCTTTGGCCCGGAAATTACCATGCAGGGCATCAGTTCCGCACTTCAGGTGAACGATGAACTGTGGGTTGGTACCTACAGTGGCGACAGGATTGCTTACTTCACCAAACAATAAAACCTCTCAACCACTTCATGCAGCCGGTGACAGCCTATCACCGGCTGTTTTATTTTAATATCTGGAGTAAAAATGAAAGCCCCTAATTTTGCTAAGTTGTCTCTGGCAGTTCTGGCCGCAACATCCATGCATACCATGGCACAGGATGAAGATAAGAATTATGAAGCCAGTATCGCCTTTGGTTATGTGGGTACTTCAGGTAATACCGATACGGATACCTACAACACTGAATTACTGTTTGCCTACGATACCGAGAAGTGGCTGCATAATGTTAAATTCCAGGCTCTGGGTTCTCAGGAGAATTCCCAGGCCAAAGCAGAGCGGTATTACCTGGAAGATAAATCGGATTACAACCTGGATGACCACCATTACCTGTTTGTCAAAGGCAGTTATACTGATGACCGCTTCAGTGGTTTCAACTACCAGGCTGCGCTTTCTGGTGGTTATGGCCGCTATTTTATCCGTAATGACAGTCTGGAATTCCAGGGGTTTGGTGGTGTCGGTTATCGACAGAACGATGAGATAAACGGTATCAACGATGGCGAAGTCATCTTCACTCTCGGAGAGAAAGTGAGCTGGGATATCAGTGATAGTGCGGCCTTGACCCACAGCTTCACCGCAGAGCTTGGTGATGAGCGCACAGTGTCCGTTCTGGAAGTAGGTCTGGAAACGAACATTATTGGCGGAGTCACCACCAAGGTGGCCTTTCAGGCCAGGAACAATTCCGAAGTACCTGTAGGTCGCAAGAAAACTGACACGCTGACTTCCGTTAGCCTGGTTTACAACTTCTGATACGGATAACATGGCAAGGCCTTCAAGAGGAGGCTTTGCCGGGTTTTCTGTAATCTTTCTATGGCTTTATTCAGGATTTACATCGATTTATCAAGGCGTTGGTAGAACCGTCAAACGATATTGCTTCCCCTTCAGACGACAGTTCATTATAGATGGCACCACTGAGCACTTTGCCCAGTTCCACACCCCATTGATCAAAAGCATTGATCCCGAGTATGACGCTCTGGGCATAGACCTTATGCTCATAAGCGGCAATCAGGCTACCCAGGGATTCCGGGGTCAATGAATCCAGAACAATGGTATTACTGGGTCGGTTACCGGCTATCACCTTGTGGGGCGCAAGTGCCTGTGCTTCTTCCTTGGACTTGCCCTGGTTTATCAACTCTGACCTGGCTTCTTCCAGAGATTTTCCATTCATCAGGGCCTGGCTCTGGGCAAAACAGTTCGCCAGCAGTTGTTGGTGTTGTTCCATATTGGTGCTGTCCGGACTGGCGACGGCGATAAAGTCAGCCGGCACCAGATGGGTACCCTGGTGCAGGAGCTGGTGGAATGAATGCTGACCATTGGTCCCTGCACTTCCCCATACCAAGCCGCCCGTCTCACAGGTGACTTCAGTGCCATCTTTCAGGACTGATTTTCCAAGACTCTCCATATCAAGCTGTTGCAGGAAGGCCGGGAAAAGGTGAAGTTGCTGACAATAAGGCAGTATGACCCTGGATTCCACCTTGAAGAAATTGAGCATCCAGATTTCAAGTAAAGCCAACAAAACGGGCAGGTTTTCAAGAGGACGGGAATCCCGGAAGTGGGTATCCATGGTGTGACCACCGGCCAGTAATGCACGGAAGTTGTTCATGCCAATGCCCAGTGCTACTGGTAGCCCGATAGCCGACCACAGGGAATAGCGCCCGCCAACCCAGTCCCACATCGGGAAAATGTTCTCGGGATCAATGCCGAAAGCCGCCGCCTTGTCCACGTTGGCACTGACAGCCACAAAATGTCTGGCCAGGTCTGCCTCAGTGGGGTTAGTCTCCAGAAACCAGCGCCTGGCAGATTGGGCATTGAGGCTAGTCTCAAGGGTAGTAAATGACTTGGAGGCAATTACAAACAGGGTAGTAGCCGGGTCAAGATTTTCCAGGATGCCTTCAAGATGGCTGGGATCCACGTTGGACACGAAATGACAGCGAATACCGTCCAGGTGATAGTGGCAAAGGGCTGTATAAATCATGGCCGGACCAAGGTCGGAACCCCCGATGCCAATGTTGACCACATCTGTAATGGGGGACCCCCCATAGCCTTTCCACTCCCAGGACGTGACCTTCCCGACAAAGGCGTCCATCTTGTTTAGCGCTTCATGAACGGCTTCCTCATAGGATGAGCGGGTTTGCGGTGACCGCAGGGCAACATGCAGTGCCGGACGGTTCTCGGTGTTATTAATGGATTCTCCGTCAAACATGGCTGCAATAGCCTCTTGGAGGCCTGCCTGGTCGGCCAGGCCTCCCAGCAGCTCCAGGGTTTGGGCATTCACCAGGTTCTTGGAGTAATCCAGGAGGAGGCCCGCAGCTTCAAGGCTGAACTGGTCGAAACGGGCAGGATTGGCGTCAAACAGGGATTTGATGGTCTGCCCGGTAAGGGCCGCCTGATGGGCAGAAAGGGCCTGCCATTGGGGGGTATCAGTGATCGAAGACACGGCTGATCCTTTGAAAGAAAATTGTCAGTAAATAGTATCGCAAATATTGATCAAAATCGTGGAGATTGGTAGACTGCGCGCCTTCGCTGGACAAGCATGTCCAGAAAAGTGTTTTTGCCGGCATAGCTCAGCCGTGGTAGAGCAACTGACTTGTAATCAGTAGGTCCCGAGTTCGACTCTTGGTGCCGGCACCATCTTCGAAAGCCCTGGATATCAGTATCCGGGGCTTTTTTGTATCTAGTACCTAATTCAGAAATGTCCCATATAAAGTGTCATTTGTGGTTCCTTTTTAGTGCTTGTCCCAAAGAACCCGTATTTAGTGTCCGCTTACGACATAAAGCAGACAATTAGACAACCCGAATCAAAGGGAATCAAAGGGGTCAGAGTAGTTTGATCACTTAACTAACAATACGGAAAATCAAGTTACTCTGACCCCTTTGATTTAGCGTGAATTATTT
>CAZDCK010000021.1:0-58306 GCA_964503965.1 uncultured Enterobacteriaceae bacterium | reverse complement strand
GTGAGGTCCGAAGATCCCCCACTTTCACCCTTAGGTCGTATGCGGTATTAATTCGGATTTCTCCGAGCTATCCCCCACTACCAGGTAGATTCCTACGCGTTACTCACCCGTCCGCCGCTCTACTCACACCGAAGTGCTTTCGCGCTCGACTTGCATGTGTTAGGCCTGCCGCCAGCGTTCAATCTGAGCCATGATCAAACTCTTCAGTTTAAATATCTCAAAGTACAGAGTCCGACTACTTACTTCCAGACGCCGTACTTAAAAGTTTTGGCTCAACGCTAAAAACTACTGCTACTCAAAACTGTCGTGTGTGATCAGTTTCGAGGGTTTGAATTAACGCAGTTGCTTACTCGTTGAGTTGTATTTTCTGATACAAAACAACCAGCAAACACCCACTTCTATTACTTGATTAAGTTGTTAAAGAGCTTCCCTGTGAACAGGGAGTGCGCATTATACTGATTGCGCTCTGACTGACAAGCTTTTTTTAAAAAATTTTTAACTTTTTTAAAACGCCCAAACTCCTCGTTTGAAGCGGGCTGGAGCCATCAAGTCCAGGGCCGCGCATTCTACTGAAAACACTGCCCAATACAAGGGTTAATTTAAAGATTTTTTATGTTTTTTTAACGCTGGCTACTTGCACTTTCACCAGGGTCTGTAATTACCGATAGAAGCGGTTTGTAAAGTTATTTGCGATAACACAGGTGGAAGAGTTTTTTGCCCCGTTTAAGCAGAAAATACTGACCATAAAAAGCTTTATCCCAGGAAAGACAAGCTGTCGGGTCTGTAACTTTCTCACCATTGACTGAGACAGCACCATTACCAATGAACTCTCTGGCCATCTTATTCGACTGGGCAAGGCCCGTGGACACCAGAGCCTCAACCAGTGTTCCAGCCTCAATAACAGAAGAAGGCATTCCATCCTGCTTCAACTGACCGAAGTCCTCTTCAGTAAGACTGCTGATATCACCGCTGAACAATGCATCACTGATTCGCTGCGCTGCAGCAAGACCTTCCTCACCATGCACCAGACGTGTTACTTCGCGAGCCAGTACGCCTTGTGCTTCAGGCCGGCCTTGTGCATTTTTATCCGCTTCCTCTATTGCTTCTATTTCAGCTACATCCAGAAAAGTAAAATACCTAAGGAACTTGTAGACATCCGCATCTGCTGTATTGATCCAGAACTGGTAAAAGGCATAAACAGATGTCCGTGCCGGATCCAGCCAGATGGTACCCTCTTCAGTTTTTCCAAACTTGCCACCATCTGCCTTGGTAACAAGCGGCAACGTCAGGCCGAATACCTGCCGCTTATTAAGACGACGGGTAAGATCTATACCTGCAGTAATATTGCCCCATTGGTCAGATCCGCCGATTTGCAGTGAACAATCGTGCATTTGATTGAGCATGGCGAAATCATAGGCCTGTAAAATCATGTAACTGAATTCGGTATAGGAAATACCATCGCCTTCACGATCAATGCGCTGCTTGACGCTTTCTTTTTGAATCATGGCATTAATGGAGAAATGCTTGCCGATATCACGCAGAAAAGTCAGCACATCCTTGTCTGCGGTCCAATCCAGATTATTTACAACAAGTGCGGAATTCTCGCCACAGTCAAAATCAATAAAGCGGGACAACTGTTCCTTGATACGTTCGGTCCATTCTGCGGTGACCTCCAGGGAGTTCAGCTTGCGCTCCTTGGCCTTAAAACTGGGGTCACCAATCATACCGGTAGCCCCTCCAGCCAGCGCGATAGGCTTATGGCCAGCCAACTGGAAACGCTTGAGTGCCAGCAGTGGTACCAGTGAGCCGATATGCAGACTATCTGCTGTTGGGTCAAATCCACAATAAACAGTCCGGCATTGTTCAGCCAGATGATCCCTTAGCTCTTCATGTGCAGAAGCCTGCATAAGCAGGCCGCGCTGATCGAGGTTTTCTATAAGTTGCTTGTCTGTCACGAAATATATCTTGGGTGCTAGTAAAAAGAGGGCGCAACTTTACTAGAACCACTCCCAGAATTCTAGGTACAGCATGAGCCCCCACGCACTTGCGCCACTAACATGACAAAAACAGTGGTATCCGTGGGGTAGAAGCCCCTACAATAGACATCGCTGACGTCTTTGACATTCTGTAAATTCTGATATAATCCAGAGAATTACGGCAACTTTTAAACAAGATACTCTAAGAATCTTATGGATCTCTTTGATTCTACAAAACGCCGTCTGGGCAGCCTCCTCCCTGAGAAGCATCGTTTTCTCCTGCTGGGACTTGTTGGTATTCTGGTTATCATCACTCATGATGATAACTACACTGATACCCCTTTCACATTTCGATATTCAGGGATACCAATAACACAGACCAGTCTGAATTCCTTCACTGCTCCCGATTCTGATACCTCTAATGAGCCTCCACCAGAGCTAGCGTCCACTTCAGATTCGGATGCAAACGCTTCTACTATTGATAGTAGCCTGAACACAGGGGCATCGCCAATCGACCCTCCCATGATGGCATCTGCCGAAATACCCATGACGCTTCCGGCAGCCAATTCACCGGATTTTGTTACTGAGGTGAAGTCAGGTGACAATCTGAGCCTCATCTTCAAACGTGCAGGACTTACTGCCCAGGATGTGTACCAGGTCAACAGAAGCGCTCCCCAGGCCCGTGTACTTAACAGTCTTTACCCCGGTTACACTCTTGAATTCAATTTTGATGACAATAAAAAGCTGTCAAAACTCAAGATCATCAAGGACAAGCTGAGAAGTACTGAAATAGTTCGCAATGACGAGGGCAACTACATTGCCACTGATATCACTCTCGAACCTGACATTCACCAGGTCTACCGCGAAGCTATCATTGACGACTCATTGTTCCTGGCTGCCAGACGCGGCGGTATTTCTGCCAGCATAACCATGGAACTGGCCAGTATTTTCGGAGGCGTGATCGATTTTATGCTCGATACACGCAAAGGCGATACCTTCAACATTCTGTATGAAGAAAAATATCTGGATGGGGAATTTATCGGTACAGGAAGGATCCTTGCAACGCAGTTTACCAATCAGGGAGACACCCATACGGCAGTTCGTTACGTGAACCTGGCGGGAGAATCCGACTTCTATAATCCCCGCGGTGAAAGTATGCGTAAAGCCTTCCTGCGCAACCCGGTAGACTTCACAAGGATCAGTTCCGGTTTCAGCTTGAGCAGAAAGCATCCTATTCTCAATACTATCCGTGCTCATAAAGGCACTGATTATGCTGCTCCCCGGGGGACACCCGTTGTTGCCGCCGGTGATGGACGTGTCACCTGGGCTTCTCGCAATGGCTCATTTGGCAAGCTTGTAGTCATACAACACGGCGAACGCTTCCAGACCAAATACGCTCACCTGAATGATTACGCCAATGGCATTAAAAAAGGAAAGCGAATCAAGCAGGGACAGATCATTGGATATGTGGGCTCAACAGGCGGAGCTACAGGTCCTCACCTTCATTATGAATTCCTGATGGATGGAGTTCACCGTAATTCGCGAACCATTCATAGCAAATTACCCAAAGCTGAATCTGTCGCTTCATCTGAAATGCAACGCTTCAGGGAGCAGACCCAGATTCTCCTGTCACAACTGGAAGTACATACCAGCGAAACGAAAAACATCGCCCAATTAACTGCCAACGCGGAACAGTAATGGCGTCTTCTATCTATATCGGTTTGATATCCGGCACCAGCATGGATGCCATTGATTGTGCCCTGGTGGATTTCAACGACTCCGAACCCAACCAGCTGGATTTCGTAACCACAGAAATTCCGGTGGATCTTCGTGAAAAACTACTTTTCCTCTGTGACAATCACAACGGCCAGATACCCTTATTGGGAGAAGCTGATGTGGAATTTGCTCGCCAGATGGCCATTGCTGTTGACCATATTCTTGAAGAAAACCGACTCAAGGCCTCACAGATTGCCGCTATAGGCAGCCATGGGCAGACCATTCGCCACCATCCTCCGGGGCAAAATATATCGACCCCCTATACCATCCAGATCGGCGATCCAAACACACTTGCAGAACTTACCGGTATAACTACCATAGCTGACTTCAGACGCCGGGATATGGCTGCCGGTGGACAGGGAGCCCCCATCGTTCCAGCTTTTCATAGAGAAGTATTTGCCAGTGCCGACCATGATAGAATCATTCTTAATATCGGAGGCATGGCTAATATCACCGTGTTGACGAAGCTGGGGGAAATATCGGGCTTTGATACCGGTCCCGGAAACGTGCTAATGGACTACTGGATACAGAAAAAGCAGGGACATCCCTACGACCGAAACGGAAGTTGGGCATCCAGGGGAGAACCCAGCAAAGAATTACTCAATGCGCTTCTGTCAGACCCATACTTTTCCCAGCCGCCGCCCAAAAGCACAGGAAGGGAGCTTTTCAATGGCAAGTGGCTGGAAGAAAAACTGGATTCAATGTCAGAATTTGTCACTCCTGAAGATATCCAGGCATCCCTCCTTGAACTCAGTGTGACCAGTATCCGTGATGCCATACTGGATCATTTCCCAAGCGGCGAAATCATTGTCTGCGGCGGTGGTGTGCACAACAACTTATTAATGGAAACCCTCGCAGCTTCAATGCCTGATTTTGACGTTATGCCCAGCGACAAGCTTGGTGTTATGGCCGACAGCGTCGAAGCCGTAGCCTTTGCCTGGTTAGCACACAACACCCTATCTCACCGAGCGGTAGATTTCAGGGAGATTACAGGCTCATCCCACCCTGTAATAGCAGGAGGAATCTACTGGGCTACACACCATTAATAATAGGACATCTTACAAAGGCAGGCATATCATAAGTGAGCACACTGTATAAACTGAAATCAGTCCGCTGGATATTCCCGTCTTTAAGCGCAATCGGCGCCTTTCCTGTGGCAAATTGCCCACGCAGGACAAATGACGCCTGCGGCACCTTGGTCCACATTACGATCAGATTTTGATTGAGACTAGATGGAGAATGACATGCCGCAACCACAGGTGGTTGTGGCGAGCGGATTCTGAACTGTGAAGCGGGAACCTTCCAGGCCTTCCGTATAGTCAACAATAGAACCAACCAGATACTGGTAGCTTAAGGGGTCTACAAGCAACTCGGCACCATTGTTTCCAATGACCGTATCATCATCGTTGACAGCCTCATCGAATGAAAAGCCGTACTGGAATCCGGAGCAACCACCACCTGTAACGAAAACACGCAGCTTGAGGTCAGGATTGCCCTCTTCACTGATCAGTGCATTCACTTTCCTGGCGGCATTATCTGTCAGCGATATCGCTACTGCATCGTGGGTGCCGACAACGGAGTCTGTCACATTTCCTGCTGCTGTCATGAGTCAAGAATAGGTAAAAGTTAGAGGATGATTATCCAATAACCAAGCAAAACAGTCAAGTATTTGGCAGGACAGGATTGTCTTCAGGTATACTCGGCGAGCTTGGCCTTACCAGCACTTTCCAGGAGCTCTGAGGTATCACGACCAATCTGGCGCGGCTTAAGTTCCGCTGAGGATTTATGGCAAAGACTTCCATTAACCTCAGATCCCATCACCATTTCGATCAAGTGATAATAAACGTTACCGACAACCCGTGCCTTGGCCGCCAGCTCCAGGTGCTGACTGGAATAGACATCACCTTCTACAAGGCCATTAACTATCACTGAAGGGACCTGGATTTCACCCTGCACGAGACCACTTTCGCGAATACGGACTTCTGCGGACGAATCATCATCGGCATATATATTACCCCGAATCTTTCCTTCCACTTCCAGGACACCACTGAAATGCAGGTCACCAGTAATTTCTGTGGCCTTGGAAATCAAGGTGGTTATATTTTCTGTACTGAACGGTTTTTTCACAAAACAAACTCCGCTAATTCGCCTGACTGGAAAGCGTTACGCATTATAGGGTATCTGCAAACAGATTGAGACTACAGAAAGCTGATTATTCGACAAGCCACGCAAAACTTTTCTGGACTGTCTTGTCATCATTACTTTGATCTACTGCCAGTATCTGCACTCCAGTAGGGGAAAAACCCTCAGGTAAAACCATTTCCCCCTGGATATTCTGGAAATACCGGAATTGCAGTTTAATATCCAGCTGATCCTCATTTACTGAAAGTCCTCGCAAAGGCAGAGAAACTTCCTGGCGATCCTGGGATCCAAGAATATTCACATTGGCATAACCGTTAATGAGATTCTCGTTATTGCCTACCTGTCGCAACTCAAGACGATATCGAAAGCGGCGTTCCTCATCTGTGCTGATCAGATCAAGTTGCCCTATACTCATTCCTGACTCGGCACTATCTGGAGACATGATCTGCTTATAGAACAGAACATCCTCCTGTAGCTGTGCAATGGTCTCCCGCAGGTTCAGGATAGTCGCCTGCACTTCCTCCAATGCCTGCCGATCAACAGCGCCTGCCTGCTGGGCATTGATCAACTCCTGCTGCAGAATTCCCATTTCAATACTCATATCATCAACTTGCAGTAACAACTGATCTCTTTGCTGCATGGCGTCACCGTTGACCAGAACTCCCCGATAATGGCCATAAAAATAGGCACCACTGCCTACCAGCGCCATAAGCAGAACAATACCAAAACGTACCAGCGCCTTTTTCAAGGGCTGATGTGGGACAACCACCATTTTCAGCTGTTTGCTGCCTTTGACTGTCGGTGTTCTGCTCAACGTAAATGCCTATCCTGCTGGTTATATTTACCGAAGTAGCCTATCAACCAGTCGGTCGGGAAATCTTTCTGTTATTGTCTCAGGGAAGAGCCGCAACGATATCCAGGCCAGAAGTTTCTTTCAGGCCAAACATTATATTCATGTTTTGAACAGCCTGTCCTGCAGCTCCTTTTACGAGATTATCCTCTGCTGCCAGTACAACAACAGTGTCGCCTCCCTGGGGGCGACACACTGACAAATGCAGATTATTTGTGCCACGCACACTGCGTGTATCAGGACTCAAGCCTGACTCCAGCACATCCACAAAGGGTTCATCACGATAGAAGTCCTCAAATAATGCCTGCAAATCCACCTCCCTGTTGACCAGGGTGCTATACAGGCTTGCCTGGATTCCCCGAATCATCGGGGTCAGATGGGGCATAAAGATCAGACTGACATTTCCCTGGCTGGCATTATTGAGCCCCTGTGTTATTTCAGGCAAGTGACGATGACCATCAATCTTGTAGGCCTTCATGCTCTCACTGGCTTCACATAACAGACTACCAATACTGGCACTGCGCCCGGCGCCACTGACCCCCGACTTACAGTCTGCAATCAGCCGGGTACAATCCACCAGGGCGTTTTTTACCAGAGGAAGGAACCCCAACTGTACTGCCGTGGGATAACAGCCAGGATTTGCCACAATCCGGGCATTCCTTGTCTGCTCCCGATTCATTTCCGGCAGACCATAGACTGCTTCTTCCACCAAATCCGGACAGGCATGTTCCATTCCATACCACCTGGACCATTCAACAACGTCCTTGATCCGGAAATCAGCGGACAGATCAACGACACGAGTATCGGCTTTGACTAGTTCCGGTACCATTGTCATGGCGGTGCCATTGGGTGTTGCAAAAAAAACGATGTCACAGGCTGCCAGCACGTCTGCTGAAGGCTCAACGAAATCCATATCAAGATTCCCGCGCAGGTTGGGGAACAGGGAAGACACAGCTTTCCCCGCCTCTCCTCTGGACGTGACTGCCTGGAGCCGGACGTCTGGATGCTTGACCAGAAGTCGCAAGAGCTCCTGCCCGGTATATCCTGTTGCACCTACAATGCCTGCTTTGATCAAAACTGTACCTCGCAATACTTGCGCTTTGGCAAGCCAGTAAAAAGGGGGCGGTATGATAAAAGCACTTCCCTCAAAGATAAAGGGGAATGCCGTTTTAGCCTCAGGGTTGTAATGGTATCATTCGAAGCTTTATTTTAATCAGTACAGGCATTTCATGCTCTGGTTCAAAGCCCTACATATTATCGCCATGGTCTGCTGGTTTGCGGCAATTTTCTACCTGCCCAGGCTGTTTGTTTACCATGCCATGAGCGATGATGAAATCAGCAACGAGCGATTCAAGATCATGGAGCGCAAGCTGTACCGTGGAATCATGACCCCTTCAGCAATCGCAACCATCATATTTGGCGCTGTTCTCATTGGATACAATCCACAATTCTATTTTTCACAGGGCTGGATGCATGCCAAACTGTTTTGCGTGGCGCTTCTGCTTATATACCACGTCCTCTGCTGGCAACATCTCAGGAAATTCCGGGACGATAAAAACGAGAAGACTCATATTTATTTCCGTTTTTTCAACGAAGCACCGGTTATTCTACTGATCATCATTATCATTTTGGTCGTCGTCCGACCTTTTTAAACCAGGATATTCTATGACATCGGAAATGAATCATTCCCGCTCAGAAACCCTCTTCGCATCAGCCAGAAATGTAATTCCAGGCGGCGTTAATTCTCCGGTCAGGGCTTTTAAGGGGGTAGGTGGTACACCTGTTTTCTTCAACAAGGGAGAAGGAGCCTGGCTATTTGATGAAGACGGCAACCGCTACGTGGATTATGTCGGATCCTGGGGCCCCCTTATACTGGGACATCGCCATCCAGCCGTGGTACAGGCACTTAAGGAGCAGATGGAACTGGGTCTCACCTTTGGAGCACCTACAGAAAAGGAAGGTGAGCTAGCCGGACTTATTACGGAACTTGTTCCTTCCATTGACTCGGTCAGGCTGGTCAATTCAGGTACGGAAGCAACCATGAGTGCTATACGACTTGCCAGGGGATTTACAGGCCGGGACAAAATACTCAAATTTGAAGGCTGCTACCATGGTCATGTTGACTCGCTCCTTGTTAAAGCCGGGTCTGGCGCTCTTACACTGGGATCACCTGATTCTCTTGGCGTTCCACAATCCACATCATCTGAAACCTATGTCCTCCCATATAATGATCTGGATAGCGTTGACAGCCTGTTTGTACAATCCGGAAAAGAGATTGCCTGTGTAATTATCGAACCTGTTGCAGGCAATATGAATCTTGTTCCTCCCGGACCAGGTTATCTTGAGGGACTACGTGCCCTATGCAATCAGTATGGTGTTGTCCTCATTTTTGATGAAGTCATGACCGGGTTCAGGACAGCTCTTGGCGGTGCCCAATCCGTTTACAACATCATCCCCGACCTGACCACTCTTGGTAAAGTGATTGGCGGTGGTTTACCTGTTGGCGCTTTTGGTGGCAAAAAAGAGATCATGGACATGCTGGCCCCCAGTGGCCCTGTTTACCAGGCAGGCACGCTGTCCGGCAACCCCCTGGCGGTAACGGCAGGACTTACCACGCTGAGGGAAATCAGCAAACCAGGATTCTTTGAGGCATTAACCGACAAGACAGCTGCATTGCTTACTGGCTTGAAAGCCAGGGCCGATGCGGCAGGCATACCATTTACTACCAATCAGGTCGGCGGCATGTTCGGCTGTTTCTTCAGTGAAGACGAAAAGATCAGCCATTTCAGCCAGGTAATGGCCTGTGATACCGAACGATTCAAGCACTATTTCCACCAGATGCTCGATAGCGGCATCTACCTGGCACCCTCAGCTTTTGAGGCCGGTTTTGTTTCCGCTGCCCATGGTGACGTGGAATTACAACTGACTCTGGATGCCGCGGAAAAAGCCTTTGCACGCATATAATAAAACCAATAAACACACTAATGAGAAAGGGAACCACTATGAAGAAGTATCATGTCTACGGCATCGGTGCCGCCCTGGTAGACCAGGAATTTGAAGTACAGGACAGTTTTTTTGAACACGAAAGTATTCAAAAAGGCATCATGACCCTGGTGGACGGCGAATCCCAGGCCACACTGGAACAGCGCCTGCTGGACACATTCGGCCTGAAAACCCGGGCCGGAGGCGGCTCCGTAGCAAACTCTATGTATGCCATTTCCCAGTTTGGTGGAAACGCTTTCTTTTCATGCAAGGTCGCCAATGATGATGCCGGCTCTTTTTACCTTGAACAGTTGGGCCATAACAACATCCACACCAATCTCGATAACAATAACCGGGATGATGGTGTAACTGGCAAATGCCTGGTTATGGTAAGCCCTGATACGGAACGTACTATGCTCAGCTTCCTGGGCATTTCAGAGTCCCTGTCAACTAGCGAGATTGATGAAGATGCGCTCAAGGATTCAGAGTATGTCTATCTCGAAGGGTACCAGGTCACCTCGGACAGCGGTCGTGCAGCTTCCATTCATGCCAGGCAGGTTGCAGAGAAACATGGCGTCAAGACTGCCATCACTCTGTCAGACTCGGCGATGGTCCAGTTTTTCCGCGGAGGCCTGCAGGAAATGATCGGTGACGGCGTGGACCTGATTTTTGCCAATGATGTAGAAGCAAAGGAGTGGACAGGTAAAGAAACTGTGGAAGAAGCAATCGAAGGCCTCAAAGCCATCGCCAAACAGATCGTGGTTACCTGCGGTTCTGAGGGTGCCGTGTTGTTTGATGGGGAAAAGAACATCAGCATCGAGCCGCATGAGGTCAAAGCAGTAGACAGCAACGGTGCCGGTGATATGTTCTCCGGGGCTTTCCTGTATGCCATTTCAGCGGGCCATGATTTTGAAACAGCGGGCAACCTCGCTAGCCTGGCTGCGGCCACAACGGTCAGCAGTTTCGGCCCTCGCCTGCCTTCAGAAACTCATCAGGAGATCAAAGCTAGAATTATTGGTTGAACTGATTCAGGCCAGATATTCTAGCTATTTTATCTTAGTACAAAAAAAACCGGGATCTCAATCGAGATCCCGGTTTTTGTATTCCGGACCCGGAACCCTGCTTATTTCTGGTCAACCATCTCTAAAAGGTGTCGAACCAGCAACAAGTTTAAGGATTCTGATTCCTGATTACTCAACAGACGCTTTATCTTCGTCAGTAATATCTTTCATGGTCAGGCTTATCTTGCCTCGGTCATCAATCTTGAGAACCCTGACCACAATTTCCTGCTTCTCTTTCAGAAAGTCTGTCACATTTTCCACACGCTCCTGAGCGATCTGTGAAATATGTACAAGACCATCCTTGCCAGGCAGGATTGTGACAAAAGCACCAAAATCAACAATCTTGGAAACAACGCCCTTATACAGCTTACCTATTTCGGCTTCTGCAGTAATCTCCTCGACCATAGCAACAGCGGCATCACGTGAAGTAGCATCCTCACCATAGATACGCACGTTACCATCATCATCGATATCGATTGAGGCACCGGTCTCCTCAGTAATAGAACGGATAACTGCACCACCTTTACCGATTACATCCCTGATCTTGTCAGGATGGATTTTAAGGTTGGCCATGGAAGGTGCATTTTCAGAAATCTCACCTGGAGCAGAAATCACCTTGTTCATTTCAGCAAGGATATGCATCCTGGCGTCATAGGCCTGGTCAAGTGCCGTCTCCATGATTTCTTCAGTAATCCCCTGGATCTTGATATCCATCTGCAGAGCAGTAACACCATTGGCAGATCCGGCTACCTTGAAATCCATATCACCCAGGTGATCTTCATCCCCAAGGATATCAGTCAAAACAGCTACGCCGTTGTCTTCCTTGATCAACCCCATCGCAATACCGGCAACCGGTGCTTTTACAGGCACGCCCGCATCCATCAGAGCCAGAGAGGTACCACAGACAGAGGCCATGGAACTTGAACCATTGGATTCAGTGATTTCTGAAACTACACGAATGGCATATGGAAATTCTTCGTCTGATGGCAGTACGGCTGCAACACCACGACGCGCCAGTCGACCATGGCCAATTTCACGACGTTTCGGACCGCTCATAAAACCTGTCTCACCCACACTGAAGGGAGGGAAGTTGTAATGCAGCATGAAGTTGTCTTTCTTTGTGCCGGAAAGATCTTCAATGATTTGTGCATCACGTAAAGCACCAAGAGTTGCCACGACAACAGCCTGAGTTTCCCCACGAGTAAACAGGGCAGAACCATGTGTCTTGCTCAACACACCAGTTTCAACCTCAATCTGACGAACAGTTTTTGTATCACGACCATCAATTCGCGGCTGGCCCTTGATAATATTCTGACGTACGATTTTCTTTTCCAGGGAAGCAAAAATACCCTGGACTTCTTTGGCAGTCACTGCTGGCTCGACATCTTCACTGACAAACTGTTCTACAGCCTGGTCACGCAGTTCTTCCAGTTTATCCTGTCGCTGCATCTTGTCAGAAATCTGGTAGGCTGAATTAATACCATCACCAAAACTGGCAGTAATAGCATCAGTGAGTACATCATTGGTGGCTGGAGGCTCCCAGTCCCAGGCTGGCTTGCCAGCTTCGGCCTGGAATTCATTGATCGCCTGAACAACAACCTGCATTTCCTGATGAGCAAAAAGCACAGCACCAAGCATCAGGTCTTCACTTAGCTCTTTCGCCTCTGATTCAACCATAAGTACTGCAGCACCAGTACCTGCAACTACCATATCCAGGTCAGATGTCTCCAGAGCTTCTGCGTTTGGATTCAGAAGGTAACCATCCGTATCGTTATAACCAACGCGAGCTGCACCCAGTGGGCCAGCGAAAGGAATACCGGAAATAGCGAGAGCGGCTGAAGCACCGATCATGGCCGCAATATCCGGGTCAACATTTTTTTCTGAAGAAACGACAGTACAGATAACCTGCACTTCGTTCATAAAACCTTTAGGGAATAAGGGACGAATCGGCCTGTCGATCAGGCGGGAAGTCAGGGTCTCTTTTTCAGTTGGACGACCTTCCCTCTTGAAGAAGCCACCTGGAATCTTACCGGCAGCATAGGTTTTTTCCTGATAGTTAACTGTCAGGGGGAAGAAACCCGCATCGGGGTTAGCTGACTTTCTTCCTACGACCGTGGCAAGTACAGTTGTATTGCCTATTGTTACAAGCACTGCTCCGGTGGCCTGACGAGCAACCTTTCCTGTTTCTAGGATGACAGTGTCATTTCCATATTTGAATTCTTTCCGAATCGGATTAAACATAATGTATCTCTTTTCTTTTCGTACGAATCCTGGCCGACCCCATGCCGGCCAGGTCAGGAACCCCCAACGAAGTTACATTGCACTTTATTGGAGGTTCTGGGTTTTACCTGCGCAGACCAAGACGCTTGATCAGATCAGCGTAACGGTTAAGGTCTTTACGTTTCAGGTAATCGAGCAGCTTACGACGGGTATTCACCATGCGGATAAGTCCACGGCGTGAATGGTGATCGTGATTGTGCTCTTTGAAGTGGTTTTGAAGCTGGTTGATATTGTGAGTCAGCAAAGCTACCTGTACTTCGGGGGAACCAGTGTCTCCTTCAGACAGGGCATACTCGGCCACAACTTCAGCTTTCTTTTCGGCTGATAAAGCCATAGTGATATCTCCTGTTAATATGCGTTAATTGAATCCAACATCCCTTTAACTCAGTATAACCATGCATATTTATAGTTACCTGAAATGCAATCCTTGCGCCCTGCCACCAACAGACTTGTCTGCAGGGTTCAAGGGGTGCGTACCATAGCACACATCAGCGCCCTTATACACCCTAATTCTGCCGGTTCAACAGCCTTACAGGCTTGACGCGGCCATCATCCAGAATACTGCCAATACCAAAGAAACCCTCATCATCATACAACCTGACTATTCCATTTGTGGGGAGCGCGCGGGCTATTACCGGCTGCCCCTGTCTCATGAAATCAGCAGTGATCATGGGCAAAGTGACTTTTACCAGCTCTTCTACTGCCAGATCAGGCGGGTATAGATAGGAGTCCAGCGCTTGAGCACCTCCCTGCTCAGCCGCTTCCTCGAGCTTTTCCAGGGTGACACTTTGCGACTCGGTGAAAGGCCCTGACTGCAAACGTCTCAAAGCAGTGACATGACCGCCGACACCGAGCATATCGCCCAGGTCATCAGCTATCGAACGGATATAGGTTCCCTTTGAACAATCCACTTCCAGGTCGACTTCATCGCCACGGAAATCCAGCAGCTCAAGCCGATAAATGGTGACATGCCTGACTTTCCGCTCCACCTCCTGTCCTTTCCTGGCAAGTTTGTATAAAGGGACGCCTTGATGCTTCAGCGCAGAGTACATGGAAGGTACCTGGGTGATTTCACCCCGAAAGGATTCAAGGCATTGCTCGAGCTCCTTCAAGCTGACAGTATCATCGGTACTACTGACAATATTCCCCTGGGAATCACCGCTATCTGTTTTAATACCCAGGCGAATGGTGGTTCGATAGGACTTGTTAGCATCGAGAAGAAACTGGGAAAGCTTGGTGGCTTCACCAAAGCATAGTGGCAACACCCCTGTAGCAAGAGGATCCAGACTACCGGTATGACCCGCCTTGGCCGCATCCAGCAATCTTTTCACGCGTTGAAGACTGCGGCTGGAAGATTCGCCGGTTGGTTTATCCAGCACGATAATGCCGGATATCTTTCTGCCACGTGCTCGCCTGGCCAACTGAAGCAACCTTTATAACGTTGAAATGGATTTATTGGTCGTCATCATCATTATGCTGATGATCACGTTCATCCATGGCAAGAGCCTCATCAATGAGACCGGTCAGGTACTGACCCCGGGCCAGGGTATCGTCAAAGATAAATTTGAGCTTAGGAATAGTACGCAAATTGATTTCCTTTGCCAGCATGGACCTCAGGAAACCGGCCGCCTTGTTTAAGGCTTCAATGCTGTCATTAGCTTCTTCCATCGTGCTTTTACCCAGCAATGTGACAAATACTGCAGCGTGAGCCAGATCCTTGCTAACCCGAACGCTTGTCACTGATGCCATACCAACACGCGGGTCACGAACCTCGTTCTGTATAAGCAGGGCAATTTCCCTTTTTAACAGGTCGGAAACCTTGTCTACCCTGTTAGAGACTCTACCCATACTTTGCTCTGCTTGTTATTGTCACATTCAGAAAACGAATCCTTTCCTTACAGTGACCTGGCAACTTCCTTGCGTTCAAATACCTCGATCTTGTCACCCACACGTACATCAGTGTAGTTCTTTACGCCGATACCGCATTCCATACCATTCCTTACTTCCTGGGCTTCATCCTTGAATCTGCGCAGTGATTCAAGCTCACCTTCGTAAATGACCACGTCATCACGCAATACGCGGATAGGCTTGCTTCGATAAACAGTCCCCTCAATAACCATGCTACCAGCGATAGCACCGAATTTAGGCGACATGAATACATCGCGAACTTCGGCAACACCAAGAATCTCTTCCTGAAGCTCTGGCGCGAGCATGCCGCTCATAACTGCTTTCACATCATCAATGAGGTCATAAATGACACTGTAGTAACGCATTTCCAGCCCTTCATTTTCAACGAAGGTTCTGGCGGCTTTGTCGGCTCGAACATTGAAGCCAATGATGGTTGCTCTGGATGTCTGGGCCAACTGGACATCTGTTTCTGAAATACCTCCAACACCGGAAGAAACCAGGTTCACGGAAACCTCTTCATTGCCCAATCCCATCAATGCAGAGGAAATTGCTTCCAGGGAACCACGTACATCAGTTTTCAGAACTACATTGAGCACCTGTTTGTCAGCATCACCCATGGTAGCAAACATACTTTCCATTTTGGCCGCCTGCTGTTTCGCAACCTGGGTTTCACGGAACTTGTTCATCCTGAATTCTGCGACTTCCCTAGCTTTCTTCTCATCCTGGACAATCAGGAAATCATCGCCCGCATCAGGTGTACCGTTTAGCCCCAGAATCTCGACAGGAATTGAGGGGCCTGCTTCTTTAATCTGCTTGCCATTTTCATCAATCATTGCCCTGATCTTGCCGTACTCATGACCGGCAAGAATGATATCCGACATTTTTAGTGTACCGTTCTGAATCAGAACAGTTGCAACCGGACCACGCCCCTTGTCCAGACGAGATTCAATAACCACACCCTTGGCATCACAATTTTCGATTGCCTTGAGTTCGAGCAGCTCAGACTGGAGCAGGACAGCTTCCAACAGTTCAGGAATTCCCTTGCCGGTCTGGGCTGATACCTCAATAAACTGGGTTTCACCGCCCCATTCTTCAGGCGTCAGCCCTTTGGCTGCCAGTTCATTTTTCACTCGGTCAGGATCAACGCCCTCCTTGTCCATCTTGTTGATAGCAACCACCAGTGGCACTTCCGCTGCCTGGGCATGTTGAACAGCCTCTTCAGTCTGCGGCTTAACTCCGTCATCACCCGCAACAACCAGAATAACAATATCAGTCGCCTGAGCACCGCGGGAACGCATCGCACTGAACGCAGCATGGCCTGGTGTATCAAGGAAAGTGATCATGCCGTGTTCGGTATCCACATGATAGGCACCGATATGCTGCGTGATACCACCGGCCTCACCGGAAGTCACAGAAGATTTACGGATATAGTCCAGAAGTGATGTTTTACCGTGGTCAACATGCCCCATTACGGTCACGACTGGTGCACGCGGTACTTCTTCACCTTCATATTTGATGGATTCAACGAGATTTTCTTCAATCGCATCATCAGAAACGGTTTTAGGTTTATGCCCCAGTTCCTCAACCAGCAGGACAGACGTATCCTGATCCAGAATATGGTTAACCGTGGCCATCACCCCCATACCCATCAATGTCTTGATAAGCCCGGCACTCTTCAGATGCATACGTTGGGCGAGATCCCCAACGGTGATTGCTTCCGGGATTTCAATTTCACGTGAAATAAATTCTGTTGGTTTTTCGAATTTGTGCTCTTTCTGACCCTGGCTTAACTTGCGACGACCACCTCTGCGACGGGATCCCCCTTCAAGTTCTTCTTCATCCAGAATGAAGTCATCACTGGATCGAATGGGCTGGAATTTCTTCGGCTCTCCAAGATCCCTTTTGCGTAATCCTCCCTTTTTCTTTTCGATACCATCCGCTTCGGCACGCTGGCTGTCTTTACGGACTGAAGGTTTCTTGGCTTCCCTGCGGGATTCCGGTTTCTCCTCTACAGGAACTTCCACCGGGGAGACAGACTCTTTCGCTGGGCTGGTCGGAGAACCAGAACTTGCAGCTTTCTCAGCAGCAGCCTTTTCGGCTTCAGCCTGCCTGGCCTTCTCCGCTGCTTCACGTTCAAGACGTTCCTTTTCTTCCTGCTCAAGACGCTCAGCTTCCTTGCGCTCTGCTTCCAGCTGGGCTTCTTCAACACTGCGCTTGACGTAAGTTCTTTTTCTGCGAACTTCAACATTCACAGCTTTGCTGCGGCCCTGGTTATCCGACGTCTTAAGGGTCTCTACCGTTTTACGCTTGAGCGTAATCCGACGCGGTGTAGCACCAGCAGAGGTATCCTCGCCATGCTTGCTTTTCAGCGACAACAGCAGGGTAGCACGCTCATCATTAGTCATCGTGTCATCAGCTTTTGTCTGGGGCAGGCCTGCTTCCTTGATCTGTTCCAGTAGACGATCCTCAGGAACTCCGACCATTTTAG
Organism: uncultured Enterobacteriaceae bacterium; assembly: GCA_964503965.1. Classification (GTDB taxonomy): domain Bacteria; phylum Pseudomonadota; class Gammaproteobacteria; order Pseudomonadales; family Pseudohongiellaceae; genus Eutrophocola. The sequence continues at coordinate 40,843 of CAZDCK010000021.1, read as the reverse complement.
CTAGCTCAGTGATTGTTACATCAGCCATTCAACTCTCCGACTTTTGCTGCTTGAATGAAATCTATTTTTTTTCAAAACCTGGAAATTCAATCGTAATTGATTCAGGACTTTTCCTCTGAAGAATCTTCAGTAGACTCTTCTTCAGCCTCATCTTCAAACCAGGGTGCCCTGGCTGTCATGATCAGCTGACCTGCACGCTCTTCATCCATGCCGTCAATGACCATCAGTTCATCAATGGATTGTTCGGCAAGATCTTCCATGGAAAGCACTCCAATTTTGGACATGGCCAGTGCAAGCTCATTATCCATTCCTTCCATATTCAGAAGGTCATCCTTGATACCAGCCTTGCTGATATCTTCTTCTGAAGCAATCGCCCTGGTGAGCAAGGCATCTTTGGCCCTTGAACGCAGTTCATTGGCAATTTCATCATCAAAATCCTGGATATCAGAAATCTCTTCCAGTGGAACATAGGCAATTTCTTCCAGGGTAGTAAAACCTTCCTGCACGAGTATTTCTGCCACATCTTCATCTACATCCAGGCTATCCATAAAATTCTGGATAGTTCCAGCAGATTCCTGCTGCAGCTTGTCAGCCGCGCTTTCCTCACTCATGACATTAATAGTCCAGCCGGTGAGCTCACTACCCAGACGAACATTCTGGCCATTACGGCCTATAGCCTGGGCCAGATTATCTTCTGCCACAGCGACATCCATGGTATGAGCATCCTCATCTACCACGATGGAGGCTACTTCCGCAGGGGACAGGGAATTGATAACCATCTGTGCAGGATTGTCATCCCAGAGAATGATATCGATGCGCTCATTGGCCAACTCATTGGATACAACCTGAACCCTGGAGCCACGCATCCCGACACAGGCACCAACTGGATCAATACGGCCGTCGTTGGTTTTAACCGCCAGTTTGGCACGCGAGCCAGGATCCCTCGCTGCTGCCTTGATTTCAATAATTTCTTCGGAAATTTCAGGCACTTCAATCTTGAAAAGTTCGACCAGCATTTCCGGAGCTATACGGCTTAGCAGTAACTGCGGACCACGCAGTTCTGTGCGAACCTCAACCAGCAGGGCACGCAGTCGATCATTAATACGGAATGTTTCCCGGGGAATCAGATTCTCCCTTGGGAGCAGACCTTCGGCATTGCTACCAAGATCCACAATGACATTATCCCTTGTCACTTTCTTGACGGTACCAGATACAAGCTGGCCCACCTTGTCCTCATACTCGGAAACAACAATCTCTCTCTCTGCTTCCCGAACCTTCTGTACTATTACCTGCTTCGCGGTCTGGGCAGCTATACGACCAAACTCCACGTTATCAATTTTTTCACGGTAAACATCACCAGGCTGAAGATTCTCATCTTTCTCATGGGCTTCTTCGATAGTGAACTGCGATCCCAGCAATGCCAGTTCATCGTCAGGTACGACAGTCCAGACACGGTAGGTTTCATAATCACCGGTGTCACGATCAATAATCACTTCGCAGTCGATTTCCTCGTCTACGTAACGCTTTTTAGTGGCGGACGCCAGTGCTGACTCTATAGCACTGAAAATCACATCCCTTGAGACACCTTTTTCATTAGAGACGGCATCTGCCACCATTAAAATTTCTTTGTTATTCATCTCGTTGCTACCTTTCATGCCCCATCGGGGAATTACAACTCCAACTGCATTATCCGGCCTGAACCTGGCTTACCAGGTTGGCCTTCTCGACCAGTTCATAAGGAATCACATATTCTTCATCGCCGATAATAAGTACGACCTCATCATCGACAATTCCTTTTAACTGGCCCGTAAATTTCCGCTTATTTTCAAAACTTTCTGTCAGCCTGAGCTGGACATGCCAACCCAGGTAATCCTGAAACTGCTCCAGTTTGAACAACACCCTGTCCAGCCCAGGTGAGGAAACCTCCAGCGTGTACTCGCCGCTGATAGGATCTTCCACATCGAGGATACTACTAATCTGCCGGCTGGCATTTGCGCAATCCTCAACATCTATTCCATTGGCCTTGTCGAGGTAAACCCGCAAGATGGAATGTCTGCCCTGGGGAATATATTCAATCCCCCACAGCTCAAAACCAAGCGCATTAATGGCAGGTTCCAGCAAGTTTCCCAACTCGATTGTTTTCCTGCTCATCGTCAATTCACGCTCTTGCCAAACAAAAAATGGGCCCAAGGCCCACTTCCAATTACTGCTATCTGGGTTCAGACCCTGCCTACGAAAAAGCCCCTAAAAGGGGCTTTCAATAAACCGGCTACTGAAGACTGGTAGCGGGGACAGATATAGAACCTGCGACCTTCCCCTTGGCAAGCAAGGCCTCTGCCTTATCCCACCTGCAAACACCAGTCTGTCTGCATAATTCGTAAACTTCCTTTCAGGGTTGAAATTGGTATCAGGGGCAGGATTTAAACCTGGGACCTTCCCCGTGGTTATAAAGCGTCGAGCCCGAGGGACTGTTTCTTTAAAACCGCAGACAATTAATGTCTGCTGATGCACAATTTCTTTAGCCCTGGTTGAAATTGGTAGCGGGGGCAGGATTTGAACCTACGACCTTCGGGTTATGAGCCCGACGAGCTGCCAGACTGCTCCACCCCGCAACACATCAACTTCAACTTTATTTCCGGCAACCAAAAGGGTCATCGGAAAGGGCGGGAATTATAGGTGCGAACTGGTTCATGGTCAAGACCAATCTCCCTTCTTCCATACCCGAACAGAAGGATTCCTGCTTCGAATCATTATTTTTTTATCCAGGAGCTCTGCGAGCGCCCTAACCACAGAATCCTGCTTCGAGCCGGTTTACCTGACTTTCACATGGGCAATTTCCAGTCTCGAATCAACTTCTGTGATCCAGGGGAACTTCGTTCTCCCTGGAGTACTTCAGGTAAACCCCAAAAATTAGCTGAACTGAATGGTACAACCAATCTCCAAGGTATATTTGGTGCCGAAGGCCGGACTTGAACCGGCACGACCGTAGGTCACTACCCCCTCAAGATAGCGTGTCTACCAATTCCACCACTTCGGCTTAATCTGTCTCCCCGCCTTCTACAACGGGAATATCTACTGAAGAAGCTTCTGCTTCTTCAAATAACGGAATATCACTTTCAGGCAGTTGTTCTTCTGTAACCACAGGGATCTCGTCCGCAGTCTGGGTTGCAACTGGAACCTGTGTTGAAATTTCATCGAGGTTTTCAATCAGCCCACTGTCCTGAACACTCATATTGGCCTGCTGCCTGGCTACGACGGCAAGTCCAAGGCTGGTTATAAAAAACACTACAGCCATGATGGAAGTGGACTTGGACAAGACATTGCCGCTACCGGAACTTCCGAAAATCGTCTGTGACGCACCGCTTCCGAATGACGCTCCCATATCAGCACCCTTTCCCTGCTGAATGAGTACCAGGCCAGTAATGGCTATGGCAGCAATCACGTGCACAAATATAATAACTGATTCCATAATATCTCTTTTCCTGCCAGCCTAACTCTGGCTGTAGCTGGCACAAATCGTTAAAAATTCTTCGGCCACCAGGGAAGCTCCTCCCACCAGTGCACCATCTATATCGGGCTTGGCAAACAGCTCTGCCGCATTGGCACCTTTCACGCTGCCACCATAGAGAAGGCAGATTCTTTCAGCTACTTCTGCGTTCCGGGCATTCAACCGCTCACGAATCTGGCCATGCACTTCCTGGGCCTGATCCGGCGTGGCGGTTAATCCAGTCCCAATTGCCCAGACCGGTTCATAGGCGATAACAGCATCGGCAAAAGCGTCAATACCCACTACATCAAGGACTGCTTCAAGCTGACCAAGGACTACCTCTTCGGTCTGACCTGCCTCACGATGACTTCTGGTTTCACCAATACAAAGTACAGGTACCAGGTTACTCTTTTGTGCTGCTGAAAACTTCTCAGCAATAAAACTGTCTTTCTCGCCAAAAAGCTCGCGCCTTTCGGAGTGACCTATGATCACATGACTGCAACCACAATCTTGTAACATCGGTGCGGAAATTTCACCGGTAAAAGCTCCCGACTCTGCTGTGTGCACATTCTGTGCGCCCAACATGAACGGACTGTCCTCCAACATTTCCCTGACCTGGGCCAGATAAACTGAAGGTGGGCAGATCAGCACATCTGCTTCACTCCCCGCAGAGACCCCCTGCTTCAGTGCAGCCAGCAAAGCAATGTTCTCATCGCTTCGCCCATTCATTTTCCAGTTGGCTGCTATGAGGCCTTTTCGCATCTGCTACCCGGGATTTGCCCTGCTCAAAATGGGCGCCAAGTCTAAACAAGTTAGGGGGAACTTGCAAGAAAGCCCGAGACGTAAAAAAGGTGCTGGCGATAACGTATCAGACCGCTTTGCCGCTCATCTCCCGGGCAACAACCTCGGCAATATTTCCTGCCAGTTTGGCTACCTGGCTTTCATCACGTCCCTCAACCATTACCCTGATAAGGGGCTCAGTGCCTGAGGGGCGAAGCAGTACCCGCCCGTTTTTACCAAGTTCAGATTCGGCGTCCTCCACAGCACGATGAATTGATGCATTATCATCCCATCCGTCCTTGCTACTGATCCTGACATTGATCATTGTTTGAGGGAATTTGCCCATTCCCTTACGAGCCTCATGCAGGTCTTCATCGAACACCTTCAACGCGGCAAGTACCTGCAAGGCAGAAATAATGCCATCACCAGTACTGGTAGAGTCCAGGCAGATAATATGCCCTGACGATTCTCCCCCGTATTGCCACTGGCGAGTCAGCAACTCACTCATGACATAGCGGTCACCAACCTTGGTGCGACGAAACGGAATATTGAGTTCCTGCAATGCGACTTCCAGGCCCAGGTTACTCATTACTGTCCCGACTATCCCCTGGTCTTTTACTCCCTTGCCCAGCTTGTACCTGGCAATGATGTAAAGTAGCTCATCTCCGTCAACCAGTTCACCCTTGTGATCAACCATCGCAACGCGATCACCATCGCCATCGAAGGCAATACCCAGGTCTGCGTTGACTTCCAGGACTTTCTCGATGAGTTTACCTGGGTTTGTAGAACCGCATTCGTTATTGATATTAAGTCCATCCGGTTCAGTCCCAATGGTGGTTACATTAGCACCCAATTCTCTGAAAACGCTCGGCGCTATGTGGTAGGTAGCGCCATTGGCACAGTCGAGGACAATAGACATACCTTTCAGACTCATGTTTGCCGGAACCGTACTTTTACAAAACTCTATGTAGCGACCACTGGCATCAACGATACGCGAAGCCTTGCCTATTTCACCCGAATCCACGGTTGTGAGCGGTTCATCCATTAAGGCCTCAATAGACAGTTCGATATCATCGGGCAGTTTTGTGCCTTCTGCCGAGAAGAACTTAATCCCGTTATCCTGGAATCCATTGTGCGAGGCACTGATGACTATGCCAGCCTGGGCCTGGAAAGTACGTGTCAGATAAGCCACAGCAGGCGTCGGCATGGGGCCCAGCAGATTGATATCCATGCCAGCAGAAGTCAGGCCAGCTTCAAGGGAGGATTCAAACATGTATCCAGAAATACGGGTATCCTTGCCAATCAGTATCTTGCCACCCCCCTTCCTCGCAAATGCCCTTCCTATCGCCCAGCCCAGCTTGAGAACAAAGTCGGGTGTAATGGGATATGTCCCTACAGCTCCCCTGATTCCATCTGTTCCAAAATATTTTTTCCCCACGGCTATTTACCTGTTTCTTTCGTAAAACTTACTGACGGTTTTATGTTTTGATGGTCTTGAGCACTTCATTACAAATTTTCAGAGCATCCATGGTCTGGCCTACATCATGGGTGCGCACTATACGCCCGCCATTCATGACCCCGATAACTGCCGCAGCCACACTGCCCTGGACACGGTCTTTTTCCCGTCGCCCTGTAATCATGCCAATCATTCTTTTTCGGGAAACACCAACCAGCAATGGCTGCCCCAGGTTAAGCAAAGAATCCAGGCTGCCAAGCAATTCGAGGTTATGCTCCAGGCTCTTCCCGAAGCCGAACCCCGGATCAAGAATTATTTTCTCCCGGGGAATTCCCGCCGCAATGCATGCATCAATCCGGCCACTCAGAAAACCTGTCACTTCTTCTATGACATTATTGTAACTGGGTGCATCCTGCATGGTTTGAGGCGTTCCCTGCATGTGCATCAGGCATACAGGCAACCCTGAACTGGCTGCTGCCTCCAGTGCGCCTGTACGTCCCAGAGCCCTTACATCGTTTATCAGCCCCACCCCAGCATTAGCGCATAAACTGATGAGTTCCGGATTACTGGTATCAACAGAAATAATGACATCAAGAGATTCACGCAAGGCCTCAACGACTGGCATCACACGGTTAATCTCCTGGTCACTGGTCACTTCAGCAGCCCCCGGACGCGTGGACTCGCCACCAACATCAAGAATTGTGGCGCCAGCGCGAACCATATTTTCCGCTCGTTGAAGCACAAGGGGCACATCAACATGACCACTGTCGCTCATCAACTCACCACCGTCTGAAAATGAGTCGGGAGTTATATTGAGTATACCCATGACCTGCGCTTGAGCCAGGTTCAGGGATTTACCACCAAAATCAAATTCAGGAAAGCAGGTATTCATTAAAGGGATAACTATTTATCTGGCTAAAACAAAAAGGAGCTCTTTCGAGCTCCTTTGCACATCATGCTCTGACGATTATCCGGGAGACAATCAATGCTCGCCTGCCGGTCCACCTATAGGCTTGTTGGGTTTCTCGTCTTCTTTCTTATTATCAGATTCTTCGGAAACTGCATTTCCGGGGCCGAAGTCATCATCATGCCAGCCATCCGGCGAACGTGGCTTTCTGCCAGCCATGATGTCATCAATCTGTCCTGCATCAATAGTTTCCCATTCAAGAAGAGCATCCTTCATGGCTTCCAGTTTGTCACGGTTTTCCTCAAGAATAGTCTTCGCCCTGTCGTAGCAGCTATCAATGATGCTGCGCACTTCCTCGTCAATGGCTTTTGTCGTATCAAGCGACAATACCTTGCTTGGACCTGACGCAGCCGAACGACCCAGGAAAACCTCATCATTTTCATCATCGTACTGAAGCGGGCCGAGACGCTCGGACAGCCCCCATTTCTTGACCATGTTATGAGCCATCTGGGTCGCACGCTGAATATCATTGGAAGCACCTGTAGTAACACCTTCCTTACCCAAGGTCATCTCTTCCGCGATTCTTCCACCATATAAACTGCAAATCTGGCTAAGAATACTGGTTTTACTATGACTGTGACGGTCCTCCTCCGGCAGGAACATGGTTACACCAAGGGCCCGTCCCCGCGGAATGATACTGACTTTATAGACGGGGTCATGCTCAGGAACCACTCTGCCCACAATCGCGTGCCCGGCTTCGTGGTAAGCCGTATTGAGTTTTTCCTTGTCGGACATAACCATCGATTTGCGCTCAGCGCCCATCATGATCTTGTCCTTGGCTTTTTCAAACTCTTCCATGGTGACCCGCTGCTTACTGGAACGAGCAGCAAACAAGGCTGCCTCATTAACCAGATTTGCCAGACCTGCGCCTGAAAATCCTGGTGTGGCCCGCGCCAGTACAGACTCATCAACACCCTCAGAAATTGGGACCTTGCGCATATGCACTTTAAGAATCTGTTCACGGCCACGTATATCGGGAAGTCCAACAACAACCTGGCGGTCAAAACGTCCAGGACGTAACAGTGCCGGATCCAGCACATCAGGGCGGTTTGTTGCCGCTATTACAATGACACCTTCATTGCCTTCGAATCCATCCATCTCTACCAGCAACTGGTTGAGAGTCTGCTCACGTTCATCATGGCCACCACCAACACCGGCACCACGATGACGGCCTACAGCATCTATTTCATCGATGAAAATAATACAGGGAGACTGTTTCTTCGCCTGGTCAAACATGTCACGAACACGGGAAGCACCAACACCCACAAACATTTCGACAAAATCCGAACCGGATATGGAGAAAAACGGCACTTTGGCTTCCCCGGCAATCGCTTTCGCAAGCAGGGTTTTACCAGTACCAGGTTGGCCTACCATCAATATGCCTCTGGGAATTCTTCCACCCAGCCGCTGAAACTTGTCAGGCTCACGCAGAAAGTCCACCAGTTCCTTAACGTCTTCCTTGGCTTCATCTACACCAGCCACATCGGCAAAAGTCACCTTCACCTGGTCTTCGGTCAGCATCTTTGCCTTGCTCTTGCCAAAGGCCATTGGACCGCCTTTGCCGCCGACTCCACCGCCCTGCATCTGCCGCATGAAGAACATGAAAACAGCAATGATGATAAGTATGGGAAATGAGGCTACAAGCAGTTGCGTCCAGATACTTTGCTGCTCAGGTTCCTGTCCACGAATCCTGACATCATGGGAAAGCAGGTCGTCGATCAGTTTGGGATCCTCAATATAGGGACGGATCGTATTGAAACGGGTACCATTGTTTTTCAGCCCAACGATATTGACTCCGCTTATGGTCACTTCACTCACATTGCCCTGCTGGACCTCATGGATAAAGTCGGAATAATCCAGTTGCTCAGCCGTACTGGGCTGGTTGAAATTATTGAAAACAGTCAATAGAACTGCTGCAATAATCATCCACAAAAGTAAATTTTTTGCCATATCATTCAAGGGCTTATCCCTCTTTTAGTGCCTGGCAGCCAAAAGACTGCTATTGATGAAAACTTTATCCAGACTGCCCTTTCAGAAAGCTGTAAACCCTGAAATTGCATTCATGAAGCAATTAGTCTGGTTTAATTCTGGCATGAATCTGCAGATTTGCCTACCGGATTAATGCCTGATAAGTGTTATTAACCCCTTGTTATTTGGGGTGTTGCTGGCCATTTCATGCTTTATATCCCTTGGCCAACAGGTAAATCTCCTTGGAACGAGACCGGGAAGAGTCAGGTTTTTTACTCACAACCTGAGTAAATTCCTCTCTGAGATCCCTGAGCAGGGTCTCAAACCCATCTCCCTGGAACACTTTTGTAAGAAATGCGCCACCTGGTACTAGTGTGGTACGTGCAAAATCCAGGGCAAGTTCAACCAGGTACATGGATTTAGGCTGATCAATTGCAGCCATTCCACTTAAATTGGGGGCCATATCCGATATTACAAGGTCCACACAACGTGTTTCTCCCTCACCACGCCCCTCAATCTGGGCCAGAATATCGTTAAAGCACGCTTCCTCCGTGAAATCACCCTGGACAAATGCGACGCCAGGGACAGGCTCCATTTCCAGAATATCAGAAGCGATCACCTTGCCCTTTCTACCGACAAGCTTTACCGCAACCTGAGACCAGCCTCCGGGAGCAGAACCAAGATCGACAACAGTCATTCCAGGTTTGATCAGCTTGTCTGACCGCTGTATCTCAAGCAACTTGTAGCTGGCACGAGAGCGATATCCATCCATACGGGATCGCTGCACCCAGGCATCATCTTCATGCTCTTTCAGCCAGTTTTTGCTGCTTTTCGACTTTGACATCTTTAATTCAACTGTGTTTCCGATACAATGCGCAGCCCCCACAGACGGAAATGCTACTCCCAATGAGTCTCGACAACAAAACTCTCAAAACCTACCGCAGCATCGGCCATCACCTGAATCCTGTGGTTATGGTTGCCAATGATCTTTCTGACAATGTGCAGGCCGAGATCGATCGCGCCCTTTCAGACCATGAGCTTATCAAGGTCAGGATTGTGTCGGACGACAGGGAAGCCAGAAAGGCCGTTATTGATGAGATTTGCAGGGAACACAACGCTGAGAAAGTTCAGGTCATTGGCAAAATTGTGCTGTTATACCGAAAAGCTGACAAAGCCTCGCTAAAACCACACCTGTCCAATATATCCCGTTTTTCAGACAAGGCCTGAATCACGAAGCTGCCAAAACTCGTCGTTTCCAGCGTCTTTACAGGTGCTCCACTTTTTCAATTTCGTACTCGACATCACCGCTGGGTGCCTTTACCACGATCTCGTCACCTTCCTGCTTGCCCATCATGGCGCGTGAAATCGGTGAGCCAACAGATATCTTGCCATTTTTCACATCAGCCTCATCCTCACCAACAATCTGGTAAGTGACTGACGCCTCTGTCTCCAGATTGTATAAAGTCACGGTGGTACCAAATATTACCTTACCTGAATGAGGGATGGCCCTGACATCAATAATTTCTGAATCAGCCAGTTTACCTTCGATTTCCTTGATACGACCCTCGCAGAAACTCTGCTGTTCGCGAGCAGCATGATATTCAGCATTTTCCTTCAAATCACCATGCTCCCTAGCTTCAGCGATAGCCTGGGTAATTTTCGGGCGCTGGTTGGTCTTGAGATCACTAAGTTCCTCTCTCAACCTTTCCGCACCACCAACTGTCATTGGTACTTTTCTCATTTCCCTGCTCTCTGGGTTATTCGTATGTATTGAATGTCAGTCTGACGGGTTGTCAAATGTCAGCTGCGTTGCTCAGCATGGAGATGCTGCAGACTGTTTACAGAAGTCTCACCACCAAAAACGAGGGCTTCATAAACTGCCCAGGCACTGGCCAGGGTGGTTGTACAGTAAACGCCATGTCGCAAAGCTGTGCTTCGAATCGTGGCAGAATCAGCGATTGCCTGACGACCTTCTGTAGTATTCACGATAAGGTCAATCTCGTCATTTTTCAACATATCGACAATATGCGGCCTGCCTTCCATTACCTTGTTGACCGCTTTGACAGGAATGCCGGCATCACTGATCACTTTGGCTGACCCCTTGGTGGCGACCAGATTGAAACCGAGATCATGATAATTCCTGGCCAGTTCGGGCAGGGAAGCCTTATCCACTTCACGCACGCTGATGAAAGCCGTGCCATTGAGTGGAATATTCAATTCACCCATGCCCTGGGACTTGTAATAAGCCTCAGCGAATGTCTCTCCAATGCCCATCACTTCCCCGGTGGATTTCATCTCCGGCCCAAGGATCGGATCGACCCCGGGGAACTTGTTGAATGGGAAAATGGCTTCCTTCACCGAATAGAATGACGGCACAATTTCCTGCGTAAAGCCCTGCGACTGCAGTGAAATTCCCGCCATGCACTTGGCCGCAATCTTGGCCAGGGAAACACCGATACACTTGGAAACAAATGGTACAGTCCTTGACGCACGCGGGTTAACCTCAATGATATAGACCTCACCATCCTGGTAGGCAAGCTGGGCATTCATTAGACCAACAACACCCAGTTCCTTTGCCAGGTGAATACACTGCTCACGAATCTTGTCCTGAATCTCCATGGGGAGACTGTATGGCGGCAGGGAACAGGCTGAATCACCAGAGTGAACACCGGCCTGTTCAATATGCTGCATGATAGAGCCAACAACTACTTCCTGTCCGTCACTCACCACATCCACATCCATTTCAATGGCGGAATTCAGGTAGTAATCGAGCAGTACCGGACTTTCATTGGATACTTCCACTGCACTGTTGATGTAACGTTTGAGCTCAGCTTCGTTGTAAACAATTTCCATTGCCCGTCCACCGAGTACATAGGACGGACGAACCACCAGTGGATAACCGATTTTATCAGCTTCCGTAACGGCCTCTTCCAGGCTCCGGACCGTGCTGTTGGGTGGCTGCTTCAGATCAAGTTTCTGAATCAGGCTCTGGAAGCGTTCCCTGTCTTCTGCACGGTCAATGGCATCAGCTGTAGTACCAATAATAGGTACACCAAGCTTTTCAAGATGGGTCACCAGTTTCAGTGGTGTTTGACCGCCAAACTGCACGATGACGCCATGGGGCTTTTCGATATTCACAATCTCCATGACATCTTCAAGAGTAACCGGTTCGAAATAGAGACGGTCGGAAACGTTGAAGTCGGTAGAGACCGTTTCCGGGTTACAGTTGACCATGATGGCCTCAAACCCTTCTTCACGCATTGCCATAGCGGCATGGACACAGCAGTAATCAAACTCGATACCCTGGCCGATACGGTTTGGGCCTCCGCCCAGAACAATTATTTTTTTGCGGTCGGACACATCCGCTTCACATTCCTCTTCATAGGAGGAGTACATGTAAGCCGTGGCAGAACGAAATTCTGCTGCACAGGTATCCACCCGTTTATAGACTGGTCTCAGACCAAATCCATGGCGTTTTTCACGAACAGACTCTTCGCTGACACCAATCAGCTTCGCCATGCGCTCATCAGAAAAGCCCTTGCGTTTTAAACGATACAGCGTTGCCTTGTCGAGCATATCCAGCGACGAGGCTGCAAGCATATTTTCCTCATTGATGATGTCTTTGATCTGTACAAGGAACCAGCGATCAATATGGGTATACTCAAACAGGTCCTCTATGGACATGCCTGATCTGAACGCATCAGCGACATAGCGTATGCGGTCTGCGCCGGGATCCTTCAATTCCCTTAACAGGACGTCCTGGGCATTACTGGCTTCATTGTCCAGAATGGGGTCAAACCCGCATATACCCACTTCCAGGCCGCGAAGGGCTTTCTGGAAAGACTCCTGGAAAGTTCGGCCAATAGCCATGACCTCTCCCACAGATTTCATCTGGGTGGTTAGGCGATCTGGAGCCAGCGGGAATTTCTCGAAAGTGAAGCGGGGAATTTTGGTAACCACGTAATCAATCGTTGGCTCAAACGATGCCGGTGTTATGCCACCAGTGATCTCATTGCGAAGTTCATCCAGGGTATAACCCACCGCCAGCTTGGCAGCCACTCTGGCAATGGGGAAGCCGGTTGCCTTGGAAGCCAGGGCTGAGGAACGGGATACCCGGGGATTCATTTCAATCACGACCAGCCTTCCCGTATCGGGATCAACGGCAAACTGCACGTTGGAGCCACCGGTTTCAACACCGATTTCACGCAATACAGCGCAGGCCGCATTACGCATGATCTGGAATTCCTTGTCCGTGAGTGTCTGGGCCGGGGCTACCGTGATGGAATCTCCGGTATGAATACCCATGGGATCAAGGTTCTCGATGGTACAGACGATGATGCAGTTGTCATTCTTGTCTCGAACAACTTCCATCTCGTACTCTTTCCAGCCAATCAGTGACTCATCAATGAGCAACTCATTGGTCGGGCTCAGGTCCAGCCCGCGTTTACATATTTCTTCGAACTCTTCCTTGTTGTAGGCAATACCGCCACCACTGCCGCCCATGGTGAAGGAAGGACGGATGATGCAGGGAAAACCCAGCTTTTCCATCGCCTCAAACGCTTCCGGAAGGTTATGGGCAAATTCATGTTTTGCCGTTTCCAGGCCAATCGCTTCCATGGCCTTGTCGAAAAGTTCCCTGTCTTCCGCTTTGTCGATAGCGTGTTTCTTGGCACCAATCAACTCCACATCATACTTTTCAAGAATGCCGTGTTTATCCAGATCCAGGGCACAGTTGAGAGCTGTCTGTCCGCCCATGGTGGGAAGAATGGCATCGGGCTTTTCCGTGGCAATGATTTTTTCCACCGTCTGCCATTCAACAGGCTCGATATAGGTGACATCAGCCATGCCGGGATCCGTCATGATGGTGGCTGGGTTGGAGTTGACCAGAATAATCCGGTAACCCTCTTCCCGCAGGGCTTTACAGGCCTGGGCACCGGAATAGTCAAATTCACAGGCCTGCCCAATTACGATCGGGCCCGCGCCGATGATGAGAATACTATTGATATCAGTTCTTTTTGGCATAATCAGTTGGTCGTTCTGCGGCTGTTAAGTTTCCGGGTTGCTGTACTGTTAATCGGCTAATCGGCCTGCTAATTGGCCTGTGCCTGAATCAATTCAATGAAATGATCAAACACCGGGGCTATATCGTGAGGCCCCGGACTTGCTTCCGGATGCCCCTGGAACCCGAAGGCGGGCTTATCCGTCAGGTGAATTCCCTGCAGCGATCCATCAAACAGGGATTTGTAAGTCGCTTTCACATTCTCTGGCAGACTCTCTTCATCTACAGCAAAACCATGGTTCTGGCTGGTAATAAATACCTTGCCTGACTCGATTGCCTGGACCGGATGGTTTGCCCCGTGATGGCCAAGTTTCATCTTGGTGGTTTTTGCGCCACTGGCCAGGGCCAGTAGCTGATGGCCCAGACAGATGCCAAAAACAGGAACCCCTGTTTCAAGAATTTCCCTGATCGCGGAAATGGCATAATCACAAGGCTCCGGGTCGCCCGGCCCATTGGACAGAAAAACCCCGTCAGGATTCATGGCAAGCACTTCGCTTGCCGGTGTCTGTGCAGGTACAACGGAAACACGGCATCCACGATCGCGAAGCATACGGAGAATATTGACCTTGACGCCGAAGTCGTAGGCCACAACATGATGGGCGCCTTCTATGTCAGGCACAGTATGACCTTTATCCAACTGCCATGAGCCTTCATTCCACTGATAGGGGCTGGAACAGGTTACTTCCTTTGCCAGGTCCATGCCTACCAGTCCGGGAAACTCACGGGCCGCAGCCAGGGCTAGTTCCCTACCTTTATCATTATCCAGCTCCAGGGGACCTCCGGCCATCAGGCAACCATTCATCGGCCCCCGGTCCCGCAGGATGCGGGTCAGGCGTCGTGTATCAATATCACAAATAGCGATGACATTGCGTAGCTTGAGGAAATCGGTCAGCGGCTGATCATTCCTGAAATTGCTTTCCAACAAAGGCAGGTCCCGAATAATCATTCCGGATGCCCATACCTTTTCAGACTCATTATCTTCCTGGTTAGTACCGGTATTGCCGATATGCGGATAGGTAAAGGTGATTATCTGCTGGGCGTAGGAAGGATCTGTCAGAATCTCCTGATAACCGGTCATGGACGTGTTAAACACCACTTCACCGGTCGTCTGCCCTTCCGCACCGATGGATACCCCTTCAAAGATGGAACCGTCTTCCAGGGCTAGGATGGCTGGTTTGTATTGCATAGTTTCCTCTGTCTCCGGGACCTTTTACTTCAAGTTTACTCTGCAGAACCAAATTCCAGCTCGCAGAAAGCTTCAACCGGACAACCGGCTGAGGCTAAAAGAATAAAAGTGAATTGAGGACTTACCTGAAACCAGAAGAAGCCTAAAAAAAAGCGGAAAGGGAGAATCCCCGATCCGCTTTTTTAAATTCTGTGCTGTCCCGACATAGGACTTGTGGCTGTTTCAGTGTCTTCATACTGAAAAATTATTCTATGAAAAACCAGCCCCTCTTGTCCATGGGAGACGGTAAAAAATACAAAGAATTTTACAGCCCAAGGACATCTTTCATGTCATAGAGACCGTTATCCTTACCCTGCAACCATTGGGCGGCTCTCACGGACCCCGTGGCATAGGTCATACGGCTATTGGATTTGTGCGTAATCTCTATTCGTTCACCTTCGCCGGCAAACATGACCGTGTGATCTCCCACAATATCACCTGCACGGATAGTTTCGAAGCCAATGGTCTTACCGTCCCTTTCCCCGATATTTCCCTGACGCCCATAAACAGCGACTTCTTCCAGGTCTCGACCCAACGCATTGGCCACAACTTCACCCATCTTCAGGGCAGTACCTGATGGCGCATCTTTCTTATGTCGGTGGTGGGCTTCAATAATCTCAATATCGGTGTTCTCACCAATAACTTTTGCCGCCTGTTCCAGTAGTTTAAGACACAGATTGACGCCAACACTCATATTGGGAGCAAAAACGATTGGGATATCCTGGCTGGCAGCTTCTATGGCAGTTTTCTGTTCATCAGTAAAACCGGTTGTACCGATTACCATGGCTTTGCCCGCCGGTCTGCAGAACTCAATATGCTGCAGGGTAGCCGCAGGACTGGTAAAATCGATCAGCACATCAAAATCATCTACGCACTGACCAAGATCCGCTGCAGCTAGAACACCCTGGGACGGTAAACCACACAGACTGCCTGCGTCCTTTCCTATCGCGGGACTGTCCTGACGAACGGAAGCCGCACCGAGAGAGACCTCCTCGGTTTTGCTGATGGCTTCCATGATGACTTTCCCCATGCGACCGGTAATACCGGCCACGGCAATACGCAGCATTGTTCTTCCTTCCAAATTAATGGGTTCAGGACTTCAGCGAGTCCACAAAGCTTTTCACCCCATCAAACCAGCTGGATTTTCGCGGTGACTGTTTATTGCCCTGACTTTCCTGTATTTCCTGGAATTCTGCAAGCAATTCTTTCTGGCGCTTGGTCAGGTTGACCGGGGTCTCAACCACAACACGGCAAAGGAGGTCGCCAGGCGCACCGCCTCGAACAGGTGTCACTCCCTTGTTGCGAAGTCTAAACAGTTTTCCGGTCTGGGTTTCGGTAGGAATCTTCAGCTTTACGCGTCCTTCCAGGGTCGGTACTTCCAACTCACCGCCCAGGGCAGCATCAACGAAGCTGATCGGTATTTCACAATGCAGGTTACTGCCATCGCGGACAAATATCGGGTGCTCCTTCACAGCCATCTGGACATAGAGGTCACCCGGCGGACCACCATGGACTCCGGCTTCGCCCTCGCCTGTCAGACGAATACGGTCGCCGTCATCGACGCCTGCCGGCACCTTGACTGACAGGGTTTTGGTTTCCTCAACATTACCTCGTCCGTGACATGTGTGACATGGATCCTTGATCGTCTTACCTGCACCCTGGCATCGGGGACAGGTCTGCTGGACCGAAAAGGGCCCCTGTCGCATACGTACATGACCCATACCACTGCAGGTGGCACAGTTTTCTGGCTTTGTACCTTTCTTGGCACCGGTACCATCACAGGTTTCACAAACAGAAGTCGTAGGAATACGGATTTTGACTTCCGTACCGCGGACAGCTTCTTCAAGGCTCAGACCCAGTGTATAACTCAGATCCGCCCCTCTTTGTGCATGACTGCGGCCACGTCCTCCGCCACCGCCAAAGATATCACCAAAGATATCGCCAAAAATATCACCAAATCCCTGGGCACCAGCACCGCCACCGCCGCCCATACCACCGACACCTGCATGGCCAAACTGGTCATAAGCAGCACGCTTTTCTGAATCACTGAGCACTTCATAGGCCTCATTGGCCTCCTTGAAACGCTTTTCCGCTTCATCGTCACCGGGATTACGATCCGGATGATTTTTCATGGCAATACGCCGATAGGCTTTTTTTATTTCAGCCGTATCAGCACCTCGCTCGATACCCAGAACTTCGTAGTAATCTCTTTTTTCCATGCTTATTCCAGAAAGCCAAAAGCTAACGTGAACCTGGTGCCCACGTTAGCTCTGGTGTAAGTCAGTACTGTAAGAGTGAAGAAAGACTTATTTTTCGTCTTCCTTAACCTCTTCAAACTCGGCATCAACAGCATCATCGCCGGCAGAAGCACCAGCCTCTGCAGAGGCTGCTGCACCCTCTGCACCTTCAGCTGCAGCCTGGGCTTCAGCATACATACGCTGGGCCAGACCAGTAGAGGCATCAGTGAGATCCTTGGTCTTTGCTTCGATCTCCTCGAGGTTGTCAGCTTTAATGGCTTCCTCAAGGGCTGTTATGGCAGCTTCGATTTTCTCCTTTTCATCCGCTTCCACCTTGTCAGCTGCTTCTGTCAGCGTTTTACGGGTGGCATGGATCAGACCATCTGCCTGGTTGCGGGCAGTGATGAGCTCCTCAAACTTCTTGTCCTCTGCGGCATGAGATTCTGCATCCTGGACCATTTTGTCGATCTCTTCATCGGACAGACCACTGGACGCCTTGATCACAATAGACTGTTCCTTGCCTGTCGCGACATCCTTGGCAGATACGTTCAGAATACCGTCAGCGTTCAGGTCAAAACTTACCTCGATCTGGGGCATACCACGTGGCGCCGGCGGAATATCTGCCAGGTCAAAACGTCCCAGGGATTTATTCTGGGCAGCCTGCTTGCGCTCACCTTGTACGACATGGATGGTTACAGCCGTCTGGTTATCCTCTGCTGTTGAGAAGGTCTGCTTCTTGTTGCAGGGAATAGTGGCATTTTTCTCGATCAATGGTGTAGCCACTCCACCCAGGGTTTCAATACCCAGGGTCAACGGAGTCACATCAAGAAGAAGTACATCGGTGACATCACCGGCAAGTACCGCAGCCTGAATTGACGCGCCCATGGCAACAGCTTCATCAGGGTTAACATCCTTGCGTGCCTCCTTGTTGAAGAAGTCAGCAACTTTCTGCTGGACCAGCGGCATACGGGTCTGACCACCAACCAGAATCACATCATTGATCTCTGATACCTCTAGACCTGCATCGGCCAGGGCTGTTTTCAAAGGATCCAGTGTCCGCTCAACCAGATCTTCCACCAGGGATTCAAGCTTGGAACGAGTCAGTTTAACCACCAGATGCTTCGGACCACTGGCATCAGCAGTGATGTACGGCAGGTTCACTTCTGTCTGCTGGGAAGAAGACAGCTCAATCTTGGCTTTTTCAGCGGCTTCTTTCAGGCGCTGAAGAGCCAGAGGATCGTTGTGCAGATCCATACCACTATCTTTCTTGAACTCATCAGCGAGGAAATCAATCAGGCGCAGGTCGAAGTCCTCACCGCCAAGGAATGTGTCACCGTTGGTAGAGAGAACTTCAAAGGAGTGTTCACCATCAGTTTCGGCAATCTCGATGATTGAGATATCAAAAGTACCACCACCCAGGTCATAAACAGCAATTGTGGAATCACCACTCTTCTTGTCCATACCATAGGCAAGGGCAGCTGCAGTAGGCTCGTTAATAATGCGTTTTACATCCAGACCCGCAATTTTACCTGCGTCCTTGGTAGCCTGACGCTGGGAGTCATTGAAGTACGCCGGGACGGTTACGACAGCTTCGGTTACCGGTTCACCCAGGTAATCTTCGGCTGTTTTCTTCATTTTCTTGAGGACCTGGGCTGATACCTGGGGTGGCGCCATGGTTTCACCACGCACCTGAACCCACGCATCACCATTGTCTGCTTCGACTATGTTGTAAGGCACCATCTTGATGTCTTTCTGTACAACATCGTCCTTGAACTGGCGACCGATGAGCCGTTTGATAGCAAAAAGGGTGTTTTCCGGGTTGGTCACGGCCTGGCGCTTCGCCGGCTGACCGACCAGGGTTTCCCCATCCTCGGTGTATGCGATGATTGACGGGGTGGTACGATCACCCTCGGCATTTTCTATTACCTTGGCTTTACCACCTTCCATGATAGCCACACAGGAGTTGGTGGTTCCCAGGTCTATTCCAATAATCTTGCCCATAATTGTTTCTCTCCAGCTAAGCCTGATGCTTAATTTTCAATACTCTCTATATTGGCCCGGCACCTGATTATTCAAGGGCCATGCAACCATCATTTTCAAAAAATTGCCTTATTCCGCCTTGGACACCATCACCATGGCCGGACGGATCACTCGGTCATTGAGCAGATAGCCTTTCTGGACTACGGCGACCACTGTATTGGGCTCAACATCGGGATTGGGCACCATGGACATAGCCTGATGCATCTGCGGGTCAAAAGGCTCTCCTTCAGGATCCATCTGCCTGATATTGAATTTCTCACAGGTTTCCAGGAATCCCTTGAGCGTAAGTTCCACACCTTCCCGGATGGCCCTGATATTGTCGGCCTCCGTGTCTGGAGCTGACTCCAGCGCCCTTTCCAGATTGTCGATCACCGTCAGCAGTTCTGTACTAAATTTTTCCAGGGCAAACTTATGTGCTTTCTCGACATCGGCCTCGCAACGGCGACGCATGTTCTGGACTTCGGCCTGGGCACGCAAAACAGTATCTTTCTGTTCTGCAAGTGCTGCTTCAACAGCTTCTTTCACAAGATCATCAATATCAGTGTCTTCACCAGCTGACTGCTGGGTGGTTTCATCGCCGGCATCATCAGCATTTTCTTCCGTTGATTCAGGGGTAACATCCACCGTCTCTTCCGGGGCTTCTTTCTGAGTTTCATCACCCGCCATTGTGTTCCTCCAGCAAAAATCAGTTAGTCGGCACAGGAATATTCGCTATATGGGGCCAACCAGCTGATAATCAACCAGAAATAGCCATTTTTTTTGAAAGGCAATTTTCCGGACGCCAGAATCTGCAAACTGTTCTAAAATCAGGGCGACAACCCGTTATAATAAAATCATGCTGCAACATCTCACCATTAATAATTACGCCATCGTTGACTCACTGGAAATCGAGCTGGAACCAGGCATGACAGTCATCACCGGTGAAACCGGGGCGGGTAAGTCCATTATGCTGGATGCGCTTGCACTTACCCTGGGTGACAGGGCCGACCGTGAAGTGATTCGTGGAGGTGCCGAACGCGCAGATATCACGGCCGGTTTTGGTCTCCCCGAAGATCCGGCTGTGATTCAGTGGCTTGAGAACCACGACTTCGATACCGATGAAAACAACTGCATACTGCGACGCGTTATCTCCAGAGACGGACGTTCCCGTGCCTATATCAACGGGCAGCCCACCACACTGAACAATCTTCGAGATCTGGGCGAGATGCTGATTGACATTCATAGCCAGCATGAACACCAGTCATTACTGAAAACCGCCACTCACCAGCGCTTGCTGGATGAGTATTGTGGTTTGCAGAAAATTTCAGACCAGGTTCGTTCCATTGCCAGGAAATGGCGCCGTCTTAACGAGGAGCTTGAACAGATTCGAAGCCGTGCAGAGGAATCCAACGCCCAGTACCAGCTGCTCAGCTATCAGGTCAGGGAACTGGAAGAGCTTGCCCTTGGGGAAAAAGAGCTGGCGGAACTGGAAGAGGAACATCAAAAGCTCAGTCATGGTGAAGAGTCGGTTCTGGTCAATCGCCAGGTCCTTGAGCTGACCAGTGAGAATGATGAGTTCAATCTTATGCAATCCCTCAACAAGGCCATTGGACTGCTGCAGGATATTCCCTATGCCAGCAAGCAGACAGAGGAAGCCGGAAACCTTCTCAATACGGCTCTTATTCAGGTGGAAGAAGCGTCAGCCAACCTGAAACACGCCATTGATCATTTTGAAATCGACCCACAGCGGCTTGAAGAAATCGATCAGCGGCTTGCCCTGATTCATAACCTTGCCCGTAAGCATCATGTTCAGCCAGTTGATCTTCCGGAACTGTTTCTAAAGCTTTCCGACGACCTGTCGGGGCTCAGCGAAGCAGATGTCCAGATTGAACTTATGGAAGAAGAACTGAATAAACTGCTTAATAATTATGAAGAGCAGGCAAAACGCCTGAGTGACGGACGAGAAAAAGGAGCCAAAAAACTGGCCAGGGAAATCAATGCCCAACTAGGCAAGCTGGGCATGGAATCTGCCAGCTTCAGTGTTGCCCTGACCCGCTTCAGTGACAGCACACCAAGGGGCGGAGGCCTGGAAGGCATTGAATTCCTTGTCAGCACCAACCCGGGCCAGCCTCCCCGCCCCATGATCAAAGTGGCTTCCGGTGGTGAATTATCCCGCATCAGCCTTGCCATCCAGGTGGTTACGGCACAGACATCTTCCATTCCAACACTTGTCTTCGATGAAGTTGACGTTGGCATTGGTGGCGGTGTCGCCAGGGCGGTGGGAGAACTTTTACGCAAGCTCGGTGACAGGGGGCAGGTGCTTTGTGTCACTCATCAACCCCAGGTGGCCAGCCAGGGACACCAGCATCTTTATGTCAGCAAATCCTCTGAAAAAGACTCGACTGCAACAAAACTTGAAAGCCTGGATCATGATGCAAGAGTAGAGGAGATTGCCCGTATGCTTGGGGGGGATGATGTTTCAGAAAAATCGCGGGAGCATGCGAAGGAATTGCTGGTAGAAGGATAAAGGGATAAAGGGATAAAGGGATAAAGGGATAAAGGGATAAAGGGATAAAGGGCAGGATGGTTAGCCTTACATTGACAGTCAAAGGTTTTTATTCAGGCTTGCCATTAACTTAAAAAGTTCGATTAATCCGACGCCTCTATAACATTGGCTGTTTCCTCCTGCATCCTGTCTCCTGCATCGGGGATGTTGCCGGATGACCGTCCTTCGGACTTCTTCCCACCTACGACAATCCCAACCTTTATCTTCAAACCTTTGATCCCTTTATCTTTCCGCTCACCCCTCTTTCTGGCAATCGGCACACAGTCCGTAAATATAAAGCGAGTGATCGGAAATACTGAACCCGAATTTTTCCGCCGCTTTGCGCTGCTGCTTCTCGATAATGTCATCATAAAATTCTTCCACATGGCCGCACTTGGTGCAGACAATGTGATCATGATGATCTTCAGGGGTCATTTCGAAGACAGAATGTCCACCCTCAAAATGATGGCGGGTGACCAGCCCTGCTGACTCAAACTGGGTGAGTACGCGGTAGACCGTCGCCAGGCCTACATCCTCATCCGCATCCCTGAGTGCCTGGTAGACATCTTCAGCACTCATGTGACGACTCTCTGCAGACTCAAGAATCTGCATGATCTTCACTCTGGGCAGGGTAACCTTGAGGCCTGCTTTGCGCAGTTCCTGGTTTTCTCCGGGCATTCTCACTCTCCGCGTTTTATTTTGACTACTTTTTTACAGCGTGGTACGTCAATGGCGAATAATCGAACTATTAACATCCCAGTGACGTTTCAGGTATTATGCCTTCTGAATTTTTTATGTGAAAGGCCGAACTTTTTGAGAGCTATTACCCTCACAATCCTTACGGTTTCTGCACTTCTGCTTAGCAGTTGCGGAGGCGTGACCTCGTTTGCCTTTCCCGGTGTATACCGTATCAATATTCCCCAGGGCAATGTCATTACCCAGGAAATGGTTGACCAGTTACGCCCTGGCCTTACCAAACGCCAGGTGAACTTCATCCTGGGTACTCCCCTTATCAAGGATACCTTTGACCAGGACCGGTGGGATTATGTATATAGCTTTCAGCCTGGAGGCGGGGAGCGTGTTCAGGAAGTGCTGACCGTGTTTTTTGAGAACAATCGTTTGACCCGTTTCAGCGGGGACTTTGAACAGACACCTGAAAACGAACAGTTTGGAAACACAAATGAGGATGATGACGCTGGCAGTGATATTTCCTCAATCAACCCCTAACCCTCTTTACGCGAACCCTTTGCCTTTTCTTCCCTTTCCCGCCTGACACGCTCCATCCTGGCCTCCTTCGGGTCCATAAGCAGAGGCCGATAAATTTCCACACGGTCATTTGCTTCCAACTGGTATTTGTCAGGACCAGGTAATACCACGTCATCCAGTGGGCGGGAAAAGATTCCAAGTTTGAGTGTAGACTCATTCAGGTCAGGGAACCGGGAGATGATTCCTGACTGCCTCACCGCTTCCATCGCTGTACACCCCTTTACCACCTCAAGTGACATAAGCAGTTGCCGTTGAGGCAGTGCATAGGCCACTTCCACCGGGATAGTCTCTTTAACGGCTGAATCATCCATAAACATCAGCAGCTTGTTTGCACAGGGCATTGACCAGATTACGGCTGGTACTATCGAACAGGCGTTTGAGAGCCATGTCGACCAGGCCGGATGAAAATTCAAAATCCATTTTAAGACTGACTTTACAGGCACTGTCTGACAGTGCTGCAAAGGACCAGGTAGCATCAAACGAACTGAATGGTCCCTCCACGAGAGCCATATGCATACTCTGTCCGGGGATGAGGGTGTTGCAGGTTGTGAACGCATACCTGAATCCGGCCTTACCCAGTTCGAGACGGGCAGTGACCTCGTTCTCATTGACCTTCAGGATGGTGGCGTCCAGGCACCCATCCATAAACTGCGGATAGGATTCTATATCATTGACCAGGGCAAACATCTGGTCGGCAGAATGGGGGAGAAGCGCACTTTGTTCTATTGTGGTCACGATACCGATCAGAAACCAAAGAGGTTATGGGCAAAATATATTCGGGAGACGTTGTTGGCAAAGACTGCCAGCAGGATAACCGGAATAAAGGTTCCCAGTGAAATGCTAACGTATTTTTGCATCAGCGAACCATGGTAATCATCATCTTCAAGTGCCACCTCCTCATGCATGCGATGTTTCTTCCATCGGTAACAGACAAACAAACAGACGATGAATCCCATGAAGGGAAGAATGGTTTCGTAAAAAACATCGTAGATCAGGTCGAAAAATGATTTGCTGATGCCCCCATAATTCAGGAAAGATGTAAAGAAGTCACTCATACCAAAAGAAACCGTGGTGATAAAAATAAACACCGTCATTGCCGATGCGATATAGACAATGGCCTCCCTGCGCAGCATATTCCTTTCATCCATCATGTAGGCAATAGGAATTTCCGTGATAGACACCAGTGACGTCAGGGCTGCAAAAAATACGAGCAGGAAAAACATACAGGCCACCAACGACGCACCGAAATAGCCAACAAAGTTTTCCAGTGACAGAAAAACCTGGGGCAGATAGGTAAACATGAGACTGATACTGCTTTCTGACAACTCATCTGCATTGACGGCGGGATCTATGGCAAACACCGCCGGTATAACCAGGAGCCCCGCAAAGAAGGCGACACCCGTGTCGGCAAGGGCAACCAGGCGGGTCGAGCTCACCAGTCTCTCTTTCTTGTTCAGGTAAGAACCGTAGGTAATCAGAATGCCCATGCCCAGTGACAGGGAAAAGAATCCATGGTTCAGAGCAGAGTTGATGACACCACTGTCAATTTTCGAAAATTCAGGAACAAGGTAAAAAGAGACGCCGGCGAAGGCATTATCGAGTGTCAGTACAAACCCAATCAGTAGCAGCATCATGATAATCAGGGTCGGCATAAGAATCCTTGAGGCTTTCTCAATACCGTCACTGACCCCTCTTCCGAGAATGTAGAAAAGCACTGTCAGCAATGGGGCCAGATAGATGAACATTACCGGAGACCCGACAGTAACTCCGAAAGTATCAGGATTGGCCAGCGTTCTCAGATTACCCATAGCAGACTGCAAGGTATAGACCAGTATCCAGCCGGTAATAACGGCGTAGAAAACACCGATAAAAAATGGTGTTACCAGTCCCAGTCCGCCAATCAGGCGCCAGGGTCTGTGCCCTCCTGACAGGGAATCAAAGGCACCTACCGGACTTTTCTGGGACGAGCGCCCCATGGCGACTTCGGCAAGCATGACCGGGAAACAGACAAAGGCAATAAAGAAAAGATAGATCAGCAGGAAAGCCCCGCCACCATTCTTGGAAGCCATGACGGGGAAGCCAACCAGGTTACCAATACCCACAGCCGACCCTGCTGACGCCAGGATGAAACCAATTCTGGAACTGAACTGACCGCGCAAAACCGACATAGGGTCTCCCGTTATTCTTTCTTATAACGGGAAATGAGTGTAACAGAAATAGGCATTGACGGGCATGAACCGTATAATGCCGCCACATGGCAAAATCCAAAAAAAAGAAACAGGACGATACCACTATCGTCGTCAACAAGAAGGCGAATCACGATTACTTCATCGGTGACAGGATCGAGGCCGGCATCGTGCTCACCGGCTGGGAGGTGAAAAGCCTGCGCCAGAAAAAAGTGCAGCTCGTGGATAGTCACGTAATTATCCAGAATGGCGAAGCCTGGTTACTTGGCGCCCAGATAACACCGCTAAATACCGCAAGCACCCATGTCATTGCTGATCCCATACGAACACGCAAACTGCTTTTGCACAGCAAGGAGCTGGCCCGAATTTTCACGGCAGTTCAGCAGAAGGGCCATACCTGTGTCTGTACAAAGATGTACTGGAAGGGCCACCTCGTTAAATGCCAGATTGCCCTGGCCAAGGGCAAGCAGTCCCACGACAAGCGTGCCTCGATCAAGGAAAGGGAATGGAGTATCGACAAGCAGCGGGCTGTTCGGTCAGCGAACCGCTAGCCTCCTAACCCTGGACGGTCAGAGCCAGAAAAATCATTCTGAATAAAGAGGCTGCAAACAGGCATCCCAGGATCAGCGCCGTGCCTGCCACCTGAAGGACCGTCCCTCGCTGCATGGCACTTTCTCCACGAATAATCCTGGTATCCCTGGTGACCGACATATTCGCTGTCGGATACTTTTTTTCATGCTTTATCCGGGCACCGGTTCTGAGCATGTAAGCTCCGAAAAATACCAGTGGTGACATAAGCAGCAGTATAAATGCCCAGGGAATCCAGGAATTTTCCTGCAACATGTCAAGGTTGGCCAGCAACCACTCCACAAAGGCCTGCCGGTTTCCCAGGAACCAGACGATCAATACAAAGAATACAAACGAAATACCAAGGGCATAGCGCAGGGCGCGCATGCGGGCAGCCGGGTCAGCCTTGTGAATCTCTTCCATAGCGAAAACAGGAACCTAGATGTCGAGAGTCCCGTTGCTGTTACCAAAACTGTCCTGGGGAATACCCAGTTTTTCAAACAATCCCATGTACAGGTTGGCGAGGGGGGTATGGGCTTCATAAACCAGGTGACGCCCCCCTTCGACAAGGCCATTAGCCCCACCTACCAGCAGTATCGGCAACGGATCGAAATTATGTTCATTGGCATCACTCATGCTGCTGCCATAAAGAATCAGGGAATGATCAAGCAGACTGCCATCACCATCCGGAGTCTCTGCCAACCTGTCAAAAAATCCTTTCAGTACATTAATGTGGTAATTATTGAGTACCGCGAACTGGTCCTTGTTCTTCTGCTCATTGGAATGGTGGGAGGCGTTATGGAAACCTTCATTGACCCCTGACCTCGGGAAACGGACATTACTGCCCTCTCCGGCCATCATCAGTGAAGAGATACGCGTGATATCGGATTTGTAAGCAAGCACTTGCAGGTCAAACATCAGATTGATGTGATTCTCGAATCCCCGGGGAATACCGCGGGGAGCATCGGGCACTTCCAGCGTCTCCGCTGACAGTTTGGCATCCACAAGGGCAACCCGACGTTCGATTTCGCGAACTTCATCCAGATAATCACTCAACCTGGCACGGTCCGCATTTGGCAGCTTCAGGTTCAGGCTCGCCACATCTTCCCGAATCGAGTCGAGCAGACTGGCCGATTGTCGCCGCCTTTCCCGCCTTTCTTCATCGGTGGTCCCGTCACCAAAGAGGCGCTCAAAAACCAGCTGTGGATTATTCTCCATGGGCAAACCCAGGCTCGGGGTTTTCCAGGAAATAGTACTGCGGTACGAACAGGTGAAATTGACATCGCCGCAGGTATTATTGGTAGGTTCAATGGCCAGCTCTATGGAAGGCATGGGTGTTTCCTGGCCAAGGGCATCTGCCACGACCTGGTCAAAAGATTTCCCCACATAAGCACTGTCGCCAGCCACGGGATGGGCTGCCGTTAGAAAGGCCGCTGCCGCTCTCTCATGATTCTGGGCACCACCGGAGTCCTCTCCCTCCTCCGGTCCAACAGGAGCGTTGGCCAGTCCACTGATAATATTAAGACTGGACCTATACTCCTCAAGTGGCTTCAGAATCGGCGTGAATTCAAAATCCTTCCCGGTTTTCCTCGGCGTCCAGTAGTCCATGGTTGCACCATGGGGGATATAGATACACCCGAGCCGCGGAGAAGAAGGCACTGCCGCCGTTTGCGCCAACGCTGTACTTGCCGGAATCATCGAATCCAGCAGAGGAAGGGCTATGGCGGAGCCTGCACCACGAAGCAGTGTCCGTCTGGAGAGATGCTTTTTAGAAATAAACATATGTGACTCCTGAATCTACCGGTTCACGCTGATTCACTTGCGGCGTTGTCCCGTTATCCGACAGCTCATGAAATGTTGCATGAATTGCCTGCCAAAGTAAAAAAGTTACTCTGCTCACTCATCATGCTGGGCAGTCTGCACACCACCGGGTTTGGTGCGCCGGGTAAACGCATCACTGAGTACAATTTCCCGGACTAGGGCACTGAAACGGTATTGTTCCTCTTCTGCATTCCTGGCCACAGTCCTGACAAAAGGTTTGTCGAAATAGGCCATCTTCCTGCCTAGGGCATAGGTCATGAGTTTCTCAATGAAATTTTCCACAAAAAGCGCATCCCGATTCATCAACAAACCATTGAGCCCATCGGGCCCTGAGAATTCAATGCCATCCCAGAAAGTCGCAGATGTATCCACGGGAATGCCATCCGTCTGTTCGCGGAATTTTCCAACAGGATCAAAATTTTCCAGGGCAAAACCAATAGGATCCATCATGTTATGACAACCCGCACAGGAAGGATCCACCCGGTGCTGTTCAAGTCTCTGCCTGAGTGTCGTAAGCGCAGCCCCTTCAACAGGAGCCTCATCAAGATTCACTTCCACGCCGGGTGGTGGAGGGGGCGGAGGGGCTCCCAGAATATTTTCCATGATCCAGGCGCCACGAATAACCGGTGATGTCCGGTTAGGTGCTGACGTGATCGTCAGGATACTGCCATGACCAAGCAATCCAAAGCGTCCGGTACCCGCTATATCCACCTTGCGAAAATGACTACCGCGAATAAACGGAATGTCATAGTGTTCAGCCAGGCGCTCATTAACAAATGTGTAGTTAGCCGACAGTAATTCTATTACCGGTCTGTCTTCAAGCAGGACGGATTCAAGTAGCAGTTCTGTTTCCCGGCGCATGGCCTGTCTCAGGCTGCCATCAAAGTCCTCGGACGTAGGATTGACGGAATCAAGCTGCTGCAGTGACAACCAGGAGGCAGCGAAGTGACTGACAAGTGCCTGTGCTTTCTGGTCCCGAAGCATGCGCTGGACCTGTGCCTTCAACACGGATGGCTCCACAAGTTCTCCGGTTTCTGCCAGTGTCAACAACTCATTGTCCGGGATACTGCTCCAAAGAAAAAATGACAGCCGGGAGGCCAACTCATAGGGAGCAACAGGATAGGTCTGTCCGTCCGTTATTCCCCCAGGTTCCTCCTCAAAGCGGAATATGAACATCGGATCCACGAGAATTCTTGCCAGTGCATACTGAATACCAGTATCAAAATCACGCTGCTCCCTGCCATCCCGGTAAAAACCCATCAGGGTATCCATGGCTGTATCCGGCACCGGCCGTCGATAGGCGCGATAGGCCAGTGACGCAATAATCTGGCGGGCACAGGGTTCCTCTGCTGTCGCGTCTGCCGGAGTACAACTAAAGATGATGCTTCGGCTCGGAGTATCACCCGGACCAGAAGGATTGGCAGGGCCATTGATGGATACTGAACGCACCACAGTGCTGTTTGCCCAGACATTGTGCAGGTCATCAACCCCTCTCGGAGACTGGGTCTTGACGAAAGCCGCTTCCACATAATGGGGACCTGCCGGAATAGTCAGCGATACCCGGCTGCTGCCGCCGGCGGGAAAGAGTGCTACCCGTTCGCCGTCAATAACCAGTTCCACGGGATCTTCCACTCCCACAGGATTCAGGGAAAAGGCCGCGTTCGAACCGCTGCGGCTGATGATAAATTCATAGTCGGCATCCAATGGAAAAACATGGTTAAAGACCACGCCTCCGCGCGTACCCAGGGCATTATCCTCTAGGTGTGCTGATTGGTCCTGGCGACCTGCCCGATACGTGCTCGTACTCAGACTGGTGGTCATATCCCCGACAGCAAGGCGACTTATCCTGTTCGCGGCTGATATATAGGACTGCATCAATGCCGGTGACACACTCAGGGCACTGGCAATATTGTCAAAGCCTTCACTGGAACTGTCAGCAGGAAACATGGATGCGGCATCAATCGGTAAAGCCAGCAAGTCCCGAATGGCATTCTGATATTCCGCCCTGTTCATTCGGTGCAGGGCCGGTGCTCCTGTATTCGGGCTTTCTTCCCAGGCCGCGTCAATGGATTGTTCAAGACCGCTGACAAAGGCTTCCACCTGATGTGGCGCTGGCCGTTCTTTACCCAGGGGCGGCATCATGCCAGCCTTGAGCTTCAGCAGTATTTTCTCCCAGGCTTCTGCATCGGAAAGAAGATTTGAATCATCCAGCAGTTCCAGAGCAAGGCCGCCGGCAAAATCCTCGAAGTTATGACAGGCGCTGCAATACTCATCCAGCATTTCCCTGTGTTCCCCGGGAATTCCTGGAGACTGGGCCTGGGCAGCAACGATTATCATCCATGCAGCAGAAAAGATTCCCGGCTTGAGAACCCTTGAATACTTGCGGGTTGATGACTCAGTCATACGCTATACCCGCCTCATCCATGAGTGTCTTCAACAGGGCAATGGTTTCGGGTTTCTGTTCAGCACCAACGGCAGCGAGGAAAACACCTTCAGCCCAGCGCAGGGCATCCCTGCCTACAGCGTCTTCAGCATCAAGCCTTGCGCCGGCCTTGACCAGAGTACGAATGATGTCATTGGAGCCTCTGTTTGCGGCACCCAGCAGAGCTGTCAGTCCCATGGAGTTAGTTGCATTAACATCCCCTCCCAGGGACAAGTTCATTTTTACAGCTTCCAGCAGGGCCTTGTCCGACACTGTGTAGGTCTGTGCTACTGTCCAGTTCACCCCGGCAGCTGCCATCAGGGCCGTAGTGCCCTCATAAGTCGTGATATGGGGATCAGCCCCATAGGCCAAGAGTAATTCCATGACAGGAACATCGCCGGAAAGAGAGGCGCGAATGTAGGGAGTCTGTCCAGTCATATCCACCCAGGAGACGTCATTGAGCGAATAAAGCCATTTCTTTTCCGGCGGCCATTCCCTTGTCCTGGCATTCACATCAGCACCGGCTTTGAGCAGCCTCTCAATCATCGGCAAAACAGCTTCCCGGTCCACACGGTTGTCCTGCGGGTCATCTTCCAGGGAACTGTTCATATCCAGGTTGCGGTAATCAACCGCCGCTAACAATGGAGTACGACCATAAAAATCCTCAACATTGAGGTCTGCTCCAAAATCAAGCAGCAGATCGGCTGTGTCCAACTGGTTGTTCAACAAAGCCATAAGCAGTGGAGAAATATGGTTGGCTTCCTGTAATTCCAGGTCAGCGCCATTTTCAAGCAGCAGTCTCGCTTCTTTTGTCTTTCCATCACGGGCCGCGTAAAGAAGCGGTGTCATACCCCCTTTTCTGTCATAACGTTCGCCTCGATGAGGCACACCGCTGCGATTGATACCGACACCTTCAGAACCACACCCGGTGCCTTTGCAGGGAGGAATAAAGGCCACCTCCTGACCGACGCGTGTGCGTGCATCAACTTCAGCACCAAAGCGGATCAGCATTTCTACCACTTCATGATGCCCCTCGCGTACGGCAATCATCAGAGCCGTCTGCTTGAAATCGGGATCCCTGGCATCTACCAAGGCGCCACTGGCCAGTAACAGGTCCACAACGCCTATTTTGCCCGTACGGGCAGCAGTCATGAGTATTGTTTCGCCATTTCTGGAAATGGTGTTGGGATCAGCCCCCGCCTCAAGCAAGCGCCTTACCGTTTTTTCATTGCCATTCTGGACAGCAAGAAACAGGGGAGAAACACCATTACGATTAAGAACCTGGGGGTCAGCGCCTGCACTGACCAGGGCTTCGACAGCTGCCTCCTGATCCCTCAGAACCGCCATATGCAAGGCTGTGCTGCCATCACGAAGTCGACTGTTTGCATCCACCCCCTGCTTCAGGAGTTGTTTCAATTCACCAAGCCTGCCTTTTTCTGCCAACAGGGAAAGCTCTTCACTCGCACTAACCGGCATCGCAGGAAAATGCACAAGAGCCATCAAGACGAATGCCCCGAATGCCTTATTCACATTATTTTCCAATTTCCGCACCCGCTTTTCCCTTCTTCCAGCAGCAATTCAAGGCGTTCTCCGACAGGCAGGAAACACTACAGCACAAAGTACACATTTTCTGCACAAAACCCTTTAAAAACTGATACATATCTGCTTTGCACTATATAACAGACATCATTACTATCACAACAATACGACTTCCTGCTGTTACCGGTGAGCAAAAATCTGCTACTTTAGAAACAGCCAATTTCCGGACAACCCTATGCGAATTGTTTTTCAAGCCCTGATCTTACTTTTGACATGTCTTTCCCTGACCGTCACTGGCCAACCCAGGGATTCAGTGGAAGGCATACATTACCAGCCTCTGGGCAGGCCTGTTCCCACAGAAACACCGGAGGATGTCATCGAAGTCCGTGAGCTCTTCTGGTATGGCTGCGCTGAGTGCTTCACACTAGAACCCATCTCTACGGATTACAGGGACGGCGTTCGCGGTGATGTCAGAATGCTGAGGACCCCAGTGGTATGGAATGAGATTATGGAAATGCATGCCAGAATTTATTACACGGCTCTTGTTCTGGATGCCGAAGACCAGATTCACCAGGCCGCATTCCATGCTCTACACGAGGAAAACAATCCTTTACGGACCGAGCGGGAAATCCAGGTTTTTTTTTCGAAAAATGGCATTGATGAAGAAACTTTCAATGAAACATGGCATTCAGACGAAGTGGATACCATGGTAAAGCGGGCAGCGCTGCAAACCACAGACTACGCACCGAATAAACTACCGGCTTTTATAGTCAATGGACGTTACCGGGTCGAAGAGAACGCGGCAGTCCCCGATCATATTGAACTGAATATTGCCGTCAATCTGGTCATACGACGACTCCGTGATGAGCGTCGCAGCGACTTCTAATCACACCCGAACCCGTTACTGCTCTTCCAGCTCAAAAGCAAATAACGCATTTCCCGGTCTGCCGACGATGCAGCAGTTTCCCGACAGCATATAGACCATACCGTCGACTACTACGGGACCTGGGCCATCGAACGATCCTCCTGAAGCTGGAACGCCATTGATCGTTTCAAAGACGGGATTGCTGTCAAAAGTCCAAAGCACGTCCCCATCAACGGCACTGTAAACACGCATCCCCCCGTCGGCTGAACCTGAAAATACGGCGCCAGGAATGGCAGTAACTGCCGCAGATTGCGTCGCGCGGCAACCAAATCCAGGTTCACACAGAAGATCTGCCGGAGGTGCAGCCCAAACCCTTTCTCCAGTGCCCAGATCTATGCCATGAATACCGCCGGATCCCTGGTTTGAGTAACCACCAACGCCCACATAGGCCATTCCCTGGGCTACAGACATCCCCCACCAGCCACCAGCTGCACTACCCGGAGCTACCCGGTAAGCCCAGACAGTTTGCCCATTTTTGTTGGGATCCAGGGCATATGCCATACCTGACTTTTGGGGTATGACCAGCAATTCCCTGCCATCGGATGTCGACGTCAGGATGGGTGATGCAGCAAAGTCCACGTCGGGACCGACTTCTTCAGGACAGTTGGGATTAACAATTTGAGGATTACGGGGGCAGCCGCTGATAAAGGCATCGCCTGGTGTCGTCTGGTTCACCCAGACAATTTCCCCTGTTTCAAGACTCATGGCAATCACAGCATCCGATGTTTCAGGAGCCGGCTCTCCATAAGCATTACCTGTAGCGGTATAAAGCAGACCGCGATCAGGATCTATGGTCGGAGCATTCCAGATTCCAGCCCCGGCGGGGCCATACAATTGGACCCCTTCATTACTCAATCCGCGAGGCCGGGCTTCTTCCATGGTGTAGGTTTTCCAGACCAGCTCACCCGTTTGTGCGTCAAGTTTGGTAATACTGCCGCGAAACGTACAACAGGGGTACTGTGGTCCGGTGGCATTGGTTTCCTCCACAACACCGGCGGTGGGAACATAGAGGTATCCTTCAAACAGGGTCACGGATCCGGTACCGCGTACACCAGGATGGTCCTCTACACGAGTGACCCAGATTTCCTCTCCTGTCCGGGCATTCACCGCATAAACACTGCCGCGAAGATCCTGGAAATAAACGGCGTACCCCTGCTCTTCAGGACCAAGGGCAACAGGGCCAACAGAGAAAGCGCTGCGAACACCGGTCTGGGGCAGATAGGTCCAATATGTACAACCACTGTCAGCATTAAGGGAATAAACGGCACCGGCCTTGCTACCAACAAATAATCGCCCGGCAATTACGGCTGGCTGTGCGCGGGGCTGGTCTTCTCCCGGCAATCCAAAAACCCATTTCAGTCTAAGCCGGTTTATATTCTCTGCAGTCACTCCCGCATCCAGGGCAGCACGGGCATTGCGGTGGTCACTACCCCAGCCATTCCAGCCTGGATGCAGCAAGGGATTACTCATGGGAGGATTTTGCTCACACAGGT
Source organism: uncultured Enterobacteriaceae bacterium (assembly GCA_964503965.1). Classification (GTDB taxonomy): domain Bacteria; phylum Pseudomonadota; class Gammaproteobacteria; order Pseudomonadales; family Pseudohongiellaceae; genus Eutrophocola. Next base: position 6,881 of record CAZDCK010000021.1, on the reverse strand, counting down.
TGCCCGTCATGACCAACCCGGGATCCGGGAGGGGTTGGCCTGCCAGATACTCGGCAACCGCCTGCAGTTCGGTATTATTCAACCCAGCGGCCTGAATGCGCATCACGCCCTGGGTAAGGGCCCGGTAAATACTGCCAGTCGCAAGAGTCTCAAGGACGGCCCTGGATGGTGCCGGACGCTCCACGTTGGTGACCGGTACCTCATGACAGGCGGCACACCTTGCCCTGTAGATATCCTCACCCTGCTGGGCCTTGACCTGTGGTAATTGCCACACCAGAAAAACAAGAGATAACCAGATTACTTTTACAGACATAGAAATCCCCTTCCAAATCAGCGCTTCTGCATGTTTCTGCCGAGCATACCAAAACAGGGGCTGAATGGTCGCCGTTTTTACGTTTTGTTGGGCCCGGCCTTCATGCTATCCTCAAAGCCTGTTTCCCTATTCATCAGTTAATCAGTGTTTTCGGACAAGACATCATGAGAAAAATCCCGGTATTTTCGGCAGTGGCACTATTACTTACCCTTAATTCTGCCAGCATCCTCGCCCATCATTCCTTTGCCATGTTTGACCAGTCAACCAAGGTTGAAATTACAGGTGTAGTTTCCGAAGTACAATGGACTAATCCTCACGTCTGGATCATGGTGGATGTCACCCAGGATGATGGCACTGCCGTCAGCTGGGGCGTGGAATTCACCAGCAAGGTACACCTGACCCGCCGTGGATTTTCACCGGATATGTTCAATGTCGGCGATGAAGTGACTTTTTCGGTTAGCCCCTATGCTGACGGCAGCCCCGGCGGCCGTTTTTATTGGGTCCAGCTGGCAGACGGCACCTATTACTGTGACGTGGGTGCCGCACAACGTATTTGTCAGGAAAGGAACTGAAAAGGGAAGTGACTCAAATGAAACCAAAAAGTCTGTTCTATTCTCTTATTGCCCTTTTTTCCACTGCATTGATGGCTTTCGGGTCAGCACTTGCCCAGGATGACGTCGTCTATCCGGCCAATGCAGAGGATGCCAGTTATGCCGAACTGGACAATCTGCCTGACTGGCGCGGCCTCTGGTTCCCTTTCTTCGGACAGGTCGGTGGTGATGAACCGGTGCTCATAGGCGAAGCCAAAGCCACCTGGGATATGCACCAGGCACGCCTGGCGGAAGATTCCAGTTACGAAGTTCCGGAAACCACCAATAACTGCGAACCCGATGGCTTTCCCTACATCATGAATTTTCCCTATTCCCTGGAATTCCTCTTCACACCAGGAAAGATTACGGTGATCCAGGAAGCCCTGATGCAGGTGCGTCGCATATACACTGATGGCCGCCCCATGCCGGCCAGGGAAGAACTGGATCCAAACTACTTTGGCTATTCCCGCGGACACTGGGAAGGCGATACCCTCGTCGTCACCACCATCGGTACACAGCCAGGACAGCGTCTGGGTCGTGCAGGCATTACCAACAGCGACATGCTCACAACCACCGAGCGCATCTACCTTGACCCTGAAAACCCGGACATCCTGCACCTGGATTTCACTTTCGAAGATCCCAAGGTTCTTGCTCAGCCCTGGCATGTTACCTATCGCTATCGTCGCGACCGCACCTGGGAGCAACTGGAATATATCTGTGCCCAGAACAACCGCCATGAAATTGACGAGGATGGTCAGACCCTGCCTCCTGAAGAGTTGCGATTTTGATATATGGATACTTCCAAAAAGCCCGGCAAATGCCGGGCTTTTTTATTTGCAGGGACATATCCGAATGATACAGGGCTTTCGCAGAAAGGAATCTGTTACCATTTTGCTATCAATATTTCAGAAACCATGGTTCAGGGGTGACACCAATGACCAGAAAATTGCTTGCTTTGCTAATGACAGCCACCATTTGCCACGTAACTCTGGCAGATGAAATCACCGACGATATTGCCCTAGAGTACAACACTTATCTGGGTGATCTTTTCGAACATTTTCATCGCAATCCGGAGCTCTCATTCCAGGAAAATGCTACCGCTGCACGCATGGCAGAAGAACTCCGTAAAGCAGGCTTTGAGGTCACGGAAGGAATCGGCCAGACAGGCCTGGTTGCCATCCTGGAAAATGGTCCTGGCCCCCTGGTAGCAATGCGGGCCGACATGGATGCACTACCCCTCAAAGAGGAATCCGGGCTGCCCTACGCCTCACTGGCCACGCAAGTGAATCCGGCCACTGATCTTGAATCCTATGTCATGCACGCCTGCGGCCATGATGTCCATATCACATCCCTTGTCGGCACTGCCCGCCAGCTCGTGAAACGTCGTGACCGCTGGTCAGGCACAGCCATGCTTATCGTCCAGCCAGCAGAAGAAATCGGTAGCGGCGCGAAAGCCATGCGGGAGGATAATATCTGGGAACGCTTTGGAACGCCGGATTACATGCTTGGTTTTCATGTCGCCGCGGCCAACCCAACCTGGACACTGAACCTGCTGGAAAATTCGAGCCCTTATGCCGGTGCAGACATGGTCGACATCATAGTGCACGGCATTGGCGGCCACGGTGCCTACCCCCACGGAACCAAGGATCCGATCGTACTCGCCAGCCAGATTGTACTTGCCCTGCAAACACTGGTCTCCCGTGAACTGGCTCCCCATGAACCAGGTGTTGTTACAGTGGGTGCTTTTCATGCGGGCTCGAAACACAACATTATTTCTGACGAGGCGATTCTCCAGCTTACCGTTCGCAATACCAATCCTGAAACCCGTGAAAAACTACTCAAGGGTATAGAGCGCATTGCCAGAAATATGGGTCGGGTCGCTGGATTACCTGAAGAGCTACTTCCGGAAGTGATTATTCTCGACCAGACCGTACCTCCACTCATGAACGATGATGCGCTGGGTAGTCGACTCAATGGCATGTGGCGGGAGCGGATCGGTGCCAATAACCTGATCACTAAACTGCCGGACGGCATGGGTGCAGAAGACTATCCGTTCTTTACATCAGACCCGGATATTCCCAGTGCCTACTGGGAAGTGGGAGGCACTTCCCGGGAAGCCCTGGCCATTGCCGAGGCCGGGGGAGAGCCGGTATCAGGACACCACTCCCCCCTGTTCATGATCGAACCGGAACCCTCAGTACGTCTGGGCGTTGAATCCACTGTCAGGGCAATGATGGAACTGATGCCAGGCCTTTAACACTAGAATGTTATCTGCTGCCCAGCATCCGGTATAGCAACATCCCAGCCTTCTTCCTTGAGAATCTGGCAAAGATTATCCTTGGCTTCCTGCTCACCATGGACCAGGTAAAGTGACGGTTTTGGATCCTTGAACTGTCTCGCCCACTCCAGTAACTGTGTCTGCCCGGCGTGGGCAGAAAAACCACCGATGGTATGGATCTTTGCCTTCACTACCACCTTGTCTCGACCCAGCCGAAAGATCTTCTTGCCATCCACAAGAGCACGCCCGGTTGTTCCCAGTGCCTGATAGCCAACGATAATGACATGGGCATTATGCTTCCAGAGATTGTGCTTGAGATGATGACGGATCCGGCCACCATTGCACATGCCACTACCGGCAATAATGATGGCTCCGCTATCGATCTTGTTCAGGTTCATTGACTCTTCCGTGGTCGTTGAATACCGCAGAATCGGGAGAAAACTTTTCAGCGTGCTGCCACCGTTACCATTGATCTCTGCCTGGTCCTCTTCATTGAACATATGCATGTACTTGTCATAGACCGCTGTAATATCGATGGCCATCGGACTGTCCAGGTATACCGCCTGGTGGTCCAGCCTACCCTGCTGGTAAAGCTCGCCAAGAATAAAAATAATGTCCTGCGTGCGACCAACGGCAAAAGAAGGGATCAGAATATTGCCGCCCTTCTTTGATGCCTTGTGAAGAATGGATTCGAATTCATCCAGGGACTCCTCCATGGAACGATGATCCCGGTTACCATAGGTGGATTCGAGAAGCAGCACATCCGCATCGTCAATAATTTCCGGATCTTCCAGCAAGGGTGTTTCAAAATTGCCCAGGTCACCGGAAAAGACCAGCTTGGACTGTTTGCCATCCTCATCAATGAAGACCTCGACAATGGATGAACCCAGTATGTGGCCTGCATCCCGAAAACAGATCGTAATGCCCTCTGCTACCTGCACCAGTTCCCGATATCCAACCCCGATACAGGAATCCAGGGCTTTCTCCACATCCTTGAGGGTATACAACACTGACCGCGGCTTTTTGTGTTCACGACGCCGGATCTTGTTTTCCCACTCCACATCACGCTCGATCAGATGGGCGGAGTCCTTCAGCATCACCTCCAGCAAATCCACCGTCGCGCTCGTCATATGCAACGGGCCGGCATAGCCTTCCTTTATCAACTGGGGTATGCGACCGGAATGATCAAGGTGGGCATGGGACAGCACGACACCGTCCAGTGACCGGGGATCAAAAGGGAAAGGTTCAAAATTGGCTGCTTCATCCTTTCGCCTGCCCTGGTATAACCCGCAATCGAGAAGAACGCGGGCATGCGCTGTTTCCAGCAAATAGGCAGAGCCTGTCACGCCTGTGACAGCGCCAAAAAAGGTCAAAGTGGCCATGAAAATTCCTGTATCAGTTTACGCTGCTCAATACAGCTGAATAATCAACGCGTAACACAACTGAAACTGTCGGCACTGTTGATATCGCCCCGGCCATTATAGCGGGGCCAGCCAGGATAGTGGCACACAGGGCGGGTACGTCCGGCTGTGGCTTCATTCTCATCGATTGCCGTCAGGGTACCCGGAGCCTCACCATCTTCCACCCAGGCCTCCAGAACATCTAGGGATGAAATGCGGGCATTGAAAGTGCCGGTCACATGCCCCATGCCGGGAACAGTATAGAACTTCACAAAATCGGCCAGCTCTTCTTCTTCATAACGACCGTTCAGGCGCTCCCAGTACTGGATGGAACTGTAGACAGGAATGAAGTCATCCACACGTCCATGGAAATAAACCAGCTTGCCGCCATTGTCCCGGAACCGGTCCAGATTCACACTGTTGGCACTCATCATTTCCACCAGGCGACCAATACGGCCGGCATACTGTCCGGGTTCAAATTCATTCATGGTGTCAAGGGTCAGGTCCTGGGCAATGGCATAACGGGGAGTGGCATCGCCGGGACCATACTGCAAGGCCTGGGTCGGTCCCTGGGCACCAAGATTCGGGAAACCGCCATCCATGAAGGTAGAGCCTTCAAAGGGCGTCCATTTCGGAAAGATGGACGTGGTTTCGTCATCAGCAAACACGCTGAACCCCAGATCATAGGGTTCATCAAAGGTATTCAGTGCATCAATCTGGGCATCGGACAGACAGCTGTCACCGGTATCTGCGCCGCCATCACAACGCACCGGGTTATCAGAAGACTTCAGACTAAAATCCCGGGTTTCCTCAAGACAGGCACTGACATTGCTGATGATGCCATCCTCGGCACGATCAAGATCGTCACAGGCCTCATAGATGGCAGAAACAAAACTGGCCGCCTTGGCCGGACTGATCCAGCTGTCACCGTCATTGGCCAAAAGCGCACGGGCATACTTGTTGGCCGCCAGGTGTAGCATCACCACATTATGGGCAGGGTAACCGGCGACCGCACCATGGTAATCATCCGGATAGCGCTGGATGGCATCAAAAGCTTCATGGCCGCCCTGGGAGCCCCCTATGAAATAGTTGAACTGGGAACCTGTCCCGTATCGTGCCTGGACCAGGTGCATAGCCACGTCATGGGTTTTCTTTATCTGTTCATGACCATAATTGCGCAGGGCCTCTTCGTACAGCAGGAAAGTGCCGTCAAAGCCAGGGTTCCTGGCCTTGTGGCCGGAATCACTGCCCAGGGTCACATAGCCCCGGGCCAGGGCTGTCTCTTCAGAGGAAGGCTGCTTGGCATAATGCCCCAGGCCCGTAACCAGGGAACCATTGAAGCCGCCACCACCAAACTGCAGGGACTTGCCGTTCCATTCGGAAGGCAGGTTTACCTCAAATTCGATATCTGGCGCACTGTATGTAACCGGATGGATACGACCAATCACCTTGCAAAACTCGCCATTAGCATTATCCCTGGCATTGCCGCGCACCAGTTCTACCGATGTAATGGTGGCTCCGGTGGTTGCCAGGCCAATGGCAGATGCTGGTATGGCCAAACCATCCAGGGATTCACAGGCGGCCTGTGGATTCAGTGATGCAAGTCGAGGACGCCAGGCGTAATCCTCGGCACCGATGCTGGAAGTGGTAAGCGACAAGAAACAGGAGGCAAGAGACAGACAGGCCAGGCGTTTGGTAAAAGTGGTATTGATCCCCATGGGTTCCCCTAAAACATTAGTAATTCTATTGAGTAAAGCAGGCACCAATTATTCCCGTATTTCCCGTCTACTTGCAAATTAATAAAATGCCCCCATTTAAGGTAGGGTGAATATGCTATAATTAGACATCTGGCATGTAGAACATGGTTTTGAAAGGACTATGGCCAGGAAACACTTTTGGGGGTGATCTGGATTCGACGCCGGTACCAAAACCCAGGGTGCATGTCGAGAGGGTATAGACTCTCGTAAAACAATCTATGCAACTACTATAGTTGCCAACGACGATAACTACGCTCTAGCCGCTTAATAAAACTAAGTTAGGCTAGCGATTGCCACCGGGATGCCTGTAAACCAGTGTTTTGCAATTGTCATATAGAACAGGACCGACCGAAAAGCGCGTTCACCGCCTACGGTTTAAACTTTCAGTGAACTCGCCTTAAACACCCTGCCAGTCGGGTCGTGATGGGCTAACTCAATAGACCTGGCTAAGCATGTAGAGCTCTCGGCAGAGGACTGACGGACGCGGGTTCAACTCCCGCCGCCTCCACCAAATACACAAACCCCGGCTTGCCGGGGTTTTTT
>CAZDCK010000020.1:47202-60369 GCA_964503965.1 uncultured Enterobacteriaceae bacterium | reverse complement strand
GTGAACTGACCTGAGCGGGCAGTAATTTGCCCCTTTTCATTGATGATGGCGGAAACGCCATTGTTGGTTGCACGAATCATGTAGCGCCCATTTTCCAGTGCGCGCATTGCAGCCATTTCCAGATGCTGCAAGGGACCCCAGGAAGCACCGAACCAGGTGTCGTTACTGATGGTTACCAGGAGATCGGCATCAACAGCCTGTCTGCGTACAAAGTCCGGATATACCACTTCGTAGCAGATAAAAGGGGCTATGGTGTAGTCATGGGCCCGGAGCATGTCCTGGTTTGCCGGACCTTCTTCAAGGGATGACATAGGTAATGCAAACAGCTCGAGCAAACCTGACAGCAGGAATCGCAGGGGAACATATTCACCAAAGGGAACAAGTTTTTGCTTGTGATAAATACCGCTGCCAATCCCCAGGCTGGTTATGCTGTTGTGAAGGCCGGCATCAGTTTCACCAAAGATACCGGTGATCAGTGCAGTACCGGAATTTTGGGCCTGGCCTGAAAAATAGTCACGAACAAGGCCAGCCCGATCGTAAATATAGGGAATGGCTGTTTCTGGCCATATGACGATGTCCGTATCCCATAGTGGATTGGACAGGGATTCATAGCGATCAAGATTTTCCTCGATGAAGCTTCGGTCAAATTTACGTTTCTGGTCAATATTGGCCTGGACAAGTCCTACTTCCAGCGTACTGTCTGCAACCGGTGTTACCCAGGTGATGTTGCCCAACAGGGATGTGGCAATCCACATAAAAAACAGCCCCGTTGGCAGATAGGTTTTGGCCACGGTATAACCGGAGTGTGTACGCAGCCAGACCAGAAACATTTCGCCAAAAGAAGCGCCGGTAATAACGACAATAAGACTAATACCCATAACACCAAATACGGGGGCAACTCCGGAGAAAGTCGAGTCTGTATGGGGATACCCCATATAAAGCCAGGGGAAGCCGGTGAGAAACCAGCTGCGTAGCCATTCGCCCAGTACCCATAATGCGGCAAAACTGAAAATATAGAATGAACAGTTGAAAAAGCGTTGGTTTATCCAGCATTGCAATGCAAAAAACAGGGCCAGGCCGGCAACAAACAGGCCAGTAAGGAAGCCGGCAAGTTCTGGACCGGCATTGCCATAAACATTGATGCTGACAAAAACCCAGGAAGCGCCAGTGCCAAAGAAGCCGACTCCGAAAAACCAGCCCGTGAAGCCCCCTTGCCTTGGTGTCGCATGTTTCAGGGCCATATATAGTCCCATTACTGAAATGATCCCAAGGAGCCACATATTATTCGGGCTGAATGCCAGCGGCCCGATAGCGCCTGCGATAAGGGCAAACAGGCATCGTTTTAACAGTGACGGGTGGGGTCCGGCGGGCGTACTGACAGGAACCGGGGCGGAATCGGTCATCAGTCCTGCCCGGTTGCCTCTGGCGCAAATATGGTAGTCACCAGGAGTAAGCGGATCTGGCGATTGTCGGCACTGAGGACCTTGAACAGGTAGGGACCGACGCCAATTTTCTCATCACGCTCCGGGATGTGCTTGAACTGGTTGAGGACCAGCCCGCCGATCGTATCAAACTCATTATCCGGCAGGTTGCTGTGGAAAAAGGTATTGAAGTCATCGATCGGGGTAAGTGCTTTTACCGTGTAACTGTCCTTGTCGTAGGACTTGATATAGTCCTCTTCATCGATATCGTATTCATCCTCGATTTCTCCTACGATCTGCTCTAGCACATCCTCAATGGTAATCAGTCCACCGAGACCGCCGTATTCATCGATGACAATTGCCATATGGTTTCTGTTTTCCCGGAACTCCTTGAGCAGGACATTCAGGCGTTTGGATTCGGGGACAAAAATAGCCGGTCGCAAAACATCCTTGAGATTGAAGCGGGAGTCTGCATTCAGTGCGAGGGGTAGGAGATCCTTTGCCAGCAGAATGCCAACCACGTCATCCTTGCTTTCACCTATGACGGGAAACCGTGAGTGGCCTGCTTCAATCACTTTGGGAATGATATCCTCGGGTGAATCGGTGATATCGATGGTCGCTATCTGGGAACGGGGAATCATGATTTCCCGTACCTGCATGTCATTGACCTGGAGTGCTCCTTCAATAATGCTGAGCCCGTCAGCATCAATGACCTTGTTTTGTTCTGCCTGCCTCAGGACGTTCACCAGGCTTCTGGTGTCGTCTACAGAGTCACTGAATAAATTCGTCAGTTTACCGATCCAGGAACTGCTTCCCGAATCGCTGCCAGATTGATCGTCACTCATTGCCTTTCAAGTCCTGTGAGTAGGGATTCCTGTAACCGAGGGAATTGAGGATGTTTATTTCAAGGGTTTCCATTTCCTGCGCGGTTGCCTCTTCTTCATGATCATAACCGCTTAGATGAAGAACACCGTGAACAGCCAGGTGTGCCCAGTGGGCCTTAACACTTTTGTCCTGTTCCCGCGCTTCCTGCCGCACAAGCGGGGCACAGATAGCCAGGTCTCCAAGCAGGGAGATACCGGTTCCCTGAATTCCATCATAGGGAAATGACAGAATGTTGGTAGGGCCATTTTTATTCCTGTAGTGACGATTTAATTCGGCTGATTCTTCCTTGTCCACGATGCGAATACTGAGTTCAGTCGATGGGTGTGGTGCATCCGACGCGGGCAGGGCAGCAGACAGAGCTGATTCCGCCCAGGACCTGAAGTCCGAGAGAGAAGGAAGCTGTGAGTCTGTACTGGCATTAACCAGGTCAACATTCACTTCAATGGTCCCGTTCATTGAAACGATCGCTGTCCCTGTTTTTTTCAGAGTTGAGTTCGGTGATCGACTGGCGATCATGTTCGTCATAGGCATCGACCACTTTCTGAACGATAGGATGTCGCACGACATCGCGTGACTTGAAGCACGTAAAACTGACGCCCTGAACACCTTCAAGCACCTTGGAGGCCTGGACAAGACCGCTGCCAGCGCCTTTGGGAAGGTCTATCTGTGTAACATCGCCCGTGATAACGGCCGTGGATCCGAAGCCAATTCGGGTAAGGAACATTTTCATCTGGGAGGTGGTGGTGTTCTGGCTTTCATCGAGAATGATAAAGGCATTGTTCAGTGTTCTGCCGCGCATGTACGCCAGCGGTGCCACTTCAATGACATTCTTTTCGATGAGGCGACCCACCCGCTCAAAACCCAGCATTTCGTAAAGTGCGTCATACAGCGGTCGCAGGTAGGGATCAACTTTCTGGGAAAGATCGCCTGGCAGGAAACCCAGTTTTTCACCGGCTTCCACGGCGGGCCGCACCAGCAGGATGCGACTGACCTCTTCCTTCACCAGCGCTTCCACGGCACAGGCAACTGCCAGGTAGGTTTTACCGGTTCCTGCAGGACCTATACCGAAGTTGATGTCGTGCCTGAGTATGGCCCTGACATAACTATTCTGGTTGCGACCTCTGGGCTTGATTGAAGCCTTGGGGGTTCTGAGCAGCAGGAAATCTTCCCCGCTGTCGTTGTCTTCAGTTGGAATATCCTGCTTGCCCGGAGCGGCTTCCGGTATCTCATGCGTCATCTGGTTGTTGATTCCTTCCTGAATGGCCATATGGATTGTGTCTGGAACAAGGTCTGTCTCTGCCTGGGTGAGGGCATACAGGTTCCGGAGAATATGGGAGGTATTTTTTACGGCGACAGGCTCCCCCGTCACCATGAATTCACTGCCGCGATTCTGGATCTTCACCAGAAGACGTTGCTCAATTTGTTTCAGGTGTTCATTCAGCCGACCGCACAGGTTGGCAAGACGTTGAGGATTATCGGGTTCCAGTACCAGACGCTGGGAAAGGGTTTGACTAGCCATTTAGGGAGAAATTGGCCCTCCTGGGGCAGAATTCATGTACGCAGTATACCAAGTGAAACGGGAAAATGTATTAATTTTTGGGTAAGGTGGGGAATCTGTTGCTGAATCTAAGTCCTTGAATTATTGACCAATATCAAGCCAGTTCACCCCTGAGCGAGTTTGGCAGGGCATCGGTGATTTTCATGTTTACGATCTGGCCAACAATGCCGTGATCATCCGTGCGGAAATTTACCACCCGATTGTTTTCAGTTCTGCCCTGTAATTCACCCGGATCTTTCTTGGAAGGGCCCGTCACAAGGACGGGTTCCACGGTCCCTACCATGGCTTCTGAAATACTGTTGGCATGCTGGAGAATACGGGTCTGGAGAATTGATAGACGTTGTTTTTTTACTTCCATCGGTGTGGTATCCACCAGGTCTGCGGCAGGTGTTCCCGGACGTGCACTAAAGATGAAACTGAAGCTGTGATCAAAACCGATCTCGTTGATCAGGTTCATGGTGTCTTCGAAGTCCCGGTCGGTTTCCCCGGGAAAGCCTACGATGAAGTCAGACGAAATGCTGATATTAGGGCGAATGGCCCGCAGCTTCCTGATGGTGGACTTGTATTCCAGTACCGTGTGGTTGCGCTTCATGAGCGCGAGAATACGATCTGAACCATGCTGTACGGGCAGATGTAGATGGCTGACCAACTCCGGGACGCTTTCATAGGTATCAATCAGGTTCTGGTTGAATTCCACCGGATGAGAGGTGGTGTAGCGAATCCTGTCGATGCCATCGATAGCTGAAACATAGGTAATCAGGGTCGCCAGATCCACTATATCTCCCTCAAAACTCAGGCCCCGGTAAGCATTGACGTTCTGTCCCAGCAGGTTGACTTCCCGTACACCCTGTTCGGCCAGGACCACGGCCTCTGCCAGGATGTCGTCCATGGGGCGGCTGACTTCTTCCCCCCGTGTATAGGGGACCACACAGAATGAACAGTATTTGCTGCAGCCTTCCTGGATCGTCAGGAAAGCCTGGCATTCGGCGACTTTGGGCTCCGGCAGGCGGTCAAATTTCTCAATTTCCGGGAAACTGATGTCCACAACCGGGTTACCTGCAGTGTCGGTATCGAGCATTTCAGGCAGGCGGTGCAGGGTCTGGGGGCCAAATACCACGTCCACATAGGGGGCACGCTTGCCAATCATTTCTCCTTCCTGGCTGGCAACACAGCCGCCAACGGCTATCTTCAAGCCGGGTTTCTGTACTTTCAACTCACGCCAGCGACCCAGTTGATGAAATACTTTTTCCTGGGCTTTTTCCCTTATAGAACAGGTGTTTAGCAGAAGGACGTCGGCTTCTTCTGCTGAGTCTACACGCTCCATATCGCGGCTTTCCTGCAGCAGGTCGAGCATGCGCGCAGAATCGTACTCATTCATCTGGCAGCCATGGGTTTTTATGAAGACTTTCTTGCTCATGTTGGGAGTATCAGCTCAGTGATCCTGAAAAAGAGGGCGGATTATAAACGAGGCAGTCGTAACTCTCTAGAAATTACAGTACCTTACCCTTGAAAAGCGTAAAATCAGCCTGATATAAGCCGCCAGTGAACGTCATAGTGTCATTGAGAATCTATTAGAGAGTGTAATTCGGAAACCAACATGGCTAAAAACAGCAAAGAACCCATTTACAAAGTCACCTTCCTGAACAAGGGCCAGATCTACGAGGTTTTTGCCAAGCAGGTATATTCCAGCGACCTGTACGGATTTATCGAAGTGGAGGATTACATTTTTGGTGAACGGACCCAGGTGGTCGTGGATCCGAGTGAGGAAAAACTGAAAGCGGAATTCCAGGATGTAAAACGCAGCTTCATTCCCATGCAGGCCATCATACGGATTGATGAAGTGGAAAAGGAAGGGGTCAGCAAGATAGAGAATGGAGATAATGTCTCTCCGTTTCCGACGCTTATTTCGCCGAGGGGCAGTTCCAGCGAGCCTTGAGTATCGATCCCGGCGTGGCCACTGAATTTTTCAGCCTCCCTCGACATAATATTTACCAAGTCCTAGCTTGTTCACAGTCTTTGGCTCTGGCTATCCAGGCCTGTTTACGAAAGAATAAGCCTGCTGAAACTGCCTGTGAAAACTGAATCCCGGCAGTTATCGTATCGGTAGTCAGAACAAATAAATCCAAGGAACATTCTTATGGCAGACAAATTACCCCAGGAAATGGAATCTGAAAGCTGGGCAGGAGAAATGGGTGAAAAATGGAATACCTATGTGGATCAGTTTGAAGGAATGATTGCACCAGTTGGCGCCGCAGCTATTGCCCATGCGGCCTTTGAGTCCTCTGAGCGGGTTATTGATGTTGGTTGCGGCGGTGGAGCTACCACTTTCGATATTGCTCCTCTCGTCAGTGAAGGGCATGTCACCGGACTTGACCTTAGCCAGACACTGGTCAATACCGCCAATGCCCGCCTGGCAGAGTCCGGGCTGGACAATGTGGATTTCATCTGTGGCGATGCATCGACCGTCAGACTTGAAGGATATGATGTCCTGTTTTCCCGTTTTGGTGTGATGTTCTTTGAAGATCCCCATGCAGCGTTTACCAATATGCATGGTTTTCTGAAGGAAGGAGGGCGGACCAGTTTTGTTTGTTGGGGACCACCCTCGGAACAGCCCTGGGTAGGCCAGTTAATGGCCATCGCCGGCAAGTATGTAGACCTGCCTCCACCGGTCCCCAATGCTCCCGGACCTTTTGCTTTTGGTGACAAGGATTACCTGGTGGATATCCTTGAAACCGCTGGCTTTAAAAATATCGAGATCACCAAGTGGACCGGCAACCAGCATCTTGGTGGGCCTGGTGCCATCCCGGAAAGCGCTGCACGCTTTACCATGGACGCACTTTTCCTGGGGGATGCCCTGGCTGAGGCAACGGAGGAAACCCGTGAGCAGGCCTATCAGGAAACGGTTGAACTGCTCAAGGGATTTGAGAATGACGGTGCGATTCAGATGCAGGGATGTGCCTGGCTGGTGAGGGCAGACGCCTGAGCTAATCATGGCCAGATACCTGATCACCGGAGGCACGGGATTTATTGGCAGCAGGCTGCTGGAGCACCTGGCTGCCAGTGGTCATGAAGCTGTGGTGATTACGCGAAATCCTGCCAGGCATAAAAACCGTTGTGGGGAACAGGTCTCCTACTACAAAGGATTTGATGAACTGAAGAGCAGTGAAGTATTCCATACGGTTATCAATCTTGCTGGTGAAGGGATCGGCGACAGACGATGGAGCGAGAAGCGGAAGCAGGCACTGTACAATAGTCGTATAGGAATGACGCACAGCCTGGTTGAATACCTGTCTACATTGTCTGACAAACCTGAGGTCATGATTAGCGGTTCAGCCATTGGCTGGTATGGAGCTCATGACAATAGCCCACTGACTGAAGAAGCCCGTTCCAATCTGGAATACACCCATGAACTCTGTGAAGCCTGGGAACAGGCTGCAGCAGGTGTCAGGGATCTGGGAATTCGCCTGTGTATCGTCAGGCTCGGAGTCGTGCTTGGTCAAGGCGGAGGAGTATTAAAACGTCTTTTGCCGCCGTTCTATCTTGGTCTCGGAGGCCGCATCGGATCCGGTCAGCAGATGATGACCTGGGTGCATCGCGAGGATGTTATTCATGCTTTTGATTTTCTTGTTGAGACCCCGTCTGTGGAAGGCGTATTCAACCTCACAGCTCCCAATGCTGTCAGTAATGCCGAGTTTACCCGCCAGCTTGGCAAGTCAGTTCATCGGCCAACCCTGCTTCCATTACCGGGATTTGTAGTCAGGCTTGTCTTTGGTGAGATGGGTGACAGGTTGTTGCTTCATGGCCAGAATGTTGTTCCGGCCCGCCTGCAGGACGCCGGGTTCTCTTTTCGTTTTGAACGGCTTGACGAGGCTTTTACTGACCTGTTTTCCTGACCATATTCACTGTTTCAGTGCTACAGCTCACATTTTTCACTGTTCAGGGAGCTGTCCTGTGATCCAGGTCATGCTTTATTCTCATTCCTGTATGTTCAGGCTGGAGTAGTCCATAGAATGTCAACAAATCCAAAAAGACGTTACGGGTGAGCCATGAACGAACGACGCGCATTTCCAAGATATCCCATTGTGTTTCCGGTAGCACTGTCAGTGGCCGGCCCTGAAAAGACAACAGTATTTTGCACCGAGTGCGTGAACGTGTCCCGTTCCAGCATTGAGGTCAGTTGTGACAGCAAGGTGATTCAGGCTTTGCTGGCCCAGGACGACTATCCCCACAATGCGAGCCTGAAGTTTGCTATTCCAGGTGATCGCTCTTCTTTCAACATCAAGGGGCAGGTAGTGACACACAGGCGACTGGCGCAGAACCATTATTATCTGGTGCTGGTCTTCAATGAGTTTGAAGAGGGGTCCGACGAGCAGTTGGTAATGGGTCTGCGGGATTTTGAGCCGGGCGGGTTTCGGGTAGATTCAGCTCGATAATTCGCCAGGATCAGGCCGCACTTCCTTCAGCCGGATCATCTATCCATTTCACCAGTGTCTGGATCCATTCGGGATGCGAGTTCAGGCAGGGAATCAATGTCAGTGATTCGCCGCCGGCTTCCCTGAACACATCGCCTCCCTGCATTTCTATTTCCTCCAGTGTTTCCAGGCAGTCTGTAATGAATGCCGGGCACATGACAAGGATATTCCTGACACCACGGCCCGCCAGTTTTTTCAGGGTTTCCTCGGTATAGGGGGCCAGCCATTTGGCCCGTCCAAGTCTTGACTGAAAGGTCAGTGTATACTGGTCTTCACGCAGTCCGGTTTTTTCCACAAACAAACGGGTGGTTTCGAATACCTGATGCCTGTAGCAGGTTGCATGGGCAGGTGAGGGAGTGCTGCAGCAGTTTTCTTTTTTCAGGCAGTGGCTGCTGGTGGGATCCGCCTTGGTGAGATGAAGTTCCGGCAGTCCATGGTAACTGAACAGGACATGATCATAGGACGCATTATTCTCCAGGTAGGGGGAAGCACTGCTCACCAGTGCGTCAATATATTCAGCCCTGTTATAGAAGGGTTGAAAAACTTTCAGGGAAACATCGAGTCCATGTTTTTCAATAACCTCCCTGGCTTCAGCAATGGAAGTGGCTACTGTGCTCTCTGCATAATGGGGGTACAGCGGGACAAACAGAACTTCACTTAAATCAGTTTGTGCCAGTTCCAGCATGGCTGATTCTATGGAGGGGTTACCATATCGCATGCCCAGTGCAACCGGCGTACCGGTTTTTTCTCTGACTCTGGCGAGCATTTCTCGGGAAAGTACAATCAGGGGGGAGCCTTTATCCGTCCAAACGCTGCTATAGGCCTCGGCCGAATTCGTGGGCCGAAAGGGCAGCACAAAAAGATTGACGATCATCCACCTGAGCATCCAGGGAAGCTGGATGACATAGGGGTCCATCAGGAACTGTTTCAGGTAACGTCTAACGGATGGAACATCCGGATTGTCTGGTGACCCCAGGTTGGCCAGAAGGACTGCGCGTTTGCTCATAAATCTATCTTTTGACTGGTTGCGTATATTGGAATTAATTCACTGCATTATATGCCAGAACTATACGTATTACCTGACATGATGGATGATCAAAGCAAATACCCCGATAGCGTTCCTGAAGAGAAATCCGACTCGCCCTTGTTGATCCTGCTAGCCCATGGCAGCAGGGACAGTCGCTGGTGTAAAACTTTTGAGCAGGGCCTTGAAACAATTAACGCCAGGCTTGAAAACAGGGCGGTGCTTGCCTACATGGAAATGGCCAGCCCGAGCCTGGAAACAGTTATCAACAATCATGTTCTTGCAGGAAAAAGCCACTTCCAGATACTCCCCTTGTTCTTTGCGGAAGGTCGCCATTTGTTGCATGATGTGCCTGAGCAGATAAAGGAACTCGAAAGCTGTCACAGTGGTATTTCCATTGAATTGATGCCCGCGGTTGGGCATCAGCCCGAGTTCTGGGTCAGCCTGTCAAACCTTATAGCCGGGCAGATGAATTTCGGCCAGGCGATTTCGGCAACTTACTGAAGTTACAGAGTCGGCAGGCAATTACGTGAAGGCAAAGACATGAACCAGCCACATCCAAAAATCCGTGTGGGCATCAGCAGTTGTTTGCTTGGCGAGGAAGTGCGCTACAACGGTGGCCATAAACATTCCTCTCTATGTACCCGTGACCTGGCGCGATATTTCGATTTTATGCCTGTGTGTCCCGAGGTCAGTATAGGACTGGGTATTCCCCGAAAACCGATACGTCTTGTTGGTGATCCGGCAGATCCAGACGTGGTGGAAGTGGATAACAGGGAAGTAAATGTCACGGCGCCTCTGAAAGAATTTTCCAGGGAAAAAGTGAAGGATCTCGGTGATCTCAGTGGTTATATTTTTATCAAGGGGTCTCCAAGCTGTGGTCTGTTCAGGGTGAAGGTCTATAACGACAAGGGGTATCCCCAGGAAGAAATGGGCCGCGGTGTCTACGCCAGGGCAGTGACTGATACCTATCCACTGCTACCGGTAGAGGAGGCCGGGCGTTTGCAGGATGCTGTGTTGAAGGAAAACTTCATTACCCGCGTGTTTGCCTATCAAAGCTTCCGGACTTTGAGAGCAGAGGGGCTGACAGCGAAAAAGCTGACGGATTTTCATGCCTCCTATAAGTACACGCTGATGGCACACAATCCCCAGTCATATATCGAGTTAGGCCGCATGCTGGCTGATGCAGGCAACCAGGATATTGATGTGCTGGGTCAGGCATACTTCGAGAAACTGATGGAATTCCTGACCCGCAAGGCAAGTCGCAAGTCCAATACCAATGTGCTTATGCACCTGCAGGGTTATCTGAAAAATGACCTGAACAGTGAGGAAAAAGCCAACCTTTCAGAAGTGATAGAGCAGTACCGAAACGGCATCATTCCGCTGATAGTTCCGGTGACCCTTTTGCGAGGTCATTTTCGTAACCACCCCAATGAATACATCCAGAAACAGGCGTACCTGCAGCCCTATCCTGATGACCTGAGCCTGCGCAACCAGATATGAGCAATCTCAATCTTTGCTGGTTTCGCACGGATCTTCGCCTGCGGGACAACCGGGCCCTGCATGCAGCCATTAGCAAAGGGCCGGTAGCAGGCCTGTACGTGGCAACTCCCGATCAGTGGCAAAGCCATGATGATGCACCAATCAAACAGGACTTCTGGCGTCGAAACCTCGTTGAATTGAAGGCCGCCCTGGCAGAAAGAGGAATTCCCCTGATATGTTGCGAGGTGCCTGATTACGCGGCGATTCCATCGCTTATGGAGGAACTCATCGAGAAGTGGGCGATTTCCTCGCTGAATTTCAACAAGGAATATCCCCTGAATGAAATCCGGCGGGATGAAGCTGTCCGTTTCCTGTGTGAGGCAGAGGGCGTAGAGGTCGACGTCTTCGACGATTCTGTCCTTATTCCTCCCGGTAGCCTGTTCAATAATAGTGGTACGCCCTTCAAGGTTTTCACCCCGTTTTCAAAGAAAGCACGTCAGATTATTGGTCCTTCACAAATAGATCCTGTGTCCTGTCCGGAGAATGCGTTCGGACCGGATAAATTACCGGCCCTGAGCCATGAAAAACCACTGGATAAAATTGCCTGGCCAATACCGCAAGACCATTGGACCAAACTTTGGCCAGCGGGGGAAGCCTATGGCCTGAATTTACTTGAAGCTTTTGCCCGGGAAAAAATAGGTCAATATCGAGAGCAACGGGATTTTCCGTCAATCAGTGGAACCAGTACGCTGTCACCCTGGCTGGCGGCCGGTGTTGTCTCAATCCGGGATTGCTGGCAACAGGCAAGCAGGTGGCAAGAGGGAGACGGGGTGCTGATCTGGCAGAATGAATTGCTGTGGCGGGATTTTTACAAGCATATCATGTTCCACTATCCCCATGTGAGTATGAACCAGCCTTTCAAACAGGACCTGGGACATATCCCCTGGCGTGAAGATGAAACGGCTTTTCAGGCATGGTGTCAGGGCAGGACAGGAATCCCGATTATTGATGCTGGAATGCGGCAGTTACAGACGACAGGATGGATGCATAACCGGGTTCGAATGATAACGGCCATGTTTTTATCCAAGCAATTGCTTATAGACTGGCGTAAAGGTGAATCCTGGTTCATGCGTCATCTGGTTGACGGAGACTTTTCAGCCAATAATGGTGGCTGGCAATGGAGTGCTTCAACCGGCACAGATGCCGTTCCATATTTCCGGGTATTTAATCCAGTAACACAGTCACAGCGTTTTGATGTAAATGGTGACTACCTGAGAAAATATGTGCCGGAATTATCCGGGTTGGACAGCAGGGCAATTCACGCCCCCGGTTTACTGAAGCCTGAATGCTACCCAATGCCTCTGGTTGATCTGAAACATGCACGTGAGCGGGCTATCGCTGCTTTCAAAAAGTAGCCATGGCAACTGGATGGATCTGGACTAAATGCTCTGTAAATAAGGCTGCAATGTTCTTATGCAAACAGTCCTTGAATTGGTCGCTGCCTGAAATATTTATCGGGATAATATTTCGTTGACGTCTTAGTTTGGTTGAGTTTTCTGGGGCCACCCACTCTATCATGCGTTGAAAGTTTGCATCCTGCTTTTTTGCAAAAAATATATTCTTGATAAAAGGGAGTCTGCTGTTTACGGTGGTTGCGAGAAGCGTCTTGAACTGGTTTTTTTCGAATGTCTAAAAGCAAGCCCTCAGATCGCCATAAATTGCCCAGGCCATTAGGGAACAGGAATGAAAGTATTTTCAATCACTCCCCTATACCCATGCTACTGCTGTCCCATGATGAGCAGTTTGCGGGAGCTGTCAATCAAGCCTTTTGTAAGTGGACCGGTTATCCTCAAAACAATCCCATCTCTGCACGGTTATTTCTGGAAACTTTTCTTGGGGACCCTTCCACTTTGGAAATGGCATATGCAGGTTGGCTGCATGGCGTTGAGCAACTTCACAAACAGGGCGGCACAGTAAAACTGCCTGATCTGAGACTGAAGCTTGCAGATAACAGCGAGGCGATAGCATTTGGTGAGATAACCCTTATTGATAATTCTATCCAGGTAACCATGGTTGACCAGACTGACGTTGTGGAAAGTGAGGGCAGGTTCAGGGGCATGATCGAGGATGTGTCACTGCCGATTACCGTGTGTAGGGAGGGCGAAATTCTTTACAGCAATCCCTACATCAACTCTTTGCTTGATCTTTCAGCGGATGAGGTAAAGCAGAAACACTTGAAAGAAATCTACAGGTATACGCCAGATCATGTGGATGTGACACCCTGGGGGACCAATAACCAAACATGATGTTCCTTTAACCCATGAT
>CAZDCK010000020.1:0-47102 GCA_964503965.1 uncultured Enterobacteriaceae bacterium | reverse complement strand
CCATGATATCGGGAAAGTTGCTGTTCCGGCAGAAATTCTTTCCAAGCCAACCGAATTAACCATGACAGAGTTCAAACTGATTAAACAGCATCCACAAACTGGCTATGACATTGTCAAGGACGGACCTTTGCCGAATGTCGTCGCGGAAACGATTCTTCAGCATCATGAACGCCTGGATGGCAGCGGATATCCTAGAGGTCTTTCAGGGCAAGAAATTATTGAGGAGGCCGAATACTGGCGGTTGCCGATGTATTAGAATCCATGACCTTGCATCGTCCATACCGTGCCGCATTGGGATTGTAAGCTGCCTTGAAGGAGCTTCAGAATAAGGCCGGAAAACTATATGATCCTGATGTTGTTTCCGTTGTCATCCACTTCACAAAAGGGGGAGCTTTGGAACTGGATGCTCTCTGAAGACGTATTTACATAGATAAATTAATGACCGAATGAAGCCCGATTGAATAACGGCATCAGCATGCGGTAGAACCAGTTGTCCATTACAATGGGTGAATCCAGGGTAGACAGGCACAGGCAATCTTCATCCTGGGAAGCAACTGGGGTATGGGCTTCTCCATTGGTACGAACAATATAATCACCCACAACATAGCGATCTTCCTGGTCGGAAAAACTACCCTTCAGTACGACAGTTATCTCATCCCCCTTGTGATGATGTTTGGGGACGTTTCCGCCTGCCTGGATATGTAGTAATGACGTTTCCCGTTGATTGTCGCCCAACTGGATGTTGGAGAAACGGAAGGATTTACCGATATTGTGCCAATTGAGGCTTTCAATATTGCCACCAGTGAATTTCTGTATGGCAGCAGGCAGTGTACCTGAGGAGCGGTTAATATTGACTGAATATTTAGGGGGGGGTTCAGCCTGCGGGCTTGATTCCAGTCTGGCCATGATGCTGTCAAAACATGTATCACTGACAGTTTCAGGCTTTTGCGAGATAAAAAATTCTGAGCCCAGTTCATTAAGTTCGCTGATCTTTGTGCGACATGAAGGGCAGTAATGTAAATGCGCGGCGACGCAGAGGGCCTGGGATTCAGGCAGGCTGCCGGCAGCGTAATCAGTCAGAAATCGTGTATCGGGATGATATTTAACCATTTTCGTTAACAACCGTATGTTACTCAGTTTACCTGCAAAAAATTGTTTAATTGTTTACTCGTATTGCCTGATGTGGGCTCTAGCGGTCCACTGTCAGACGAAGTTTATTCAAAGCCAGTCTTACCCGGGATTTGACTGTACCCAGAGGGAGAGATAGTTCTTCCGCTATCTCTGAATGGGACTTGTCTTCCAGGTAGACTTTTTTCAGGATGAACTCTTGTTCTTCGGGAAGATCCTTCATGGATTCATGCAACATGTCACTACTGCGTTCCCTGGCCAACTGGTTGAATACATCCTGGTCTTCGTTTTCGACCCAGATGTCATCAACATCAAAGGCATCCTCATATTGATCACTTGTTGCCTTGTTCACATAATGTCGTGCCTGTTTACGCAGGATATCAATTCGCGTATTTCGGGCTATAGTGAAAATCCATGTGCTAGCCTTGGCTTTTGACGGATCATAGGAGCCCGCCTTCTGCCATACCTTGATCATGGTTTCCTGGACCAGCTCTTCACGCAGGTTGTCAGTGGGATCGGACATGGCATGCTTGTTGGCAAATGCCTTGATGAGTGGTGAGAAATGATCAAACAGTTGCCGAAACGCGGCCCGGTCAGCATCGCGCGCTACTTTAAGTAGCAGATCAGACGGTTCAGTCGCCGGTTCATTCATGATCCGGAGGTTTTGTCTGGTTGTGTCTGGCCTGTCAATAACTTCGGACAAGGGCACCTCTCCCATTTCAGCAAACCTGCACATGCATCCCTTGATGGGCATGTATCAGTATGTATATGAGGGTATACGGTCATGATTGGTTACCGGATCAATGAATTGAAAGAAATTTTAAAGCTGATCTGAATATTTTTGAAACGCGTATATGTGCTCATTCTGGTGATAACTGACTAATCTGTAAAGGAAATCATGACAAAAGTTGCTGGCCTGCCCAAAGTTAATAACATTCTGTCCAGATTAATGAGCTTCTACGAGAATTTTTCCGTTGAGCACCTCAATGAGCTGGATGATTTCTATACCCAGGACATTGAATTTACTGATCCGGTACATCAGGTTAACGGCATACTTTCCCTCAAGCATTACCTGAAGAAGATGGCCGCGAATCTGACCCATTATCGTATCCGATATATTGATGTCATGGCCGATGACAACAAGGCTTACCTGACCTGGGAAATGGAATTTGCTCACAAAAGTATTCGTGGCGGCCAGGTGATTACCGTCAGGGGCATGACTCGTCTGGAATACACCAGCCGCATTTATTATCATGAAGATTGTTATGACATGGGAGCGCTACTTTATGAGCATCTTCCCGTGATAGGAGGCATAACCCGGTCCCTGAAAGGGCGTATTGCGGGCCAGGCCCACTGAGACCTGGTCCATGAGTAACCAGAACAGGAAAATTTGCTGGGTTACCGGAGCCAGCTCAGGCATTGGCAGGGCCCTGGCTTTATTGCTTGGTCAGGAAGGTGACCAGGTCTATATCAGCAGCAGGAACGGTGAGGCGCTGACAACACTTGCCCGTGAGGCAGAAGGAGAACTGATCCCCTTGCCATGTGATGTATCCAGTGATAATGAAATGCAGCTGCTGTTTCAACCCAGTCAAATTCCTCTGCTGGATGTTATCTATCTGTGTGCTGGCCATTGTGAATACATGGATCTGCCCGATCTGGATGTGGCCATGGTCAGGCGGGTTACTGAAACCAATTATTTTGGCATCGTAAACAGCTGCGCTGCCGCATTGCCCCTATTAATGAAAGCGAGCTCTGCCGGTCATGATCGACCACATATTGTCGGTGTCGGGAGCATGAGTAGCTATGTGGGGTTTCCCCGGGCTGAAGCCTATGGCTCCTCCAAGGCAGCCATGAGTTATTTTCTGCAGTCCCTGCGTGCGGATCTGGCTGGAAAAGTGGATGTCACGGTTGTCTACCCAGGCTTTATTGAAACCCCAATGACCGCGAAAAATGATTTCCCCATGCCGTTTCTGATGTCAGCAGAAGATGCCGCGAGAATACTACTGGAGAAATCCGCAAAACGTCCTCTCAGTCTGGCATTCCCATCCCGGTTACACTGGCTGCTGGGCCTCATGAAAACCCTCCCCAGACTCTGGTACCGAACACTGGTACCCCGCATGAATCGGCAGCAGGATTCCCGGAATAATAAAAAAGGAACCGAAACATGAAAATAGCCATTATAGGCAGTGGAATATCCGGTATGGCGGCAGCTCATGCACTGGCTCCTTTCCATGACATCAGGCTGTTTGAAGCAGGTGCCACCCTGGGTGGCCATACGGCGACGATGGATATAACTCATGAGGGAAGAGACTACGCCATTGATACCGGCTTTATTGTCTTTAATGACTGGACTTATCCTGAATTCATCAGGTTAATGGATTCCCTTGGGGTAGAAAGTCAGCCTACGCGAATGAGTTTCAGTGTCAGTGACAGGGTGTCCGGCATTGAATATGCCGGCAGCAACCTGGATGCCCTGTTTGCCCAGAGGCGTAACCTGGTATCACCACGGTTTCTCTCCATGGTTAAGGATATTCTCCGATTTAACGCCGAGGCAGAAACGCACCTTGGGAAAGATCCATCCAGTGCCGCGATTACCCTGGGTGAGTACCTTGAAAGATACCGTTATTCGGCAGCTTTCAGGGATCTTTACCTGATCCCCATGGGAGCAGCAATCTGGTCCTCCGGTAGTGATGCCATGATGCAATTTCCCCTGCGATTCTTTGTGCAGTTCTTCAGTAATCATGGTTTGCTGAATATTCGCAACAGACCTCAATGGCGCGTCATCAAGGGTGGGTCGAGAAATTATATCGGGCCTTTGACATCGGGTTACGCGGACCGCATAGAGCTGGCCAATCCGATAAGGCGAATCACCCGTTTCACACGAGCAGATGGTTCACCCGGTGTGAGAGTCGCAAGTGATCGATTTACTGAAGATTTTGACCAGGTTGTCCTGGCCTGTCATAGCGACCAGGCGTTGGCTTTACTCGCTGATGTCGATCCCGCAGAAAAACAGATTCTATCGGCCATACCCTATACAAAAAATAGTGTTGTACTGCATACAGACAGTCGGCTGCTGCCCAGGACAAGGAAATGCTGGTCGAGCTGGAATGTGGCACTTGACGGTAATAGCTATGAGCGTCCCATGCTGAGTTACGACATGAACATCCTTCAGGGTATTGAGTCCGACACAACATTCGTGGTTACTCTTAATCAGTCCGGAGAAATTGACGAAAAGACTATCCTTGGCGAGTATGAGTATGATCATCCGGTTTTTACCGAGGAAGGATTAATGGCCCAGCAGCGCTGGCATGAGATCAATGGGAATAATGGTACCTGGTTTTGTGGTGCCTACTGGCGCAACGGTTTTCATGAAGATGGTGTCTGGAGTGGGTTGAGGGTGGCCAATGGTATTCGTCAACTCGAAGAAACCGGACATGCATATTTTCGCGATGAGCAGAAGGCGGAACTGGCTGAATCAGTATGAGTGAACTGGATCTTCAGGCCAGCTGTATTTACGAGGGTATCGTTACCCACTGCCGTTTCACGCCCCGGCGGCATCATTTCAGTTATCGTGTGTTCATGATGTACCTGGATCTTCAGGAACTGGACAGCCTGTTTGACCAAAACCGGTTCTGGTCCCTGAACCGATTTAATCTGGCCAGTTTTCGGCGTGAGGATTACCTTGGAGACCCTGCCATACCCCTTGCACAGGCCGTGAAGGATCGCATAGCAAGGGAAGACCTCGAGATACCTGCCGGTCCAATCAGGATGCTGACCAATCTTCGCTATTTCGGCTTCATCATTAATCCTATTACCTGTTACTACTGTTTTGATGAAAACGAAACACTTGAATATATCGTAGCTGAAGTCACCAATACCCCTTGGGGCGAGAGGCATAGTTACGTGATTCCTGCGGCAGCAGACAACGCAAGAACAGTAACGCACTTTGACAAGGTTCATCATGTGTCCCCGTTTATGCCAATGAACATGCGATACCAGTGGCGCAACTCTGTTCCTGATAAAACGCTGAGCCTGTATATGGAGAACCTGCTTGATGGAAAGAAAGTATTCAATGCATCCATGCTGCTGAAAAGAAGGGAGATTGAGCCGGTAGCATTGAACAGGATTCTGTTTGCCTATCCCTTCATGACGATGAAGGTGGCCTGGGGAATTTACTGGCAGGCAATGAAGCTCTGGTGGAAAAAGACCCCATTTTACCCACATCCGGATAAACGGGGTGGCAACAAAGAACTGGTTAGCCAGGAGAGATAAGTATTAGTTCACATGAAAAGCACCAATATATATTTATAGATAAAGAGAAAAGAAGGAGTCCGAAGTGAGAATTACAGCAGTTGAAGAAAGCAGGTCCGCCTGGCTGGCCCCCACACTGGAGGATTTTTCGCGGAAAGCAATACACGCGATTCTTGGCAAGCTAACCGTTGGAACTCTCGTCCTGGAGGAGAAGGGGCAGGTCACCCACTTCGGTAACCGGGATGACAAGAGAGTAACGGCGACGATCCAGGTCAGGAATCCGTTAGCGTATTATTCGGTATTCAGGGATGGGTCTACCGGTGCAGGTGAAGCCTACATGCTTGGTTACTGGGATACACCTGATCTGCTGGAAGTGGTCAGGCTGTTTGTTCTCAATATGCATACCCTCCAGGCAATGGGTAAAAAACAGCCTTTATGGAGAAGGACGGCAGGAAAGATGTTTCATGCAATCAGGAATAACTCATTGCAGGGGGCCAAGCGAAATATTTCTGCCCATTACGATCTGAGTAATGAATTCTTTTCCCTGTTCCTGGATCCGACCATGGCTTACTCATCAGCGATATTCAAGTCCGAATCCGACACCCTCCATGATGCTTCGCTTCATAAATTCCAGCACATCTGCGAACGTCTGCAGCTAACTCCTGAAGATCACCTACTGGAAATCGGTACGGGATGGGGTGGTCTCGCTATTCATGCCGCCAAACATTTTGGGTGCCGGGTCACGACCACCACGATATCCCATGAACAATATGTACATGCTTGTGAATGGGTAAAACGGGAAGGGCTCGAAGATCGGGTGACGCTGCTGGAAAAAGATTATCGCCAGCTTGAAGGCCGCTTTGACAAGCTCGTATCCATTGAGATGATTGAAGCTGTGGGCTCCAAGTACATGGATGAATATTTCCAGGTTTGTAGCCGGCTTCTCAAGGATGACGGCCTGATGCTGATACAGGCAATCACTATTTCCGACCAGCGTTATGCGCAGTCCGTTAACAGTATCGATTTCATCAAGCGGTATATTTTTCCGGGGGGGCAGTTGCCATCCAATGCCATTATCACTGAAAAAATTGCTACGCAGACTGACATGCAACTGGTCGGCATGGAAGATATAACGCTCGATTATGCGAAAACACTTGCCGCCTGGCGCGAACGCTTCTGGGAAAATATCGACAAGGTCAGGGCGTTGGGTTCAGATGACGTGTTTATTCGCATGTGGAATTATTACCTGTACTTCTGCGAAGGTGGCTTCAGGGAACGGGTCATACATACCGGCCAGTTCCTTATGGCAAAACCGGCATTCAGGACGCTGCCCGTCATTGCATAAACCCGGTTCTTCAGCGCATGGTAGTATGACTGTCTTGCGATGAATCCGGAGTGATATGTGTGCAGCAGCACCCTTTTGAAAACCTGACCCCTGATACGGTTATTGATGCGGTAGAGAGTACGGGTATTATTTCTGATGCGCGTATTCTTGCCCTGAACAGTTATGAAAACCGGGTATACCAGGTCGGAGTGGAAGAGGGGGAACCACTTATTGCCAAGTTTTACCGACCTGGCCGGTGGAGCAATGAGCAGATTCTGGAAGAGCATGCCTTTACCCGGCAGCTTACTGATCTCGATTTGCCGGTGATCTCTCCGATATGCATAGGTAATTCCACCCTGGCAGAATATGAAGGTTTCCAGTTTGCCCTGTTTCCACGTAAAGGTGGTCGCAGTCCGGAGCTGAGCTTGGACAACCTGCTTGTCATGGGGCGTTTCATTGGCCGCTTGCACAAAGCTGGGTCTGCAGGGGCTTTCCAGCACAGGAAGACACTCAGTGTTGCCTGGTATGCAGAAGAGAGTGCCGCCTACCTGTTGGAACAAGACTTTATTCCGCCAAACCTTAGGCTCGCCTACAGCTCGCTGGCAGAAGACCTGATCAACCGGGTCAATGATATTTTCAATACAGTGCCACCTCCTGCCATGATTCGAATTCATGGAGACTGCCACATGGGAAATGTGCTTTGGCGTGATGACATGCCTCATTTTGTGGACTTTGACGATACCATGACCGGCCCCGCTATCCAGGATTTATGGATGCTGCTTTCCGGTGATCGACAAATGCGCCTGGCCCAGCTCAGCGAACTGGCTGACGGTTACAATGAATTTCATGATTTCAACCCCGCCGAACTCGTACTTATAGAACCACTGCGTACGATGCGGCTGATGCATTACAGTGCCTGGCTGGCCAGGCGCTGGGACGATCCGGCTTTTCCCCAGAGTTTTACCTGGTTCAATACGGAAAATTACTGGGCATCCCATATCCTCGAGCTTCGGGAACAGCTTTCGGCACTGCAGGAACCTCCCCTCGTTATTTTCTGACATCGTCCAGATACTGTTCAAAATATAGTCAAATCAAGATTTTTTCCCGGGGATTTTGCCTGTCGATGGAGAAATTCCTATGGAAATGCCGGAGGGTTTGATAATTTATGCGTATCCCGGACATTTGACACCTTTTCGGGTTCTGAATTCTCAATAACCTGGCATTTGGACATAGGAGACTTTCAATCCATCTCAGGCCCCTGATTACCTTTTCTATAGCAACAATTATTTCATCAACAACTGCCTCGGTTATAGCCCAGGAAGCGGCGACAATACCGGACAGCTTCCTCGGGACCTATGACCTGACTTACGGAGACTTCAGCAACGGTTCATCTGATGTCTTCAGTGACGGCCAGTCTGTCACCATGGTGCTCAAAAGTGGTGGCATCATGTGTCTTGATGGGGTGCAGTACACAGATCCTGAATTGCGCAATGGCAACCCCGCCGAGGCATACTGGTCCGGGTCAGATAATGTGGAATTTGCTGTGTCCAATCTTCAAACCAGTTTCAATGAGGTCAATGTCTCCGACAATGGCAGTTTTGCCGGCCAGTTAAGTGGTTCAAAAGTAAGCGATGACATCACCTGCAGTGGTAGCGGCAGTGGAAATGGCAGTGGTTCCATCAGCCTCGATACAGATGCCCAGAGCATGCTTGACCTGGCTGAAGACCTGCTCTCTAACGCGCTATCCGGTGGCGGTGACCTGAAAGAGGTCCAGGGCTATGTGTACCGTTACTATGCAGCCTGTGGCGCCTATATTGGATTCAAGGACGGCGTGGTATTTACTTTCGGTGGTCCATTCGGCAATAGACTGAAAGCACGTGGTTCCATCGGCCAGGTCACCGGATCCCTGCAGAATTACCAGGCGTCCATCACTGTAGATTCCAGCGGTGGCAGTGTTGATGTAGATTTGGATGTTGATGCTGGTGATATCGATACCGGTGATGTGGATATCACTGGTGAGTGGGACCTCACCATTAGCGGGACTGTCGCTACGGTTGTCGCTGGAGTTGCAGCGCCAGGACTTGAATTTTCAGTAAGTATCCAGAATATTGCTGCGCCTGATCCTTCTGATACAGATGAGGTTATCAGTGCTTTAACTGAGACGCTCGAAGGTGTTTCAGGAATAGAGATTCAGCACATAGCCGTTGACAACAACACTGATTCTCAATTCACATTTGCAGTGCATTTTACGGCCTCTCAAAATGGCGCCACGGTGGATATGCAGCTTTTATACGACTATGTCAGATAAGCTCGTATATCAATACCCAAAAGCAGCAGGCCAATTGGCCTGCTGTTTTTTTAGCCCGTCGTACATTTTTTTTTCAGAATAAAGACGCATTGGTTTGGAGTTAACATTATTTCTGTCTTAATCGGTCATGGATGAATGTGCTATGTTGCTAATGCGGGTGGGGTGTAGGGCCTTGACCGTTTGAATCCAAAATCTGAAGAGTATCCTCCGGTGTTTTTGCCAATATCCAGAAAATCTATTCTGACTCTCCTTTGTCTTGGCTTATGCCTGCTGGCTGCTTCCTGTACGCCAGTGGAACGTTATGACACTCCGGGTTTTTCCCGTGTCGATAATATCCCCAAAAGCCCCAATGACAGCCGGCGTTACCGGGCAGTAATGCTGGACAATGGTCTCAGGGTGATGCTGGTATCAGATCCTGAAACAGACAAGGCGGCTGCATCCATGGATGTCAACGCCGGTTCCAATGCCGATCCTGCCGCTTTTGAAGGTCTTGCCCATTTCCTGGAGCACATGCTTTTTCTTGGTACGGACAAATACCCGGCATCCGGGGAATACCAGGAGTTCATCAGTACCAATGGCGGCAGCCATAATGCCTATACGGCTTTTGAAAATACCAATTACTTTTTTGATGTGGAAAAAGATGTCCTGGCACCGGCCCTGGATCGATTCGCCCAGTTTTTCATTGCCCCCTTATTCAATGAAGAATACGTCAACAGGGAACGCAACGCAGTTCACTCAGAATACCAGTCCAACCTGCAAAGTGATGGTCGACGTTCCTATTCCATTTTCAAGCAAGTGATCAACCAGGAGCACCCACTGGCACAGTTTTCCGTGGGTAACCTTGATACTTTAATGGACAAACCGGAGGGAGAATTACGGCAGGCTCTTCTGGATCATTACCAGCGTTACTATTCAGCCAACCTGATGAGTCTTGCTATTTACGGTGCCGAGTCTCTTGATGAACTGGAAACGATGGCACGTGATTATTTTTCTGCAGTAAAAAACAGGGAGGTGACTGCACCTCGTACTGACCAGCCATTATTCCTGGAAGGCCAGTTGCCGATGTTGCTTGAAATACAGCCGGTCAGGGATACCCGGACACTCGGCTACACGTTTCCGATTCCCGTAGTCCGGGAATTTTACCGGGAAAAGCCACTGAACTACATCGCCAATCTGCTGGGCCATGAAGGGCAGGGTAGTCTGTTGGCTTTGCTCAAGGAGAAAGGATGGGCCAATGGCCTGAGTGCCGGTGGCGGGATTTCCTATGCTGACAATGCTACTTTTTCGGTCAATATCGCCCTGACTGAAGCCGGCGTAGCCCGTATAGATGACATCACCAGCCTGCTGTTCAGTTATATAGCCCTTGTTCGTGACGAGGGTATTCAGCAATGGCTGTTCAATGAACAAAAGACCATGGCGGATATCAGTTTCACTTTCCAGGAGCCCGGCGGTGCAGTGAACACTGCTTCAGCTCTTGCAAGAGGCCTGCAACTTTATTCTCCTGGCGAATTGCTGACGGTTGCCTATGATTACCAGCGTTATGATCCGTTGCTATACCGGGAGATACTGGATTATCTGGTGCCGGAAAACCTGCTACTCACTTTCACGTCAAAAAATGTCAGGGGTAATAATACTGATCCCTGGTTCGGTGGTCAGTATAGTGTCATGGGAGTTCCTGATCCCAGAGTACGGGAGTGGCACATGGCTGAAGATACAGGCAGTCTTTCCATTCCTGCACCGAATCCCTTCCTTCCTGATAACCTGGATGTCAGGGATGTTGCAGGTACAGGCCCAGGCGGACCGGAAAACAAACC
Organism: uncultured Enterobacteriaceae bacterium; assembly: GCA_964503965.1. Lineage (GTDB taxonomy): Bacteria > Pseudomonadota > Gammaproteobacteria > Pseudomonadales > Pseudohongiellaceae > Eutrophocola. The sequence goes on along the minus strand of CAZDCK010000020.1, from coordinate 36,277 downwards.
GACGCTGATCATGGATGAGGCTGGCATGAGTCTGTGGTTTCGGCATGACAATGAATACCAGGTTCCTCGAGCTAATTTTTATGTCTACGCCCTGACTCCATTGCTCTCTGATTCCCTTGAAAACAGTCTGCTGTCAAACCTGGCCATCAGCCTGATGAATGACAAACTCAATGCCTACAGTTATCCGGCTAATCTTGCAGGACTTTTTTATGGCGTTACCGGCCGCGCCCGGGGATTTTCCATTCGTCTTGGGGGTTACAATGATAAGCAGGGTGTTCTGCTTGAAGAGGTACTGGAGACACTCAGTACTGCCGATTTCGAGCAGGAACGATTTGATATCATCAGGACCGAGATGATACGTGCGCTGGAGAATTCCGATATCCGCATGCCTTATGTCCGCTTATCGCAAAAGGCACAGGCATTACTAGTCAGCCCGTACTGGTCAGAGGAAGAACGGATCCGGATGCTCGAAACACTTACCCTGGATGATGTGATTGCCTTTGTTCCCAGGATGCTCAGGGATGTGAATCTGCAGGGCTTCTATCATGGCAATGTGCTTGGGGATGAGGCTAGGGCAATGATGGCCATCGTGTCCCGGTATTTGCAGGTCACAGAAGAGTCTCTTGCTCCCCCCTTTGGCCGGGTCATGAATCTTGACCCGGGTGTGGACCTGGTAATGGAAGATGTTATAGATCATGAAGACTCTGCCATCGTCATGTATTTACAGGGTCCTGATGACTCACTTGAAACCCGGGCGAGAATTGCCCTGCTGGCGGCAATTCTCAGAACACCATTCTTCGACTCCTTGCGTACGGAACAACAACTGGGATACGTGGTTAGCGCCGGCGCCATGCCAATTCTGGACACCAGCGGGTTGCGTTTTACCATTGAATCACCGGTTGCTGGTCCTGTTATCCTGGAACAGCGGATAGTAGCTTTCCTGAAGGGGTTCGAGGCAGACCTTGCTGCCATGCCTAATACCATGTTTGAAAGTATACGCGGGGGGGTGCTAAATAGTCTGCGTCAGTCACCGCAATCCCTTCGCACGCTCAGCGGAAGATTCTGGAGTGACATACTTGTTGGGGAGTACGATTCGGATTCCACCCTGGCCATGGCGGCAGCCATAGAATCGACCAGCCTGGCTGATGTGCAAGCCTACTACCGGGATTATGTACTCGGTGAAGAGGCTCGAAAACTGGTTGCCCGCAGTGCTGGCAGACCGCACAGGGAGGCTTTTCTTGAGCGGGCCAGGTCTGAAGTTGGCCGACAAGTTGTCAGGGATGTCATTGATGAGATAAATGCCTACAAGGAAGAAGCGCAGTGGTATATATTTCGTCCCTGAACGCGGGAACCATGAGCAATGACGGGTAAACATCCCCTGGCGGGACTCTTATTGTCTTTACTGACGGCTTTCATGTGGGGGGTGTTGCCCGTTTCCTTCGTGGTCCTCATTGGGGCCATGGATACTGTCACCATTACCTGGTTCCGGTTTGCCACCGCAACGCTTGTTGTCTTCATTTTTCTCTGGCGAAAAAAGAGGCTGCCGAGGGTCGACCGGTTTGGTCGTCGGATCAATGGCCTGCTCGTTCTGGCTGCAACTGCCCTGGCTGGAAATTTTCTGCTCTACCTGAGCAGCCTGTCATTTCTCAACCCGGAAAGTGTCCAGGTCCTGATACAGCTGGCGCCATTTATTCTGATGTTTGGAAGCATCTTTATTTACGGGGAACGTTTTGGGCGTCTGGAATGGATGGGCGTGGCTATGCTACTTACGGGGTTTGGGCTGTTTTTCAATGACAGATTGGGTGATATTTTCAGCTCATTGAATGAATATTCCATGGGTATTCCGCTAATGGTTATGGCTTCTATCACCTGGGGTATTTATGGGCTTCTGCAGAAAACCCTGCTCAAAAGTATGGATTCGATTCAGTTAACCAGCCTTATGTACCTTGGAGGAACTGTTCTCCTGATTCCTTTTATTTCACCTGCAACGGTTCTTACCCTGGATGGGCTGCAGTTGGGGGCATTACTTTTTTGCAGTATTAACCTGGTTCTTGCTTACGGGGCTTTTACTGAAGCCCTGCAGTGCTGGGACGCATCCAGGGTCAGTGCCGTGATAACCTTGGCGCCACTTTGCACAATACTCACCATGTGGGTGGCGGTATCACTCTGGCCCGATGTTTTTGAAGACAGCCAACTAAATCTACTGGCTTATATAGGAGCTGTTGTTGTGGTTATTGGTTCCATGCTGGCGGCATTGGGGCATACGCTTCAAGGAAAGCGGCAAAATCAGGATCTGCTACATCCCGAATAGTAGACAGCGGTTGTGAAGGGAAGTGATTGTCCCGTAGCCAATGAATGAATTTCAGGGTCATAAAAGCATCAAACCACGCCTGGAGGTGACGTCGAAAGACAGGTGTTTCCCGGCCATGTCTTACGGCATGTATTACAGCCTTATGGATGCCGAGAGTTCTCAGGCACTCCTGTAAAAGTTCTGGATTGAGTCCTGAAACACGCGCCCTTGTATTGATCAGGTCCATCAACTGATCCGGATCCTTCACCAGGTCTGGTCCCAAGTCTGCCAGAATTGCCTGCCAGGTTTTCAGGTACAGAAAACAATCCGGATGGTAATACATGAATTCCTTCACCGGATTTTTCAAGGCAAGAATGGTTCTTACACCCGGTCCGGTACCAAAAGGTACCCTGTCTGAAAGCCGGCTATCCAGCAGCACGGGTTCGCTTTTCAGCGAAACAGTCCTTCCCAATTTCACGAGTTTGTTGAGCAGGTAGAAATCCTCGCCAGCTTCCCGTTTGGGAAATCCCCTCACTTGCGCATATTTTCCTGCATGTATAACCAATGTGCTGCCAATGGTATGAAATGCCCAGGGTGAGCCGGCAAATCGCAGGCCAGCTACGTAATATTCCATTGAGAAATCATAGAGTTGTTGAGCCAGGCGGACGGTTGACGCACTGTGGTCCAGATGCATGAAAGGATAGATGCCGGCACTGTCCTCAGTCGAGTCAAGCTGATGCATGACCTGGAAGTAATCCGGGGGTAGACGGGCGTCGGCATCGGATGAGTGAATCCACTGAGTGGTCACGATACCCTCTGATATAAGGCGGCAGGCAGTGTCACAGGCAATTTTTCGCGCCAGTCCCACACCACATTTTACTGGCAAAAAATGACCGGGACTGCAGCGATTAATCAGTAAAATATCCGCTGAATGGTCCATGGACAGCCAGTCTGTGGTTTCTGATAGTTGCTTCTGGGCTGTTGCCCTGCTGGTCAGATAAGCCCCAATATCACGAGTGCGCTCAATAGCTGACGGGGAGGAATCAGCACTGGCATTAATGACCAGGATGACAAGCAGATTTTTTTCATCATTTCCAGAAAACATTTGTTCCAGGAAAGTCGGGGATTCATCAAATGCCGGTATGCAAAGCACATTCGCATATTGCTCCCCGGCCGGCATCGACAGGTCTGCCTCAGGCTCGGCATATTTTGCAAGGTATTTGTCCATACGGTAATGGTACCCCACTTAAGGGGGGCGGGAGCTAATCCGTGCAGTGCCTGAGCACGTATCATCAAGCAGGATAAATTATGTCTAAAACCGTAGAACTAAATAATATGCGCAAGGGGCTTCCAGACTGGGTAGACCTGGTGCTTTTCAAGATAAGCTGGCTGCTCTTGGTACTGGGGCAGGAACAGGGTGTTGTTCCTGCATTGGGGCTGATTGCGGTGAAACTGCTGTTGTATCCGCCTGACAGGAAAATACTCGCTTTTTTGGTGTTCGCTTTCATTATTGGTATTGGAATGGATTTATTGCTTGTCGCCACATCAGTGTTCGAGTTCGTCCAGTGGCCAATGCCAACCTGGTTATTAGTGCTCTGGTGTTCTTTTACCCTGACTCTGCTCAGGGGTTTCAGCTTCATGCGATCAATGGCATTACCATGGCAGGCCTTTATCGGTGCCCTAGCCGGAGTAGCCGGGTATATGGCTGGTTATATGACCAACGCTGTAGAATTTGGCTATACATTGCCCCTGACCCTTTTAGTCATTGCCTTGTGCTGGTCAGTCCTTGTGCCTTTTCTCTATCGGTCAGAAATGGTTTTAGCGAAGTAGCCCATGGGATTACGAAGATTACTCAGAACGGCGATGCTGATAATTGCTAGCGGTATTGCTGGAGTTCAAGCACAACCATGGTCCACCATGACGATAGTGGGGCAGGCCGATCTTAAGTTCCTGTTCTGGCCGGTGTATGACGCAAAACTGTTTAGTGAAACCAACACCTTTCTGTTTCCCGAGACTAGGCCTTATGCATTGAGTCTTACTTACAAGAGAGACTTCAGGGGGCGAGATCTTGTGCAGGAGACAACCAGGCAGTGGCAGAAAATGGGCATCCCTGTTGAGCAGTCATGGCTGGAACAGCTTGGTGGCCTGTTACCGGATGTGGAGCAAGGGGACGAAATTACCCTATATGTCGACCGAAACGCTGCAAGTACTTTTTATTTTAATGGAGAAAAACTTGGTCTGATTAATGACCCACTTTTTTCACGGGAATTTTCAGCAATCTGGTTGTCGGAAAAAACTACCAGACCTGAGTTCCGGCAGGCTCTGCTGATCGGAACGGGAGATGATGTCTAGTATGAAACGTTTACTGATTATCTGTATATTCTTTCTGAGCAGTTGTGGTCAGGTAAGTCTTGATGATTATACCAATACCAGGCCGGTTCTGGATTTGAAAACATTTTTTGATGGCAAATTGCTGGCCCATGGGATTCTTCAGGATCGCTCCGGACGCGTAACCCGGAGGTTTACTGCGACGATTGATGCTTCCTGGGAAGGTGAGCAGGGAACGCTTGTAGAGCATTTTGTGTTTGATGATGGTGAAGAGCAGGATCGTATCTGGCAGCTTGTGCATCTCGGAGAGGGTCGCTATACCGGGACTGCCGGCGATGTTGTTGGCACAGCACAAGGACAAATAGCCGGATCCGTCTTCAATTGGAAATACCAGCTGGATGTCCCCTGGGGTGATGATAGCATCGTTCTGAATCTGGATGACTGGTTATATCTCGTCGATGAAGACCACCTAATTAACAGGACAGATCTGAGAAAGTTTGGATTCAGAGTCGGTGAGTTGAGCCTGGTCATTAGAAAAGTGGATGGAGCATAGGGTATGGCTGACCGGATCCACCACATAGCCATCCAGGTAGATAACATTGCCCGTGCTGTGGAATGGTACCAGCGGGAATTTGAAATTGACGTTAGTTTCCAGGATGAAACCTGGGCCATGCTGCAATTTGAAAATATGGCCCTTGCCCTGGTGTTACCAGAGCAGCATCCCTCCCATTTTGCTATTGAAAAAAATGATGCAGGACTTTATGGCCCACTGAAACGGCACCGTGATGGAACTGCCTCGGTGTATATAGCGGATCCATTCAATAACGCTATCGAATTCATTCAGGTCAATATTCCTGAAGATTCCGATTAGCAGATCTTTCAAGTCAGGTTCCTGGTAACCCGTTGAGGTTTACAGATTCAGCACATCATCATGGGTGCTGGCTGCTATTTGCATGACTTGTGTAATCAACTCTTCATCCGCATTCATGTCTTCCAGTGTTGCCTTAAGATTGCCTGCCACTGCATTGAAATGCTCTTCTGTAAGGTTAAGGTGCTTATGGGCCTCTCGCATATCCTTACCAGTGTAATTATTAGGTCCTCCAAACGCCATGGTAAGAAATGCCTTTTGCTTTGCAATCTGACGGTCCATGTCGACGGTGTTAAAAAAGTGCATAATTACAGGGTCAGTCAGGACTTTTCTGTAAAAGATATCTACGGCGGCATTCACGGCATCCTCACCGCCCAATTGATCAAATAAATTACTCAAGGTAGTGCTCCTTCTCTGGTAAACATAAGTCAGCACTCAGTATATCCATCAATGTAAAAAATATACATTGATAAAACAGCTAGATAGACCCGCAATTGATCTGTCTCAACTCTTGCAGAAGGCAATAAGACGCGGATGGGAGATCAGATCGCTGAGGGTATACTGACCAAGTACCGCCATAAAGCTTTCCCTGGCTTCAAACAGAACTTTCTTCAGGCGACACATCCCGTCGATGACACAGGTATTGGTTTCACTGTCGAAACATTCCACGATACAGGTATTTTCCAGGTTATCCACGACATCCCGGATATTGATTTTCTCTGGGGCCTTTGCCAACGTTATGCCACCATATCGTCCCTGCGTGGTATTGATGTAGCCAAGCTGGGCAAGTGCGTGTACCACTTTTCTGAGATGTTCTTTTGAAATGGTGTATGCATTGGAAATCTGGGTAATTGTGACACTTTTTTCCGCGGCTCCAACATAAAGCAGCACCCTGAGAGCATAGTCTGTATGACTGGTTAGACGCATGAATTGTTCCTGAAGACAGTTTTACGATTGCATGTTTTGAAAGCATATCTGAAAGTTATTACTAAAGCTTGCCGTGTACTAATCTTAAAGGCTGAATAGTATGGGAATAGCAAGTTAGAAGAATAAATCAACAGCGATGTACCGACAATATTCGATGAATGAATCGGCTATTCCCTCATGTATACATGGCGTGACAGACTTCACAAAAAAACCTTCAAGAAATATCTTTCACACACCTGGGGAGTTACTTTCAGTTACGGATTAAAACTGAAACGCCTCTTTCGAAAATAAAACCCAGTTCTCACTCCTGCAACGAAACCGGATAAAACTTGTATCCGGATCACACCTTTATCCTATTCTCCATGCCAATTACGAGTAGACGGGTTATATAAGTTTTGACTGATATCAATTAAGTATTCGTCTGCCATAAATACTGGCGCTTCAGTCAACTACTAGCGATATACGAGATAAATATGAAGCTTTCACTGGTCAATAACAATAGCACTGCACCAACTCCTGATATCAATATCAGGGTGTTATTGCTCGATACCCCTGAGAATGAAGGGGTGGAATTTATTCAGTCAATCCGAAAGCAGGGTTTGCATGTTGATTCCGAACGGGTCTGTTCAGGGAGTGACCTCTTTGACATGTTGCGTAAGCATGACTGAGATCTGTTACTGGTCAATGATCATGTTGAATCACCAAGTCAGGGTGAAATCCTGGAATTTCTTCAAGGTATTGATAGTGATAGCGGGCTAGTCCTGCTCACCAGTGAGATGATTACGGTAGATGTTCCTACCAATGCTTATCACCTGGGAATTGCAGATGTAGTGTCTGGATTAAACCCGGATTATTCCTGTGAAGTATTTGGCAGGGCTGCAGAAAAGAGCCGCCGTAATTTCCAGTTAAGCCAGCTGAACCAGGATAAATTCGAATTGACCAGGCATCGTGACCAGCTGATGTCTGGAACTGAAGAGGCTCTGGCGTATCTGCAGGACGGTTTGCACATGTATGCCAATGATGCCTATCTGTCTCTATTGGGCTAAGAAAGCCTCGAAGACCTGTCAGTTATGCCTTTCATAGATATTGTTGCCGGTGAATGCAGGGAAAATATCAAGCAGCAATTACTGGATTACCAACACAAGACCCGTGTGCGAACCGATACCCACGAGCTTGAAATAAGCGAATTGCTGTTTGAAAAAAATGGTAAGAACCCGGCAAACATGATGTTACATGCTACTTTTGATGCTGTGGAATATGACGGAGAGGATTGTTTACAGGTCGTACTGCGTGATCGTCATTCAGGTGATGATGGCGGTACGGCAGGTGAAGGTCTTAGATATCCGGTTTTTCTCTCTCATCTGGATACCTGCATCAGGCAAGCCTGTGAATGTGGTGATGTTAGTGGTCATCTTCTCCATATTCAGGGAGGGGGTTTTCAATATTATATGACAGACAGGGGCTACGGTGCCCTGAATGCTCAACTGAAACTGCTCTCAAGTACCTTGAAAGGGCAGTTGCAGGAAAGTGAATATAGGGTCCGCTTTACTGAAAACAGTTTTCTTCTGCTGTTACGCGAACATTCTCCAGATAGAAGATCAAGCCTGGTAAAAATACTGAAGGAATTTTCAGATTTACTTAACAGTGAAATCAGTTCAAGCGAGAGCCAGCCTGTCAGGCTTGAAATTGCTGTGATACCGGTGGGTCCTGATTCTGTGTCTGCTGAAGCCCTGATCAATACCTGTCTGACGGATAAGATGGATAAGACGGATAAAGAGCAGGATGCGTTGGATAGTGATTCTTCAGAAGAAAACAGCAAGATAATCCCCTTTGTATCGACCATAAATAACGCTGAATCCCTGCAGCTGACCGATATCGTTGATCCGCAAAGCAGAAGCAGTGATAACGACAGTAGGCAGGAGACTGGTGTTGGGACGTCTGAAGCGGGATGTAATGAAGAGGATAGCGCTTCAAGCATTCAACCATCCTTTACCCAGGCCCAGATAAGTAATGCATTAAGCAGTGGGATGCTTTCACTTTTTTTCCGGCCGGTGATTTCGGTGACAGAAATAGAGACGGAATTTTATGACATCAGTCTTTACATACAGGGGGCAGTTCCATGATGGTGCCGAACAGACCTGGATTAGCGTTGGCTATTGCAGAGGTATAACATCCGGAACCGCCTCCAACATCCATTAGTTTTTTCACCGCAGAGAAATCGCAGGTCTGTGACAGGGAAACTGCAGAAGCAATGGAATGGCAATGCATGTAATCGGTGATCGTCCTGGCAAATTCCGGGTCCATCTGGCCTGATTCCCAGCCATCCGCCGCTTCTCTTTCCTCAGCAGTCTCGCCGTCCCTGATATTCTCAAGAAAAATTTTGTAATTGGGTAAAGCGTTGGTGCTCCATGCAAAGAAGGGCCCCCAGAAATAGGGACTTTCCTTGAGCATATAGGTTCTGGATAGATTGTTTAGTGTGTATTGACCATCATGGCGGTCCAGCAGGTCGAGGCTTTTCAGCATTGCCAGCAGGGCAGAGCTGCCTCGCTCGTTAAAGCCGGTTCGGGAGACAAAGGTGTCGATATTCGCCGGCTCCCTGAGCGTTTCGAATACTTCCAGCTCCAGGGCCAATGCATGGCCGGTGAATTGTAGAGACTGAGCATGGCATCCCAGATCTTCGTATCATCGATTACAGGTGGTGCTGGATTCATTACTCATTCCTTGTTCTTGTTGTATTTTTAATGCCTTTTTCCAGGATACTATAGCCGACTCTAATTATTGGCCTTCCAATTCTATGATTGCTTAGATCAGCATCCTGATCAGTTTACTCCGACATATCAAAAGACAGCGGAAAATTCCCGTCATAAGGTGGCCAGTTTGGAACAGGCTGAGTCGGTGGGGCATAAAACATGGCGCCATGGACATGACGGATAAGACCGTCCTCGATGCTGATTGTATGGGTGAAATGATTACGCCAGCGCTCGTTGCCGGGGCGGCGCAGGAATACCACAGACATCATGACAATCTGCTGTTCCACGTCGACCACCTGAACGCGGCGGGCAGCGATCTGGGCCAGACCGAAATCCCCGGAGGTACGACAGTCGGATTTACCATCAAAGCCAGTGGCACCTTCAGCCAGCGGTCCGCCGAAGGTGGGGTAACCGTTTTCACGCCGGGAACAGCCTGGATGGCCTTTGATGACCTTGCTGTTCTGCGCGATGATGCCGTCAAAGTAACTGTTGGCAACAGCAATCAGGTCATCCCGCCCATAACGTCGGTTCAGCGGTACGCTACCACCATTGGGTGGATTGGCCACCAGTTCCTCGACATCGAAATAGACCTCACCAGGTTCGCCGGTGATGCCGACATCACTCTCGCGGCCAATGTGCCATTCTGCTTCACTGATCTGGTTGTTGGAAATCTTCAGGCGAAGTGCCACGACAGCGGGTTCACCGCTTTCATCGAGAAGCCCGAAAAAGCCTGCAGTTTGTCCTGCAGGATCATAGTAGCGCCGCTCTAACTCCCCCAGGGCGGTCACTGTCGACCACAGACCCTCGTCATTGGGGACAACCACGGAATTCTCGGTTTGGCGAAAGCCATAACTCAGGGGGGCCCGGGAAGCATCATTCGATACCAGGGCATCAAGATACTGGTCAAGAAAGTCGGCCAAACAGGCCCGGTCACAGTCCTGAGCCTGAACATTAAAAGAAAAACAGCTGATTAGGACCAGTAAAGACAATTTGCGCATGAGAACCCCCTCTTCAATATACCATTACAGAGCTGATTCTCTATTTGCCAGGCATTTAATTCAAGGTTTTAAACCAAAAGTGGCTGAGAGTGGGGTGTCAGGCGGTCACAGCACCAGTATCCACGGTGCCTTCATGAAGATTTTTTCCCTTGAAGTCCTCCAGAATCACGTACAGGCAAGGGATCAGCAGCAGCGTAATGACTGTTGCAAAGACTATACCGAAAGCCAGGGAAGTTGCCATGGGGATCAAGAACTGGGCCTGCATGCTGGTTTCAACCAGAATCGGCAACAAGCCGAAGAAGGTCGTCAGGGACGTCAGCAGAATGGCGCGAAAACGTCGTGCACCGCCATCAATTACTGCCCGAATGACCGGTTTGCCTTCAGCCGTGGCTTCGTTAACAAAGTTCACCAGAATGATGGAGTCATTCACCACCACCCCTGACAGGGCAATGATGCCCAGGAAAGACATGAAGTTGACCGGAATGCCCACCAGCAGGTGGCCCACGATGGCACCGACCATGCCGAAGGGGATTACACCCATGATCATCACCGGTTGCGTATAGGAACGCAGGGGAATGGCCAGCAGGGCATAAATGCCAAAAATGGCAAACATCATCCCGCGCAGCATATCCTGGATAATGCTGGCTTGTTCGGCGGTTCCACCGTCCTCACGATAATCAACGGATGGATAGCGGCTTTTCAACTCGGGAAAGAAGGTATTCTTGATGTCATTGTTGACGACGTTGGGTTCCACCATGGATTCAATGATGTCGGCATTGACGGCAACAGAGCGTTCACTTTCAACACGGTTGATCTGGGCGTAGCCCGGCTGCATGTTGAAATCCGCTATGGACGTGAAGGGGACCACATCCCCCTGGTCTGTGCGGATATACATATCTTCCAGGTCACCCACTGACAGGCGCTCTTCTTCGGGATACCTCACCATAACCCTGACTTCATCGTCTCCACGTTGTAGACGCTGGGCCTGGGAGCCATAAAAGGCATAACGTACCTGGGTGGAAAGATCATTGAGCGTAAAGCCCATCACTTCGGCCTGGGGTTTGAGCTGCAGGCGAAGTTCATCCTTGTTGTTCACGGCTTCATTTCTGATGTTTATCAGGCCATTGTAGGTACGCAGCTTGTCTTCCAGTTCACTGGCTGCAGCCGTAAGTTCCTGGGGATTGTCGCTGACCAGCTGGTAGGAAATGGGGTTGCCTCCAAAAACCTGGCCTGCAGAAAACACCAGGGATTTCAGGCCTGGCATTTCGCCGACATAGTTCAGGAGGTATTCGGTAATAAGGTCAGATTCCACCTGGTTTGGTACATCCTTGTCCAGTTCGATGGCGGCGGTCCCGGAAGAGACTCCACTGCCCACTATAATGACATGGTCAACAATATCAGTGGATGTTTCGCCGGTTTCAGAATCCACGAATTCAAATTTTCCATTCAGGGAAAGCGCCGCTTCTTCCAGCTTGTTCATGATGGCCCGGGTCTGTTGTTCAGGGCTGCCTTCCACCATGGTGACGGTAGCCTGGATGAAATCGCTGGGGATCTCCGGCAAAAAGACCACTCGTACAATGCCACCGGCCATGAGGCCTGCTGCAATAATCAGGGCACTGATAAAGGTGGAAAGGGTAATGTAGCGATTGCGAATACATTTGCTCACAAACGGTACATATTTTTCATATACAAACTTGTCCAGTATTTCGTTGCAGCGCTTTGGAATTTTATTGAACCAGCTGGTTTCATTGGGCTTGCCGAAATGGACCAGGTGGGAAGGCAGGATAAGCTTGGATTCCACCAGGGAGAAAACAAGACACAGAATTACCACCCAGCCAATAGATTCGGTAAAGCCGGCAGCAAAACCACTGATCATGAGCAGGGGCATGAATGCCACAATGGTCGTTAGTACTCCGAATGTAGCAGGAATGGCGACACGCTGGGCTCCGTGAACAATACTGCCCGTACTGTGACCGTACTTGGTCATGCTATGGTGGGCGCTCTCACCAATAATGATGGCATCATCCACGACAATTCCCAGCACCATGATGAAACCGAACAGGCTGAGCATGTTCAGGTCCAGGCCTACTGCCGGCATCAGGGCAAAGGCACCAAGGAAGGATATGGGTATACCGACAATCACCCAGAATGCCAGTTTGATTTCCAGGAAGAGACTGAGGATGAGCAATACCAACAGGGCGCCCATCAGCAGGTTTTCTGTCATCAGGTCGAGACGATCCTGCAGGTAGTATGAGGTATCTGCCCAGATATCCATGTTAATCCCTTCGGGAAGTGTCTGCCTGCGTTCTTCCACAAATTCCCTAACCGCCGCGGTGACCTGCAGCATGTTTTGGTTGCTGGTCGTCAGCACAGTGAGACTGATGGAAGGGTTGCCATCAAAGCGAGCATAGCTTTCGGTGTCCTCGAAGCCATCGACGATAGTGGCGATATCCCCAAGAGTGAGAATGGTTCCGTCGGTGGTGGTCAGCAGGACAATCTTGTCAAAATCCTGATAGTTATAGGCCAGCGCCTGAGTACGAACCAGGATTTCACCCCCTTCCGTATCGATGGACCCTGCGGGCAGGTCCAGTGAGGAAGCCCGAATGCGCAAGGCTATCTGGTCCAGGGTGAGCCCATACTTGAGGAGAGTGTTTTCAGACACCTCAATGCCTATTTCGTAGGGACGGTCACCGGCCAGACGTACGGCTGTGACATCATCAAGCTCCAGCAGTTCATCCCTAATCTGTTGTGCCAGTTCTTTCTGGCTTACCGGATCAATATCACCATGGATTTCAATCCTGAGTGCGTCGTTGCGGATGATTGTGCGGGAAACCGAAGCGGGTTCAGCATCTACGGGAAAATTGATGATTCCATCAACACGGGTTTTCACATCATTAAGAACTTCATTGATGTCGTAGGACTCATCCACTTCCAGGTTGACATTCCCTACACCTTCATTGGCTACGGAACGGATCATGTTGATACCGTCGACATCCTCCACGGCTTCCTCTATCAGGATGACGATGCCTTTTTCCACGTCTGCAGGTGTAGCACCGGGGTAGGCCATGGATATCTGTATGATTGGCAGGTCGAAATCCGGCATGGCTTTCTTGGTAATCGTTGCGACAGAAAACAGGCCGGCCATGATGATGATAATCATCATCAGGTTGGCAGCAACATGGTTATGTGCAAACCAGGCAATGAGTCCCTGCTCTTGCTTCAACTTTTCCATGAGATTTTTTCCGCTTGTTCAGTCAGAGGTTGTTTACTGTATAGCCGGTGCCGCCTGGATGGGCTCACCGGTTGTTCCGGAGTCATTAATTTGTACGGGAGCGCCATTCAATGGGTTTTCAAGGCGTGTAAGGACAACTTGATCACCATCTTCAAGGCCGGAGGAAACATAGACATCATCACCATTGATGGTCAATACCTCAACGGTCTTTGGCCGGAGGCGGCCTTCGGCATCAGCCGTCCAGATAATATCGTTGGCCTGCAGCGTATAGCGGGGCAGTACAACGACATCTTCCAGGAGTCGTCCCCGGATGTCCGCATTTACATAGGTACCGATGCGAAGGGGTTCGCTATTCCAGCTGTTGTCATCACTGTACAGGTTATAGGGATCCTCTACCTGAACCACACTGAACAATACACGGGTTCGGGTATCCAGTACGCCCTCAGTGCGGGTTAGATGGCCAGTCCAGTGATAATCCTGGTTGCCAATTCTGCTGTGCAGGTCCACTTCAGGGGCTCGATAAAAAGCATTGCCAGTATTCATGTTGCCCACAGCCATGGGGAGGTCAAGAAAGGCAATCTTGCTTTCCGGAATTGGCAGTCGAACTTCAGCGTAGTCAACGGCAAAGGTCTGTGCAATCGAGGCGCCAGTTGTCACGAACTGTCCAATATCCGTATTTTTTTCACTCACAAGGCCGTCATAAGGGGCCTTTATCGTGGTTTTTGCCAGGTTGGTGCGGGCCTGTTCGAGATCGGCAAGTGCCGAGGCCAGTCGGGCTTCCGCTTCCTGCAGCTGGGGTTTGCGCAGGTAGAGTTCTTTTGCCCTGATTCGGGACTGTTCCTCGGCACTCATGCGGTCCCACTCCCGCTGGGATACATCTGCCTGCCCTTTTTCCTGCTCCAACAGGCTGCGAGCGGAAGCCACAGAGGCTTCTGCACGGCTGACTGCGGCCCGGTAATCCAGGTCATCCAGTTTGACCAGAACATCACCTTTCTGGAAAAAGCCACCAGCCACAAATGCCGGTGAAACTTCCACTACCTGGCCTGCCACTTCTGAAACGAGGTTGGTTTGGGTCCGGGGCTCAACGGTACCCTGTGAGGAGACAGTAATGTAGGCATCCTGCACACTCACCGGCATTGTCTCTACCACTACCGCGAGTTGCTGGGGTTCATTCTGTTCGGGTTCTGGTCTCGCAAGGCGTAACATGGCCGCAATTGCGATCGCGCCGATGATGATTGCAAAAGGTAGCAGCTTTTTCAGCATGAGAGGTCCTTGTTATTTTTTACCTGTCTGTCCGGGATCAAACACAGATACAGGTTGTTCCAGACCGGTATTCCCCGGATTTTTACCGGAGTATCCGTACATTTACGAGGGTTTTCGGGTTTTGGATGCCCCCGTTGACATTATTTTTAACATTTATAACTAACTGAATTTTAAATAAAAACATAAAAATGACCCGTGAGTCATAAATAAGTTTGGCATCTTACTCCCAACCAGGGGGTTTCGCAATGTAAAAACAGGCAGATATTGTGGAAATCTAGTGCAGTGCAGCTTTTAACGGAAGGCTGCGAAGAATGGTGGCTTCTGTATCCAGAAGCTGATCCAGTCGCTCTATGATGGTGGGTTTGGGGAAGTATTCCTCTGCCAGATCGAGAAACAGCTGATAATGGCGCGACTCCGAGTCGGTGATAGCCCGGTAAAAATTCCTCAGTTTACCTTTATCGAGTGCATCAGCTATGAGGCCGAAGCGTTCTGCGCCTCTGGCTTCAACAATACTGGCGATCAACAAACGGTCAAGGAGGTAGGCTTCCTTACCCTGGTCCATGGCCTTATGCAGCTGATTGATATATTTATCCCTGGCATCGCCTGCTGGTTCCAGTCCTCTGTCAAGAAGCAGGCGAACCACGTCCCGGAAATGACTGAGTTCTTCAACGGCAAGACTGAGCATTTCCCGAACCAGCACCGGGCGGTCAGGGTAGTGGGAGATCATCGATATAGCCATGCCAGAGGCTTTTTTCTCGCAACTGGCATGATCTTTCAGAAAGGTATCGAAATCGCCCAGAACCGTTTCCAGCCATTCAACAGACGTCTGTGCCCTTAAAGTGAAATCCATGCGCTGCTCAGGCAGCCTGGTAGGGCAGTTGGGTGAAGGTGTTGATCAGTGACTGCCAGTTCCTGCGTTTGCTTTCCAGTTCTACCTTAAGGAGACGATAACGCTGATGCAGGTTTTCCAGTTCGAACTCGGACAGTTTCTCCTGCAGGTCGGTGGAGAATTTCCGGGTTTTTGCGCGGTACCATTGCTGTTTGGTTTCCGACCATTGATTGAGTGTGTCCACTAATTGGTGATAGTCCGCTTCCACCTTTTTGCGCCAGGCAGTGGAATCCATGACTTGTTCACAGCGGCGTAGTGCATTGTGGTATTGCACCTCCAGCCGGGCAAGTTCCAGCCGGTAGTCTGAACACAGCCGCAAGTCACTGGCCAATCCCACCCAGGAACAAGCTTTGATAAGCCACTTGGTGGGGTCCCAGTGGTACCACTTGATGCCATTGCGATAATCCCAGGCAAAGGTATGGTGATAATTGTGATAGCCCTCACCAAAGGTGAACAGGGATATGAACCAGTTGTCCCGGGCAGTCTGATCAGGATCATAATCACGGCTTCCCCAGATATGGGCAGCAGAATTAATCAGGTAGGTAAAATGCTGGCTCAGGGTAAGACGCAGAAATCCGGCCAGTAAAAGGCTTGCGAGAATGTCTCCATGAAGCCAGCCCAACAGTACCGGCAGGGCTATATTCATGAGCAGTAACAGGACCAGGTAATGCTTTCTCTGCCATACCAGCAATGGGTTTTTAAGCAGGTCCTTGGCATTGCTGGTGTCTTCCCATGTACTTTCCCAGTCCCGAATCATCCATTCAAAATGGGAATACCAGAATCCCTTGCCGGCGGAATACGGGTCTTTCTCGTTATCGTCTACGTACTGGTGGTGGCGCCGATGGTCTGAAGCCCAGGTGATGCAGTCATTTTGCAGTGCACAGGCACCACCCAGAGCATAAATGAGTTCCAGAACCGGATGCGCCTTGTAGGCCCTATGGGACCACAGGCGATGATACCCCGCTGTAATCGACATTTCGCAGAAGATCATCAGGATGACAAACCACATCCATTCATAGGCATCATAACCATGGTTTATGCCATACCAGGGCACCAGAGTTACAGAGACCAGTGGAGGAATACCCAGGACGGCGAGATTGATCCAGCGTATAGGGGGCTTGGTCGAGGTTTCAGGTTGGGATGTCATAAGCGGATGGATAATAAATCAGGGTAATGAAAAACAGGGGCGAAATTATGGCAAATCAGCGTGGCAATGAAAACCGTAGGCCCTGTATCAGTTGCCATTTTACTGTGGTAGCAACATTTCCTGGTGATCAGTTTTCAGGGAAAGGTTTGTGACTCTGTATAATCAAACGCCGTTTGTTGCTGGTGAACTGCTGCTATCAAGATTACAATCGGTCGCTCCCTCTGCGATTGGAATGGCTGTATTCAAAAAGAATCACTCCAGGGACAGTCGCGGGCTTTCAGGCAAAACTGGCTCTATGGAAATCCGCTGACAACGTGCTCGGGGAACAGGAGAGATGCTGATGACCGATAAGGAAGAGAATATTGAAGACTTGCTGGTCGACCTGCAAACCAGGCTGGCTTTCCAGGATCATGCAATTTCAGAACTTAGTGATGTGATTGCCAGCCAGCAAAGGCAGATTGATGTTCTTGAAAGAAGACTCAAGGCACTGGATGACAAACTTATCACTCTTGAGGAATCAGTGGACACCCACCATGACAATGAAAAGCCGCCTCATTACTGAGAGCGGCTTATCTGGTTAATGCTGTAACTTTCCCGGTAAGATCCAGTCTTTACTCACCCCTTTACTGATACTTTTAGCCATCTATAGGTGATACATCTTCTGCCTGGAGTCCCTTGGTACCCTCGGTGACAGTGAACTCGACCCGCTGGCCTTCCCGCAGGATTCTGTGCCCCTTTCCGAGAATTGAGCGAAAGTGGACAAATATATCATCCCCGCTGTGGCGGGTAATGAAACCGAATCCCTTGCTTGCACTAAACCATTTGACGCTGCCGGTTTCCTTGGCACCGTCATTAACGGGCTTGCCTTTTTTGTGGGGTTTGGAGCGTTTACGTGGCCTGGACTGGATATTCTCTGCGGAACAAACCCAGAAACTTGTCAGACAACCACTGATAAGGGCAACGACAAAAATTGCCACGGGAGCTGGAAATAGCGTGTACAGGCTCAGGAAAAAAGAGAGTGCAGCCAGCACAATCGCTACTATCAAAGAAGCAATAAAAATTTTGATATTCATGTTTGGCTCTATATAGGTAAATTCTTGTTTATTCTAGTTTTTATTACCGTGGAACCAATGAATTTATCTGAATCTGCACCACGGTAGGGCACCGATGGTAACACTATCGGGAGAAAAATATAAAGCGTAGTCTGTCATCAGGGGATGACAGGCAGGTACGAGTGGATTGACAGGCCTAAATCGGCAATGGAATGCCGTTTGTCCTGATTTTTACATCGGAATCGGAACGGCGTTCGATGTCGCTTTCCGGAATATCACAGTCATCAAGTATCGAATTCATGCGCCCACGGTCTCTCTGGAACAGGTCCAGGTCATATTTACGGGATACATCTCGCCAGGCAGTCGCATATTCGCAGTGGAATGCCTCTTCCGGCGGCCGCCAGGTGCCGATGCCCCTGTCTCTTTTCTTGCTTTGTACTTTACGGCTGACGGGAATCAGGTTTAGCGGGTCGTTGGCAAACTCGAGTCGAGTCTGGTCATCCCACTGAAAGCCATTGGCGGCATTGGCATACATGGGGGGAATGATGTGATCGATTTCGAGCCTGGCTGCACGTGTGAATACGTCGCCGGTATAGGGGTCGGTCCATTGACCTTCGCGGACTTCACATTGACGTGGGTTTGTATAGGTGACAGGAACTTCGCTGGTTGCGACAAGGATCTGGGTACGCATGGTCTGGCACCCACCGGTTATTGCCCAGTGCGGCCAGTCTTCCTCGTTATAGAAAAGCTCCATTTCCCTGGCATTTGGCGCAGAAAGGCGATTGCGACGAACGGAAATATCATAACGTGAGGGCGCCATCTGGCAGCCGGCCTGATGGCAGTGATAGTCCCCAAAAGAGTCATAATGTCCGCCATTGAGATCAACGCCCTTGTCGAAATGGGCAGTTGCTGTACTGACTGCCAGCAGGCCTGACAGTAAAGGACCAAGTATTTTCAGGTGGCGCATGATGGTATCCTGATTATCGATTAATCATGTTTACCTGGCTCGGACGGTGCCGGTCTGACTCAGAGCTGTTGCAGTTTGTTTATCTGCTCTGTCAGTTGGGCCAGGGTATTTTCCGCATTAGACAGTTTCTCCCTTTCACCGGCAACAACGTCAGCCGGTGCATTTTCAACGAACCGGGCATTACCCAGTTTGCCATTCAGCCTGGCAATTTCCTTGCCGAGCTTTTCCTGCTCCTTGTCCAGGCGCCCAAGTTCTGCATCTACATCGATGAGACCGGCAAGCGGGACAAGAACTTCCATATCGCCCACTACCTGCATGGAAGCGGGTGGTGCGGAATCGGGGTCATCCAGCCAGGCGACTGATTCGAGTTTGGCGAGCTTGACCAGATACTGGGTGTTGGCCGTCAGGAATTCTTTGTCTTCATCATCGCCACGTGTCAGCAGCACATTGATATTTTTCGCAGGAGAAATATTCATTTCCCCTCGAATATTGCGAATACCGATGATGACTCCCTTAAGCCATTCAATTTCACGATCCACAGCAGTATCAATACCAGAGGTGTCTGCAGCGGGATAGGGCTGAAGCATGATAGTGTCACCCTTTATGCCAAGCAGCGGTGCTGCTTTCTGCCAGATTTCCTCGGTAATGAAAGGCATCAGGGGATGCAGCATACGCAGGCTCTGTTCCAGTACATTGAGCAGGGTGTAGCGTGTGGCATTTTTTTGCCCATCGGAAGCGTTTTCATCCCAGAGCACCGGTTTCGATAACTCCAGGTACCAGTCACAATACTCATTCCAGAAAAAGTCATAGATGGCCTGGGATACAAGATCGAACCGATAGTCTTCAATGTTGTCTTCGACTTTTTTCAGGGTTTGTTGCAGACGAGAAAGAATCCAGGCATCGGCCTGGGAGTAATCACTGGTGTTGACCGGCTCAGAGACAGCCTGTTCTTCCACCTGCATGAAAACATAGCGGGCAGCGTTCCAGATCTTGTTACAGAAATTTCGGTATCCCTCGATGCGACCCATGTCGAAATTGATATCCCGACCCGTAGTCGCCAGGGAATAGAAGGTATAACGCAGCGCATCCGTGCCGAATGCCGATATCCCGTCCGGAAACTCCTTGCGGGTCTTCTGGTCAATCTTTTGGGCCAGTTCCGGCTGCATCATATTGCTTGTGCGCTGGCTTACAAGAGTCTCCAGGTCAATGCCGTCGATCAGGTCAATGGGATCAAGCACATTTCCCTTTGACTTGGACATCTTCTGGCCTTCACCGTCACGAATCAGTCCGTGAATATAGACTTTCCTGAATGGGATCTGCCCTGTAAATTTCAAGGTCATCATGATCATGCGGGCAACCCAGAAGAAAATGATATCAAATGCAGTGACCAGGACATTGGTGGGGTGAAAGGTTTTCAGTTCTTCCGTGTCATCAGGCCAGCCCAGGGTGGAAAATGTCCACAGTGCCGAGGAGAACCAGGTGTCGAGTACGTCCTCGTCCCGGGTCAATGACAGGTCTGCTGCCAGGGAATATTTCTCACGGACATGGTCTTCATTACGACCTACGTAGATATTGCCCTGATCGTCATACCAGGCAGGAATCCGGTGTCCCCACCACAGCTGTCGGCTGATACACCAGTCCTGCAGGTCACGCATCCAGGAGAAGTAGGTGTTCTCCCAGTTTTTAGGGACAAATTCAATATCACCTTTTTCAACAGCCTCAATGGCGGGTTTGGCCAGGCTTTCCACTGCCACATACCACTGGTTGGTCAGGTAAGGCTCGATTACTACCCCACTACGGTCTCCCCGTGGGACCTTGAGGGTATGATCCTCAATTTTTTCAAGAAGCCCCGCTGACTCCATATCCGTAACAATCTGTTTCCTGGCATCAAACCGGTCCAGGCCCCGATAAGCTACCGGAGCATTTTCATTGATGGCAGCATCCACGGTCAGAATGTTGATCATCTCGAGATCATGGCGCTTGCCAATCTCGTAATCATTGAAATCATGGGCTGGTGTGATTTTAACGACACCGGTACCGAATTCCGGATCGACGTAATCATCAGCAATGATGGGAATTTCCCGATTGCTCAGGGGCAGGATAATAGTCTTGCCCACCAGCGCTTTGTATCTGTCATCTTCAGGATTCACGGCCAGCGCTGTATCCCCAAGCATGGTTTCCGGACGGGTAGTGGCAATCACCACGTAGTCCTTGCCATCAGCGGTGGTTTCCCCATTAGCCAGGGAATAGCGGAAATACCAGAAGTAGCCTTTTTCCTCCTCGGAAATCACTTCCAGGTCGGAAATTGCGGTGTGCAGTTTCGGATCCCAGTTCACCAGGCGGTTACCGCGGTAGATAATGTCTTCGTCATACAGGCGGATAAAGACTTCCTCCACAGCCCGGGAGAGTCCCTCATCCATGGTGAAGCGTTCACGGGACCAGTCGATTGAGGAGCCAAGACGCCTCAACTGGCGGGTAATGTTGTCGCCGGATTCGGCTTTCCATTCCCACACCTGGTCAATAAAGGCATCACGACCAAGGTCAAAACGATTCTGGCCCTTGGCTTGTAACTGACGTTCAACCACCATTTGCGTGGCTATACCGGCATGATCAGTACCTACCTGCCAGAGCGTATTGCAGCCTTTCATCCGGTGATAGCGAATCAATGCATCCATGATGGCATTGTTGAAACCATGACCCATGTGGAGGCTGCCGGTTACATTCGGCGGGGGGATTGCAATACTGTAGGAAGTGCCCTGGCCACTTGGCGCGAAGTAGCCGTTTTCTTCCCATGTCTGGTACCAGGATTTTTCTATTTCGTGGGGCTGGTAGGTTTTATCCATTGATGATCTGCTGCTGATGTCCGAATGCAAGAAAGCCGCGCATTATAGCCTTTCAGTGGCTGATATCCCAATGGCCTGCTCCATGGAATCAGAAATGGATTCAGGGTGACTCGATACCGGATACAGCAGGATCCAGTCCTAGTGCCTCCAGATTCATGCTCACGGCGTAAAAATTGGCCAGGGCGACCTGGTGGTCGAAATGGGCACGCCAGCGCTTCAGTTCAGCTTCGGCTACCACCTGCTCGCGCTGATTGAGCTGGAAGAAATCACTGAGACCTGCCTCGAAGCGAGTAGCCTCTGCCTCGGCCAGTTGCCTGGAAGCGTCCAGTTCCTGCAAAGCAATGTCTTCAAGGTCCCGTGTGGCTTCCAGGTTTACCATGGCCACTTCCAGATCAGCCCGTGATTCATTGATATACTGACGAATACGGTAATTGATACTGCTGATTCCGGCCCTGGCGGCGTTGGCCTTGCCCCTTGCCGTATTGGTGGCAAGAGGTATGCTGAATTTGATGTCGGCGATATTCTCCGCTCCCTGCAAGGCAGTAAGTCCGCTGCCAAAATCCCGGGAGTTGTAGAAGCGAAGGTCAACTTCAGGTTTGGCCGAGTTTTCGGCCAGCCGAACATCCAGTTCCTTTTTCTCACGGGACAACCGGGCCATGGCTATCCTTGGGTCCAGTTCGACCACGCGGTCGAGCAGGCGTTCGATGTTGGACATGTCCTCTAAATCTTCCTCCGGAATAACCAGGCCTTCCTGGTAAACGGGTCTGAGGGGACGCCCATCAGCATCGCGATAAAACAGTGACAGTTTGGCCGCTGAAGCATCAAGGAGCCTGGCTGCATCGACCACGAGGCTACGTCGCTGAAGTACGGCCAGGTTGTTATCCACGGCAAGGATCTCAGCGGCATCGCCACTTTCAACACTTCTGTTGACGGCGTCCGCTCTGTCAATGGCGATATTCATCAGCTCCGTGTAGTCATCGAGCAGCCATGCAGCCTGAAGCCATTGTGCATAGGTTACATAGGCTTCCTGCAGAATGTTGATCACTTCCTGCTGCAACCGATAGCGCTGACTTAATGCATCGACCTGGGCTGCAGCCGTGTCATAGCGATATTTATCAAAATCCCGGTTACGCCAAAGGGACATGGAAATACCGATGCGTGTTTCGCCATCATTGGTAGTCGCAAGGTCATTCTCATAGTTTGGAAAATCGCCATCAGAACGACGGAAGCCGGCAAAGACCTCTGTGCCGAAAGAGGCAAAACGTTTGCGATAGAAAGATTCCACACTGCTGCCGTCGTAATAACCGCTTAACCTGTTTTTGTAGGCACCTTCCATCACCGGGTCAAAGGCTCCCTGTGCCGCCTGAAGAAGGGCATCCTTCCCAACTATTTCGGCACGTTGCGCCTGGATGAGCGGAAAGTGCTCCTGGACACTTGCCAGTACATCTTCCAGGGTGGTGGCCCGGGTATCATCCAATGTTGCGGCGATTGCGGCCTGACCAAGTGTGACAGTGATGAGAAATATCG
Source organism: uncultured Enterobacteriaceae bacterium (assembly GCA_964503965.1). Taxonomy (GTDB): domain Bacteria; phylum Pseudomonadota; class Gammaproteobacteria; order Pseudomonadales; family Pseudohongiellaceae; genus Eutrophocola. Next base: position 13,196 of record CAZDCK010000020.1, on the reverse strand, counting down.
TGCTGTTGAACCAGGTATTCCTTGCTCGCTTTTTCACTGACTGGCTCCTAATGTGTTAACAGGCGGGAAGTTGTTCATCAGGCGCCACAACTCAAAGCCGAGCGGTACTGTATCCAGCAGGATCCAGCCGCGAGCATTCGCGCCCAGCCGTATAAAGCTTTCCGGTGGCCAGCTGCAGTTGATGGTGTTGCTGGCAAAATCAGGCCGACCGCTGGCAAAGCAGTTCTCTGCAGTCTCAGGTTCCTTGACGAGGACACGAAATGTCCCGTCTGCCCGGGCGCTGGGTTCCACGAATGTTACTTCACCACTGAATGTACCAATGGCCTGGTTGGGGACACCACTGAACTGGAAAGCCGGCCAGCCTTCAAACTCCAGTCGAACCTGTCGCCCCGGTGTAACCAGACCAATATCGCGGCCATCAATGTAAAGTTCCACTGCCCGTTCCACATTGGCAGGCATGAAGCTGGCGAGGGGGGCGCCAGCGCTGACAATTGTCGCCTGGTCTCCTGCTTCCACATGCACAATGGTGCCGTCTCGTGGAGCGGTTACCAGCTGTGTACCCTGACGTGACAGATTTACGCGCGCATCATTGAGTTCGGTTTCAGCTTCCTGCTCCTTGACCAGCAGTTCCTGAACCTTGATACGGGCCTGTTCATATTCAAAGCCTGACGCCAGTCCCTGGTCGAACAGGGATTCCCGACGGGCATAATCGATACGTGCTGTTTCCACTGATTCCCGGGCTGCTGCCAGTTTTCTTTCAGCGGCTTCGATCTGGGCTTCAAGACGGGACACCAGATTTATATCAATATCCTGAATCCGGACGATGGGGTCACCGGCTTTTACTGTGTCGCCATCATTGACATACCATTGGGCAATACGCCCGGCAACGATGGCATTAATCGTCTGTACCCGGTCTCTGGGATTCATGGTGGTGACTTTTGCCGGGCCTGTTGTCGTCTGTGTCCATGGGATGAAGGTGAGCCCAACGGCACAGGCGATGAAGCCCACCAGGAGCAGCCACGCCAGGACCTTAATCGGAGACGGTGTACTTATCCTGCGCAGGCAGGACAGGTGAGCCATATAGCTATTATCCAGCCCATGGGTAAAGGTGAATCTGTTATCTGCCACTATCTAGCTCTGCGTGGTTTCTGTTGTTGTCTGGTCTGTGTCAAAAGGCAAAGTGCCTGTGAAACTGTCCAGATTTGTCCTGTGTGTGAAATACAGTACCGATGTGTTCAAGGCGTTGAAGCGTGTCAGGATATATTCCATGACGTTTTCATCCACCAGGTCCACCACATGATCCAGGACCAGAATCCCCGGCTGGGACAGAAAGGCTGCTGCCAGTTTAAGACGCAGTGACTGTTCCAGGCCCAGGGGCCAGCCGTCGGCGCTGAGCATGGTTTCGAGACCCTGTGGCAGGTTATCGATCGTGGAGGTCAGGTCAGTTAGCTCCAGCGCTTCCTGAATGTCCGCTTTCATGGCTGCCGGGTTGGAAAACAGCAGGTAATGACGAATGGTGCCCGGAATGACAGAGGCGCGGTCTATCACCTTGACCAGCTTGCGCAGGGCAAAGGTGTTCATTTCATGACTGGCCATATTGCCCAGGTATACCTCGCCTCGGGCCGGGAAAATATTCGCTGTTACCGCATTTTTAACCAGGTTCCTGATTCGAGAGGGTGCATCAGGTGAGCAGATGATATCTCCCGGCAATAGCGAGAAATTCAAAGGCATGTCCTTGCTCGATTCCATTGGTCCAAAGCTTGCCTCACTAAAGGTCAGTCCGGGATTGTGATCAGTGGGGCGGGCAGGGGAACCATTGTATTCACTCTCTCTTGGCAGAGTATTGAATCGACTGATTTCCTCGACAGCGGCACAGATGTCATAAAAATAGCCCAGGTATCCGGCCAGGGGTGCCAGGCCTGCGAATATACCCATCATGATCAGCTCTGCAGCGACCAGTTGGCCAAGCGTTAACTGTCCCTGAATGACTAGCCATCCACCCATGCCAAGCAAGGCGGCACTGGCAAGAGCATTGATCAGCAGCAGGCTGAGAAGCTGTTTATAGTTATAGGAGAAATGGATTTCCTGTTTGTCCACATGATCGTTTACCACCTGGTTGAATTCATCCAGGATGTATTCCACGTTCCCGGTGGATTTAATGTCTCTGAGGCTTATGCTGAGATCGTGCAGGGCATCGGCGGTTTCGTATTTGGCTTCTGAGAGTGCGAAAGCGGATACGATGGCCTTCCAGCCCCAGATTTTCCATACCACCCAAATCAGGGCAATGAGAATGACGGCGAACAGGAAAAAATACAGGTGGTAGAGAGAGACGACAATGAAGCCGATAAGTGCTGTCAGCACCAGCGTAAAGCCATTGGTCAGGATGTTCGGAATATTTTTCTTCAGGGTCATGATATCGAAGAAGCGGTTGAACAATGCCAGCCGCTTTCTGTCATCCATACCTGACTCCCGGGCACTGATCGCACACATGGCCATTTCCGAGGAAAGCCTGATAAATATCTGGCGATTAAACAGTTCCATTACGTAGGCTCGCAGGGCATAAAGCATGCCAGAGAAGAGCAGCAACCCGAAAAGAATCAGGGAAATCATGACAACAGCCCTAACCAGGCCAATATTGGCAATGGTATCAATTAACGACTGTACTGAAATCGGCACAGCCAGTGTCAACAGGCTGATGGCAAAACTGTAGATCAGTACCAGCTTGTAGAAACGGTGCTCGGGAGCCAGCAACTCGGAAAAAAGCCCGCGGAATTCGGTAGGACCGGGCAAGTGATGTGATTCAGCGCTCATTCAGACAGTGCTCCTTGTTCAATCAACGCAGCAAAATTGGAGGCAACTATAGTGAAAGATTAAAATCAAAAGTATTGATTTAGTGATAACTATTAGCTATCACGCGTTTTCAGGCTGGACCACCGATGAGGTGCTGATTCTACGAGTCATGGTCAGTCCTTGATCTAGTGCTTGTCAGAGACTGCACGGTCGGGGTTACATGGCGTGGTGGTTAAGCTCATAGCCCCGGGACTTGTACGTATTCCAGTGGTCCCTCAGATTGCTTTTGGCATCTTCTGAGTTGGGAACAATTTCTGCTATGCGGGAGAAATTGCCATGAAAATCAGGTATGTCGCGGCCAAGATTGATGAGCAGGTCACCCTTACCGGGAAACTCCCCTATGCAACCGATAAATACCGGAATTTCCTCATCGGCAGTCAGCTCGTCGTCAATGCCAATGATGGCATGGGGAATGAAGCTTTCGGGTTTGAAGCTCCAGAGCAGATCATCCATTTCCTGGGCAACCTGTTCTGAATCTGTGTGGATATAGATCTTCAGTCCCTGGTTTACCGCTTTTTCGCACAGGCGACAGGTGAAGAACAAACGATCCTGTTCTTCTGATTGCTGCAGGCTGTAAAAATCTATTTGAGGCATCAGTATCGCCGGTAATAATCAGTTGTTCAGCAGGTACTGGAGCAACAGAGGCACCGGTCGTCCGGTAGCACCCTTGGCGCTGCCCTGAAGCCAGGCGGTTCCTGCAATATCAAGATGGGCCCATTTATAGTTTTCAGTGAAACGGGACAGGAAGCAGCCCGCCGTTATGGTACCGGCCTTGGGACCACCAATATTGGCTATGTCTGCAAAGTTGCTGTCGATCTGTTTCTGGTACTCATCCGATAAAGGCAGTTGCCAGCAGGGGTCGTTGACCTCATTGCCATGCTGGTGAAGTTTTTCTGCCAGTTCATCGTCATTACTCATTACACCTGAATTGACCGAACCCAGGGCGACGATGCAGGCGCCTGTCAGTGTCGCAATATCGATGACAGTCTTTGGCTTGAAGCGCTCTACGTAGGTTAGGGCGTCACACAGTACCAGGCGTCCTTCGGCATCTGTATTCAGGACTTCGATAGTTTTGCCGGACATGCTGGTGACGACATCACCCGGCTTGGTGGCCCGACCACTGGGCATATTTTCCGCGCTGGCAATAACTCCGGTCACGTTGATTTTCGGTTTCAGCGCACAAAGCGCTGCCATGGTTCCCATGACACTGGCGGCACCACACATGTCGAATTTCATTTCGTCCATGGCTGCACCGGGTTTCAGGCTGATACCGCCGGTATCGAAAGTGATGCCTTTGCCGACAATGACATTTGGCTTGCTGTTTGCGCTGCCGCCCCTGTACTCCATCACGATCAGGCGTGACTCTTCATCACTGCCATGACCTACTGACAGAAGAGACCCCATGCCCAGACGCCGCATCTGTGCTTCGGTAAGGATTTTCGTTTTCAGCTCCTTGTGGCGTTTTCCAAGGGCCACGGCCTGATCAGCGAGATAAGTGGGGGTGCAGATATTGCCGGGAAGATTACCCAGTTCCCTGGCTACGGCCATGCCCTTTGCTGTGGCTGAACCAGTATCAAGGCCTTTTTTGAGAGCACTTCTTTGGGATTTGTCGTCGAGGTATACATCAACTTTTTTCAATGCAGGCTTTTTGCCCTTGCTGGACTTGGTCTGGTTATATTGGTACAGACTATTTTCAAGGACCCGAGCCAACAACTGACCAAGATTATTGATATCAGCTTCATTGACGGGAATATTGACCAGGGTATCCATGGCATCTTCGAGGCTGTATTTCTTCAATGCCGAAGCGGTATTTTCGACAGCGGTGATAAATTTTTTCCTGCCAAACTCGCTTTTTTTGCCGAGTCCCACCAGCAGGATGCGCTTTGCACGTACTCCTTCAGGATTATGTACAAGCAGGGTTTGACCGAGAGCGCCGTTGATATCACCGGCATCCAGAATTTTTGAAAGGGATTTTCGTGTGACTTTGTCTACGGCTGCTGTCAGGTCCGGAAGACCTTTGTTTTGGTAGACACCGAGAACAAGGCAGGATGTGGTGGCATTCTGTAGGGAGGCGCTCTTGATTGAAAAATTCATAAAGATTCCGTGTTGGCAGGGCAAAAGATGGGGGGAAATTCTACTCCTGCCCACGGCATATATCAAAAGTGATGGAGGAATCTTGTGGCCCGTGCTGCCTTGATCCTCTAGAATTCAGGCCATGATTATTTCCCGCTACCTGACCAGGCAGATCCTGCAGGTAACAGCTGCTACAACTTTCATTCTGCTGGCCGTAGTTGTGCTGGGCCGGTTTCTGAAATACCTGGCCCAGGCTTCCCAGGGTGAGTTGGATCCGGCTGTACTTGCACTGCTGATGTCCTACCGGATTCCCGAATTTATCCAGCTTATCCTGCCTCTGTCACTGCTTCTTAGTATCCTCCTTGCCTATGGCCGGATGTATGCACAGAACGAGATGACTGTACTGGCAGCCTGTGGACTCAGCGCACGCCGGCTGCTGGGTATTACTTTACTTTCCTCAGCACTGGTGGGAGGCACTGTTGGACTACTCACTTTCATGGTGACGCCCTGGGGTCTGATTAATACAGACCGATTGCTTGAGGCCCAGAAAGATTTGAATGAATTTGATGTGATGGTACCCGGACTGTTTCAGAATATCTCTCGTGGGCAACGCACCACCTACACAGAAAACATTATCGACAATGAAATGCAGAATGTCTTCATGCATGAGAGTGAAACGGGACGCGTAACGGTATCCCGGACGGCCATTCCCTCGCAGGATGAAGCGGGGGGGCGCCTGGTTATGCTTGGCGATGGTTCGGTATCCGACAATGATGAAGACGGTTTTGTGCTGACCCGCTTTGAAGAGATGGGCGTACGTTTACCGGAGCGTGACATCAGGTTTGATATCACGCTCGAAGAAAAAGCAATGAGCACTTCCTCGTTATGGCAATCAGGGGAACTGGCTCATATTGCCGAATTGCAGTGGCGTATTTCCCTGGTGCTGTTGATACCCGTGCTGACGTTCTTGGCGGTTCCGCTGAGCAGGGTCAGCCCCCGGCAGGGGCAATTTGCCAAAATGGTTCCGGCGGTCATTCTGTATATACTCTATTTTGGCCTCCTGTTGGTGAGTCGCGATATGGTGGCAGAGGGGAAGCTGTCTCCCATACTCGGACTCTGGTGGGTGCATGGGATATTTTTTGTGCTGGGCTGGCTGTTGTTCTCGAACAAGCTTCCTGCTATCCACGTGCCAAGGTTCCTGACACGATGACCCGCATTGATCGATATATCAACAGACATGTGCTGCAGGCCATGGCGATTGTCCTGCTTGTGCTGGGAGGGCTGGATTTTGTGTTTACCCTGGTGGATGAGATAGGGGAAACAGAGGGCAGTTATGGCACAGGTGAAGCACTGCGGTATGTGCTGTTCGTTTTTCCCCGTCACCTTTATGAGTTGCTTCCCATGACAGCACTCATAGGTTCCCTCATTGGCCTGGGCATACTTGCCTCTGCCAATGAACTTGTGGTGTTACAGGCCTCGGGAGTAACGGTTATCAGGATTGTCTGGGCAGTCATGAAACCTGCTGTCGTGGTCATGGCTACCGGCATTGTGCTGGGAGAATATGTCGCACCGAGACTGGAGCTGTCGGGCGAACTGGACAGGGCGCTTGCCCGGGGTGAGCAGGTGGCATTATCCCGCTATGGACACTGGCAAAGGGATGGTAATGAATTCATGCACTTCAATGCAGTTGATCCCGACGGAGTGCTTCATGGTATTACCATTTACCGATTCGAGGGTAAAGAGCTTTCCTCATTAACCCGGGCGGAACAGGCCTACTTTCAGAGGGAGGCAGACGGTGGGTACTGGCTGCTGGAGAACGGCAGTGAAATTCGCTTTCCTGGAGATGCAGGCAACGTGTCGGGTCAGTCTCTAGAGTTTATTGAACAGAGTTGGGATGTCGATCTGAGTCCTGACCTGCTGAAAGTCCTGATTATTGATCCGGACAAAATGTCCATGTCTGATCTTTACCGTTATGCCACACGCTTTGATAATCAGGGACAGGACGGTAGTCCCTATTTCCTGTCATTCTGGAAGAAAGCCCTGCAGCCACTGACCACGGCTGCCCTGGTTATTGTTGCCGTCTCCTTTATCTTTGGTCCATTGCGCTCTGCCACGATGGGATCAAAAGTTTTTACCGCTATCTGTTTTGGTATCGTTTTCTATCTGGTTCAGAATTTACTGGCCACGGTTAGTCTTGTATACCAGATGAGTCCATTGATTGCCGTGGGTGGTCCAATACTCTTCTGTCTTCTGATTGGCACCTATCTTCTGCGACAGGTTGCCTGAGGAGGCTATTGCCGTGCCTGGGCCATGACTAACCAATGCCTGCTTCCTTTTACCGACAGCTTGATGCCTTTTCCGAATTCGGGGACTTTACCGTTAAAGAAAGATACCTGCCTCTTCCGAATGACTGGGTTGTAGTAGTTGCTGATATCGTAAATTCCACAAAGGCTATCCAGGATGGCCTGTATAAAGAGGTTAACCTGATAGGCGCAGCCTGTATTACCCAGGCCATGAAATCCCTGGAAACCCTCGAAATCCCTTTTGTATTTGGCGGTGATGGCGCAAGTCTTTGTCTCCCCTCCAGCCGCGTTAATGCCGTGGCCAGGCAGCTTGGAAAATTACAAAACCTCGCTGGTGAGAATTATGACCTGACGCTTCGGGTTGCAGTCATACCTGTCGTTGATATCCGGAGCCATGGAGCAGATGTTCTTGTGGCAAAACTCGAGATTACTCGTCATAACTACATAGCCCTTTTCCGTGGTGGCGGGCTTGCTGTTGCAGACAGCTTATCGAAGGAAAGCGATGGACGTTATGCCATCAATATGGAGGAACAGGTACTGGACAGTCTGGAAGGACTTTCATGCCGCTGGAGTCCGGTACCATCCAGACAGGGTAAAGTAATAAGCCTTCTGGTTATGGCGCGTCATACTGATGCTATGGATGTTTACAGTGATTTGCTGGCAAATTTCCGCCGTATTATGGGGAGGGAAATTACCGAGGCAAATCCTGTCGAGGACAACCTGAATACCTACAGGGGATTTTTCCAGGCGGTCAGGGAGGAGTCCCGTTACCATCGAAAAATCTGGAGTTTTTCTTTCCTGGCCAGGTTAATGGATATTTGTCTTGCGGTCCTGATTTTTCGGTATGGGCTCAATCCCATTCCCATTTTGTTTGAAGCCAGGACTTATAAAGATGCCATCGGGAGTCACAGTGACTACCGCAAGTTCGATGACACCCTGCGGCTCATTACTGACTGTTCTCCTGAGGAGCTGGATGCGTTATATACCCTGCTCGACGAAGGATACCAAAAAGGTGTGCTGTATTACGGTGCACATACCTCGGATCAGGCCCTGATGACCTGCTTTGTTGAGACTACCGGGCAGGGAAAACACCTGCATTTTATCGATGGAGGTGATGGTGGCCTGGCGATTGCCGCACAGCAATTGAAAAAACAGCTCTCCAGAGAATGACAGGCGATCTTCCTTTGCCTGTTTTTACAGTCAGCTTTTCTTTTTGTCCATCAATTCGACAAGAACCACTTCCGAACCCGAGAGTCGGTCATGGAGTGTCCTGCGGTCGGCATTGAACAACATGAGAAGATAACCCATCCCGCAGACAAGCATGGAGACAAAGGCGCCAATAAAGCGTGTTACCGTCTGCCTCACAGAGATTGGCGAGCCATCGGCATTCTGTATTTTCAAGCGCCATGCCTGCATCCCCAGTGTTTGTCCGCTGTGGGTCCAGAACCAGGCAAAGAAGCCCCAGGCGCTGATGATCATGGAAGCAAGCAGGATGTTCTTGTACAACGGATCAAGTGTGACAGCTTCGCCGTCAACTGTGCGTGCATTGTCGATGCCGAAAAGGGACAGGACAATAAAGGCAACGATCATCCAGATGGCCATAACCAGGACGCTGTCATAGGCCATGGCGGCGAGGCGTCGCCATAATGGTCCGGGAATGTGTTTTTCGTTCATACCTGTTCAGTTTCCTCGGGCTGTTTGCCCTTGCTTACCCAGTTGTTTTTCTCGGCCAGGATATTGATGAAATTTCCGGTGAACATGATCAGGGCGCCGATCACCACGAAAATATCCAGGCCCTCCCTGTACAGTACCCAACCTATGATAGCCGCCAGGGGCAGGCGCAGGAAGTCCATAGGGATGACGATCATGGCATCGGCATAGGAAAAAGCGCGAGCAAAACTGTAGTGGGCCGTGATGGAGACGACACCCATCAGGGCCATCAGTCCCCATTCACGCAGATTGGGGGTCACCCAGATAAATGCTGTAGGAATCACAGTGATGAGGAACTGAATGGCAGTCACATAAAAAATGATATTCAGCGGCGTGTTGTCAGCTACCAGTTTCTTGGTGAGTACATTGGCCAGGGCAAAGCACAGGGCACTAAAAATCACGATGAACATGGCGGGGTCAGGGTCGCGAAATCCGGGACGCAGAATCACTATTACGCCGACTATTCCGAGTAGGAGTGTGAGGATGCGAAAGCGGTTTATTTTTTCTCCCAGAAGCACGGAAGCAATGATCACGCTCCATACAGGACCAGTGAACTCGAGGGAAAATACCTCTGTCATGGGTATGCTGGCCAAACCAAAAATCCATGCATACTGCGCCACAAGGTGGGATATGGCCCTGAGTCCATGGGTAAATGCTTGCCGAGTCTTGACCTGATGCCATCCACTGCGCATGAGCAGCATACAGATCAGTAAAAAACTGACCGCGTTTCGTACGGTAATCATCTGCAATGTAGAGATGGTGTCCGATAATTCACGGGCAGCAATTGCGAGAGCCAGGAGCGAGGTCAGCGTACCGATCATCCATAAGGCGGCGAGGATGACGGGGGAACGGGAAGAGTCAGTCAATGACATACCTGGGTGTGCTGAAGAGGAGTGAAGATCGATTCTATCCAGACAGGGTACAGTGATACAAGGCAAGCTATCCCTGCATCCTTGTATCCGTGTATCCTACTATCATGAATCTCGATACCTACTTTGAGCGCATCGGCTACTCCGGCCCCCGGGAAAATTCCCTGTTCGTTCTGCAGGATCTACATTACCTGCATCCCCGGGCTATTGCCTTTGAAGGCCTATCTGCATTTCTTGGCACTGGAGTCAGCCTGGATCCAGGAGTGGTATTCGACAAACTGGTCAACCAGGGCAGAGGTGGGTACTGCTTTGAACAGAACCTCCTCTTTGCTTTGGTATTGAAAGATCTTGGGTTTGAGGTGACTGAACATGCCGCTCGCGTGCTCTGGCGCTCACCAGACAAACAGGCCATGGCCAGGACCCACATGCTCCTGAAAATCACTGTTGATGACCAGGACTGGATAGCGGATGTAGGATTTGGCGGGCTTACGATGACCGCCGCCCTCAGACTTGAGCCTGATCTTGAGCAACAGACGCCTCATGAAATACTCAGGATTACCCGGCAGGAGCAGGAATACACAATTGAAGCGAAAACTGCAGACCAATGGCGGCCGATGTATGTATTTGATCTGGTGCCCTGTTACCCGGTGGATTTCGGGATGTCCAATTTCTATGTGTCCGAGCATCCCGAGTCACTGTTCCGCCAGAATCTTATGCTGGGCCGACCCTTTGAGGGAGGCAGGCATGCCATGCTTAACCGGGATTACTCCCGCTACACCCTGGGTGGTGAACGGTATCAGCGTCACATCGCCAGTGTGGATGAATTTCTGGAATTGCTGGCTGCAGATTTTGGGGTCACACTGGAAAAAGGGGATGAAATGCAGGCCCTGATCGCCCGGTTTGATGCCCTGGATTAGTCGCAATGCCGGGTTTTTCTTGACTTTATTGCTTAAACACACGAGACTTCGCGGCATGAACCAGGCCATGACAATTATCAAAGGTATTATTATCCGACGCTGATGCGGGTTGGAACCTTGTGTATTGTCGACAAGATTTTCAGAACCCGCCACCAGGCGGGTTTTTGCGTTCTGGTGGCGAAGAATTATTGATGGAGAATGAAAGTGACTGAGCAGCTCAGTACACCACTGAACAAACCGGGCACTGTACCCGAATACGTGTCCCTGATGGATACCACCCTGCGTGATGGAGAGCAGACACAAGGTGTTTCCTTCACGGCCGGGGAGAAACTCAATATCGCCCAGGCCATGCTGGAATCGCTGGGAGTAGACAGGATTGAAGTGGCTTCCGCCAGGGTGTCAGAAGGAGAACAGGACGCTGTTCGTTCTATTCTGGACTGGGCTCGGGATCATGGTCTGGAAGAGCGCGTGGAAGTGCTTGGTTTTGTAGACTTCACACGCAGCGTCGACTGGATTCGGGATGCCGGCGGCAAAGTACTCAATCTTCTCGTCAAAGGCAGTGAAAAACATTGTACCAGCCAGTTGGGAAAAACCCTGGACGAACATGTGGTCGATATACTCAACACTGTGGAGTATGCCCGGGAACAGGGGCTTAATGTTAATGCCTACCTGGAAGACTGGTCCAATGGATACAAGGACTCCCGGCAATACGTGTACGACCTCATGGCGGCCATCAAGGATTGTGGCATAGAGCATTTCATGCTGCCTGACACCCTTGGTGTAATGAGCCCGGATGAAGTCTTTGAGTCCCTGAGTGATATGCGCATGCATTTCCCGGAACAGGTATTCGACTTCCATCCCCATAATGATTACGGGCTGGCAACAGCCAACTGCATGGCGGCAGTCAAGGCGGGAGTGGCAAACCTGCATTGCACCATGAACTGTCTTGGTGAGCGGGCAGGAAACGTTTCACTGGCCGAACTGGCCGTAGTGCTCAGGGACAAGATGAATATCACCACAGGAATCGACGAAACTCACCTGCATGCGATCAGTGTCATGGTGGAGCAGTTTTCCGGCAAGCCTATTGCCGAGAATATGCCGATCCTGGGACATGATGTGTTTACCCAGACTGCCGGAATCCATGCGGATGGTGATGTGAAGGGTGGCCTGTATGAAACACGGCTTAGCCCTGAACGTTTTGACCGACGTCGCACTTACGCTCTTGGAAAACTCAGTGGCAAGGCGTCGGTGCTCAAAAATATCGAGGAACTAGGAATTACCCTGTCCGAGGAAAACCTCAAAAAGGTCCTGCAACGGGTTGTATCCCTTGGCGACTCCAAAAAGACCATTACACCTGATGATCTGCCATTTATCATTGCAGACGTACTTGAAAGCAATGACTATCAGCACATACGTCTGCTGGATTGTGAGATCCATAGCCAGTTCGGCCAGGATTCACGGGTGATGCTTGCGGTAGAAATCAATGGTGGACGCTATGAGAGTGATGGGGCAGGCAATGGTGGTTTTGCAGCGTTCATGAATGCACTTGGGAAGATTCTGCAGCAGATAGGTTTTGTCATGCCGGAACTGGATGACTATTCAATACGGATTCCCCGTGGCGGTGATACCGGTGCCCTCACTGAATGTACCATCACCTGGAAAGGGGATGCCTATGGCAACGCCGGTCGTAACATGCGTACCCGAGGCGTGAATGCAAACCAGGTCTATGCGTCGGTAGAAGCTACCCTGAAAATGATCAATACACGCCTGCATGCACAGGGACATTCACCAGAACAGTAAGACTGACAGGAGAACGGCATTGTCATGATAGATCTTCGCAGCGACACTGTTACCAGGCCAACGTCGGCGATGATCGAAGCCATGGCGCAGGCGCCCGTGGGAGATGATGTCTGGGGTGATGACCCCACTGTCAACAAGCTGGAAAGCCTGGCAGCGGAAATGACGGGCAAGGCCAGCGCCCTGTATCTGTCCAGCGGTACCCAGTCCAACCTGGTTGCCATCCTGTCCCATTGCCAGCGTGGTGAGGAATATATCGTTGGACAGGATGCCCATACCTATAAATATGAAGGCGGCGGAGCCGCTGTGCTGGGCAGTGTGCAGCCGCAGCCTCTGGCGCTGGCAACAGATGGCACGATTCCTCTCGACAGTATCCGAAATGCAATCAAGCCGGATGACTTTCACTTTGCTATCACCCGGTTGCTGTGCCTGGAAAATACTATCGGGGGCAAGGTCATTCCCCTGGATTACCTGCAGGCGGCCACTGACCTTGCCCGTGAGCATGACCTGGCCACTCACCTGGATGGGGCGCGGGTCTTCAATGCGGTGGTCAAACTGGAGGTGGATGTCAGGGAGATTGTCTGCTTTTTCGACACTGTTTCCGTGTGTCTTTCTAAAGGCCTGGGAGCGCCGGTTGGCTCGGTGCTTTGTGGCCCAGGGGAGTTTATTGCCCGGGC
>CAZDCK010000019.1:0-61126 GCA_964503965.1 uncultured Enterobacteriaceae bacterium | reverse complement strand
TCCATGCAAATTACCAACGATGCTGTAGCCAGTTTTCATTACGTCATCACTGATACTGATGGCGTGGAACTGGACAAGTCTTCTGGAACGCCCATGACTTATCTGCATGGCAAGAGTTCTCTCTTGCCGGGACTGGAAAAAGCCATGGAAGGCAAAAGTTCGGGTGACAAGTTTTCTGTAACACTGCCTCCTGAAGAAGCCTTCGGTGAGATTCAACCAGACAGTGAGCAGCGGGTCCCCAAAAGTCATTTACAGGGAGCAAAAAAATGGAAGCCAGGCATGCAGGCGGTGATTCATACCCCCCAGGGCAATATGCAGGTCACCGTACTTAAAGTAGGCCACACAATGGCCACGATTGATACGAATCATCCATTTGCAGGAAAGACCCTTGTTTTTGAAGTGGAAATCTCTGAAGTCCGGGAAGCATCAGCAGAAGAACTGGCCCATGGCCATGCCCATGGCCCGGGTGGGCATCAACACTAGTCTGATCTGCTGGGAACTGCCTAAAAAGAGACAGGGACCTGGGGTGCCTTGCCACTCTTGATGTCATCCACGAGGTCAGGGTTGCCATTTTCCCAGACCAGCAGCATGGAGCGTTTTGGGCTGAAACCCTGGTGTCTGCAGTAAGCCGGCATGGCAGCCATGTCGCCGGCTTTCATGATGACCCTGGCCAGGGGTTCTCCGGTTTCTTTGTGATCACAATCCCAGTGAATTTCATCGCACATCTGGAAAAACCATTCGACACGATCGTTACCATGAATGATCGGCAGGATATGCTCTTCCGTGGTTGGGCACATGAAACTGTTTTTAACGACAGAAGTAAAAGAAGGATTCCAGGTTACTTGCGAACGTGACAGGAAGGCAAACAGGTTGAAGGCATGAACCTCATTTTCAAACCCGGGTTCCGGATGCAGTTCCGGAGCATCCTGGGGAACATCAGAAAAGGCTCGGTTTACGGGCGCCCCCCGTTCATCAGTCCTTAATTCCAGATCTCCTTCCAGGCCAACGCAGCGTCTTGCCAGTTCCCTTGCACGGGTGATGGCTGGCATATTGTCACCATTTTTGGGGCCATAAGGTGAGCCTGTTTCCTGGGGAGCAGCAAAGGGATCAAAACCGGCATTAGTCCAGTCGGCCAGCATACCTTCAAACAACTGACGGATATCATCAGTCGGGAAGTTTTCCATTCTGTCGACGCCGGCTTCTTTCATGGCACCATTAAAACTGCCGGCATACAGATCTACCGTACCATAGTGATTGACGGTTCCAATCACATCATCGAAATTGACCCAGCCGTAAAAAAAGCCCCAGGCTACATCACGTATCAGGGCACGCAGGAAATTTCCGGCATCCATGGTATGGCTCATGGGTCTGCCATCCCCAGTCTCCCAGGTGATGTGGGTGAAATATTCATCCCGCCTGAAACCAAAACTGCCAAGATTGAAATTCTTGTATCCGTGTTCGTTGCTCATTGCATAAACCCCTGATGTAGTGTGTTCAGATGACCTGGCAAATTTCAGTCCAGCGTTCTATGGACAAATCCCCTTTACAGGTTTGCAGGATAATAACGGCGGGACTGCTGCTCCTGAATTGATAGGCGCTTCCTGCGGGAAGCATGCCCTGATGCCCACGACCGAGTTTCATCCAGCCCATTCTGGCCCCTTGTGGTTCTCCCTCGACCAGGATCGCACCTTCCTTGCTTTTATCCTGGACCTGCTGTGCTGAATCCAGTTGTATCAGGTGAATTTCCACTTCGCCATCCATGCACAGAGCAAACTCATCGTGAGCACATGTATACCAGGGGGAGTCACCTTCGGCACGTATGGTTTCCAGGACATATTCCATGTTCTGACCAAAAACAACTTTTTCATAAGGCTGGCTGTTGCCGGCGATTTCAAAACAGTTTGAAAAGGCATAATGGCGGGCATCATCATTGATAGGCTCTACGCGGCCTTTTTCAAAATCGTCCAGTGATCCAAATTTTGTGTGGTATGAAGACATCCCGCTATTCCCCCGTATAAATCGATAATGCCTGATGGTCAGAAAAGACTATCAGGCAGGTATTGTTGATTCAATGATTTATTACAGCGTTAAAAATGCACTGGACGCTCAGGACATAGCTGATTATGCTTTCCTGAATAAAAATAATCATGAATTGTTATCAAGGGTGGGGGAAATGAAGAGAGTCAGTAAATTTGCCGGCATTATTCTTTTACTGCCATGTGCCCTTTTATATGCTCAGGATTTTGTCGGCTGGTTACCAAAAGATGAAAACTGGACAGACCGCAAGGCGCAGCTTCAGGCGTTCGGTGAATCCTTTGACTCTGCCTGGGATTTGTATGTCTTCCTGGAGAACCAGGCGGAAGGTGGCGAGCGGTTGTCCTGGGAAGAACTGGGTGAACCTTCCTATGACTGGTCAGGCATCTATACACGTACCGGCGGCGGGCTGTCATTTGATCCGGACATACCAGCCAGTGAAACGACAGCCAAACTGACCGCAGAGGGTGCAGCGGCGCGCCAACGCAAAATTGATCTCATTGAGGCGACAGGGGGGGAATATGACCCCATCTCCGATTGCCGGCCACCAGGACATCCCCGCTGGGCGACCGAACCGTTTCTGCATGAATTTATTATCACGCCGGACCAGACCTGGCTGATTAATGAAATGGTGAATGATATTCGCCGTGTTTACACTGATGGCAGGGATCACACATTACCGGAAGATGCCTATGCTTCCGCTAATGGCGATACCATCGGTTTCTGGTCCAATGATATGCTGGTGATGCATACCAAATACCTGATGCCGGGCCAGTATCAGCGGGGCACACAACCTGATTATTCGGACCAGGTGGAAGTGGTGGAACGCTGGAAAAAAGTGGATGGTATTACCCTGGAAGCTGACTTCTGGGTCTTTGATCCCGTCAATCTGGCAGAACCCTGGTACAGCCGCCAGAGCTGGACTGAATTGGATAACGAGGACTATTTTTTGCGTATCCGTTACTGGGACTGCAGGGAAAACCAGAATAATGAGATACTGGAAAAAGAGGATGGTACCAGCCAGTTCATGGACTTTGATTTCGTCGATGATGATGCGGCGGTAAGTACTGATGATGCCATCAGGTAAATTTTCTGAATAATGGAACGTGTGAAGATGATGAAAATGAGACGCTTAGTGGTATTTCTGTTGGCCATCATGCCACTGCAATCACTGTTTGCTCACCATTCTGGAGCGATGTTCGAGTATCGCAAGGTGGTGGAAGTTACTGGAGTGGTTAAAGAATTCCAATACACCAATCCCCATTCCTGGCTCCTGGTGGATGTGACCAATGAGGATGGCAGTGTCACTACATGGGGTTTCGAAGCCGAGGGTCCAAGCACGCTCATGCGAGCGGGAATCCGTAAGGGTGACCTGCCGCCTGGAACAGAAATCACCATTCGCGGGAATCCCATGAAGGATGGTCGTTCTGCCGGGGCATGGATCGATGCAGTCGTTGATGGGAAAACGATCAATCCCAGGAATGGGTTTGCTGTCATTCCTGCAAAGGAGTAACTGATCCTGTTGTTGACCCTACTGTATAAAGGTAACCCGGGATTTCAGTGCTTCAAGGGTCAGCGATGTATCCGTAAGGCTTTCTCCCTCTGATGTGGCGATGATGCCTGTTCCCGATACCGGGATCATGTTGTCCACTTTAAAACGACCCGCTGTACCTTTCAGAAAGCATTCTTCATCAAAAAACAATTGATTACCTTCATCATCCAGGTCGTCAGCGATGACCGTGTCAAAGCCGATGAGTTTTCTGATATCTTCGAGTGAGTCTATATCGACGGGCTCAATGGACTGTTCTGTAGGTTTGATCAAGTATGCTTTCATATTAGTTTGCCTGAAGGTTGCTTCGATAAATCAGTGTCTCTACGGTAACCGTTTTATTTCTGTTGATGAAATTGGTTCCATGTAATAAGTGCATAGCTGAAAGCTATGAAGGTTTGATTGCCAGCAATGCACCGTCCTGCTCCTCGGTAAGCAGGTACATCAATCTGTCAGGGCCCATACGAATATCCCGCAGACGCTGGCCCAGTTCCAGCAGCATGTCTTCCCGCTGTCTCTCATTGCCGTTTTCATCATAGAAAATCCTGACCATACGTCCGGTACCAGGTAACTGTCCGACCCGCTGGGCGCCAACAAAAGCACTGGTAGTCCATGTTGGGAAATCTGTGCCCGTATAAAAAGCCAGTCCCGAAGGTGAGATGCCGGGAATAAAGGTGGAAAGAGGCCTTTCCATGTCTTCAGCATAGGGAACCTCGGAAACATAGGGGCCGGCGTAGTCTCGACCAAAACTCACCACAGGCCAGCCATAATTTCTGCCGGCACGCAGTATATTGATCTCATCTCCGCCGTTAGGGCCATATTCTACTTCCCACAATTCCCCGGTTTCCGGATGCAGAGTAAGTCCGGAAGGATTGCGATGGCCAAGGGTGAATATTTCAGGCCGGTAACCCCTCTGGCCAACAAAAGGGTTGTCAGCAGGAACAGAACCATCGTCATTCAAACGCAGGATTTTACCGCGCAGGCTATCGGTCTGCTGGGCAGAGTCGTCACGGGTTGCTCCAACTCCCATATACAGTTTTCCATCATTCCCGAAGGCCAGGCGGGCAGCAGCACCGCCAGCACCATCCCAGGTATCCGTGACCAGTAGTTCCTTCAGGTCTGATATACGCTGGTTCTCATAGCGGGCGCTGGCCAGAACAAAGGCGACCTGTTTGGGCTCTTTGGAGAGCAAGGTGTGATATGTGAGGTAAAGGCGGTGATTATTATTGAATTCGGGATGGGGTAAGACCTCCATCAGGCCCAACAGTCTTTCCGTGTAAACCTCCGGCATGCCGGGTATTGGTTCCGGATTCAGTCTGCCATCCTGGATCAGTCTCAGGTTGCCCTCTCGTTCAGTAACCAGAATGTCGCCGTCTGGAAGAAAGGCCATGCTCCATGGATGAGGGATGCCCCGGGCGATAACTTCAACCTCAATTTTTGCCTGATAGGTTTGCAGGGTAAAGGGGCCGTCGCCTAGCGCTGGCGAGGCGAATTGTGCCTGCAGTAAGGCAGGTAACAGAAGCAGGGATATCGTCAGCACAGCACGCCAGCGATCACAGATACGGCTTAGCATTTGACTGGTCTCCTGTTAAACGGTGTCAGCGCCATCGGGGATTCACTGAAAACGAAGTAACGTCATATTTTCGTAGGTTGCCTCGATGGCTTTGGGTAGCAGCCGCTCATAAAAAGCCCAGTCGTCATATTCTTCCAGGCGAATGTCTTCGAGCATCTCTTCCAGGGTCATGCCATTGGCCAGTCCGGCATTCACGGCTAAACGCAGGTCCTTGAGAAACTCAAGTGGCAGATAGACTTCGTCCTTTGAAAAGAAGGCACCATGCCCGCCGGCAAAAATATCGAAGTCCAGTGCCGCCACGGCTTCATAGGAGCGTATCCATTCATTGATGGGCGTACCATCAAGGGGACCACAGGCACTTGGAATAGAACGGATATCCTCACGCACCAGGGCATCGGCAATCATGTCTGTGGCAAAGACCACGCGTTCTTCGGGGAACAGGACAACGGTCATATCATCCCCATGATTTTTTCCCGGATGCATGAGTTCGACTGTCTTGCCGCCAAGGCTCAGGGTCATACGCTCGGAATAGGTGATATCCGGAGGGAGAATATCATTCTGGAGTTCGGCCGGGGTCACGATGCCATCGCTATTGAGATCAATCTGTTCGAACCAGCCATCGAACATGCCGCAGATACCGGGGTCGGCATTGGTGGGCCCCATAATTTCATCCTTTTCGATTAGGCCATTGCTGTTTCGATCAATCATGTCACCAGGCATATGGGGGAAGCGGCCATCCATATTCATGGTCATTCGCTCCTGGGCCACAATGGTCGCGGTGTCGGCAAAGGGAGCGGCGCCGGCGGCGTGATCAAAATGGCTGTGGCTGTAAATGACGTATTTCACGGGAACATCGAAACGACTGTCCAGTTCGCCCTTGAGCCACTCGGCAAAAGGGAGGTTGAGCGGGTCAGCCAGAATAATGCCTTCCTCCGTCACAAGAAAGATGGCATGCCAGGCACCATCGCTGGCGCGGTACAGATCACCTGTGATGTTTTCTATGCTGTTTCGGAAAGTGAAGGTTGGCGCTTCTTCATCCTGGGCCAATATAGTGGTTGCACTGAATGACATCAGAAAGAAAAGGGTGGCAATAAGCCCTTTGAATGACATGAAAAATTTTGGGGAATGCATAGTTAAGTCCGTTTTTCCGGTTTCACAGCAATGTATTGTCTTCCTGCGGTAAGTGCAAGTACAGTGCTTGCCCCGAAAGGTGAAACGGTGACTGTTGAAAGACTGAATCAGGTAGTTTTTGTGTTGAAGCGGATATTGACTGTCGTGCCTGCCCCGGTCTGGCTGGTAATTTCAATATCCCAGCCGAAGCGGTCACATATTCTCTTCACCAGATTCAATCCCAGCCCGGTGCCACCAGCCTTGGTCGTGTAACTGCGGTCGTAAATATGGGGCAGGTCTGCTTCTGGAATGCCGGCTCCATTATCGTTGATGATCAGGGAATCCTGATCGAGCCGGATTTCTATGGTGCCTTGAGGACTGTGTTCTATGGCATTGCGCAGGATATTGCTGACCGTGATCTGGAGAATACTGGCCGGTTGTGACAGGCATGGTTCAGCACTAAATACGGTTTCCAGCGATATATCCTGCTCTCTGAGTTTTTCACTGTTGTCTTCTATCTGTTCGTTAATGATTTTTACCAGGTCAGCAGGGGTCTGGTCCTGAATGGTTGTACTGTCTTCACGGGAAAGGAAGAGGGTTGCTTCAATGAAGGCCAGCATTTCTCTACAGGCTCTCTAGAGTCGGGCCAGTGCTCTTTTGCCCGCCGGATCATCAGTACTGGATTCCAGAATATCAATGGCTCCCATCATGACCGACAAAGGGGTTCGCAGTTCATGACTTGCCGCCGCTGTGAATGAGCGCTCCCTGTCCACGAATTTATCATGAAGATCTCGTGGACTACCTGCTGGGACTGTCCTATGTCAGTGGTTTTACTGCTTACAAGGTCAATGGTCATGGTGACCACCAGGGAATGAATATTGCCGAACAGGTGTCAGGCAGGCGAGCACGCATGCAGGTGGAAATAATTCTTGATGCATCGGATATCGCTGATTTACTGGGCGGACTGGGCAGTGCTGTTGGTAAGGATATTACCTACTGGGAGCAGCTAATCCGTAATCGGGGTGAGATTTCCTGAGTGACGGACCACCCCATGCAGTGTGGCTGATTTCCCGAAGCTATCACGCCATGCAGGATTAATATTTAAGCCATGAATGGCTGGCGCCATAGCTGCCCGCTGCTTTATCATGATTGATTCATGAAAAGATGTCGGGAGGGGATATGAATCACTTTTTCAAGAGATACCTGATGACCGGGCTGTTATTGGCCCTGCTGCCGCAGGCAGGATTGCTTGCCGCAGAAAGTGCACCGCAGCGGGCTGATGGCCTGCATATTGATGCTGTTGGCCAGGGGCCATTTTACTACGATACTGCTGAGGGGATGGATATCAGGGTGCGTGTCGTGGCTCGTGGGTTGAATCATCCGTGGAGCATCACCTGGCTGCCGGACGGCAGTGCCCTGGTGACCGAGAAGAATTCCGGCACTATCCGCCGTATCATCAATGACCAGTTACAGGAAGAGGTGGTCCAGGGAGCACCGGAAGGACGTGTGGTATCCCGTTACAAGGGATTGCTTGATATTACCCTGCATCCGGATTTTGAGAATGAACCCTACGTTTACATGAGCTACAACAAGGTCATGCCCGGGGACCAGGAGGCCATTGCCATTGCCCGTGGTCGTTGGGATGGCAGCAATATCATCGGCACACGGGATATTTTTGTCGGGGAGATCGGGACCACCAACGGTGTACGTCTGCTGTTCGGGCAGGATGACATGCTCTATGTCGGCGTTTATGTGACCACAGACAGTCCTGAGCCAAATTTTCATACGGATATCCAGAAAGGCAAGATCCTGCGCTTGACCCCTGAAGGGGATATTCCCGATGACAACCCCTTTGTCGGGAGGGAAGGTTTTCTGCCCGAGATATACAGCTATGGTCATCGTACACCCACAGGTATGACGATGGATCCGGCCACGGGTAATATTTGGGCCACTGAAATGGGTCCCAATGGCGGCGATGAACTCAACCTGATTGAACGTGGTGGCAATTATGGCTGGCCACTGGTCAGTCTAGGTCGCTCCTATGGCGGTGCCATGCAGAGTGATCGCTTTCAGATGGAAGGCACAATTAATCCGGTCGCCTTCTGGGTGCCTGGCGTGTCAGTGACTGGTCTGACTTTCTATACCGGTGACGAGTTTCCACGCTGGCAAGGCGATCTTTTCGTGGCTGCCATGCAAAAGGGACAGATTCCTGGAACCGGTCAGCTGATTCGCATCAAGTTCAACGAGCGGGGTGAGGAAATTCGCCAGGAAAGTCTGCTCACCGACTTGCGCCAGCGTATGCGTGATGTGAAGCAGGGCCCTGACGGCAGACTGTATATTCTTACTGATGAAGACGATGGTTTGGTACTGCGCATCGAGTCTGTGAACAATTAGGCGATAAAGAATTATTCGCGGCCATAGTCGCGAATTTTGCCATCCATGTATCAAATTGACGTCTTCTGGTCATTTCGCAGTCCCTGGTCCTATCTGGCTACCAGGCGACTGCGGCAGTGGCACACAGACTTTGACCTGAGCATCCGGTTTCGCCCCGTCTATCCCCTTGCCATTCGTGACCCTGAGTTTTTCCATCACCTGCACCCACTGCAGCCGGCCTATTTTCTGTTGGATCTTGAGCGCCATGCTCAATACCTGGGCTTGCCACTGGTCTGGCCATCACCGGATCCTGTGCTTCAGTACCGGGATGACCGGGGGCGTCTGCAACCCGGGGAAGAGCAACCCTATATCCATGATCTGACACGCCTGGGTGTGATCGCTGACGACATGGGGCAGGGCATAGCCTTTGCAGATGAGGTGTCATCACTAATCTGGGGTGGCACTGAAAACTGGCATCAGGGCGATCATCTTCAACAAGCTGCCGCCCGCGCCGGCCTTGATTTAGAAATCATGCAATCGAGGCTGGAAAAAGAACATGATTCATTAGAAACCGTTGTCCAGACCAACCAGCAGGCACATGCCGACGCGGGGCACTGGGGAGTGCCTACCTGTGTCTACAGGGGGGAACCATTTTTCGGGCAGGATCGTCTTGAACTTTTACTGTGGCGCCTGAAACAGGATGGTCTGGACGTTTGAGTGACTCATCCCTTTATTAATGCCCGGTGTTATGGTTTATTGGGTAGTGAGCCGGGTGGCTGCTGCTGTACGGTTATTGGGGGAAAAACAGGAATAACAGGGGGATCAACCATGCAATTCAATAAAACCATCATGGCCATCTTCACAGGGGCTGTGTTCTGCATTTCTGCAGTGCATGTGGCTTGTGCAGGCTATGCCGATGACCGGGCAGAAATCGAAAATCTCATGTCCACCTATATCTTTGCGCTTGACCTGAAAGATGTGGAGGCCTATGCCAACACCTTTACTGAAGATGGAATTATCAATCATGCCGGTGGTATAGAAAGAGGCCGGGAAGAAATTCGCGAGTTCATTGCCGGGTCCGCTGAAAATGCCCGCCATAAATGGGAAGCCAGGGATCGTTCGGCACCAAGACCCATACCCAATCGCCATATTATCGATAACCTTGAGCTGGAAGTGAATGGAAATACAGCGACAGGGCGCGCGTACTGGACCTCGGTGACCGTTGATGAAAACCGTCATGCCCATGTCAGCGAATACGGATTTTACGAAGATGAATATCGCCGTGTTAATGGCAAGTGGCTGTTTTCCTATCGTCTGATTGTTAATGAGTTCAGGGAAGGACGGGAACATGGTGTCGTATCGGCCATAAAATAGGATGAGTTTGACTAACCGGAAAATAGTGTCTGGGGGACTTGCCGTCATGTTGAGGGCCTGTGCCAGCATGCTGGTTGCCATTTCTTTGTCGTTTCCGGCTATCGCACATCACAGTTCTGCCATTTATGACAAGGAAAAAGAGATTGTTTTCGAAGGTACCGTCAGTCGATTTGAATGGTCTAATCCGCATATTTTCATTCATGTCGAAGGTGAAGCGGATGGTACGGCATCCCGTGTCTGGCAGTTTGAAACGTCCAACCCCTCTATGATGCGCTCCCGGGGCTGGGACAGGAACATGCTGGAAAAGGGGGATCTTATAAAAATTGGTGGCAACCCGGGAAGGAATAAAAGCAAAGGCATTGCCCTGTTGACCCTGCTGGAAAAGGATGGCGTCGATTTGCTCAATGAAGACAATTTCTTTGGTTCAAGCCTGGTCAGTGAGGCAAAAGTCGACAAGCTGGCTGAATCCCTTGAGGGGCACTGGGTAGTGGTCCCTGATCGTGAGCTCTATGAAATTCTGCGTCCCTGGAATTTACAGCTGACAGAAAAGGGACAGCGGTCTGTTGACGAATATGATGAAAGTACCATGCTGCCCCAGTTGCAGTGCATTCCTTCAGTTGCGCCCAGTTACATGTTTATTCCTGACCTGAAGGTTGTCGAGTATGGGGAGGATAGTATTCGTTTTCTCAGTGAATATCAGGGAGTTGAACGAGTTTTTCACCTGAACCAGGAATCCCATGCGGGTGCAGAGCCTACGCTTCATGGTCACGCAATCGCCCACTGGGAAGGCGATACCCTGGTTGTGGACACCTCCCGGTTTTCACGCAATCGTTCGGGGCATCAGAATGGCCTGGCATCCGGCCCGGAGAAGCACCTGCTGGAGTGGTACACGCTTAATTCTGATGGAAAAAGCATGACCTGGCGTTTCAGGCTGGAAGACCCGGAATATTTTTCCAATGTGGTGGAGGGAGAAGCACAGTACCTGTTCAGCCCCGAGCGGAAATACTCACCGGATCCCTGCAGTATAGAGAATGCCCGGCGTCTTCTTTGAGACTCTTGGAATTGACATAATCTGGAAACAATCTGATAAACAGGATGAGCAATGGCAGATATCGAGTTTGAATGGTTAATGACCGCCCATGTTGAGGTCAAAAGGCCCATACAGATCGGGAATATCCCGACAGGCTTTCACCAGGCCGTGCCTATCGGCGAAGGTTTCATGGAAGGCCCGCAAATCCGTGGTGATGTTATTCCGGGCTCAGCAGACTGGCAGCTGATTCAGGAAGACGGGATCGCCATGCTGGATGTTACCGGCGCACTGGTCACTGATGATGGCGTAACCATAAGAGTCTCCAGCAAGGGCATGCGTCATGGTCCGCCGGAAGTGATGGCCAGACTGGCCCGGGGGGAGGTGGTGCCACCGGATGAGTACTACATGCGGGCCGTGGCAGAATTCAATGCTCCGGAAGGCAAGTATGACTGGCTCAACAAATCCCTGTTTGTGTCCTGGGGTGAGCGCTATGACAACAAGGTGGTGATCCACTATTACAGGGTGTTATGACAATGACAGAAAAATCACAGGAAAAGAATATAGACGATACTGTGGTCAAAGCCACGGATCCGGGGAGACGGGAAATCCTCAAGGTTGCCGGTTTGACGGCGGGTTCCACGCTGGTGGGTATGGCACCGTCTTCTCTGGAAGCGGCTGCATTTGAAAGGGAAGCCATTGATGGCCCCCCGGCGCATAATCCGTCTTCGGAATATGTGTTCTCCATTACCGCTGAAATTTCCGGTGCCCTGACTGTGGGACAGACAACTACTGGCCAGGTACGGGCTATTCCGATCACCGGCGGTAGCGTGGACGGAGAAAACTTTTCCGGCATCGTGGTGCCTGGTGGTGCCGACTGGCAGCAAACCCGCAAAGACAATGTCACTGAAATCGAAGCCATTTATATGATTCAGCTTCAGGGGGAGTCGGGAGAGCAGACCTTTGTAAAAGTGGTCAACAGGGGTTTGATTGTGCCACCTGAACAGCCTGGGGGTGCAGCATACTTCAGGACACGTATCATGTTCACGGCTCCGCAGGGCGAGTTTGCATGGATGAATGAAGCTATCTTCCTGTCTCGGGTTGGGCTTCATCCGGATGTAGATAGTGCCGTTCTCGTGGAAGTTTTCAGACTGGTTTAAAGAGCAGGATACTTTTCATGATCGGGTATGAGCTTCAGGATTGATGGATGGCTACACGATCGGCATTCGGTACTACATGCCTGCTCTTGCAGAAATAGAGTCGGCAAACCAGTCAAAAAAAGAATCAAAGGGGCTGGAATCGGCCCCTTTGATTAAGCCTGGAAATGCATTGCTCATGCATTGAGAGATTTTTCCGCTTTCGCCTTGGCCATGACCTGCTGTTCTGACTCATCCCGGATATGCCGGCTGAGAAAAAACAGGACAAATGTGAGAAGGGGAGCAAGAAAGACAGCCAGGATCAGTAGTGTGCTGTTGACTCCCAAAGCATCCACACCATAGCCCAGTACCGGGCCTGTGACGATGAACAGTCCCCGGGTCCCCAGGCTGACCAGGCTATTGACGGTGGCACGAAAATCCCCGTCGACCCGCTTGTTCAGCGCATCATAGAAGACCACGGTACTCAGGCCACGACAAATGATCAGTCCGACCGTGAAAGCAATGCCCATCCAGCCGCTGAACAGTCCCATACCCACAAGGGCAATAATTGGTAATGCCGCTGAAAGCCTGAACACACGCTGCCACCCCAGAACCTCCTCTATTTCATGGGCCCATTGACCGATCAGCCCCCGCAGTACACAGTGAACTGCCCATAGATACCCGAACCAGGCCACTGGAATTCCATTCAGTTCCCAGTATTTCTGGTAAACCCAGAAGGCATAAAGACCAAGCAGGCTGAATACGATAATGGCGAGGCTGGTCCAAAACACCATGGGTCTGAAAAGCATAGTGCTGAATACCTTCTGCAGGTTGGCACGGTGTGTGTCTGTGGATATGCGCCGCGGGGGTTCAACCAGACACAGGGCAAACGACAGGGCGATAAAACCACAGAAGAACTGTGCCCACAGTACCCAGTCAAATCCCAGCAGGGTCAAGGCGCTGGCTGTAATACCAGATGCGGCGCCACCGTATCCTTCCAGGGCAACGATGCGTGAAATGTGCTTGCCATGGGCAACATGCTGGTCTCCCTGTTCATTCAGCGCTGTTTGGGTGTCATACAACAAGGCTAGATCGGCGCCTGAGGCAAGACTGAGCCCAAGTCCCATCAGGATCTCGTAAAAAAGAAAGTCCCGGAATGTGTCGGATGAAAGCAGCCACAGGTAAGCCATGGCGATCATGCCCATCCCAACCATGATGGTATTTTTGCGTCCCCACAGATCAGCCAGGTAGCCACTGGGCACTTCAAATACGGCTACCACCAAAGCGAACAGAGCCTGTGTTTGCAGAACCTGTGACATGGTCAATCCATAGCGTTGCAGCAGAGGCACGAACACCGCAATGATGATCATGAAACTCTGGAAAAAGAACATGTAGTAGATGTTCCGAATGTTGTGGCGCAGGGTCAGTTCCATCACGACCTCCTTTTTTGCTGTTCCGTAAATGAACCGATCAAAAAGTGAGGACTGGCAAAAGCTGATTCGTTTAATGCAGGGGGTGAGAAACGAAAAAGCCTCCGGGGATCCAGTCCTCGGAGGCTTTTTGAAGTCGGTGCGGTAACACGATTATTTCAAGCTAATTCTCTCCAGGGACAGGCTGGTTTCGCAGCAGCACAATATGCACAGACACAAGACCACAGCCATAGCAGGATTTCTGCTGGGGCATGGTTTTTTTCTGCCAATTGATTGCTGTTGAGTAGCTGTTCACTGGAATCTCGCATTATCTGTTTTACAAACTGTATTCAGAAGTTTTCTGAATAACCGGTTAATATCTGCCTGTTTATGGCAGGGCGCGTATCTTGCTCCTGTGATATTGACAAGTCAACACCCGGGGATAAAAAAATGAATTATCGGGGAGCTTTTCAGGACATTTTTTCCAGGATAAAAAAAAGGCCTCTTAATGAGGCCTTTTTCGAAGATATTTACTGTGGTGGCTTTCTGGTCCTTGGATCCACTTCACCGAGCTCCGGGTACCACAGGGCACTATTGTCATAGGATTCGTTGTATACCCATCTTTCCTTGAACAGCCATTTGCCGTTTTCCCGGACCAGTACATCCTTGTAGTGCCCCATATACAGAAGACGCACCTCGCCATGGGGATTGTTATTGGTCATGGCAAACCAGTAGGCCGTGGAATTGGCAGTGTCCCCGTCGACATCAATAACGTGGTTGATGATCTGGTGGCGGGTACGCGGGCGCTTGGTGGCACCTTCCGCGATTTCCTGGTAGCGGGCACCACCAAAACCTGACATGGCCCTGAAGACTTCTTCTTTACCGTGTTCATCCCCAAAAACCCAGACAAGGCGACCATCTTCGTGCCAGGTAGACATGACGGTATCGATATCACCGGCGTCCACGGCAACCATGTATTTGTTGGACAGGTTTTCGATCTGGGCACGATCCTCGGCGTAGTCCGCAAGGACAGGCCAGCCAAGCAGTGTCAGACATAAGGCAAGCAGTTTTCTGGTGGTTGTTACATGCATACTTTTTCCCTCAAAGGCGTATTGTCGTTTTTTCAGTGAACTGGTCAGTAAAGCCAGTGCCGTCGCAGAAATTCCTCTCTGCTCATGCTGTTTACATAATCACGCGTACTGCAATTTAACCCGGTATTATCGTAACTGCTTCCGGTCCCATCGAAGCTGATATAGGGCATCTGGTTGAATACACATGGTCGTGGTTTTGCATGGCCAGTCACGGCTATATCCCTCGGCATTGACATTGCCTGCAGGGGCACGCCAGTGATGGAAATGCCTATACCTGCCAGGAAACCTCGGCGGTCAGTCTGAATGTTGATGTTGCCTACTGGTTTGTTCATCAGTCCTGGATCCTCCCGGTAAAGGGTGGCAGGGGAGCATCGTCCAGTGGCAGTTCAGTGCTGGAGTACCAGCGGGCATGCACCTGGGGAGTATGGCGAAATGGCAGGTAGACCCTGGCAAGCTCTTCCATCTCCACAGCATCTACCAGTACCAGCTCGGTCCGCATGTCAGCATAGTTGCTGGCTGTGCCAATCAGGTAACCATCCCCTTCCGGTGCATCCGGCTTACGTGGGATGAAGCTGACCTCCTGCAGGCTGTGGGTATCCCCGACAAAATACTTGCGCCAGTCCCCGGTTTGCAGATCGTAGCGGAAATAGGTATTCACGGCACGATTGTTGCCGGCTCGCTCGCTGTCGAAAGGCTGATCTGGATCATGCATGGAGGAATATACGTAACGGTAGGGCAGGGTGAGGTAGCGATCATCCACTCTGACCAGATCCACGATATCGGTAGGGTCAAGAATAGTCTCCTGGTAGCTATCGCTGCTGGAACCCATATCGAACACGAGTCGACGCATGGTATGCCGGGCAGCCACCGGATCCCAGGGAGAACCATCCACCTGGGGGAAGAACGGGAAGGGATTGCCGTCACTGATGGGTGCATCCACAACAACCCTTTCCCCATCATCGAAGGCGTTGGTGGTATGCATCACGACGCTAGCAGGTCCCTTGAACCAGCGGGCATCCGAGCCATCGCCGTCCCGTCGGATGATGCCCCAGTACGTGGGCATATTCTTGTCAAAAGCCCAGTGCAGTTTGCCTTCACGCAGTCGCTCCATACTCGTGATGTAGCCATAGACTGGGAAAATAAAGTATTTCTGGGTAAGGACCATGTCATGCAGGGCACTGACATAAGGTACCTTAACCCGGACTTCGCTTTTCACATTGCCGTCAGGAGAAATAGTGTAGATCCACAGGTCATCGGTACACAGACCCGTAGCCTCGTAGCCGTAACAGATCATGTCACCGCTGACCGGGTCAATCTTGGGGTGGGCACTGAATGTTTGTGCCTTGTACTGGCCGTTGAAATCCCAGGGCCCCAACGTCTCCAGTGTATTGGGGTCCATTTCATAGGGCAGGGCATCTTCCTTCATGGCATATAGCTTGCCGCCAAATGCCAGTGGTGACGTATTCTGAACGGTGGCCTGATAGGGTTTATCCAGGTCGCGTACGGATTCATCATGGGTAAAAGGATTGCGATAAATACCGTAGAGCTGTTTGCGGGCTTTCAGGTTATTCAGGAAGCGGGGTGTTTTTACCCAACGGCCGCGAAAATCCACTGTGCCATCCTTGATGCGGAAACTGCTGATGTAACCGTCTGCAGAGAAAGGGCTGTCATCGGCATGAGTCGGGGGATAAAACCATTCACCACCGACCCGGACAAACGAGCCATCCAGGTCTTCGGGTATGGTGCCTTCCACCTCGCAATCGTAAACATCTGCTTCAAATCGCTGTGGGGAAAAGAACCCGGCAGGTGCCGGGCCATTGGTGAAATCAACCATGCTATTGTTCCTGCTTTATATTCATTGTTATGCTCGGTAATTCCCAAGCTTATGTCACCCACTTGAACGTGTCCAATCAAGCGTTGGTGATTCGGCGGTGACAGGGGGATACAAATAATAATAGTAATAAAGACAACAAGAGGGGAATCCATGCGTGCTTTAACACTTACTCCACTAATTCTGTGTCTCGCCACAGGAGCCACGAACAGTCAGGCCCAGTTCATAGGCTGTAACAGGCAGTGCCTGCAGGAGTTTGCCGATGCCTACCGGACTGCCTACCTGGCCCATGACGCTGGACAGGTGGTGATCGATGACAATGTGAGGTTCAGTGAAAACTTTGTTGAGATGGATTTTCCGGATGGCACCTGGCATACCGTGAGTGAAGAACTGGGTCCTCCCCTGACTCTTCTCGATGAGGTCACCGGGCAGATCGGTATTTATACGGTCATTATGCAGAATGACATTCCCGGTTTCCTGGCGATCCGTCTGCGTGTTGAAGGCATGGAAATTACTGAAATCGAACATGTCATTTCCACCCGGCGTAATCTCAGTAGTCCACCAACCCCCATTGGCAACCATGAAGGTTACAGCCATGATCCCGTTATCACAGCCGGTGTTCCGGTTGAGGATCGTGCGTCCCGTGAGCGCCTGATCCAGCATGGACGTGGGTATTTTTCCACCCTGGAACGTAATAACGGTGAAATTCGGGGTACCTGTTTTACTGCCGATGCGATCCGCCGTGAAAATGGCATGTTGTTCGAGGATATTGAGGGTGGTTTCCGCTCGGGGCGCTACTTTTTTAATAATGAAGTCCGGAACTGGCCAGTGCTTGTGGACGAGGAAAAGGGGATGGCCATGTTCAGGGGCTTTATTGATCACAAAGGTGTGCTGGATGAATATACGCTTACCGATGGTACTCCAGCACGGAGTATATTTCGTGAACCGCAAACCTGGGGGTTTCTCGAAAGTTTTGCTATCAGGGATGATTGTATAGCTTCCGTTGTAGCAGATTTTGTGCAGTCTCCCTACAAGATGAGTTCTCCCTGGAATCCCAGATAGAAAAATTATCATTCAATAACAAAAAGAATAAAACATCATGCAACTGGTTCTGTCTGAAAGCCGAAAACTGCGTTTCTTTACTTTCACCATGTTGTACCTGGCCCAGGGTTTTCCCTTTGGCCTGGTCAATACAGCATTGCCTGCCTACCTGGCCGAAAACGGGGAAAGTGCGGCAGCGATAGCTTCTTTCATAGCCATCGCAAACCTGCCCTGGAGTTTCAAACTGCTTGCAGGCCCGATCATGGATCGCTGGACATTTCTGGCCATGGGGCGACGCAGGCCCTGGGTGATTTTCGCCCAGTCCTGTCTGGTGCTCACCGGACTGGTCTTTGTGTTCTTTCCCGATGGTCTGTCAAACATCGCCTTGCTATCGGGGCTTTGTTTCAGCCTTAATGTTTTTGGCGCCAGTCAGGATGTAGCTGTGGATGGGATGGCCATTGATGTGTTGCCAGTGGAAGAACATGGTCGGGCTAACGCCTTCATGGCTTTTGGCCAGGTGACAGGTATTTCTGTAAGCACCGCGGTTGCAGCCTTTGTAGTTATCAACTACGGCATGGTAGGTATTGCCTTGTTGCTTGCCGTGGCTTTCGGCCTGATTCTCAGTATTGCCATAGTTGTGCGGGAGCGTCCGGGGGAAAAGGTACTGCCCTGGACACCGGGAGAAGCTTCACAACGTTCGCTGGATATGAAGCCGGAAGGCTGGAAAGTGATTGTGGTTGATCTGATCAAGGTGATGTTTCTGCCTGCCAGCCTGCTGATCTTCGGGGCAGCATTTATCTTCCGTTTTGCCTATGGTGTCTGGATTTCACTTGTACCAATTGTGGTAGTACAGGATCTGGGTCTTGAAAGCACACAGTACTCTTCTTTTATTTCGGGTATTGGTTTCCTGGCCGCCATGGCTGGTCTTGCTCTCGGGTTGGTGATCGATAAAAAGGGCGTCCGCTTTTTCTATGCACTGGTACTGGGGCTTTATGGACTGCTTTGCGTGTTTATTGGATTGACGGAGTCACTCTGGGGATCAGTGAATTATCTGGTAATTATCGGTGTCATCCAGGCGTTTATTTACCAGGGAGGATTTATAAGTTTTATCGCAAGCTGTATGAAGCTGTGTTGGCAGAAAGTCTCCGCTACCCAGTTTGCCATCTACATGGCAGGTGCCAATATCGGGCTGTCCATGGGAGCAGGAGCTTACGCGGCTGTTGAGAGCTTTCTGACGTCCAACCAGATCTTCATTGCCCTTGGTGTAGTGTTTTTCCTGGGAGTTCTGGTAGTTTGGCTGACTGATTTTGATCTGCACTATCAGCGTGTCAGCGGACTTGATGAGCCCGGTAAGATCGGGGATTTTGCTCCGCATATGTAGGGAGAGAACAATGGATATCCTCAAAGGTAAGGGGGAGAAATCCCCACTCTATGTAAAAAATGCCTGGTATGTGGCTGCCTGGTGTAACGAGGTAGATGAGGCTGGGCTCTATTCAATTTCTATCGCCAATAGTCCGGTGCTTATATACCGCAAGGAGGATGGCCAACTTGCCGCCATGGCAGATCAGTGCTGTCACCGGCACATGCCGTTGTCCAGGGGGATTCGGGAAGGGGATGATATTCGATGCATGTACCATGGCCTGAAATTCAACACGAAAGGGCGCTGTATTGAAGTCCCCACCATGAAACTGAGTGGTGATGATGTCCCTGCACAGTTTGTAGTACCGGCTTACCCCGTGGCAGAAAGGCATGACTGGGTATGGGTCTGGATGGGAGATCCTGAAAAGGCTGATGAAGCGCTCATTCCCCCAACCACGGGACCGGATCATCCCGACTGGTTCATGCACAAGGGGCATCTGGACTACGCTGCCAATTACCTGCTCATTAATGACAACCTGACCGATCTTGGTCATATCGCTTATACCCACAAGAATTCCTTTGCCGGAGGACGCAGCGATGCCTATTTCAATCAGCCGCGTGTGCAAAAGCTGGATCGAGGTATTCGGATTACCCGCTGGAATACCAATGCACCCCGTCGTGCCTACCAGAAAGGAAAGGCCGATTTTTATGATCAGTACATGACCTATGATTTTCTGGTTCCGGGTGTTCTGATGATGTACCAGGGCATGTTCGAGGCTGGTAGTGCGGAGGCTTGCGACTTTGGCCAGGTCCGGGAAGATCTGGAGCCTGATACTGCCAGCTTTACATCACAGGCGGTGACTCCCATGACTGATGCTACGTCACGCTATTTCTTTTCCTGGGGGCCACGTATGGTTGAGCATCAGGAGAATGACCAGATCGTTGAAGGCATGTGGAAGCTGGCTAACCAGGCCTTCATGGAAGACAAGATCACTATTGAGGCCCAGCAGGAAATAGTGAACCTGCAGACCGGCGCCCCTATGGTATCGATTACTGATGACCGCGGGCCGGTTATGTTCAGGAAGGTATTGGACAGTTTTGTGGCCGAAGAAGCGTGATTGCCACATAGTGTAAAAATCGTGAATATTGCCCGTACTGGTCAATATCACGCCAGTAACTGGTTATATTGCGTTTCTGTTTCTATTGACCTGACAAGATGCCTTATTCAGACTTTATGTACACAGTGAAAAGTTATTGCTTTACTGTTCTTGCCCTCCTTTTGCTTTCCGCGGTGGTCTGTATTCAGGCTGCAGAACCATCCATGCCAGTACCCCGTCATGCTGACGGCAGGGTCATTATCAGCGGTGACCAGGCTGACTATGTAGGCATATGGGTGCCCGTGTATTTTGTCGATGACCGCGGCCCTACATTCAATTTTGATGAAGTTAAAATGAAGCCCTGGGCCAAAGGCCTGTACGATGCCCGGCAGACCCACGACCTTGAACCCCATGCACGATGCAAGGCTTCCGGCGCCGTACGCCAGCTGCTAACTCCCTATGGTGTTGAAATTGTTGAAATTCCGGAGCTTCAGCGACTGTATATTTTTGATATCGGAGGGCCTCATACCTGGCGGGAAATCTACATGGACGGACGTTCTCATCCTCTTGATCCGGAGCCAAGCAACTATGGCCATTCCATCGGCTGGTGGGAAGGGGACACGCTGGTTATTGATTCGGTTGGCTACAATACTGAATTCTGGTTTGAACGTCGTGGATTGCCTCATACGGAATCGGCACACGTAATCGAATACTACACTCGGGTGGACAGGGACAATATGGAATACCGCTTTGTCCTGGAAGATCCCATGACTTACGAGACCCCTGTTAAGGGGACCGTCAACCTGACCTGGCATGGTGATGAAGAGCTTTTTGAGTATCTTTGCCAGCAGTCCAATTATGCGCCTGACCTGATGGTGAATGAACAGGGTGAAGCCATAGGGCGGACAAGCCCGATTGTTCCCTGAAAATTCGCCAGACGCGGCTGATAAACCCTACTTTTTTTGTAGGTATTTAGGGCTGAAACCCCCTCATTTTCCTGTTTTTTTGCACAAAATAAGGTCATTTTGACCGTAATTAACAGGTACCATTACCAGTTACATTGAATAGAGCGCATTATCACATGGCGCGATGATCCAAATTCGACGAAACACCCTATATATAAGGTACGTTAGGAGAGAGAATAGCAATGGGGAATTTACCCTTCCTGAAAACAGTCCTGCAGAGAAGATTAACGCTGGCAGGAGCCATACTGGTAGCCTGCAGTATACAAAATGCATGGGGCCAGGGTGCACAACTCGCCCCTGATGAAGTAACCGGGCTGCTTGATGAATATTGTACCGAGTGCCATAACTTCGAGGATTATTCCGGCGGTATCGACCTAGAAGGAATAGGAACGCATAACATCGCTGATTTTCCTGAAATAGGTGAAGCGGTGATCAAGCGTCTGCGTGCGGGTTTAATGCCACCAAAGGGTGAGCCCCGGCCTGACTATGCTGTCGTACAGGGTATTGCCACCGGTCTTGCAAAAGCCATTGATGATCATGCTGCGGAGCAGTCAGCCCATCTGCCTGCACCGGGATTGCATCGTCTGAATCGCACTGAATACACAAATGTCATTCGTGACTTGCTGGCATTGAATATTGATGCCACTAAGTTCCTTCCGCCTGATGACTCCAGCCATGGTTTTGACAATATGGCAGGAACCCTGACGACGTCACCAGCGCTTATGGAGGCATATCTTTCAGCAGCGGGGAATATTGCCCGCCTGGCTATTGGAACAGAAACAGCCCCTACACTGGCCGTTTTCGATGTGCCTGTGGATACCTCCCAGAATGCCCATATTGAAGGACTGCCCTTTGGTACCCGTGGTGGCATGCTGATCGAGCATGAATTCCCTGCCGATGGTGAGTATGTATTTACTGTCAAAGGCATGACGGGTTACTTCACGCGCGTGCTTGGTAACGTCAAGGGTGAGAAACTTGAGGTAACTATTGATGGAGAGCGGGTTTATCTCTATGACTGGGATAATGAAATCGGTAACAAGGAGGGTAATGGAGGCAGGACACCTGCAATTCCGATCAAGGCGGGTTTTCATACCGTTGGTGTAACATTCCTGGCGACCAGTGATCTGCCTGATACTGGCCTGAACAGATCCTTCCAGCGGACCATGAATTCTCCCGGGGCCATTTCCGGATACACCTTCTATCCCCATGTTGGGCAGGTGTTCATTGAGGGTCCCTATAATGGATCACCTGCAACCCGTACCCAGAGTCGTGAAAAAGTATTCGAGTGTTATCCGCAAAGCCTGGCGCAGGAGCAAAATTGCGCACGCCAGATTATTTCTACTCTGGTGACCAAGGCGTTTCGTCGTCCCAGCAAGGATGCAGATATTGATCTGATGATGGCGTTTTTCCAGGTCGGGCGTGAAGAAGGTGGCAGCTTTGATTATGGTATCGAATCAGCAATTCAGCGTATTCTCGCTGATCCTGAGTTTATCTACCGTTCAGAAATTGAGCCTGAAGGTGTCAAGCCGGGTGAACCGTACCTGATCAGTGATCTGGAACTGGCGTCCCGTCTTTCTTTCTTCCTCTGGAGCAGTATCCCTGATGAGCAGCTCATAGAGATTGCTTCACAGGGGCGCCTGCATGATGAGAAGGTCCTGGAAGAACAGGTTCAGCGTATGATTGCCGATCCACGGGCTGACGAATTCATTGAGAACTTCACCGGCCAGTGGTTGAACGTGCGCGGTATGGCTGCCAGTGAGCCAGTTGTGGAACTTTATCCAAATTTTGACAGTACACTGCGAGATGCTTTTCGTCGTGAAATTGAAATGTTTTTCGGGAGCATCATCCAGGAAGATCGCAGTATTCTTGAGATGCTCACCGCTGACTATACCTTTGTAAATGAACGCCTTGCCAAACATTACGGTATTTCGGATGTCTATGGAGAGCAGTTTCGTCGGGTAGATCTCGGCCCCGAACTGGACATGCGCCGCGGCTTGCTCGGCAAGGGTGCGCTGTTGACCATTACTTCAGATGCGGCACGCACATCCCCGATCAAGAGGGGTAAGTGGTTCCTGGAAACATTCCTGGATGTCAGTCCTCCTGATCCCCCCCCTGGCGTGGAAACAGACCTTACCCCCAAAGTGGGTGAAAGGCCAAAAACGTTGCGCGAAAGACTTGAGAGCCATCGTGACAATCCAACCTGTGCCGGGTGTCACATGCTATTTGAGCCCATGGGCCTGGCGATGGAAAATTTCAATGCCGTTGGTGAGTGGCGTCTCAAAGACAATGGCCTGCCAATTGATTCCGTGGCGGCCACCAATGATGATATTCCGTTGATGGGTATCGGTAGCCTGAGGGACTTCACGGTCCTCAAGGGTGATCTTTTCGCCCAGGTAGTAACTGAAAAGCTCCTGACTTATGCATTGGGTCGAGGACTTGAAATTGAAGACATGCCGCTGCTGAGGTCTGTTTCCAGACAGGCAGCGGAAAATGATTATAAATTTTCTGCGTTGTTAATGGGTGTCATTCAGAGCCCGCCATTTACCATGAACCAGAAAGCAGCAGAGAGTGAGGAACTGGCTAATGTTGATCACTAAAAAACATATTTCACGTCGGCAATTATTGCGGGGTACTGGCGTAGCCCTCAGTATGCCTCTGCTCGATGCCATGATTCCTGCGGCAACAGCCCAGGAAAAAACCGCGGCAGTACCACCGCAGCGATTCTTTGGTGGATTTGTTCCCCATGGGGCAGCACCAGGATACTGGGTACCTGAAAAGGAAGGAGCCCTGCCCAAGGAGCTGCCTTTTATCTGGAAGCCACTTGAGCCTTACAGGGAGCATCTTAATATCCTCACTGGACTGCATTCCACCTCGTCAGAGCCCCCTCCGGGTGAAACCGGGGCAGATCACTGGGTGGCTGCGGCCTTCCTGTGCGCGGAAAAACCCAAGAAAACCGCCGGTGCGGATGTATTTGCGGGTCACACCATTGACCAGATAATTGCGGAGAAAATTGGCCAGGGTACATTGCTACCTTCCATGGAGATATCCCTGGAGGATCCCGGTTCAGGTTCCAGTAACTGCGGGGAAGGATATAGCTGTGTCTATACCAATACTATTTCCTGGACATCACCCACGACCCCGCTGCCAATGGAGTTAAATCCACAGGTGGTCTTCGAACGTATGTTTGGTAGCGGATCTTCACCTGCACAACGTGCTGCTCGCAGAGAGCGCAACCAGAGTATTCTTGACTCAATTACGGGCAAGATTTCGTCGCTACGCCGTGAAATCAGCGTTCCTGACCGAAATCGTCTGGATGCTTTTACTGATAATGTTCGTGAAATTGAACGTCGTCTGCAGATTGCGGCAAGTGCCACAACGGCGGCTCCGGAAAACTTCGATGTGCCTCCTGGTATCCCCCAGTCATTTGATGAGCATGGTAAACTGATGTTTGACCTGCTTACTCTTGCATGGCAGGCAGATATTTCCCGTGTTGGTACGATGCTTTTTGCTCGAGACCTTACCGGTCGTGTCTATCCGGAAAGCGATGCGCCAACGTTGGGCTTCCACAGTGGCTCTCACCATGGTGAAGACCCATCCAGGATCGATGAATTTTCAAAGATTAACCAGTATCACGTCAAGATGCTTTCCTACTTCATCGACAAGCTGGCTAACACCAATGATGGTGATGGCTCACTGCTTGATCATTCGCTTGTCCTCTATGGCAGCAACATGGGTAATCCCAACCAGCATCTGCATTATGATGTGCCGCATGTTCTGCTTGGTGGAAATAATGGGCGTATGAAAGGTGGCAGGCATCTTGCCTATCCTACGAAGACAGTGCCAACAGGCAACTTGCTATTGAGTATTCTGGACCAGTTCGATATCAACCGGGACAGCTTCGGTGACAGTACCGGACGGCTCGATAAACTGGTTTAACGACTCTGGACATCAATACACTGGATTAAAAATACAATTATGCGTGCTTTAAAAACCATTGCCCTTACAGTGATGCTGGGTTGTAGCTTGCCTTTGTCAGCCCAGCCAGGACTTGCTGAAGCTGCAATGCATGGAGACGAAGAAACCGTTCGCAGTCTTGTCAGCAATGGTGCTGACATTAATGCCACACAGGCTGACGGGGCCACGGCATTACACTGGGCTGTTTATCGCGGTAATGAATCGCTGGTCGAATTTCTGCTGGAATCTGGCGCTAATCCAGAAATAGCAAACCGTAATGGTTCCACGCCACTTTGGCTGGCATCCACACAGGGGGATGCGGAACTCATTTCTTTATTGCTGGAGCATGGGGCTGATGCCAATGAAGAACTACCCCTGGGTCGCAAACCACTCATGCTGGCGTCCCGTTCAGGCGTAGTCGAGGCCGTAGAGGTTCTGCTAGATGCAGGGGCTGATCCGAATGCTGCAGAGACAGAAAGGGGCACAACTGCCCTCATGCAGGCAGCTGACCAGGGACATGCAGATGTCATGGAAGTGCTTATTGATCATGGAGCAGATGTGGCTGCTACATCTGCTCCAGTGATGAGGGACGGGCGCACAGCGGCCCTCGGGCATTCTGAAGACCCACGTATCAACGTCCGCCGACAGAGCATTGTGGTTAACTGTGAATTGGACAATCCCGATCTGGAAGTACTACATAGCCTGGTACGTGGTGGTACGAATGATGATGCGCTGGTAAATCTGATTGAGGAAGGCGATCTTAGCCAGGAGAAAATCTGTTCAACATTCGCTCGTGCTGGACTGGGTTTTGCCGTGGTATCAGGGGATGGTAATCCGCTCAGCTTTAATCGTCGAGGTGATCGGGAGCCGGATGGTGGAGAATTAACCGCACTGGTCTATGCGGCACGAATCGGCTCCATTGAAGCTGCCCGTGTACTGCTTGAGAACGGTGCTGATGTGAACCAGACCACCCGCTATGGCTGGACGGCATTACTGGCAGCAACACAGAACCGAAACTATGAAATGGGCAAATTTCTCATTGAACATGGTGCTGATGTGAACATAGCCAACAAGGGTGGTTGGACGAACCTGTATCTGGCAACAGACAACAGGAATGTTGAGGGTGGAGATTATCCGACTCGCGAACCTGATATGGATCATCTTCAATACATCAGACTGCTGCTTGAATCTGGCGCTGAAGTTAATGCCCGACTCATTGAGAGTACCGAAACCCGTACTGTATTCACCAACCAGTGGCTTGATGAAGAAGGGGCGACAGTATTTTTAAGGGCGTCACAATCAGGCGATGTCCCCCTGATGGAACTGCTGCTTGAGTATGGTGCCGATCCGCATATCTATACAGAACTTGGAGTGACGCCTTTGGCTGTGGCTGCAGGTATTGGCTGGGTTGAAGGTGTGACGTCGGAATGGTCCACAGAACAGACTGTTGAAGCAGTCAGGTTGCTTCTTGACCTTGGTATCGACCCTAACTATCAGGCGGATACTGGTCGCACCGCTCTTCACGGTGCTGGTCACAAGGGGGCTACCGAGGTGGCACGAATGCTCATTGAAGCCGGTGGTAGACTGGATATCCGCGACTTTGGCAACACAGATAACCGGGGTAGCCCTGAACTTGCTGCCCATACCTGGTTGCCTATTGACTATGCTGATGGATTGGTTCGCGTTGGTGTACAGTCAGCTATTGCCCATCCGGAAACAGCCGACCTGATGCGCAAGTATATGGATGAGCAGGGTCTGGAGGCGCCACCATTGGGGCGTACACTGGAATCCATCTGCATCGTGGAAGTCTGTTCTGCTGATTACAACCCGACTGATTACAATTAAGAGTTTTTAGTTAGCGGTAAAAAAGCCCGGTTCTTCCGGGCTTTTTTATACCTATTTTTTTTTGTTTTTTTCTGCAGAAGATTCCCGCTGTTTTCTGCTGGTTTGCTGGTAAAGCGGACTGTATTCCATACCATAGGACGTGTGTTTTTTCAGGGACGCCTTTTCATCATAAAACGCGGTACTTGATTTCTGGCGTCTTGCTATTTCTTCATCAGTGCCATCGCGCCAGGTAATTTCCTCTCTGGGCACAAAAAAAACCTGGCCAATCGGCAGGCTATGAGTCACTGAAATGGTTTCTCCCTCTGCCAGTACGTATCGAAACTCTGAGTCGTGTACATGCCAATCAGTTTCCACACGGATGGTCAGCACCGGTGCGATTGGGCGTTCAATATTGTTAATGATGCCGCAGTACACGGTATCCCACCCTGGTTCTGTCTGGAAGTTGTAGGCACCACGAAGGGTAACAGCGCCTGTTGGTGTTCCCATGTCATCAGGAACGATAAGCATCCGCGCAATCGCCAGTGCGGTTTCACGAAACCCGGGTGTTTCGGGGACAAACAGTTGGATATCTTCCTTCCGCGCTCCAATACCGCCAACAGCCAGCTGGTAAGTAATAGTAAATACCTGCTCCCATTGCTTGCCTGTCGGATTTACCGCATATCCAAACTGGTAAACTCCTTCACCCTCGAAACTGATTGAAAACTGTTCGTTTGGCTCCAGAGGCGGATAAACCAGGGAGCCAAGCGAACTACCGGCTTCCAGTACGGGACACAGCCGTGCGTGTTGTGGCAGCAGAGGACGTGATGCTTCTTTTTTGGGACGTTGTCCGACACCAGGGCGGCGTGGGTTGGGAAAAAGTGTGACATTCATTGGGGAAGTATATACAAACAAAAAGGCCAGAGTAACTTGTTTAGCTACCCTGACCCTTGTGTTTTATCAGGCGTTTCTGGTTGTTAATTACACCGTCAAACGGCCATCAGCAATGCCGATGTGCTCGACTTCTGCCCCCATGAGATCAGCAATGCCGAGCAACAGGTTGGAAGTAGGTTCATCTTCCCTGGCCTGAATGTGGCGATTGCCTTTATGACGGCCTCCGGCACCTCCCACCAGCATGGCCGGGACGTTGTGGCGATCATGGACAAGTCCATTACTCATACCGGCACCGAAATACAGGAGTGTTGAGTCAAGCAGGTTGCCATCTCCATCAGGAGTGTTCCGGAGCCTTTCAACAAAGTTGGCTAATTTCTGTACCTGGTAGGTCGTGATTCTTGAATACTTGTCCAGGCTTTCCTCAGTATTCTGGTGATGCGATACGTTGTGATGGGGTTCATTTACACCGACGTGGGCATAGCTGCGGCCCGTTGCCTCATGACCTGTCATGAATGTGAAGACACGAGTCATATCTCCCTGGTAAGCCAGATGCATGAGATCATAGGTCAGGTCCATGTGCTCATCAAAATCTTCCGGGATACCAACAGGTCCATCTTCCACGGTAGAGATAACATCCGAACGAGTAGCCAGACGCTGTATCTGGCCTTCAATACGGCGAATGTTGGTCAGGTATTCATCCAGCAAGGCGCTGTCGGCTGCACCGAGCATACGCTCCATACGTTTTGATTCATCCAGTATGGAATCCAGCATGCTACGTTTGGTCGAAAGACGACGCAGGCGCTGCTCGGCTGTGCCTGGATCACCGAACATCCGCTCAAACGTGACCTGCGGACTGATGGAAACCGGAAGTGGGCTCTGATCGTCATACCAGGCCAGCGTGTTGAAATAGAGGCAGGGATAATTGTCACAGGCCCCTGCGGAAGTCCCCATATCTTCGGTACCTACTTCCAGTGAGCGTAGTGGCGTATCACCGGCAATAACATCAGCAATATACTGGTCCAGTGATTTCTTTGATCGCAGTTCGTTAAAGTCACCATTTTCACTCAGGGGACCGGCACCATTAAGGAAGGCTGCACTGGCCCCCATGTGGATGCCGCCCATATCCTGGTTTCCTTCCGGAGACTTCAGTCGACTGACAGTAGTGATATATTCCCTGTTGGATTCCAGAGGTCTCATGACGCGGTTGAATTCAAAGTCCTTACCAACCTTCTCCGGGTGCCAATGTCCCGGATAGATGCCATTGGGTACATATACAGCCCCAAAGCGAAGTCTCTGACCGGCTGCAGTCTGAGACTGGGCAGTGGCTGCCGGAACCATTGCATCAAGCAACGGCAGGGAAATTGCGGCACCGGCTCCTTTCAGTAAAGTACGGCGATTCAGATGTTTCTTTGTTATAAACATTGCTTTAACCCCCCGTTGTAGCAACGGCATTGATAGTTGATTTTGAACTATTGGTCCGCATCAGGAAAGGATAACTTTCTATGATGCCCAATACAATGGACTGCAAACTATAGTTGTGCTTTGCAGCATTTCTGACAATACTGCGAACTACTGGCATATCCCTTGGGTCGAGGCCACGACCAAGGGCATAAATCAGCATTTTCTTGGTTAACGTCCCGGCAAAAAGTTCCGGATCGGCGATAAGTGCTTCACGTAAAGCGACAGGACCATCCACTGGCGTGCCATCAATCAGGATGCCGGACGCATCTATCGGCAAACCCTCGCGATTCCTCTCTCGCCAGGATCCATCCACATCGAAATTTTCCAGGGCAAAGCCGACTGGGTCGATGACATCATGACAGCCTGCACAAACGGGATCAGCACGATGCCTTTCAAGTTGTTCACGAACCGTTGAAGGCCTTCCTTCAGGTGCACTGGCTTCCAGTGCGGGAACATCAGGCGCGGGCGGTGGAGGCGGATTGTCCCAGAATTCTGATAGGACGAATTTGCCGCGCATGATAGGTGATGTACGACTGGTCGCAGAGGTCAGGGCATGAATACTGCCATGGCCGAACAGTCCCCAGCGATTGGGATCGTCGATCTCCACTTTACGGAAACGGGCTCCATAGACACCATCCATGCCATAGTGGCGAGCCAGGCGCTCATCGACAAACGTGTAGCTGGCTTTGAGTAATTCATGGACAGGCAGGTTTTCCCGGAGCACATGAGCAAACAGCAATTCCGTTTCCCGTCTGAAAGACTGACGCAGATTGTCATCAAAATCAGGGTACATTTTTATGTCTGGGCGGGCACGCATTTCCAGATTACGAAGCTGCAGCCATTGTCCGACAAAGTTTTCTATAAAGGAGTTGGAACGGGCATCAGAGAGCATACGGCTGACCTGTTCTTCACGTACATCAGCTTCCTGGATGTCATCACTTTCTGCCAGGGCCATCAGTTCGTCATCCGGAGCTGTTGACCAGAGGAAGAAGGACAGGCGTGATGCCAATTCATAACTGCCAACGCGCTGATCTGATCCCGGTGCGCCATCAGGAGCATCTGTCTCCATGCGGAACAGGAAGAAAGGACTGACAATCAGTCTTGCTACAGCAGCACGGATACCTTCGTCAAAGTTACCACCATTGGCACGCTCGTCTTCATAGAAAGCCAGAGGAGCTTCGATGTCCTGATCGGTCACTGGCCGACGGAATGCCTTGGTAGCGAGCTGTTCCAGGATCTGTCTGGCACATGAGTCTTCCTCGGAAACGGAGTCTGGTTCACAGATCATAATCCGCTCACGCGGAGCCATATCACTGACACCGGTGACATTGTACGGGCCTTCGATCATGGCCTTTTCAAGGCGAGGCATGCCGGATGTGTTGTGAATCTCGAGGGTGTTTCGCAGTGTCGGCTGCCAGGAATTCTGTTCAGCACTGTTGCGTTCACGCCAGGTGAAAATTACTTCATGTGGGCCGGCCGTGATGGGAATTCTGGGGGATGTGAGCCTTTCATTGACGATAGGAATTACATCATTGAACTCATTGACGCTGATCTTGTGCTGCTCGGGGCCACCGACTTCACTGGAGTAGACCAGTTCACGGTCGATATAGACAAGGAATTCATGGGGGATGTCGTGGCCTTCAATACCGAAATAACCTTCTGCTACACCCTGAAGAGGCCGGGCCGAAAGTACATACTCACCATCAGCAGGGAAGTAGTGATTAGCAGACACGCCACCTCTTGTCCCAATGGGCATCCCGGCCAGATGCTTGTCCTGGGATGTGTCAAAAGGGATCGGGTAGGTAGTTACGTTCAAGGGGGCTTCTGTATTACCCAGGGCAAGATCCGCTACACGCAGGCCTACTGTCATATAGCGATCAAGCAGCATGGGAGATGTTCTTAGCAATTCGGCTATATTATCGAAACCGAAGTCGCCGCCGTCACTGGGCAGCATTTCCGAGAGATCAAGATCCACACCAAGGAGGTCCCTGATGGCATTGGCGTACTCAGCCCTGTTCAGGCGGTGCACTGTGGTGGTACCCGCGTAGGGATCGGCTACTGCGGCTGCATCCAGTGTACCTTCGAGGGCAGCTATAAACTGTTTCCGTTCCTCGGTACTGGGTTGTGGCTGTGACCTCGGTGGCATAGCCCGGATTTTGAGTTTGCGAAGGACTTCCTCGAAGGTTCCGGGATCCCTGTGGACATCCGTAGGGGTTATGCCTTCAAGAGCCAACTCTCCGCGATACTCATCAAAGCTATGGCACT
Organism: uncultured Enterobacteriaceae bacterium; assembly: GCA_964503965.1. GTDB lineage: Bacteria > Pseudomonadota > Gammaproteobacteria > Pseudomonadales > Pseudohongiellaceae > Eutrophocola. The sequence continues at coordinate 29,762 of CAZDCK010000019.1, read as the reverse complement.
CCATGCAGTATTTATCAAATAGAGACCAGTTTTCTTCAAGCATAGCCTCATGTTGAGACTGGCTTTGTGCCGGAGCGGAGGCGAGAGCGATCGCGGTCGCCAATGCTCCAAAGGTAAAGGTTAACTTCTTACTTCTTTTAAACACTACTGCTGTCATTACTACTGATCCCCACCGAGTTCTTTCAATAAAGCGATGACTTCTTCAGGCCAGGCTGGAGGGGCATCAAAGTAAAACCCGGGTGTGGGTTTGGGAGCATCCATGGATTCCACTACCTGCAGAGGGGTCTTGCCGTCATCATTTTTCGCATCCAGCGAGGCGCCATGGGCAACCAGCGCGCGAATTGCTACAGGATCCAGGGCTTTGGCGGCTACATGCAGGGCTGTAATGTTGTCGGGGCCTTTTATGTGAACATCTGCACCGGCGTCCAGCAGAATTTTCACGGCTTCGGCGGGATCACGAACGCCCTCTTCACGGTAGGGGGGAGGACCATTGCGCAGGTCATTTGGGCCACCGGCCACACCAACACCCTTGCCGCCGGTAACCGCGACCATGAGTGCGCTCCGGCTGGCAATTTCTTCCTCTTCGCCAATAGTGACATAGCGGCTTTCGGAAGCAGGCTTCCAGTTTGGATCAGCGCCATGCTCCACCATCATCTTCATGCCTGCAATATCCGCTGCCATGGCCGCCCTGTAAAAGGGAGTCTGGTTGGACTTGGTATCGCAGCACATTGAGGCGTTATGCATCTGACCGATGAATGGCTTGTTTGGATCCGCACCTGCATCGAGCAGAATACCTGTCAAATCAAGCGCGGTCAGTGTGTTGGGATGGTCGGCCCGGAACACTGTTCCATCCTTGGCCCGCCAGTCGGTAGTGGCATCACGCATGATGGTTGCATAGTAAAGGGACCCATCATTGGCATCGGCGCCAAATTCAAGCAGTTTTGCGGCCAGGTCCAGACGATCATTGACGATGGCGAGCATCATGGGAGTGGCTTTATCACCATTTCGGATATTGATGTCAGCCCCACCATCAAGCAACAACCGGATCATGGGTTCATCACCATTTCGGGCTGCCCAGTGCAGGGCGCCAAAACCGCCGGTAGGGAAGTCGGCGTTTTTGCGCTCAGTCAGTGTATTGATGCGTGCCTGCATGTTCGGATCGGCACCGGCATCGAGCAGGGCAGAGACGATATCGTAATGGCCTTCAGCGGTCGCCCACATCAGTGCTGTCTGGTTGTCGAGGGGTTCTGTTGCATTGGGATCAATCCCGGCCTCCAGAAGCGTATTTACAGCGTCGAGGCTTCCGGAACGGGCCGCGGCCATCAGGGGCGTTTCAACACGGAACCCGGAATGATCCAGGCTGGCTCCACTGCCCAGAAGCATAATGATTATCTGTGCGTTACCGTATCGGCTGGCCTGCAGTAAGGGAGTGATTTCAAGGTCGTTGGCAATATTCGGATCTGCTCCCTGATCCAGCAGCAGGTTGACCAGTTCTGGTGAGGAGTTGTAGACCGCCCATAACAAGGGCGTTGTCCCATCCGGTTCAGGCAGATTGATATCCACGCCATCCCTGATGAGTTGCAGAGACTGTTCAATATTGTCTGTGCGGGCAGCAACTGCAATCGGGCTGGAAGCTGACGTGGTTTGAGAAAAGCAAATGGCAGCAGCCGCACAAAGCGTTACTGCACGTAAAGTTGGAAAGGTCCTACTTTTCAGGACTCTCATACGTTCCCCCCCATGAATCCGTTTATTGTGTTAAAGGCACTTATTAAATTCTTTTGTTCAGGACATTTCCGGACTTGCTCAAATGCCTGGTGCCTTACTGTGTCGGGGATGCGCTATCTATGTGTTATTCCAGCTATTTATTAATATAGCCGGAATATAGGTCAGCCCCGGTAATACGCATTCTGTATCTGAAAACTCCGGTGTTTACCACTACAAACTTCGGCGGGGAATTCCCAGTAACTGTTGATGATGCCATAGTAAACAAGGTGAATCAAAGCAGTGGATTATGGAAAAAATGTGCATGATGCAGGGGCTTTCAGTCCAGGAAGCATTGAACTCTTGGATTCCGGGGGAAATGGACTCAGACGGCCCCTTTATTTTGTCCCTGGGAGCTTGTGGAGGCCCTTGAGAGATCCTGTGTTGAGGGCAGAGGTAAAGCCCTGCGACAGTCCTTTGCATGAACTCTTTTCTTAAGCCTGTTCAAGTGATTGCTCAAGCCAACGATACATGGCTTTGCTAACGGCTTCCGGCTGCTCCATGGTGGACATATGGCCGCTGTCACTGATGATGACTACCGGGGGGTGATCAGTAAGGGCTGAAGACATATCTTCATGCTGCCGGGGTGGACTCCAGCTGTCTTCCCGGCCACAAAGCAGGAGGGTACCACGGGGAGCCCTGGCCAGAATAGGTCTTGCATCGGGTCTGGTGAGCAGGGCGTTGACCTGGTTCCTGAACTGGTCAACATTGTAGCTTTCCACCATGTCATAGATGCATTGCATAAAGGCCCCATCCGCAGTCTTGTCCGGATGCACCATGGGAGGTATCCACTGACGGGCCATCTCTCCCATCCCTTTATCAGTGGCCAGATCGATTAGTACCTGGCGTTTTTCCGCTTCACCGGGATTGGCCGGATGTAGACCCGTATCCAGCAGGCCAAGTCTGGCCACTCTATTGGGTGCTTTATCCAGGATCTGCATGGCAATACGTACACCCATGGAATGACCGGCAACCAGGAACCGTTCAGGAGCTTCCTGCAATACAGAGTCAGCCATGGCATCCAGCGTATCCATATTACGGAAGTCGGGAATACGGATATCTGCCAGGTCAGACAGGCATTCACATTGGTGTTCCCAGACTTTTTCGTTACAGAGCAGTCCAGGGAGTGAATATAAAGTCGGGCGCATATCTGCACTCAGGCATTTGCCGGTTGAATCGGAATTCTAGCAGGTTATCCATACTGGGTAATAAATGATGAAGGCGATTTGCTTTGTGCCTGAGCCTCTTTAGAATAGCCGCTTTTGCCAACAACCATCACTGAATTTCCCGCTTATCCGATGATTTCACTTCAGGACATATCGCTGCGCAGGGGCACCCAGTTATTACTGGAACATGCCGACCTGGGTATCCATTCTAGTCAGAAAACCGGCATCATCGGTAAAAATGGCAGTGGAAAAACCAGCCTGTTCCGCCTCCTGATGGGAGAACTGCATGCCGATACTGGGGATCTGGAAATACCGGCAGGTTTACGGAAGGCACAGATGCTCCAGGAGACCGCCGGCTCTGATCGTTCAGCACTGGATTATGTGATTGACGGGGACAGTCACTACAGGGACGTGGAAAGAAAATTGGCTAAAGCGGAGCAAGCCGACGATGACCATGAACTGGCCAGGCTGCATGGAGAGTTTGATGGGATGGATGCCTGGTCAATTCGCAACAGGGCAGAACAGCTGTTGTCCGGACTGGGTTTTTCCATTGAGGAATTTGGTAAACCGGTAAATGAATTTTCCGGCGGCTGGCGAATTCGCCTGAATCTGGCCCAGGCACTGATGATGCCTTCCGATCTGTTGCTGCTGGATGAACCTACCAACCATCTGGATCTTGAAGCCACTCTATGGCTTCAGCAATGGTTGTTGCGATATCAGGGGACCCTGCTGCTGGTTTCTCATGACCGCAGCTTTCTGGATGCGGTGGTGAATCACATTGTCAGCTTTGAAAACAGGAAGCTGATTCTGACCCGGGGTAACTACAGCGCCTATGAAAGACAGCGGGCTGAACGTCTGGCGCAGCAACAGGCGGAATATGAAAAGCAGCAGTCACGAAAAAAGGATATAGAGGATTTTGTCCGTCGCTTCCGTGCCAAGGCCACCAAGGCGCGCCAGGCCCAGAGCAGACTCAAGGAGCTGGATCGCATGAAGGATATTGCGCCGGCCCATGTGGATTCGCCATTCCAGTTTTCCTTCAGGGAGCCGGATAAATTACCGCCCAGTCTGCTGTCCTGTGAGAGTATAAGTATTGGGTATGATGTTCCCCTGGTCACTGATTTTTCAGCGAATATTCGCTCTGATTCTCGCATAGGGCTGCTTGGTGCCAATGGGCAGGGTAAATCCACCCTGCTGAAAGTTCTTGCGGGTGAGCTCCCATTGCTGAATGGCGAAATTAGTCGGAACGATCATCTTAAAATTGGTTATAACGCCCAGCATCAGGTTGATGCACTGGATGGTCATGCAACACCGATGCAGCTTATTCAGCGTATCAGTCCTGAAGCCAGGGAACAGGAGATAAGGGATTTTCTTGGGGGGTTTGATTTTCGTGGTGATCGGGTGACAGAAACCGTAGGACATTTTTCCGGCGGGGAAAAGTCACGGCTTGGTCTTGCCATGGTGGTCTGGCAGAAACCCAACCTGTTGTTGATGGATGAGCCAACCAACCATCTGGACCTGGAAATGTGCCACAGTCTTGAGATGGGATTGCAGGGTTTTCCCGGCGCACTCATTCTGGTCTCCCATGACCGTCATTTGCTCAGCAACACCGTGGATCAGTTTTTCCTGGTGAGGTACGGCAAGATAACCCTGTTTGAAGGTGATCTGGATGATTATGAGGCAATGCTCCTGGCAGAGGACAGGTCAGCTTCCGTCGAGTCTGACGATTCGAAGGTCAGTAAAAAAGAATTGAGACAGCAGGCCGCTGAAAGACGAAACCAGCTTAAACCCCTGACTGATAAAATCAGGAAGCTGGAAAAAGCGATAGAAAAACATCAGAGCGCCCTGGACCGTATCGAGGAAAAGCTGGCGGATACACAAATCTATGAAGACCACCGCAAGGATGAACTGAACAGCCTGCTTCAGGAAAGGGGGGAATTGGCGTCCTCCATCAGTGAGGCGGAGGAAACCTGGCTTGCGGCCAATGAGGAGTTGGAAAGCCTGACTGAATAACCAGTTAATCAAGAGAATCAAGGGGACAGTTTACTTAATCTGGTTTTGATAGCATCGTTTCCGGTGTGTTGCGGGAATTAAGTAAACTGTCCCCGTATTCGCATATTTTTTGTTCTACTTTTCCAGGCGCAGGAATCGGGCAGCGTTGTTGTAAAGAATATCCCGCTTTTGTGAAGGCAACAGGTAATCGGCATTCTGGACGATACCAATGGAATAACGCATCAGCCCTGGCCAGGCCATCTGGTCAGTTCCAAACATCACGCGGTCGCCAAAGCCTGCATCCACGATTCTTTCTATATACCGATTTACTTCCTCGATCGGATAGCTCCAGATCAGTCCTGCAATATCCACATAGACATGACTGTTGGCCTGTAACAGGGCGAGAAGATTGTCGATCATCGGGTAGCCCGCATGCATGATCTGGACACGCAGTTTCGGATGGCGCGCCAGCATTTCCTCCAGCAGAAAGGGATCGCCCATAGAGGCACGGAAGCCCGGCATGGTGATATTGGCGCGTCCTGAACCACCTGTCCCCATATGGATGGCGACCGGAATATCCAGACGTTCAGCAAGCCCGAAGTACTCATCCACCCGCATGTCGCTAGGTGACATACCCTGGTACTGCAGGCCAATTTCTCCCATCATCCGGAAGCCGCCTTCAGTAAACAGTCCTTCCAGGCGTTTAAGTTCCTGTTCCTTATTAACATCCGATCCCATGGCAAAGCTGGTGCTTTTTATCACGCGACCAGGGGCAGCAGCCTCAAAGGCCCTGACGGAATCGGGATCACCGTGAACGACAGCAATAACATTAAGTGCCTCCATGTCGGCTACCAGTTCTTCGATGTAGGCCTTTCCAGGTGCGCCATATAGTCGCGGAGAGCAGTCCTCACCGGACCACCCGAAAATACCTTCCTCTCCAGCTGGATCCGAGGCGAGGAACTGCTGCGGATTCGGGCACATGGGAGCCTGTCCCTCCCGCCCTTCCAGCATGGCGTGAAAATGCACGTCGATGATGGGTGGCGGGGTTTCCGGCCTGGAGGGCATCTGGGCCAGGGAAACAGCAGCGAAAGCCAGGGCAGATGTAAAAAAAAGAGGTTTAAGGCAAATCATGGCAAAGCCGCTTGTTTGATAGTTAGTAATATAGAGATGTTTCAGGAAAAATTATCCTTCAGGTAATCCTGATTGGAAAGGGCATTTTTGTCGTCTTGCTTCTCCGAAGCATGCGGGACGAATTGTCCATAGTGACCATGGGCATACAGCAGGGGATTGCGAACGGAGGAAGATATGTCCACTTCCAGAATATCGCCAAACAGGATGCCATGGGTATTTACATTGACCGTCTTGATCAACTTGCAGTCAAAGCTTGCCAGGGCAGATTTGAGTACTGGTGCACCCGTTTCCAGAGTGGCCCAGTCACCCAGTTCAAAGCGTTCTTCTCCATGCAATGGACCTGAAAAACGTTCAGCAAGGGCCTTGTCAGAATCAGCCAGAACATTGACTGCAAAACAATCGCTTTGCTGAATTGCATTGAAACAGGCCGTCTGACTGTAAACACTGCAGAGCAAAGTAGGGGGGTCAGCAGATACAGAACAAACTGCAGTCGCTGTAAGACCATTTCTTGAGCCATCTTTAGCGGTGGTGGTAACCAGGCAGACGTGACCTGTCAGATGGCGCATGGCCGCACGAAAAGTATTGGAGCTAATTGTCATAGAAACGTCTTTGAAAAACAGCTGCCCATCATACAGCGAGCAGGCCTAGTTTGCCTAGGGCAAGTGGAAGTGGAACCAGACGGTCAGTGTGAGTATTCAGAAGATCATAGCTAAAAGTTATCACAAATTGCTGTGCCTTATCTTTCAGGTGTAGCGATAATCGTGCAACTAAATATAGCGCTGAGATCAGGACACCCCGGATGAGCGAACAAAGATCTTTCCATGAAATTCCTTCAGATGACGCCCTTAAAGCATTCGATGCAACCCCCAACGGGCTCGATTCTGCCCAAGCAGAAAAAAGGCAGCAACAATATGGTGAAAACCGTCTCCCTGAAGCGCCACGGAAAAATGCCATCCTGCGCTTCCTCAGTCATTTTCATAATATTCTGATCTATGTGTTGTTGGCCTCTGCCCTGGTCACGGCGATCCTCGGCCATGGTATTGATACCGGCGTTATTCTGGCCGTGGTCCTGGTCAACGGAATTATTGGCTTTATTCAAGAGGGCAGGGCTGAACAGGCCATGTCTGCTATTAGGAGTATGTTGGCGCCCAGGTCAGCAGTGATCAGGGATGGGCGCCGGATCAGTGTTGATGCTGCAGATTTGGTCCCCGGGGATTTTGTCCTTGTGGAGTCCGGCGATAGGGTTCCGGCGGATATCCGTCTCATGGAAGCCCGAGGTCTTCTGGTTGAGGAAGCTGTACTGACCGGTGAATCCATGCCGGTTGGGAAAGACATTGAGCCGGTGGAGGCGCAAGCGGCATTGGGTGATCGCAAATCCATTTTGTTCAGTGGCTCGTTGATCTCTGCCGGTACCGGTAAAGGTGTTGTTGTTGCTACGGGGGCCTACACTGAGCTGGGCCGAATCAGCGGCATGCTGGCAGGCGTGGAGTCACTTACCACACCGCTGGTCAGACAAATTGATATTTTTGCGCGCTGGCTGACGGTGTTTATTCTTCTGGTGGCCGGCGGTCTTCTGGGTTATGGATATTTTGTTGGACACTTGCCTTTTTCCGAACTGTTCATGGCCGTTGTGGGATTGTCAGTGGCAGCTATTCCTGAAGGACTACCCGCAGTTCTGACAATTACCCTGGCAGTGGGTGTGAAAGCCATGGCCGGACGCAATGCCATCGTTCGCCGGCTGCCTGCCATAGAGACCCTGGGGTCGGTATCTGTTATCTGTTAGGACAAGACCGGCACGCTGACTCGCAACGAGATGATGGTGACGTCAGTGGTTATGCATCCACAGACCTGGGAACTGGCGGGAAATGGGTACAGTCCCGAGGGAGAGGTAGCGCTCAATGGTGAAGCGACAAGTGTTTCGGGTGAATCGGCACTGATGGATATCGCCAGGGCAGCAGCACTCTGCAACGATGCCGTGCTTCATGGTCACCTGGACGACTGGAAAGTGGAAGGTGATCCCATGGAAGGCGCTCATGGCAATGGCCGGGAAGATCAGCGGTGAAGGGGCAGAGCCTTTCAGAACCTGGACCAGGACGGATGTAATTCCCTTTGACTCCGCTCACCGATACATGGCTGTGCTCAATCATGATCACGAGGGTCATGGGGCCATCCATGTCAAGGGAGCACCGGAAGTTGTTCTGAATATGTGTAGCAAACAACTTGGGGCAGACCAGCAATCTGAAGCGCTGACCCCTGACTTCTGGCATGAAGCGGTTGAGCAGCTGGCCTCTGGCGGGCAGCGGGTCATTGCGGTAGCGGCGCGCACCATGCCCCAGGACCATACGGTACTTAATACCGGAGATGTCGAAGAAGACCTGACGCTGCTTGGTCTGGTCGGGCTGATCGACCCGCCTCGCCCGGAGGCAATTACGGCCGTGGCTGAATGTCATGATGCCGGGATCAGGGTCAAAATGATCACCGGAGATCATGCCGCTACTGCCCGGGCCATTGCCGGCCAGATTGGTTTGAAAAACACCAGTCAGGTGCTCACGGGTGCTGATATTGAGATGATGGACGATGGAGCGCTGGCCAATGTGGTTGAAACCACCGATATATTTGCCCGCACTTCTCCGGAACACAAGCTGCGTCTGGTCACTGCCCTGCAGGCTCGGGGGCTGACTGTGGCCATGACCGGTGACGGGGTCAACGATGCCCCGGCACTCAAGCGGGCTGATGCTGGGATTGCCATGGGTGTGAAGGGCAGTGAGGCGGCCAAGGAAGCTGCCGAGTTGGTCCTGGCGGACGATAATTTCAGCTCTATCGCGGCCGCGGTGCGTGAGGGCCGCACTGTCTATGACAATATCAAGAAGGTTATCAGCTGGACTCTCCCGACCAATGCCGGCGAGGCCCTGACTATTATAGTGGCCCTGTTTGCCGGCCTTTCCCTGCCAATCACTGCAGTGCAGGTGTTATGGGTGAATCTCGTGACGGCGATCACGCTTGGCCTGGCGCTGGCTTTTGAGCCGAGCGAACACGGTACCATGCGCAGACCACCCCGACCCCGGGCTGAACCCTTGCTGAAGGGAGAACTGCTATGGCACATCGCCCTGGTGTCGGGACTTTTCCTGGGGGCGGTTTTCGGTATGTATAGCTATGCCATTGACCGGGGCTATGAACAGGCTCTCGCCCAGACTTTGGCACTCAACACCCTGGTAGTGCTTGAGATTTTCCATCTGTTTTTTATTCGTAATCTGCATGGCACCTCACTGACATGGCAGGCAGTGCGTGGCACACCCATGGTTTGGCTGAGCATCGTGATAGTGACATGTGCGCAGTTTGCCATAACCTATGTACCCTCGTTACAGTCAATCTTCGGTACGCTGGCCTTACCATTCTGGGATGGTGTCCTGGTGGTGGAGATCGGGATTGGATTTTTTGCCATCATTGAAATCGAAAAGCAGATGCGGCTGGTATTCAGCAATGCCGGGAAAGTCTGAGATAAATATCAGTAGGCCAAAAAGCTTTGTTAAAAGTGACAGTCCAGTATTTAATGTTCTTATACTTACCAAAACTGTCACTGCTTGTGACTGTCTTTTTTCCGTGATGTAGACAGGTTAAGCAAGAAGCAATACCCTCAAGTGGTGATATCTGTATAAAAAAATATTGATCAGGAAAAGGAAAACATGAAACTCGAATCTATTGCCTTGCATGAAGGATACAAATCTGAAGAAACCACAAAAGCTGCTGCCGTCCCCATCTATCAAACCACTTCCTATACGTTTGATGACACACAGCATGGTGCAGATCTTTTCGACCTGAAAGTACCAGGGAATATTTATACGCGCATCATGAATCCAACAACGGATGTGTTGGAAAAAAGGCTGGCGGCAATGGAAGGCGGTATTGCTGCTTTATGTGTTGCTTCCGGCATGGCCGCTATTACCTATGCCATTCAGTGTATCACGGAGACCGGTGACAATATTGTCAGTACCAGCCAATTATATGGCGGAACCTATAATCTGTTTGCCCATTCTTTTCCGAGGCAGGGCGTTGAGGCGCGCATGGTCTCCCATGATGACTTTGAGGGTTTTGAAAATGCCATCGATGAAAAGACAAAAGCGGTTTTTTGTGAATCCATCGGGAATCCTGCGGGCAATATAGTTGATATGGAGCGTCTAGCAGAAATTGCCCACAAACACGGTATACCATTAATCGTAGACAATACTGTGGCTACGCCCTATCTGTGCCGCCCATTTGAACTGGGCGCCGATATTGTTATTCACTCCCTCACAAAATACATCGGAGGTCATGGTACTTCCATTGGTGGTGTCATCATTGATTCCGGCAAGTTCGACTGGGCCGCCAACAAGGACAGATTTCCAGTCCTGAGTGAACCTGATCCTTCATATCATGGTGTGGTGTATACGGAAGCGTTAGGGCCTGCAGCCTATATCGGACGTTGCCGTGTAGTACCACTCAGAAATACCGGAGCAGCCTTGTCTCCCATGAACGCCTTCCAGATTCTGCAGGGTCTTGAAACACTGGGTCTGCGAATGGAGCGGCATTGTGAAAATGCGGAAAAACTGGCGGACTATCTCAGCAGGCATGAAAAGATCGAATGGGTAAATTATGCCGGATTACCAGACAGCCCTTATTACCCCTTATGCCAATCTGTCACAGGCGGAAAGGCCTCAGGTATATTGAGCTTTGGCATCAGGGGAGGAATTGAAGCCTGTACGAAATTTATCGACTCACTTGAGATGATATTACGCCTGGTTAATATCGGTGATGCCAAATCACTCGCCTGTCATCCGGCATCAACCACCCACAGGCAGTTAAATGAAGAAGAACTCGAGTCTGCCGGTGTGAGTGCTGACCTGGTCAGGATTTCTGTCGGCATTGAGCACATAGACGACATCATTGCTGATGTCAGCCAGGCGCTGGAAAACGCATAGCAAAAAAAAGAGTAATTCGGGAGGCAGGTTTAATCCATTACCTTCGCAAAATAATAAAGGTCGCCAAATAGGCGACCTTTTTATTGTTTTGTGGGACGACGGGAGTTGAATTTATACCATAACCTATTGAAAAATATGCACATAGATGAATTGAGTATTCAGCAGTACTGCTAAACATTCGACTATAACTCACGGGTAAGTCGGTTAAACAGGTAATCGCATGTAGTCCATATGAAGGTTACTGGCTGAGCCTGACTATCCTGCATGGAAATCGCTCTCAATCATCCCTTCGAGCCCTTTGAATTCCCCGCTTTGCTCATAAAACTCGCTCGTCAAGGAACTGGGCGCGAACATTGCTAGTGCCATGGTACTTTCATGCTTGCCGCTTGAGTTATGCGGATATCCATCCGGAACGATCCTTTATTTAAACCGGGGATGAGGGGCGTATTGAAATGCCGGCACGCCAGACCGGCTCCCCCATGACTTTCCTGCACAAGAGCAAGCAGTATATCGTGGTGGCAGTCACCCATGGCGGCGCCAATGTGGGTGCTTAACTGCTGGCCTATACACTACCCTGATTGACTCGGAATAGTGTAAAGTCATCTTTGCATCGGCTCGTTATCTCAGGATATAACAAACGTAAAACCGGAATCGTATCAATATGAACAGAACACTTTCTGAACGTGCAGGCGGGCTCATCCTGACATTGATCCTCGTTTTCAGCGAGAGCACCATTTCAGCCCAGGAACTTTCGACGCGAGACATCCCTGCTGGCCGCCAGGGCCAGGTGGATCAGTCCAGGGCAGATTCAGCCAACGGCGGGCGACCTGAAATCCATACTGTTGCAGACATGGAGAGCATGACCGGCTATACCGCGCCGGGCGCACGCGCCTATGCCAACCTGGCCGTTGCCGCCAGCGCCGGACAATGGCCGGTCACACTCTACTACCGGTGCAAGTACCCCGCCGGCGGCACGTCGATCAATGCACCCATGCCGCAACCGATGGAAGTCTTCGATGACGTTTATTCCCTGGGGGATGATGCGAACAACATCTGGGCTATAGATACCGAAGAGGGCATCATCCTGATTGATGCCCTGACCACCGAGGAAGATGCCAGAAACATCATTGTGAAGAACATGGAACGGGTAGGGCTTGATCCCAGGCGCATTCGACATATCCTGGTCACCCATAACCACCTTGACCATTTTGGCGGGGCGCCTTACCTGAAATCCCTTTCCGGTGCGAAGATGGGCGCCAGTCGCCTGGACTGGGAAGGCGAGTCCGCCTTTGGCTCGATGCCGCCGAAGGAGTTCGGCGATTACGACATCGCTGACGGCCAGGAGATCACGCTGGGCAGCCGCACCATTACCGCCATTCTCACCCCGGGGCATACTCCGGGCACTCTCTCCTTTATCTTTCCGGTATCCGACAATGGCACCGAACATGTCGCTGCGCTGTTCGGCGGCCAGGGCAAACCGCGGGACATGGAATCACTGATGCTGTTTCGCCGCGGCCTTGACCATTTTGCCGATGCCACTGACCGGATGCAGGCCGACGTGGTGCTCTCCAACCACACCGTCGGGGATGACGGCCTGACCAGGATTGCGCAACTGGCACAGCGTCAGCCGGGTGCTCCCCATCCCTATGTCGTCGGCCGTGAGGGAGTGATTGGCTACAATGCCCTGTTCAATGCCTGCCTGAGTGCAGACATCGACCAGATGGTCTGGGACCAGGCCAGCAAAACACAGTAATCGGAGAAGAAAATAGAGAACAATACTATGCACAAGACTATCTCCCCGATACTTTCCTTCTTGATAGGCACCTGTCTCCTGGTGTCCGGTTGCCTGGCAGCTGAAAACACTCTGGACAGCCACCGGGTCACACAGGCAAAAATGGATGAATGGAAAAAATCCCTGTCCAACTGGGGGCGCTGGGGCAGCGAGGATGAGAAAGGGACACTCAATTTCATCACGCCGGACATCCGGGTGCGTGCCGCAAGCCTGGTAAGGGAAGGGATTTCCGTGTCCCTGGAACGGGAAATCGTGCCGGTCATGGCCGATCCCGATGCTGAAGATCCCAAGGGCCGAATTGCGGTTCTCCAGCGCATGGTGTCCGGTCCTCCCGAACGCACTACCGGTTCCACCGACAGGATTTCCATCGTTGCCCATGGCTATACCCTCACCCATTTCGATGCCTTCGGCCATCATTTCCATGACGGCAAGATGTACAACGGCTTTGAGGCCAGTGAACATGTCTCCATGACCGAGGGGCTCTCGAAAGGCAGTATTGCCGCTTTCGGGGAAGGCGTGTTCACCCGCGGCGTCATCGTCGACATTCCCCGGCTCAGGGGCGTACCCTGGCTGGAACCGGGCACCCCGGTTTTTATCGAGGACATCGAAGCCTGGGAAGCGCAAACCGGCATTCAGATCGGACAGGGTGATGCCGTCTTCATTCGCACCGGCCGCTGGCAGCGTGAAGACGAACTGGGTGCCTGGGACATCGCCAGCATAGCGGCGGGACTGGATGCCTCCGTGATTCCCTGGCTGCATGAACGGCAGATTGCCCTGGTGGGCACCGAATCCGCCATGAGTGTGGTCCCGTTCCCTGACACCACCACGCTGGATAATCCAGATGACTACCTGCCCGCGCACAACTTTGCGCTGGTGACGCTGGGGATGCCGCTTATCGATAATGCCGATCTGGATGGTCTCGCCGAAACAGCAGCATCACTGGGACGTTATTCGTTCCTGCTCACGGTCGCGCCCATTCGGGTAACCACTGGCACCGGGGCAACCGTCAATCCGATTGCGACTTTCTGACAAGCCAGCCTGACCTGCCCGACAAAAAACAACGGGGCTGTGTAACCTGAATCCTGAATCAGGTTACACAGCCCCTTCTATTGCATCCCCTCTATTGAATCCCGGATTCAGCGATTCCTGTCAAAGAAGTCAAAAATGGCCGGATAGACCATGGGTACCATACCGCCATGGTCACCATCCACTTCCAGGTATTCGATATCGAACCCTTCGGCCTCCAGATACCGGTAAAAGCGCCGACTGCCCTCCAGGGAAGGCTCAGCCCTGAGCCCTTCGGTCATGAAGATGGGTTTGCGACGAATCAGATCGAACGGATAGGTGGCGCCATCCACAAACGGCCCGGACATGGGTGCGATAGCCCGCCAGCGTTCCGGATATCGTGCCGCCAGATGCCAGGCGCCTCCGGAGCCCATGGAATGTCCCATCAGGTAGGTGCGGGTGCGATCTGCGCCATATTCCTCAGTGACAATCTCCAGCGTGGTGATGACATCCAGCTCACTCAGGCTCAATGTGCGCTGCCGCTCCGGTGTGACTCCGGCGATCTGCCTTGCAGCGACATCCAACTCACCGAAAACAGCCGGCAGCCTCAGCGGATTGCCATACGCACCAAGCGGCGTATGACCCAGGGGCGATACAACGATATAACCATGCTGTTCGGCAAGTTCTGGCAACAGACCGTCAGCCAGATCCATATAGGAATTCTCGTTCGCCCCGGCGCCATGGAGCATCAGGATGATGGGCAATGACTTTCCGGGCGCCCAGATGGAAGGCACGTAGACCCGATAAGGCAGTTCCTCCCCGGTTGGCGCAAAGTGGTAGCTGCGATGCTGGTCACCGGTGGCCTGGCCATACAGGAGGGTTGCCGGCAGCAGCAGCGCAACCAGCAACAGGTGTTGTTTCAATGCCTTGATCCCCATGGTTCGACTCCCCTACTGGTTCTTTTACTGTATCAATCCCTGTCCGGCTGACCGGCGGGAAGATTCAGGGCCTGAATCTGTGCGTCGCTGTACCCCAGGTCCTGCAGAATTTCCCGTGTGTGTTCCCCGAGCTTCGGTGGCGGCCCTGAAACTGTCGGCCCGTCTTCCGACATCAGGAACCCGGCATTGACCACATGCACATCCTCCCGATCAGGCAAACCGGGAATGGTCAGCGGCAGTAACGCTTTCCTGTCTGCAAGATGCGGCATGGACGCCGCCTCACCCACTTCGCGGACCATGCCACAGGGGATGCCCGCTTCGCTCATCAGACTTTCCCACTCTGCCGCATCCCGTTTCGCAAACTCGGCATTAAGGTCCTTCAGCATTTCATCACTGTTCTGGCGCCTCAGGTCCGGCGTGGTAAACCTGGGATCCGCCAGCCAGTCTTCTCGCCCGAGCAGGCGTGCCAGCAATTCAAACTGGTGCTGCTGCACTACCCCCAGGGAAATGGTGCGGCCATCACGGGCCGTGAACATCGCCGATGTTGGCTGGCCGCTGTAGCCCACATTCCCCGAACGCTGCAGGGCTGTACCGGTGACCAGAAAAGGCACCACGGCAGAGGTCATGAAGGCAAGGCTGGCATCCAGCATGGCGACATCGATGTATTCCCCCTCGCCGGAACGCTCCCGCCGCAACAGTGCTGCCAGGATGGCGAATGCCGCAGTCTGGCCCGTCAGGGTATCCACGACCGGGAAACCTACCCGCATGGGCGGGGCTCCCGGTTCACCACTCATACTCATCATGCCGCAGGTGGCCTGCACGATATTGTCGATCGCCGGCCAGTCCTTTAACGGACCCGACTGACCGTAACCGGAGACAGAACAGTAGACGATATCCTGTTTCAGCTTGCACGCATCCTCATAGCCCAGCCCGAGCCGATTGATGACGCCGGGGCGGAAGTTTTCCAGCACGACGTCACTACTGGCGATGATGCGGCGGGCGGCCTCCAGTTGCGCCGGATTTTTCAGGTCAAGAACCACGGATTTTTTCCCGGCATTCACCCCGATGAACGCGGGCGCCATACCGTCATAACGGCGATCAGCCCCGTAATTGCGCATGGCGTCTCCGCGCCCTGGCGCTTCTATCTTGATGACCTCCGCACCCAGCAGGCGCAACAAATAGGAGGCATAGGGTCCAGCCATGACATGGCTAAAATCAGCGATCCTGATTCCGGCTAAAGGTTGCATTCAGTTACTGTCTCCTGAACAAGTGACACTGCCGTCACTGTTGATACTGTTTCTGGCGAGACTGAAAACACGACTCCCGTCTATGCCGTACCGCTGCAGGGAGTCGGCATTCTGGCGGGCAAAGTCGAGGTAGAGCGCATCGAAACGCTGCTGATCGTCTGCGGTGATCTCAGAAAAAATCACGTCCTGAGCCTGCGCTTCTGCCAACCCCTCCTGCATGGCCAGTTCGATTTGTTGTGCCAGTGCCTGTTGCCAGACTGGAATTGCTGCTTCCAGAACCTGCTGGTGAGCGAGAGACAGGGCCGACCAGCGAGCCATATTCATGGCCCGGGCCGGATAGGCTCCCCGGGGAACCACCAGACTGGCATAGTATTGTGCCACCTCGGCAAAGTGTAATGAACGAAAGGTATCCAGGGGCGCGACCACCCCATCCAGCACGCCCTTGGCCAGGGCCGAGTAAACGTCCCCCATGGGCATGTTCACGGGATCGGCACCCAGCTGTTCCAGCACACTCAACAATTCGGTTGGGGCCCGGATGCGCAAGCCCTGCAAATCGGCCAGGGATGCCACCGGCCGGTTGGCGGTGACGATGCCGGGCAGGCTGCCACCCTGAATGGCAAGTATCTTGAGTCCTTCTACCTCACGGGCAAACTGTTCATCCTGTGCCGCCAGGCACTGGTAAAGCGCGATCTGGGCCTCAATGCTGGTAATACCGCTGTAAAAACCGGACTGAATCCTGATGAGGTGCACCCCCCCCTTCACATAAATCGGGGTAATGAGTCCTATGTCTGCCAGGCCGTGGCGCAACTCGAGCATGGAGTGCTCGGAGGACAGAAGAGCGCCTGACCAACTGGGCCTGATAACCAGACTGCCACCGGATTGCCTGGCCACAAAATCCATCCATACCTGATCAGCCCGACTGAAAGGATGCGATGGTGGATAAGGTGTGGCATAAACCAGCTCTGTGACATCCTCCGGCACATGGCGTTCACAGCCAGTGAGCAGAAGTACAACCATGGCGGCAAACAGCTTTCTCATGCCAGGCCCTTCTCTTTCAGGAAATCTGCAACTAGTGCGACCATGGTGTCATGATCCCAGCTGCCTGCATTGACCATGTCGGCATCCAGCCGCAACACCGGCACACCCGACTCTTCCAGGGCATGAGCCGTGATCAGGGTGCCCGACTGGGACAGGCGATTATCAGGCGGAACCAGCATCACCGCAGCATCAATTCCGCAGCGTTGTGCCTCGCTGACCATCCAGCCATTCATCCAGGGTGGCAGGTGTAACACCTCATTCATGGAACAAATCCGGCTGGCCAGGGCTTCCAGGACGCGTCCCTTGAGTTCGCGGATGTATTGTGGCCCCGCGAAAGGGGTATACATGGACCAGACAAAAACCGCGCCAAGCTCTTTTTCCAGCGCCTGGTAAAATCCGGGGTCGTGCCATACTCCCGCACCGATCCACATCAGGCGCAGCCTTTCATTGTCCGCCACGCCAATGCCCTGGCGGACCCTTTCCGCCACTTCATCGCAGAACTTGCGTGCATGTTCAACAGCCCACGATGAGCCGCGGTGCCACTGGGGAATCATGGTATTGGGCATCTGGTCGGCGATGGAAACCGGACAGGGCCTGGCCTCGCCGATCATTCTTGCCGCTTCGGCAATATAGCCTTCCTGCTCGTTGATATTGACCATCAATTGCTCGAGCACCTCCGGATCGAGGGTCCGGCCGGTCTTCTCCTCAAGCAGGGCAATCAGGGCGCCGATTTCTTCCACCATCAGGTCAATCCGATCCTGCTGGTAAACCCGCTCCCAGGACGCATTGGAATGGTTATACCAGTCAGGCTCCTTGTGCTCCCAGGCCGGGGCTTCCATGGCAAAGAAATCGGTATCCAGAGCCTCGGACCACTGGGTAAACACCTGCTGAATACAGTCGCAGGTCAGTCTGGCCACCAGCACTGCCGGTTTGGGCAACCCACCCCAGGGGGCTGTTTCCGGATTACCAGCCAGCGTGCAGGCCAGGCCCAGAGAACAGTATTTGCAACTGTTGTCAGGGTATCCCATGGCAACAAGTGACTCGAAATACCGGGTGGAAAGCTGCTTGGCTGAAATATACGCCGACCACCACTGGTTCGTGACAAGTGGAATATCCATGGCATGAAATATTTCATGGGGTGTGTCAGCCTGGGCCAGGACAAAAGCCTCTCCTTCCTCCACGACACGCCGTTTCAGTTCCCTGCCATAGGCACGCTGGTAATTGGTTGCCTCAGCGGTACAGGCCAGATCCTTACGGCTGCGTTGTCCACTTGCCGTGCTCATTTCAGCACTCCCATTTTTTCCAGTTCCTGAATCTGCAGGTTATCAAGCCCTGCAAGTGTTGAGGCGATTTCTGCATTGTGCTCACCTATGGCCGGTGCCCGATAAGGCCTTGTCCCGGCCCGGGAAAAATCCATGGGCGTCCTGACATGCCCGAAGGCTCCCAGTAGCGGATGGGGCAGTTCCACAAGGGCACCCCGTGCCTGAAGAGTGGGGTCGCCAAAGGCCTGTTCGATATCCTGAACCACGCCTGCCGCTATCCCTGCCTGCTGCAACTGTTCCATGACCTGATATTCTTCCAGTGTCACTGTCCACTGGCCCGGGTCTTCGCCACCGGCCAGGGCGCACAACTGCCGCCACTGGTCTTCGTTCCTTACACTAATGGCAATCCAGCGGTCCTCTCCCCGGCACGGCCAGACACCCTGCCGGTACCAGGCAGCATCATCATTCCCCTGCCGTGCCGGTTGTTCTCCGGCCTGCACACCCAGAAAGGCATCGTAAATCTGCTGTACGCAAATTTCGTACATGGAGGCATCGATATGGGCGCCACGGCCGGTTTGCCCACGCCGGGCAAGCACTGCGGACACTGTTGCTGCCATGACAAAGGGCACAATCACATCGCCATAGGGCACCGAACCCGGAATCACCGGATCGCGGTCGGGCCAGCCGGTCAGGAAAGTACGACCGGACAGGGCGCCACCCGTACCATCCACTCCCCACTCCTGTGCCAGGGGACCGGTCTGGCCATAGACGCTGCCGGACACCATGACCACATCCGGGTTTAGGGTGGTTACCGAGTCATAATCCAGGCCCAGCTTTTTCATGGTACCCGGGGAGAAATTTTCCACGATGACATCAGCCCATTCGACCAGTGGGTCAAGAATGTCCCGTGCCTGCGGCTTTTTCATATCCAGTGACAGACTGCGCTTGGAGCTGTTCAGGTGGGCAAACCAGGGCTTGTCATCAAAACTAGCGGGAGATGAAGCGGATACCTGAACATCGAGCCGGGACAGGCAGGGACGCGTCCGGCTTTCCACCTTGATCACATCTGCCCCCAGATCCCCGAGGGTCTTGGTCGTAATGGAGCCCACCAGCGCCCAGGAAAAATCCAGCACTTTCACGCCGGACAATGGGCCCGGCCTGTCACTCGGACTGATCTGCTGCGGTTGTGTTTCCTCACCCGGGATAATCCGGGCAAAGCGGCCGGGGCGTTTGATTTTCCCGTCCAGTTGCCAGAATTCACGGGCTTGAAGATGGGGATCCACCAGCACGTCGGCCGGCTCTGCCACCACGCAGGCATTGATACCACGGGCATGGCCTTCAGTGGCGATCTGCGCCCGGGTCCGGGTTCTGAAAAACAGGTCCATGGCAGACTCCCACTCCTGGCGCACGTCTGCCGGCAGTGTTGAACGGTTATAGGCCAGCCAGTCCACATCCTTCATGGGATTGCGGACACCGACTTCATCCATCCAGTCAGACAGCGCCTGGTTGGCAGGCGCGCCAAAGCGACCGGTCATCAACGAATGAAAACACCAGCCATCCTTCAGCGCCCAGATCGCACGTACCGCGACCTTGTTGTAACTGAGCCTGCCTCCTGAGCGCCTCAGCTTGCGCCGGTCAAATTGCCAGGCCAGGATACTGCTGACATTGCGGTTGAAGGCCACTTCCTGGACGGAAACATCCACATGCTGCCCCTGCCCTGTTCTGCCAACTTCCAGCCATGCCGCCATGGCCCCGCAGGCTGCCACCATTTCGGCATGAAAGGTACAGGCATCGAGAGCTTCCTTGACCGGAGGCCGGTCAGGATCCCCGGTCAGCCGGAGTGTACCGCTCATGGCCGAGGCCACCAGTTCGCTACCTGAATAGCCGGCACCTGGTCCATAACTTCCGAAAGGGGTCACGGAAATATGGACCAGGCCCGGAAAATCGTTTTGCAGCATCTGGTGCTGCCAGCCTGCCGCGTCAAGGGCTTTCAAACCGACACCATCAACCAGAAAATCCACCCCGGACAGTCCGGCAGGAGTATCCGGGGCTGGCACAATGTCAGCCCCCAGTGAGGCGAGATAACGAGGCAGCGGCCGCTCAGGCGCTATGGCATACAGGGCAACGCGTTTACCGGAGAGCAGCTTCATGACATGATTTCTCCCAGGAAGTCCGCCACACGCCCGGCCGTGTCATCATGACCATCCCAACGCCGATGGGTAAGGATCAGGAACGGAATACCGAGGGTTTCCAGGAGACGTTTCTGGTTGGCCACATCCCAGGCCAGGGATTCCTCCTCCCCGGTAATCCAGATGATGACGGCGTCGGCATCGGCACGGGCAATACCCTGCTCGAGGAGCTGACATCGATCAACAAAAGTACGGGGGCCACTGGCATGACTGTTCATGTGGCGGGCAACGGCCTCCACAGGATCCCTGTCACCTCCCGCAACAGGAGTCCCGTAACGCAGCAGGGTTCGCTGGTGGACTTCTCCGGTAATGTTCCATCCAGCTTCCTCCACCAGACGATGAATGGTGTCATCCGGAGGGGCTGACCCGGCCAGCAGTACGCGCCGGCTGCCCTCATGAACCGGAATCTGTGCCGACACCAATGCAGGCATCACATCACAGAACAGCTCAGACCTGGCGATATTTTCATACAGGCATCCACGCCCCTGCCGGGCAGACAACAGATCGTTGTAGAACGCCCGGTATTCATTGGCCCTGACAATGCCGGCAGCCAGGTCATCTGGTTCAAGTCCAAGACCAGCCAGCAGTTTCTCCAGCGCACGAATGTTATGACGGACACTGATCTCCCGAGGAATACAGGCAACATCCAGGATCAGGGGCCGGGGACCGCCAATACGCCCCCGGCTCTGCAGTTCACACAGGTAATAATAGAAACGCTGGCAGGCATCATCACCACGGGTGAAGATTACCTGTTCAAACAGGTCAAACCGTCCTTCCGCCCAGTCTTCCAGTATGGAGCGGGTCCATCCGGGAAAGGCAGATTCCAGCCATTGATCGGCAAAGGGAGTTTTACGCTGCCTGTCCCATGGCAAGTGACAGAACTGGCGCGTTGCCCCCAGCCGCAGGTCCAGCGGCAGGTCGAGGCCGACGAAGCCCACAGGCTGATCGGCGTTTTTCACGTGAACCAGTGGGTCGGCAAGCGTCCTGGCAAGCAAAGTATCCAGTGTCTCCATCACGCCATCCAGGCCGGCAGCGCCAGAGCAATCGCCGGAAATAAAATCAACAACATCAAGTGCACGAAATCCGCCCCCAGAAAGGGCAGCACGCCCCTGAAAATCTGTCCGAGACTGACATCCTTGGCCACACCCTGAATCACGTACAAATTCATGCCCATTGGCGGATGAATAAAACCAATCTCTGTCGCCCGCACCAGAAAAATACCGAACCAGATGGGAGACAGCCCCAGCGAGGTGATCACCGGCAAAAGGATTGGCGTGGCAAGCAGCATCAGTGCCAGGCCATCCAGTACAGACCCAAGCAGCAACAGGAACAGGGCCATCAGCATGACCGTGGATGTGGGACCGCTGCCCAGACTGGTGATCAGTTCACCGGCGGCATCCGTCAGTCCGGTGACACTGATGAATACTGAAAAAACCAGTGTGCCTATTACTACGCTGTAAATCATGCCGCTGGTTTTCAGGGTGTCTTCCAGGGCCTGGTACAGCACCTGCCAGGAAAGTCGTTTGCGCCACAGGCAAATAAGGAAAGCCCCTGCCGCGCCGATGGAGGCTGCTTCCGAAGGGGTGAACCAGCCGAGCACGATTCCGCCTATTACCACCAGGACCAACAGCAAAATGTCGACGACTTTTTTCAGCGCTTCCCATCGCTCAGGCCAGCCGGCCCTGGCTGTCTGCGGCGCCAGTGACGGTTTCCAGCGTGCAAGCAGTGATATCACAAACAGGTAGAACAGCATCTGTGTGATGCCAGGAATAATTGCCGCGGTGAACAGCGTGCCGATCGATTGCTGTGAAATGATGCCGAAAACAATCAATGTTCCCGAGGGAGGGATCATCTGCCCCAGGGTTCCTCCCGCAGCGACCACACCGGTCGCCAGCGAGTCTGAATAGCCATGACGGCGCATTTCCGGCACAGCCACCAGGCCAATGGTGGCAGCTGTTGCCAGGCTCGAACCATTGATTGCCCCAAAACCGGCACAACCGGCAACAGATGCCTGGGCCAGCCCCCCGGGACGATGCCCCAGACAACGCGCGGCGGCATCAAAAAGGTCGCGACTGGCATTGGAGGAAAAACACAGATGTGCCATCAGCAGAAACAGTGGCAGGGTACCCAGTTCATAACGGGTCAGGGTTTCTACCACCACGACACCGCCCTTGATCAGGGCCGGCTCCATTCCGCTTACCAGTACCAGGCCGCCTATACCCACCAACCCGAGAGCACAGCCAATGGGCATGCCCAGCAGTAACATGAGGAAGAGAACAACAACACCGGCCAGTCCGGTACCAGGAGTCGCCATCATGGTTTCCTCCTGCCAGCCATGATCGCCTGGACCAGAAAGATGCAGGCAACAATAAGAAGGGCTCCTGCCATCAACAGGCGCAATGGCCGGTAAGGCAGGTGCCATAGTTCACTTTCCTCATAACCCTGCCAGAGATCTGCCAGCAGCCAGAGGCTTCCTGCCAGCAATGCCAGAAAAAACAGTGTGGCGCACAGGCCGTTGACAAGACCTGCAACGGATTTCATCGTGCCGCTGAAGCGGTTGTACAGAATCATGACCACTGCATGACGGCGATTGAGAGTGGCAACAATCATGGCCAGGGAGCCCGCAATGCCCACCACATACTGCACCAGTTCGATGGACCCCAGCAGGGGAACCTGAATAGCGCGACCAATCACCGCGACAACATCGACAGCCATCGCACCCAGCAGGGCAAACCCGCCAATGATGATCAGGGCCCGATACCATACGGAATGTTCAGGAGATTGATTCATGCCAGGCTCACCCAGTTGTCGTGTTTTTGGAAGGTCAGCTCGCCCAGCCCGGCAGCCTGATTTATCGTGGCGAGATAGGCCATGACCTCATCAACCTCATCTCCCTCTGCCAAACGCGGCCTGCCCGGTGGATCCACGTATACCGGAATGACACCGGTTTCAATACGCCCATCCGGGTACCAGAGGATACGTGCCATGAAAGCATGTTTGGCCTGCGGATGAAAAGGCGCCAGGGTGTATGCGGGGTCAGGCTCAAACCCGAACAACTGTTTTCTCTTTTCTGCCCAGGCCGCCCTCGCCGTATGATCCTGATCCGCACTCAAGGCACGGGTGACCACGCAGCCGTTCCCCAATCCATGAAATACCGGGATGCCACCTGACAAATCAATACCACGAACAATATGGGCATGATGGGAAATCACGATATCGGCACCAGCACGCCGGGCCATGCCTGCCAACGTCCGCTCATAGGCTTCAATCACTGCCGGGGTATGCACCGTACCCTTGTGCAGGGCCACGATCACCAACTGTGCCTTGCCACGAGCCAGGGCAATGTCTTCGGCCAGCAGGTGTTCAGCCTCTGTGGTGGGCTCAGTAAATTGTCGGGCCGGGGCCGGAGGCTGGCCATCGGCTGTAGCAACCGGCAAATACGCGCATCCCGCCTTGCCTGGTGCCGCCCAGGCATCTGCCGGACCAACACAGTTATAACTGAGCACTGCCACTGTGCGTGTTCCGGTCGCAAGTAATAGCGGTTCACGTGCCAAGGCCAGATCCATACCGGCACCGCTATGGGCAATATCCAGCTTATCCAGTCCGGCAATTGTGTCAGCGATACCCGCGGGACCGCAGTCAGCAATGTGATTGCCTGCCAGGGTCACGGCGTCAATGCCTGCCCGAGCCAGCGCTTCAAGGTGGACCGGATCAGCCCCGGGAGCAGGAACATCACCCGGCATTTCCTGCAAACTTCGGGTATGCGGTACTTCGAGGTGCCCAATCACCAGACTGTCGCCTTCGAATGCCGGTGCCAATCCCGACAGCCAGTAATCAGGATCCGGTTCATCCAGCACGATGTCCCCCGTACATATAATCGCTACGGGTTCTGTTGTTTGCCTATCGGACAGGAAATGTTGGATCATAGCGTCTCACCAACCCCGGTTTTATCATTCTTCCTGAAAACAGGTACCACGTTAATGCCAGCAAAAGCAGTATCCCGCAAACCCCGGATCAAGGCAGAGCAAGTCACCACAGCCGATGTTATTGAGTTTTTGCGGGAAAATATTCGCCATGGACGCCTGGTGCCCGGACAGCGCCTGATTGAAGCAGACATCGTTCGTGAAACCGGTGCCAGCCGGGGCAAAGTCAGGGAAGCCCTGAAAAAGCTGGAAACCGAAGGCATCATCAGTATCGAGGAGTTTCGGGGAGCTTCAGTTCGCCAGTTATCCATGGATGAGGTCCGACAAATCTATAAAACCCGGATGGTCCTTGAGGGGATGCTTGCTGCAGAATTTGCCGGGACTGCCACTTCCGCGCAGAAAAAGGCCCTGAAAGCCATACAGGACAAAATGGACGCCCTGGAGAACAGCGGAGATCATCGCCGGTTTGCCAAACTCAACCACGATTGGCATACGCAAATTATCCAGGGTTCGGGAAACCAGTATGCCGCACATTTTCTGACCCAACTCACGGTACCTGTTTATCAATTGCTGTTTACCAGTTTTTATTCCGCCACCCGCATCGAGGAAGCCAATGCGGACCACAAAGCCATCACCCGCGCCATTCTCGATGGCAAAGCATCTGCCGCTGAAAAAGCAATGCGCAAACATATCAGTGACGCCCTGTCTGCACTGATCGAGATGGAAAAGAAGCTTCATAGCGACAACTGACAGTTTGTGACCTGTCTGATTCCGGCCAGACTTATTATTGTTCACAAAATTGTTAACAATATTATACCACCCCGCATTACCGTCAACCCAGCCTATGGCGAATCCACCACAGGCAAATCGAGGACAGAAGCCCCCTCTCCGATCTGCAGTGTCATGACCGGCACCGGCGTGATCCTGATCTCTGGCAGATTACGCTGCCTCGGGTCGGCACCTGCTATTGCAAACCTCAATCGGCTCCCTGCCGCCACTACGTGGGAAACCGGCATCAGGCTGATATCAAGCCTTGCCATCTCTCCGGGCTCCAGGGGCTGATGATCCTCGATCCGGCCCGGATGCCAGGGCAGACCCAGCGTGTCATATGGTGCTGGTGCCGTTGCCCTGTAGGATGCTGCCAGGCGCCCCATGGCCAGCACGCTGGTTTCGCCAGCAGCCGATACCTCCTCGAGATAGACAAACACGTTCATGTCATCATAGGTTGAAGACATTGTCAGGTGTGCCACTGGATAGCCTTCAAGATGCATGTCAGCGACCAGGGGATCGCTGGTATAGGTCAACCCGTGCTCATCCATTGGCTCGGACCAGAACGCAAAATACTCGCCGTCACCCACGTCGTAATCCACGGTCAGATGCTGTGCAGCGGCAAGGGATGATTGACGGACCAGACTACCGTCATTGACTGATACTGCAGTTCCACTGCTACCTGCATCGAGGTGCCAGCGTTGAATGACCGCGGCGTCACCAGGCAGGAAGTCACCCACTTTCCACTGATTATCCTGCGGTGCATTTTCCACCCAGAGCCGGGTTCTGGGCTGGCCGGTATATCCGTTATCGATACCTTTCAGATGAAAATCAAAAAACTGCTGAATCTGCCCGCCCAGGTCAAATCCCGGTGGAGGGACGCAATGCGTACCCGGGCCAATCAACAGGCGACTGTCCAGATTGGCAGCGGCCAGGATCACCTGTGAGGTGGGCTCATCTTTCAGGTTACTCCAGAAATATGTCGCGATGCCGCTGTCCTGCAGATCTTCCAGGTAAGTATAGGGACCGACCTCCTCCCAGAACGCATTCCCGGTAAGACTGGATACGCTGTCGCGAAAGGGCATGCCGTACCACAGCGGGGCCATCGGTGTGTTGCCGGCATGTGCTGCAGCGGCGGAACGCAGAAGACTGCCATCTTCGTCATCATCAACCGGGATACTCATAAGGTCATCACTCAGCGGTTCATCGGGCCGGGTGTTGAACTGGGCAGTGATGCCTCCGCGGCGAACAAAATCGAATTTATCCAGATCCGTGGCACCCGCAAAGACCGCCTTCAGGGCAGGCGGCCGGGTACTGGCGACGTGCACCGCGCTGCCTCCAAGGTAGGAACAGCCCACCATGCCCACATCCCCATTGGACCAGGGCTGGCTGGCCAGCCACTGCACCAGGTCGTAACCGTCCCGGGCTTCGGTGCGGTCCTGGAAGCCCCTTCGTGCACCAAAAGATGCTCCCTTGCCCCGGACATCCGCCTCGGCAATTACATAACCGGCATCAAACAGTCGCATTAGTCCCAGCCTGTCTGCCTGCGAAAGCTGTACCGTCACACCATTGGTGTCGCGATAACGGGCGCGATAGGGGGTGAACATAAAAATCACCGGCAAAGGGGTATCAACAACCTGGCCATCCCGAACAGGCCGGTAAACATTCATTGCCAGTCGGGTACCATCTCGCACGGGGACATAAAGGGAGCTCCTTGCAAAGGTGGTCTCCTGCTGCGCCGCCAGCGGCAGCACGGCAGACAGCATAACCACCAGAACACCCGTCTGGATGAGGCGTACCACTGTCAGATTCCTGTTACTGGTCTGCACGACGTTCCACCGTCCAGCCCGGCGCCGAGCACAGCACGCAATCTGTCCCGTTAAACCAGCGCTGCGCCTCATGACTGCCACGGAACTGCCAGTCCAGCCAATGGACAGCGACTTCCCCCCATTGCCCGCCGTCATCCTCTTTCCAGAAAGTGCCTCCATGCCCGACAGGCATCCAGCCGAAAAAAACCGGGACATGATGAATCCGGGAAACATCATCCACGGAATTGGCATGGGCGATATCCTCAGGACCGCCAGTGATATAAGCCACCGGCCCATGCAGACTGTTCAGCTCCTCCTTGGCCACTTCTATGGCACTTATGCCCCTGGAACCCCTGTTATAGATACCGCTGTCAAAGATCATGGCGGTGGCAATACGCGGATCCGCCGCCGTTTTGATCGCCTGAAGACCGCCGCAGCTGTGTCCGGCGACAGCTATCTGCGCCAGGTTCACGCGGCCATACAGTTCATCCACGGGATCAGCGTTGCGTTTTGCAAGCCAGTCCATGGCGTAGTAATGCTGTTCAACATGGGTCGCATCCTGCCCTGGTCCGGGGGGAGGAGCCGTATTGTTACGGAGTGCAGGTGGCGCGGGAGGCCTGTCGCCTTCCAGTGGACGCTCACTGGCGGCATACCCCAGAGCCACAACCAGATAGCCGTGTGAGGCAACTTCGCGCAGGAAATAACTATGACCAAGGCCGTTGTCACTGCAGCCGCCATTTCCCCACAGCAATACCGGCATGGGAGACTCAGGCAGACTCACCGGGCGGTAAAGAGTATGGGTACGCAAATCTGCCCTGGACTGGGCCACGGCGGGCCAGGCACCATTGCCGGAAACCGCGCCTGTAAAGCCAGGGGGCTGGATTTCAGTGCCAGCAGGGGAATTCTGGGCCATCGTAAATGCCGTGAACGCCACCGACAGAAACAGGCCAAAGTATGTCATCGTTTTCATCTGAGCCCTCTTGTTGTGACCGGAGATCACACCCCCCGGTGTTTTAAGCCTGCCACCCGAAATACCACACAGTTGGCCAGAAGATTGTTAACAAAGCCGACAGGTTTTTCAATGATCAAACACTTCCTGGCCGATTTACCGCATCCGTTCTCCACTGATTCGCCCAAAGATCCTGAAAGTCAGATTCTCACTTAATGCCAGTGCAGGCAGACCCAACCCTATTAATCCTTGACTTGCCTTTCCGCACCGCATTATTGTTGCCAATATTGTTAACAATATGCAAAACCGGATTTTCAGTTCAGCCTCACTGATGTTACAGGCTGGCACGTTAAGGACATAACCAGAAAATAACACCTGGTCGCCGGATGGTGCACATGCAAAGTTGTTTGCAGGGCACATATCCGGAATTGTCACGACCATCAAACGACCAACCAAAGGGGGATACCTTTAAATGAAACAACCTTTCACACCCAGACCAAACAAAATCCGATAGGCACTGGTGGCCTGTCTGGCTGGCGCCGGCCTTTGCCAGATTGCGCTGGCGCAGGATACCGGCATCGATGAAATCGTGGTGACCGGTAGCCGCATCGAAGGTGTTGCCCCCGTTGGTGCCACTGTCCAGGTGCTGGACAGGGAGGCCATCGAGAACTCCAGCACGGTCACTCTGGATCGCATGATTCGTGAACTGCCCCAGGTATTCGATCTCGGCTTTTCCGAAAATTCATGGGCACAGTCTGGCGGCAACGGCAATGCCACCTACTCGAACTCCGTCAATCTGCGAGGTCTTGGGCCATTCTCTACCCTGATCATGATGGACGGTCACCGCATGACCACCAATGGTCGCGCCATTGACCCTTCTGTCCTGCCGACTCTCGGAGTGGAGCGCATTGAGGTGATCGCTGATGGCGCCTCCGCCATTTACGGTTCTGACGCAGTGGCAGGGGTTGTCAACCTGATCCCCCGTCGCAATCTGGATGGTGTAGTAATCAAAGGGGTCAGAGTAACTTGAATTAAAGGGGACAGAGCCATTTGAAAGTAAATAGCATTCCGGAGAATACTCTTGCAGGAAGATATTAGTCCCAATGCCTTTCGGCAAATAAAAAACCCCGGCAAGCCGGGGTTTGTGTATTTGGTGGAGGCGGCGGGAGTTGAATTTTTATATAAAATGTTGAAAAGTAATACAAAAATATAAGTATAGACTAGTCTGTGTCCCATGTGTGGTACTATAAGAAGCAGGCTAGACCTTCTATATAGCTGCTGGTTCCACGATTAAATTAGCATACCGCAGGCTATTTTCAGCACCCATAGCCTGCAGCGTCGCAATGCAATCACCTGAGTGGTGTCCAAGCAGGCTACTGATGCTATGTCACAGAGTTTTTACGCATACCTCTCTCATCTTGCTACAAAGCCTCCACCGCCTCTGTACGCCCTCCGGAAGCCTCTCCAAAGGCCTATCCCAAACACCTAAGGTGAGGCCTAAATAGACCCCGGGGGAGTGTAGTCACAGTCTTACAGTTTCACTGTACCTGCCCAGATATAAAATAGGGGGTTCACTGATTATAATAATCTAGGGTTTTGGACCTACAGATGTATTGATCAATTGCGCCAATTAGAAGAGTGGTAGTAGGCTTGCTCCTAGAGCGGATGAGCTTTCTATTATGAAGTATCATTATATGTAGTAAAGTTAAACATTAAGGTATACCAACCTTTTGAACAGTACCAATCAGGCTGAAAGAACAATATCCATGATGAAAAAACCGCTTTATGAACTTCGACAGGCCATTGCAGGAATAAAGTCCTACTTCCTATACGCCGCCCTA
>CAZDCK010000018.1:32622-62839 GCA_964503965.1 uncultured Enterobacteriaceae bacterium | reverse complement strand
AAAGGCATCATCGCAGCATTACCTGCGATTTGAGCATTGATATACGTATCGGCCAGTCCTTGAAGCGTGTCACGACTGCATTGTGCCAAGGCACTGCTCTCAAAGGCCAAGCCCGCTAGAATAAAGGTGCAGCTCTTGATGGTTATGCGTGTTATTTTTCTCATCTTTATTTTCCTTGGAATTATCGACTGACGACGATGCTGCCGCTGCCATAAGAGGCCCCCGGTCCACGGTCGCCGCTGGCCACCACCTTGACCCAAACGGCATCCTGGTCAATGAAGTAAGACGTCTCGTTCGCCGCGCGCAGGGCATCAAGACTGCTCTGTTGTGTGCCGGAGGCTGCCTCGTTGAATCCCGGCAGTTCAATGATCACCCAGGAGCCATCGTCCATCTGGTTCAGTTCGAGAGAAATTTCTTCCCTTTCAGTGTCTACCTTAATCTCAGTGCCTGCTTGCACGTTGGTGCCGGTCATTTCAGTCTGCAAATCACCGCGGCTGGTATAAACAGGCAGCGGGGGAGGGCCATTACGGAAAAACGCCGAGAAGGGGTTTTCACCGGGTGTCCTGATATTCAGCCTGCCAATGTCGCCCGTACACAGGGCAGCATTCCAGGTTGGCTTGATTTCACAAGCCTCTTCATCGGTGGCGATACTGTTGTTTACGCCATCATGAATCAGCACGTAGGAATCAGGTTCGCCGCCCAATGAGCCATCCAGGTCGCGAATTACCGCGGTACGCCAGGCCGTGCTGTTGCCATTGTCATTGCCCCAGTGACGTCTCATTTCAGGGAAATGTACTGGCTTGGCATTCACGAACGTGATGTTCTCAATAGTGTTGTTGGTGCTCACACCAAAACTGGTAAACATCAAGTAGGACAATGCACCGGTTTCGCGCCGATCGTTGTCTTCAAAGTTAACGAAGGTCGTTCCTACCACGTCATGACGCAGGTCGTAGTACTCGTAACCGCGGATTGGGAAATCCGGAATCATCGGTTTTGGCAGGCTGCGGCCATAAGCGATTTCCTCTGGCGTGCTCGGGTTGCCGACGTTGTCGGTTTCACCGACGAAAAGTGAATCAACTACTCTCGAAGTCCAGGGGTCGCCGCCGCCCAGGCCGGAGGCATGGGTGTAGCCGATGGCGTTGTCGGCAATTTTCAGGTTCCTGAATGTGCGCACTTCACCGCGTCCCCAGATTCCGCCATTGCGGTTCTTGTAAGCAGTGAGGTCCTCGAAAACCGTTTCCATCATCCTGCTTTCGATGTCGGCAGGGTTTTCACGGGCAATATGCATGTTGCCTGTTACGCCAAACGTATTGTCGGTATTGATGTTACGATCGAACATGAAGCCGTCGTAGTTCGAGTGAGCAACGTTGCCCCTGAACTCACGTACCTGCATGCGTCGCGGCCACGTTTTTTCGCTGATCTCTGTACCTTCGAATGCGCCATTTGGATGGAGTGGAAACGCCATCCAAAATCCGTTTTCATCGGAACCTGCAGCGACATTGTCCCGGTACGTGTTGTCCGGGTTTGTGATCCAGTAACTCGCCGCGGTATTGTCAGACGGTAAAAGTACATGCTCAGACTGCTGGCCGCTGGTTCTAACTGCCAGGCGATTGTCGTAATCAAATTCACCGGCCGCCGCGAGATTGGTGGGGACACATTCAAGCGTGGGATGGCACTTGGTCTGGATAGCCAGGTTATGAATGATCTGGTTGCCCGTCTCAATACCGTCTTCCATGAAGAAGCAGTGCCCCACGGTGTTGTAGGTAACGTTGTTCTCCACGCGCAGGTTGTCGGTACCGTGAATGGTTACGCAGCGGTTAAAGGTATTGTGAATGGCAGAATTCTTGATGTATTGCCCACTCACATCGCCATTGATGTGCCAGTGAATCGGGTAGCGAGCAAGGGTCAGGTGCTGGCCCATGCGGGTCAGTTCAACGCCGGAAACGGTCATGGTGCTGCCGTCCATCGCCATGATATGACCGCCGAACCAGGAATCTGCAGCATCTTCCGAACCCTGGATCTTGATGTTGCGGGTCAGGACGCCGACTTCGCCGCGCTGATCAACATCATAGGTGATCTCACCAAAATGCATGTATTCAAGTGGCTCATCAAGCGTAATGCGGGTGCCGCGGATACGGGTGATGTAGCGCGTTTCTGCCTGGCGCGGGTTGTAGTCGGTTGAAGCCAGCACAATCTGGTCGCCCACTTTCCACTCACTGGCATCAAGCACTTTTATGCGAGTTGTGCCCGCTCTCGCTGTTTCTGCCAGATTGGTCCAGGTGTTTTCGCGGTCACCATGCAGATCCAGCACGCCGCCAGCGATTAGGATGCCGCGGTCGCCCATGCCATTGATATTTTCCTCGGGGACATTGTCAGTCAGTGTAATGGTGGCCTTGCTAGTGTGGGGTTTGCCGACCTGGCCAATCTGCAGTTCACCGCGCAGCAAGATCCACTCGGTGGTGAGTTCAAGATCACTGGCATTGGAGAAGCTGAGCTTACCGTTAATGTTGAGCCCATGCAGTGGGGGTGGGCTGACATCCAGAACAATGTCCAGGCCTGCGCCGATGGTGACAGTGTCGCCCCGCTCAGGCAGTGCGCCGCCTGACCAGGTGGATGAATCAGACCACGCACCACTGCTTACTGCTTCCTGTGCATTGGCACTGACAGTAAATAAGAATGTGGCTAATAAAGAGAGAAGAAAAAAACGACTGTAGACACGAATCACACGAGACCCCCTTTTTATATAGTCCATATGTATTGTGTTTAATGCAGAATTCCCATTCAGGAAAAAGGAGAATAGCACGATTTTCTGACTATGAGTTCAATTTACACATGTAAGAAACCTCTGCTTTTCTGGGTTATTATTTTTAGTGAGATTAAGTCACGTCTATGTTCCCTGCACTCAAAAAATCACCATTGCTTCAGGATGTCGCTCAAAAAGCAGGAACAAAAAGTGATATTCATTTTGATACAATCAGCGTGCTCTAGAGCCTTATTAGGATTCCATTCATATACCATGAATTGCACACTTCAACGATCCTCCAAGCCCTTTTTGTTTGGCCTGGCAATGCTCAATAGCTTGGCTGCCGGACAGAAAGTCATGGCTGCCCCAGAGGAGGAGCTCACTAAAGGCCTTAGCGGACTAGAGGTATACAATAACGTCTGTATCGCCTGCCATTATCCTCCTGGTATTGGTGGGGCTCCTTCGCTGGGTGACAATGAGGTCTGGTCGCCACGGATTGCCCAGGGAATGGACACGCTTATAGAGCATGCGCTGAACGGATTTGCTGGAAACACCGGTGTCATGCCGAAAAAAGGTGAGCGTCTTGATCTGTCCGATGAGGAAGTTATCAGAGCAGTTGTTTATATGGTGGAGCAGGTTTCAGAATAGATTGTGGGATAAAAGGTGTCGTGATAGGGAAGTAACTACTCCATTCTTATGAGGCATTAGCATCTTATTTTTAGGTCTGTCTGCTAAGAATGTCGGCCTTTTTTCAGTATCGATATTGATCATCAGCTTCTTAACGAAGTGGGATCTTGTCCTAGACAATTATTACAAATAATACCAGGGTTATTCTTCAAGCGTGGCTAGGTAGGCGATGACGTCTGCTCGGGTCTTATCGTCGGCTATGAGCATCGGCATGATGGTGCCGGGGACTGTTTCCATCGGATTGGACAGAAATTGATCCAGGGCGTCGACATTCCAGGTTAGATTTGACGCCCTGAGTGCGTTGGAATACCTGCCGAACTCAGGATGACTGGCCGCCTGCCGACCAACTAGCCCAAGCAGGTTAGGCCCCTCTACAGGACCTCCCGTTCTCTGCACTGAATGACAGACAGCGCACATGATATTGAACGTCGCCTTGCCGTTTTCAATATTCGGGGCAGCTACTGAGGTGTCAGCGGCAGTACTAAACGAGGACATAACAGCGCAGGCAACCACTAGGAACAGTCGATTAAGAGGTATTATGGATGATCTGAACATAGGGAAAAATTACTAAGTATTAACTGGCCCGTACTGTCCTCTTGGAGGCATAACAGCCTAGGCTGACTGCTGGAACGCAGTTTACCAAAGTCTGCCCCGGTGTGGGCTACTCCAGATAGGCCTTTTTTTACTCAAAATTCAGATATACCATATTCCTCGACTTTTTATAGGGTGGGATCGACCGGCAACTGTTCGATCATTTTTTAACAACTGGATAGACCGCAGTATTAACTGCGAGATTTCCGACGGAATTTTCTAAGAAAGGGGCAACATCATGAAATTGTATTCCCGGGTGTCTTTTTTTACCCGTTCATTTATCCGTCTAATTACCAGGGTTGTGCCTGTCTGCATAATATTGGGCAGTTTCCAGACTGCATCAGCACAGGAAATGCGCTGGTCCGATCCAGCTACCTGGCCAGGAAACGAAGTGCCCTCTGAAGGCGACAGGGTAACCATTGCTACCGGGAAGGAAGTCACACTTGATGTAACTCCGCCGGCACTGAGTGGTCTGACTATAAATGGCAAGCTGAGTTTTGCTGATGAGTCCGACCTTGAGCTCATTACCGAGTGGGTCATGGTTTTTGGTGAACTGGAAATTGGTACCGAAGCCAACCCTCACACACACAAGGCCACCATCACACTCACTGACAACAATGAGGGCGAACAGCTCATGGGCATGGGTGATCGCGGCATCATGCTCTCTGGAGGCACACTGAACCTACATGGCAACATTACTAATGCTTGGACCAAGCTGTCCGCAACTGCTGAGGCTGGCAGCAGCACTATCAATGTGATGAATGCCGATCAATGGCAGGTAGGTGACGAGATCGTACTTGCTTCCACCGACTTTAACCCACGTCAGGCGGAGACTCGTCATATTGAAGCAATCAGCGGCAACACCATTACATTGGATGAACCTCTTGAGTACATGCACTACGGTGAAATTACCTACGGGGTGGATCAGCGCGGTGAAGTCGGCTTGCTGACACGCAATATTAAGGTGCAGGGTTCAGAGAGTGCGGAAGAGACTTTCTTTGGCGGCCACATCATGGCGATGGTGACCAGCAAGATGTATGTCGAAGGCGTTGAGCTCTATCGCATGGGTCAAAACCTGGAACTGGCCCGCTATCCAATCCACTGGCATCTTGTTGGTGATGGCGCTGCTGGCCAGTACATTAAAAATGCGGCTATCCATGACACCTACAACCGCTGCGTAACAGTGCACGGCACCAACTACTTGCGCGTTGAAAACAATGTCACTTATAACAATGTTGGACACTGCTTCTTCATGGAAGACGGCATCGAGCATGACAACGAGTTCGTCCATAACCTAGCGATCCAGACTAAGTGTCATACTTCACTGGCTTGTGAGCCAACCAATCTTGCTGCCGAAGGTGAAGCTGACGAGGTGCGTCAGGCGAGCGGACCAAGAGGTCAGAGTTCACAGAATGTGCTGCTGCCTTCAGACAATACGGTGGCTTCATACTGGATTACCAATCCCAACAACAGGTACATCGATAACGTGGCCGCCGGGTCCGACGCAAACGGTTTCTGGATGTCCTTGCCGGAACACCCCAATGGGGCATTTCTTGATTCTGAAGACAGCCTGAATACCTGGCCGCGCCGCACAAACTTCCTTGAGTTCAGGGGTAATGTTGCCCACTCGAGCTATGATGGCTTCATGTTCGACCGCAACATCAACGAGGATAATACCTTCGGTGTTACGGGCAATTCCCACACCGGGCGCGCAGATCCCGCTGACCCCAACAGTGAGTCGCTGGTATCGGTGTTCGAGGACCTCACCACGTACAAGAACCGTAATGGTGGCATCTGGGGTCGCGGTGAAATGCACCTGTTCAAAAACGTGAAGTTTGCCGATAACGCCATGGGCTTCACCCATGCCGGCGGCGGCGGTGAACATGAATACACTTCGCGCATTATTGATTCGGTGTTCGTCGGTGAAACTGACAATATCGGCAACCCCAGCACGCCAGAGGAAATTGCCTATGGTCGAACTTTTCCGAAACCAAGGATGCCGGACTTTCCTATTCGAGGTTACGAATACTATGACTACCGTCATGATGTGATGAACACCACATTCATCAACTATGAGGATAACGACACCCGAAAAACTGGTGCACTTTCGCACCTGCTTTATACCAGCTTCGGGGCCAGCTCCAACAACGCTGTTGAAAACCTCACCTTTGAGAATGCCAAGCCGGTGTATTACCCGCCGATGGAACGCAAGTGGGGCAATGATAACAATGCCGGCAGCATGGCATACAAGACAGCTGTGTTCAGGGACCGCGATGGCTCGCTGGGGCTTGGCAAACCCTCATTCGTCGTCATACACGATGGCGTCAATGACAGTATCGCTGTTGATGACGAATCCTGCGAGTTCAAACCCTCATGGAATGCCGCCTTATGCGTCGGTGATGTTGGCCGAATGAGCTTTACACACGGCAAGGGCCTGGCCTTTGACCCAATCAGCTTCGATGGCGGCTTCGGTATCGATGCAAGTCTTCCACCTGTGTATCTGAGCCGCGCTGGCTATGAGATCAGCATTCCCGTGGGCACCAACATCCGCGCCAACACCGAGTTCAAAGCAACAACCGAACGTAAGGAGATGAGGCTGCATGCGATCGAGATGGAAAAAGACGCTTGGGTGATTGTTGAGATTCCGGAATTCACTACTGCAGATTCGGGTGCGGCGGTGAACAGTCTGGACGCGCTGCACAGTGCTGAAGAGACGTCGTACTTCAAGGCTGATGACACCTTGTGGGTCAAGCTGGTTTCGCCTGGCGACAGTGGCCGGGGCGGACACCGCGGTGGTGTGACGATGGTAGTAAGTAGATAAGTATCTACGAAAGGTCGATAGACAAAGCCCTTGGTGAAAACCGGGGGCTTTTTTTTCAACTTAGCTTAAAGGCTGTCTGGACAGTTTCAGATTCGCTGATTTATTCTTCCTGTCCCGAAGAAATTTAATAATAAGAATGGTAACTACTATATGGGCATCAAAAATCGTTCGTTCCTGCTTTCAATTCTGCTAACAGGGTTTTTTTCACCGTCTGTCTTGGGTCAGGAGATCCTCTGGTCCGATCCGGCAAGCTGGCCAAAAAACACGCTGCCCTCCGAAGGTGACAGCGTGGTTATTGAGAGCGGGCAGGAAATGATTCTTGATATTAGTCCACCTGCACTGAGTAGTCTTACCATCAATGGCAAGCTAAGTTTTTCGGACGAGGCGGACCTTGAACTGACTACCGAGTGGATACTGATTTTCGGCGAACTGGAGATCGGTACCGAAGCCGAGCCTCATACGAGCAACGCCACCATCACTCTCACTGACAATGTAAAAGGTGAGCAACTAATGGGCATGGGTGACCGGGGCATCATGCTTTCCGGCGGTACCCTGAACTTGCACGGCAATCGCACCAATACCTGGACCAAGCTGACGGAAACTGCCGAAGCTGGTGCTACCCGTATTCGTGTCCTCGATGCCAGCCAATGGCAGGTAGGAGATCAGATAGTGCTGGCCTCTACAGACTATGAGCCGCGCCAGGCAGAAACTCGGATCATTACGGGCATCAGCGGCAACCGCATTACTCTGGATGAAGCCCTGGAATACATGCACTTCGGTGAGATTACCTTCGGCGTTGATGAGCGCGGTGAGGTTGGTCTGCTTACACGCAACATCAAGGTGCAGTCTTCCGAAGATTCCCTTGAGACCTACTTCGGCGGCCACATCATGGCGATGGTCACAAGCAAGATGTATGTCGAGGGTGTCGAGTTAACGCGTATGGGTCAGCACATGGAACTCGCCCGTTATCCGATCCACTGGCATTTAGTGGGGGAAGGCGGGGAAGGTCAGTACATCCGCAATGCTGCAATACATAACACCTTCAACCGCTGCGTCACAGTCCACGGCACCCACAAGCTGCGTGTTGAAAACAATGTCACCTACAACACCGTGGGTCACTGCTTTTTCATGGAGGATGGCATCGAGACTGGTAATGAATTCGTCAAGAACCTGGCGATACAGACCAAGTGTCATCCCACGATGGAATGCGTGCCGACCAATCTTGCTGCAAACGGAGAGAACGATTTCGAGTATGAGGATCGCATGATCACTCGACGGATCAGCTTCGGCGGCGAACATACACTGTTGCCTTCGGACAACACGGTAGCGTCATACTGGATCACCAACCCTGACAATACCTATATCGATAATGTAGCAGCAGGTTCCGATGAAGTCGGTTTCTGGTATTCGCTTCCAGTTCATCCCAATGGCGCCTTCCTGGGTTCCGAGGACAGCCTCAACACTTGGCCGCAGCGCACGGCAATCCGCGAGTTTAGTGGTAACGTGGCACATTCCAATTTTGACGGTCTGATGCTCGACCGCAATATCAACGAGGACAATACCTTTGGCCTGGCTGGTCCTTCACATCAGCCTCGTGAAAACCCAGCTGATCCGGAGAGCCCAGCGGTGATCTCATACCTGGAAGATTTTACGGCCTACAGGAATCGCAACGGCGGTGTCTGGGGCAGGGGAGAGAACCATCTCTTCCGCAACATGATCCTTGCCGACAATGCCATCGGTTTCACGCACTCCGCAGGTTCCGCCGGAAAGGATCCTTTTTCATCCTTGGTTGTTGACTCGCTGTTCGTGGGTGAAACTGACAACATCGGTAACCCTGGCAACGCGGCTGAAATCGCGGCTGGCCGCAGTCTGCCGAAGCCGGGTATACCGGATTTTCCTATCCGCGGTTACGAGTACTACGATTACCGAGATGACGTGGTGAACACTACGTTCATGAATTTCGAGGACAATGAGACCCGCGGCTCAGGCGCACTCTCATGGCTGTTATTCACCAGCTCCGGTGTCTATACCGAGAACACCATCATGGGCGCAAAGTTCATCGATGCCAAACCGGTGTATTTTCCGAAGATCAAGAAAAGATTCGACAACGACAACCGCGGCGGTGTTGCCTACCGGACTGCGGTGATCCACGATCTTGACGGATCGGTGGGTGGAATGGGCGATTCCTATATACTGATCCATGACGGCGAGAACGATAGTGTTGCAACTGATGAAGACAATTGCGATATCCAGCCTACATGGAACGCTGCCGTGTGCATGGGGGACATCGGGCGCCTGTTTTTCAACGAACCTAATAGTGGTTTTCCAGGACTGGCAGCAGGATCTCCAATCACAATTACCCGTAATGGCAAGGATCATAAGATCACCGCCAACCAGAGCAATATACGCTCGGGTACGCAGATGCGTGTTAATACAGACAGAGAGGTGTTGCATCTCGGTGTGAGGGAACTTGACCAGGGCGCATGGGTAATCTTTGAACTGCCGGGTTACGATCATGCCGTCAGTGGGATAGAGCAGAGCAGCATGGAGGACCTGCGCGATGCCAGCCTGTCATCATGGTACAAGGAGGGTAATACCGTCTGGGTCAAGCTGGTAGTAAGTGATGTCCACTTCCCGGGCCCAGTGCTTGAACCGGTCGGTCAATTGCTTGCCCAGACCACCATGAAGGTCATCCGCTAATCAAATTTCTTTAAATACATTTTCAGAAAAAATACATAGTTAAGGAGATTTCATGTCATTTAGAAGAAACACTGCCACACTAGCTTTTTCATTACTTACCTGCGCAGCAGGGGCAACGTTTGCCGGACCACCTGCTGCAGTAGAAGATCTCAGCTGGATGACGGGCACATGGGCGGGCCCTTTTGGCCCCAATACACTGGAAGAAAACTGGATACAGCCCAAAGACGGCGCGATTGCCTCCATGGTTAGGATGAGCGGTAACGGTTCCACCAGCATGTATGAAGTCATCATCATAGAAGAAAAAGAGGGTTCACTGGAAATGTCCATTCAACAGTGGGGCCCTAACTTTGAGCCAACGTCTGAACAGGCACAAAAAATGGAATTGACAGATATAGGGGACAAACGAGTAAAGTTTACTGCGATTACCGAGGGCACTTTTGAGTACCTGGAATATGCACGGCCCACCGAAGATACTTTCACAATCGATGCTGGGATGGGACCGACCATAACGCTGACAGCTCAGTAAATTAAAAATCTCAACCTAAATTTACCGCTAGGTTAAGATTAGAAAGAGGGGCTTATTCAATGCCCCTTTTTTATACCTTTGAAATCTGTTTTTCTCTCCTATTTAGCTAGGTGTATGAAACAAATCAAAATCCGCTTTGTACTATTTCCTTAACCGCAAGCCCCACACTGAAAATTGAGAAAAACGGCTATACGGGGATTGGCTTTTTTAGAATACTAAATTGACTTCAAATAATTGGTAAATCGCTTTAGTGGAGTTTTCAACGCTTTAGTCAGCGCACAGTAACAAGGCTAAATAATTCTCAAATATAAATGTTTTTGAAGAGGAGTAGATATTAGCTCAAGTATGTGTGTGCGCAGCCGTCAGAGGTTGCACAGAATTGCCTCATTTTTAGTATTTGATCATAATTAGCAGTGGTTTATCTTACCTTTTTATGACTGAGTTGAGCCCTGTGGAGGCTAGTGCAATGCCATTGCGTAATTTTAAATTCTCTTTTTTGCTTCTCTTAGCACCCCTTTTCGCTGCCAACGCCCAAGCCCAGGAATCCCGCTGGTCAGATCCTGCCACCTGGCCGGGCAACGAGTTGCCCTCAGAAGGTGACAGGGTAGTAATCGCTGCCGACCAGGAAGTGGTCCTGGATGTCAGCACGCCTGCACTGGGCGGTCTGACCATCAATGGCAAACTCAGCTTTTTAGATGAGTCTAACCTGGAGCTGACTTCAGAGTGGGTAATGGTATTCGGTGAACTGGAGATTGGCACAGAAGCCAATCCCCACATCCACAAGGCCACGATTACACTCACTGATAACATTGAAAACGAACAGCTGATGGGCATGGGTGACCGCGGCATCATGCTCTCAGGTGGCACCCTGAATTTGCACGGCAACCGCACCAACGCCTGGACCAAGCTGGCAGAAACGGCCGAAGCAGGCAGCAGCAGAATTGAAGTACTGGCTTCCGATCAATGGCAGGTGGGCGACGAGATTGTGCTGGCCTCAACCGATTACGATCCACGCCAGGCCGAGACACGGCATATCAGCGCCATCAGTGGCAACACTATAACGCTAGATGAACCCCTGGAGTTCATGCACTACGGCGAGATCACTTATGGCGTGGACCAGCGCGGCGAAGTGGGTCTGTTGACGCGCAATATCAAGGTACAGGCGTCAGAGGA
Organism: uncultured Enterobacteriaceae bacterium; assembly: GCA_964503965.1. Classification (GTDB taxonomy): domain Bacteria; phylum Pseudomonadota; class Gammaproteobacteria; order Pseudomonadales; family Pseudohongiellaceae; genus Eutrophocola. The sequence continues at coordinate 51,598 of CAZDCK010000018.1, read as the reverse complement.
TGCGGAAGAATCTTTCCTCGGTGGTCACATCATGGCGATGGTGACGAGTAAACTGTTTATTGAAGGGGTTGAACTCTATCGCATGGGTCAGAACCTCGAACTGGCTCGCTACCCAGTTCACTGGCACCTAGTCGGTGATGGTGGTGAGGGTCAGTACGTGAGAAATACAGCGATCCACGATACCTACAACCGCTGCGTCACCGTGCACGGTACAAACTATGTCCAGGTCGAGAACAACGTGACCTACAACACAGTGGGTCACTGCTTCTTCATGGAAGACGGTATCGAGCACTCCAACCAGTACATCAAGAACCTGGCGATACAGACCAAGTGCCATACGTCATTGCCATGCGACCCGACTAACCTGGCTCCATTCGGTGCATCTCCTGATGGCCTGAATTTCAAAACCACGGGCCAGGACTCTCCCGAAATTCTGATTCCTTCGGACAACACAGCGTCTTCATTCTGGATTACCAATCCGGATAACACCTACATCGGTAACGTCGCCGCAGGATCCGACTCGACGGGATTCTGGTTTGCCTTCCCGGTGCATCCGACAGGCGCGTTCGAAGGCTCTGAAGACAGCCTGAATACCTGGCCGCGCCGCACACAGTTCCGTGAGTTCAGGGGCAATGTCACACATTCTAATATTGATGGCTTCATGGGTGACCGTGCACCGTTGCCCGATGGCCATTTCAGGGTGGGCGGATATATCGCGCTTGAAGATCCTGCTGACGAAAACAGTTCTCAGGTTGAAGATACCATCGAAGATTTTACTGCATATAAGAACCGCAACAGCGGTATTTGGGCGCGTGGTGAAATGCATGTCTATAAGGGCCTAAAGTTCGCGGACAATGGCATTGGCTTCACACATGCGTCAGGCAACTTTAACAACTCGAAATTTACCTCACGCGTGGTGGATTCACTGTTCGTTGGTGAGTCCGGTAATATTGGCAACCCAAGCACACCTGAGGAAATCGCATACGGTCGCAGCCTACCGCAGCCAATGATTCCGGATTTTCCTATTCGAGCGTACGAGTTTTACGATTTCCACCATGAGTTAGATAACAACACCTTCATTAATTACCAAGACAATGACACGCGTAAAACGGGAGCCATTTCCTACTTGCTGTATACCAGCTTTGGAATGAGCTCAAACAACACCGTTTCTCGTTCTACTTTTATTGATGCCAAGCCCGTGTACTTTCCGCCGATCGATAACCGTTGGAGCAACGATGATTATGGCAATCTCATATACCTGTCCTCGGTATTCAATGATGCTGATGGAACTATCACCGGCATCCCTGATTCCTACATCCTTAATAAGGAAGGCATCGATGTCGATGACGCCTGCGAGGAGAGGTCTACTTGGAACGCCGTGGTGTGCACAGGTGATGTGGGTCGAATGAACCTTGGCGGCGGTGGTATCCTGGGCTTCAGCTTTGGCGGAGGCCCTCCTCCCACTGAATATGAAATTGCACCAGGCGGCGGCCGCATCAGAGGCACATTTCCGCCCTCAGTACCCATTATTGTGAGCCGCAACGGTAAAGAATTTATCTCTAACGGAGAAAGAAATGTCCGTGCCGGTACCGAGTACAAGGTAACCACTGAAAGAGATATGCTGAACATCAGGCTGAATGAGCTGGATGAGGGTTCATGGGTATTGTTCGAATTGCCAGGCTTTACCGAGGCCGCCGCGGGTACAGAGCAGGGTAGCCTGGATGCACTGCGCATGGCTGAAAGCACTTCGTACTTTAAAGACGATGACACACTGTGGGTCAAGGTGGTTTCCAGCGGTGATATTCCCGGCAGGGGTCCGGGTCTGCCACCAGGGCAGGGGGAAAACCTGCAGGTTAGTCGCTAACCTGAGTCTCAGAAAGAAGTTCAGACAACGGCGATACAGAGATGTTTCGCCGTTGTCTTTAAAGTGGAATGAGTATTACTACTGGTACGTTGGCTAAAAAAGAAACCTCAACCTTTCTTATGGAAAGAGATAGCGTCATGAAACCCGGTCGTTTGTTCTTCCGTTCAATGCTGGTATCTGCCTGCTTCGTCTTCAGTGTCCAGGCCCAGGAAGCAGTAAAAAGCGGGCTCTGGTCTGATGCGTCTATCTGGTCAGGTGGAGGCGTTCCACAAGCGGGTGGCACGGTTACCATTGGTGAAGACGTTGATGTTGTCCTCGATGTCAGCCCTCCCGCGTTAAATGGCATCACCATCAACGGCAAGCTTGATTTTTCGGATGAGTCAGATATCGAATTAACCACCGAGTGGATACTGGTGTTTGGTAAGCTCGAAATCGGGACTGAAGATAACCCACATACAAGCAACGCAACCATTACTCTTACCGATAACGTCAAGGATGAGCAGCTGATGGGCATGGGTGACCGCGGCATCATGCTCTCCGGCGGCATTCTGAACCTGCACGGTAATCGAACCAACACCTGGACCAAGCTAGCTGAAACAGCCGAGGCTGGCAGCAACACTATCAAGGTGCTTAACGCTGACCAGTGGCAGGTGGGTGATCAGATTGTTCTCGCGTCGACGGATTACAACCCTCGTCAGGCGGAATCCCGCATATTGACTGCCGTCAACGGCAACACCATTATCCTGGATGAACCCCTGGAATACATGCACTTCGGCGAGATTACTTTTGGAGTGGATGAGCGCGGGGAGGTCGGACTGCTGACGCGCAACATCAAGATACAGTCATCCGAGGATTCGCTTGAGTCATATTTTGGCGGCCACATCATGGCAATGATCACCAGCGAGATGTATGTCGAAGGCGTCGAACTCAATCGTATGGGGCAGAACATGGAACTAGCCCGCTATCCGATTCACTGGCATTTAGTGGGTGACGGTGGCCGAGGCCAGTACATCAAAAACTCAGCAATACACGACACCTTCAATCGCTGTGTGACAGTCCATGGTACCAATGATCTGCGCGTTGAAAACAATGTGGCCTATAACTCCGTGGGCCACTGTTTCTTCATGGAAGACGGGATTGAAACCGGCAACGCGTTCGTAAAGAACCTGGCGATCCACGTAAAGTGCCATCCCACTCTGGAATGTGTGCCATACAACCTGGGTCCTAATGGTGAGATTGATGACTCAAATCGTCAGGATCTAAGGCGCATCAGTCAATCCGGTGAGAATACCCTGCTGCCTTCCGATAACACGGTAGCGGCCTACTGGATCACGAACCCTGACAATACCTATCGAGACAATGTGGCGGCCGGCAGTGAGGCAACCGGCTTCTGGTTTTCCTTGCCTGAACACCCTAATGGCGCCTTTCTGGATTCGGAAGAAAGCCTCAACACTTGGCCGCGCCGCACTCCCTTGCGTGAATTCAGAGGTAACGTGTCCCACTCTAACTACGATGGATTCATGTTCGACCGAAACATCAATGTAGACAACACCTTTGATCTTTCCTTCAGTGCATACACTCCACTGGAAGATCCCGCTGACCCATACAGCGAGATGGTGGAGTCCCACTTTGAGAATTTGACTGCCTACAAGAACCGCCACGGCGGATTTTGGGGCAGGGGTGAGCTTCACGTATTCAGCAACGCAAAACTCGCTGACAACGCCATTGGCATGACGCATTCAACCGGTACGTTTGGCAGTGAACGCTTTACATCGCGGTTGATTGATTCGCTGTTGGTTGGCGAAACCGACAACATCGGCAATCCCGCAACGCCGGAAGAAGTTGCCTACGGCCGCAGTCTGCCAAAACCGCTAATACCGGATTTCCCCATCCGCGGCTACGAATATTACGATTACCGCCATGAAGTGGTGGACACCACGTTCGTGAATTACCAGGACAATGATCAGCGTAAGACCGGAGCACTGTCCTGGCTGCTTTTTACGGGTGCTGGAGTGACTACCGAAAACACTGTCAGCGGTGCGCAATTTGCCAATGCCAAGCCGGTTTTTTTTCCTAATATTGATGATCGGTTCGACAGTGACAATCGGGGTGCTGTAGCCTACCGTAGCCTGGCGATTCACGATCTGGACGGCTCGGTGGGAGGCATGGGGAACGCCTACATTTTGCTCCATGATGGCGAAAATGACAGCGTCGCCACTGACGCCGAGGCCTGCAAAATTAAACCTGCATGGAACGCCTCGGTATGCCCGGGTGATGTCGGACGCCTGTATTTCCGGCCGGCCCAGGTTCCAGCACCGGCTCCCGCTCCCGGCGCATTACGGGGCGGCTTTGGCTTCGGTTTTGTTCGGCCAACCTTTTCACCTCCTCCCCCTGGCGCTACCCGACCTGCGCCACCTCCGCCGCCGGCACCCATTGCGCTTGTGCGGGATGGCAAGGAACACAAAATCACGGCCAATCAGAGCACTGTGCGGGCTGGTACCGAGATGCAGGTGCTAACAGACAGGGAAAGCGTCTCGCTTAGTTTAAGTGAGTTGGACCAGGGCTCATGGATAATGTTCGAACTGCCGGGTTTCACCCGAGGAGCCTCCGGCACGGAGCAGGGCAGTCTGGACGCTCTGCGTAACGCTGAGGAGACGTCCTGGTTTAGGGGTGCTGATGCTGTCTGGGTCAAACTGGTCGTCGCGGAGCCGCTGCTCACGCCGATTCGGTCATCGAATATGCAGGCCACCATTACGGTCAGCCGATAGACCGTGTCAAGCCGGTAAGCAGGGTGCTAAGGCCAGAGGTTTTCATCTTCTTTACCTATTAACCGTGCTATTCTCTGCTCAAATAACTGAAATAGTTACACTACTCTATTACAGAGGGTTTAGTTAAATGCGTATACAAAATCGTTTATTGCCTCTTTCATTACTGGCTGCAGCAACCTGTTTCAGCGGCAATATCCTGGCCGAGGAAGCGGTCAGGTCGGGAAATTGGTCTAATTCATCCACCTGGGACAGCGGCAAGATTCCCGAGGATGGCGACCGGGTCACCATTAATAGTGGTGTGGCAGTCGTCCTGGATACCGATACGCCAGAACTTGGCGGTCTGACGATCAATGGCAAGCTTAGTTTTTCAGATGACCTTGACCAGGAACTTTCGACGGAGTGGATCCTGGTCTTGGGTGAACTTGAAATCGGTACTGAAGCCAACCCTCATACCAGTAACGCAACGATCACCCTGACCAACATAAATGAGGGTGAGCAGCTTATGGGAATGGGTGATCGCGGCATAATGCTTTCTGGCGGCACGCTTAACATGCACGGCAACATCACCAACACCTGGACCAAGCTTGCTAAAACGGCTGAGAAAGGCAGCACAACCATCGAGGTGCTTGATGCTGACCAATGGCAGGAGGGTGACCAGATCGTTATTGCCTCCACTGACTACAATCCACGTCAGGCGGAAACCCGTGATATCACCGCTATCAGCGGCAACACCATTACTCTAGATGAGCCCTTGGAATACATGCATTTTGGTGAGATTACCTACGGCATAGATGAGCGCGGCGAAGTGGGGCTGCTGACACGTAACATCAAAGTGCAGGCTTCAGAGGATGCTGATGAATCTTACTTTGGTGGCCATATCATGGCGATGGTTACCAGCAAGATGTATGTCGAAGGAGTCGAACTGCATCGAATGGGTCAGCACATGGAACTGGCCCGCTACCCGATTCACTGGCACCTGGTAGGTGAAAGCGGCAAAGGTCAGTACATTCGCAACGCAGCCATTCACGATACCTTCAACCGCTGTGTGACCGTGCACGGTACCAACGACTTGCAGGTTGAAAATAATGTGACTTACAACAACGTTGGCCACTGTTTCTTCATGGAAGACGGAATTGAATCTGGCAACGAATTTATCAGCAACCTGGCCATCCAAACCAAGTGTCATCCTACCCTGGAATGCGTGCCAACCAATCTGGCCGCAAATGGAGAGATTGATGCGGGAAACCGTCAGGCCCTGACACAGGCGAGCTTTTCCGGCAGAGATACCCTGCTGCCTTCGGACAACACCGCAGCGTCCTACTGGATCACTAACCCGGACAACAGTTACATCAACAATGTGGCAGCCGGTTCTGATTCGACTGGTTTCTGGTTTTCGCTGCCGATTCACCCGAATGGTGCGTTTCTGGGTTCGGAAGACAGCCTCAACACCTGGCCGCGCCGCACCCCGGTCCGAGAATTCAGGGGCAATGTGGCCCACTCTAACTTCGACGGCTTCATGATTGACCGACACATCAACGAGGATAACACCTTCGGCTTGGCTTCCGTCCCTTTGCTGCCGTTGGCTGATCCTACTGACCTAGAGAGCGAGGTATTAGAGTCGCACTTTGAGGATCTGACCAGCTATAAGAACCGCAATGGCGGCCTCTGGGGTCGCGGCGACATGTACGTGTACGACAACTTGAAACTCGCTGACAATGCCATCGGCATGACACAGGCTGCCGGCGATATCGGAAGTCTGCCTTTCAGTTCACGGCTGGTTGATGGGCTGGTTGTGGGTGAGACCGATAATATCGGCAATCCTGCAACGCCGGGGGAGATCGCTTATGGTCGCAGTCTGCCGAAGCCTGCCATTCCCGATTTCCCTATCCGCGGCTACGAGTACTATGATTACCGCGATGACGTGGTAGACACGACATTTGTGAACTTTCAGGACAACGCCCAGAGAAAAACAGGCGCACTCTCCTTCCTATTGTTCACAAGTGCAGGGCTCAGCACCGGCAGTACCATAAAGGGGGCGAAGTTCATCAATGCCAAGCCGGTGTATTTCCCGAATTTCGATCACCGATTCGATAATGACAACCGCGGCGGCGATGCATATCGGACCCTGTCCTTCCGCGATCTGGATGGCTCAGTGACAGGCATCCCTAATTCCCAGGTGCTGCTTCATGACGGCGAGCATGACAGTGTGGTTACCGACGAGTCCTGTGTAGTTCATTCTGACTGGAACGCGTCTGTTTGTGTAGGTGATATCGGTCGTCTAAATCTTTCGGACGCCAGGGGCTGGCTGCCAGCCGCTGTCGATCTTGAATCCCGCACCGCCCGCTTTGCCTTGCTGTCCTCGCTCAGCCCAGATGCGCCAGACACTCCCCTTGTTCAGTCCCAACGGGCCGCTTTGTTCTCCCGTCGTCCTCCGCAGGCACCTATTTCACTTTTGCGCAATGGAAGAGAATTCAAAATCTTCGGCGATCAGAGCACGGTGAAGGCTGGTACCGAAATCGAGGTGCTTACTGAACGAGATGAAGTCACTCTCAGCCTGGCTGAAATGGATGAGGGGTCGTGGGTTTTGTTTGAACTGCCTGGCTTCGCCAATGCAGCCTCTGGAATACAACAGGGCAGCATGGATGCCTTGTATGCAGCGGAAGAAACCTCATGGTTTCATGAGGGAGATTCCATGTGGATCAAACTGGTGGCCGAACCGTCAGTTATGGAAGTCATTCGCCCAACGGATCTGCAGGCCAGTATTACAGTCCGTCGCTAGACTAGATTCACTTTGAAAACACAGCCCTAGGAATTTATTTCAGGGGGTTTTGTTTTTGGCTGCAAGTCAGGGGTAGAACCACTTGATTTGCAGGGAAATGGTGGGCCCACCAGGACTCGAACCTGGGACAAACGGATTATGAGTCCCACGCAAATAATCAACCACAACTCACTTCAACAAAATTCATCACTTTGGATAAAGTAAAACAAGAGGTTTTCAATTCCCACTGGTTGGAATTGGCTGCGATCTGTATTCCCGCAGTGGTCCAAATTTGGTCCACGCAAATTTTTCTATATATCTTGCCAGCAACCCTTGTTTACGGCCGTAGTTTTTTCAGAGTTTCGCGCTCTTTGGTAACACGCTTCAGTTTCTTCTGAAGTCGCTTGATCTCAGCCTGGCAATTGCGCTTATCTTGATGCTCTTTAGCTCTGGGACCGAACAGCTTTAGCCAGGCAGAGAGACTGTGAGTAGTGACTTTTAGCTGCTGAGCTACCTAGGAGACACTCTGATCGCGTTCAGTGATCTGCTTGGCCGCCTCTAACTTAAACTCTTCACGGTAGTGCTTGCTACTCATAAACACCTTTCTTATGGACATTTCTATGACTGGAAGGTGTCTAGCAAACTAGGGGCGATTCATCTAATTTATCCTATAGAGTAGTAAATAATAAATTTGCTGCGGCACTTTTTAATCAAAGACCTAAATTTCATAACATATTGATATATATGTATTATATTTGCAAAACGACACTGGATTCAATTTTTCAGCCATTTAGGACTAAAAATAATCATTAGTACTCTATATAATGTCGAGGAAATCAATTCATTATCAATTAAAAAAATATTATGTTCCGAAAAAAGCCGCTCTGCATGGCTATTGCCATCGCCTCTATCCATACCATTCCCGCTCAGGCCCAAATTGAAGAAATTGTTGTTACCGCAACCAAGCGTGAAGAAAGCTTGCAGGATGTGCCTGTTGCCGTATCTGCCCTGACCGGTGATTACATTGACCAGAACGGTATTACCAATTTCGAGGATTACCTGATTAACCTGCCTGGTGTCACGGCTGGCGGCAGTGGTCCCGGTCAAAACACTATCTACATTCGCGGCGTTGCTTCCACCACTCCCAACCTGACAACAGCTGGCGTCGCCGGACTTGCTCCCAACGTTGCCTTGTACCTGGATGAGCAACCCCTCGCCCAGCCTGGTCGTAACCTGGATGTCTATACCGCTGACTTGCAGCGCGTTGAAACACTGGCCGGTCCCCAGGGCACACTTTTTGGTGCCAGCTCCCAAGCAGGCACCGTTCGACTGATTACCAACAAGCCCGATATGAACGATACCTATGGACGCGTGAAAATGGGCAGCGGCTTCATGGCTGAGGGTGAAATGAGCAGCAATGTTGAAGGTGTGATGAATATAGCGCTTGCTGACAACTTTGCCATTCGCGGCGTTGTCTACGTGGACAACAAGGGTGGCTTTATTGACAACGTACAAGGTACACGCACTGCCCGCGAATCTGCCCGCTTTCGCGAAGCAGGCACTATTCGCGCCAATGGCGTACCTGTTTCCACTCGCCGTGCTGGCGTTCAGAGTGTCACCGGCTCACAGGCTGCACTTGCCAGAGGCGATACCATGTGGGGTGCTCGTCTCAACGGCTTAACCGCAGATGGCCAACTTGATCTGTCCAATGTGAACTTTAAAGAGGCCAACAATAGTGCTCTGGTCGAAGAAGATATTAATGAAACAACTTACACCGGTGCCCGTTTAAGCGCGCTGTGGGATATAAACCCGAATTGGAGCCTGCTTGTCGCCCACACCCAGCAGGACATAGATTCCGAAGGCGTTTTCTTTGCTGACCCAGACCTCGACGATCTGGAGATCCAGCGTTTCAATGATGATTACCTAGAGGATAAATTCAGCAACACCAACTGGACACTCACTGGCATGCTGGGTGAACTTGAGCTCGTTTATACAGGCGCTTATACCGATCGCGAAGCCGATCAGCAGGTAGATTACACCGATTACCTTTTCGTGGGCCAGTACCTGCCTTACTACATCTGCGACTCTACAGTAAGTTATCCTGAGTATAACTACTATTACGAAACGGAAGGCTTTATTAACGGACTAGCCCAGGGTACATGCCAGACGCCATCCCTGTTCGTGAAAAGCCATACTGAGACGGAAGTGTTTACCCATGAATTCAGGTTGACAACAGATGCTACACGTCGCTGGCGCGCAACGGCCGGTGCTTTCTATAGTGACCTGACCCTAGAAGAGCGTAATGACTTTACCTATCCAGGCTCCAAAGAAGCTGTTGTTTATGCAGGTTTTGGCGCCCCTCAGCAGGGATTTGCACCGAATTATCCTTTCACCACCGGATTTTATTCCGAGCCCGGGCCATTCCCATCTGATGTCATTTTTCGCAATGATGTGCAGCGAACCGATGAGCAGTTAGGTGCCTTCGGCGAGCTGACATTCGATGTCAGTGACAAGATCGCCGTAACGGTAGGTGCCCGCTGGTATGACATTGAAGTGGATTTTGAAGGTGGCGCCAACTCCAGTTTCTGCAACGGTTGGGCAGGTAACGGAACTGATGTCGATCGTTTTGGTACCGATATCTCTGATTTGTACAACGGGGACGGTCAGTATACTTACCTTGCCGATTGCACTGGCGGTGCAGGCATTACCTTTACCCGAGACCAGGACTTTCAGGAAATTTCTAATATTATCCAGGCCGCGGATTCCTACAGCTATAGCCGTGGTCGATTTACCAATGCCTACAATGCCATCAGTGATGCTGAAATCCAGGGTATCGTCAATGCCTTGCATGCCCCTGACAAGGCCGCCATTGACGGCTTCATTTTCAAGGGCAGTGTGAGCTGGACGCCTACCGATAACCAAATGTATTACGCCACATGGTCAGAAGGTTTTAGACCGGGGCTGTTGAATAGGCCTGGCGGCGCAGTAGGCCCGGGTGGCTACACAGTACCCTTTGAATTACAGACCGATGAGATGAGCAATATTGAGCTTGGTTGGAAATCCAGTTACTTGGACAATAGCCTAATTTTCAATGGTGCATTCTTCTTCTCAGATATCGATAAATTACAGACCACCATATTTGACCCGAGTATCGTCAACCTGTTCTTTTCGGACAATGCGGCCAATGCCGAAGTTCTCGGCGTAGAAGGTAATTTTGTCTGGGCTCCGTATTCTATTGAAGGCCTGACTGTAACTGGTGCTTTTTCATTCCTGGACAGCGAAATCACGGAAGTGCTGATACCAACTGATGATGTGCGCCTGGGCGATGAGCTCGCATTTGCTCCGGAATTCCAGGGTAATCTGCAGGCACGCTATGAGTGGGATCTGAACAACAATATGCGAGCACATATCATGCCGAGCATCAGTTACTCCGCAGAATCCTACAGCGACATAATCCGGATTAACCGCTCTAGGATTGACAGCTGGGCGATGGCTAATGTCACCATGGGTGTTAGCACTAACGAGTGGTCTGCCGAACTTTATATAAATAATATTTCAGATGAGCGGGCCGAGCTCTCCAGAAACTTTGTTTTTGACCAGCATCGTGCGACTTATGCTCGACCACGCACAATTGGTTTGCGTTTCTCTTATGATTTTGGTGGTTAAACTTCCTTAGTCACAATAAATTTCAATGCGCCCCGTTATGGGGCGTTGTTTTTTGTGAGGATAAAATTTGCAGCCCGAGGAAATTGAATCATTTCTCAAGTCGGTACAGCAGAAAATTGTCTCCCAGCAATTTGAATCAGCATTAACCGACCTGGAAAAATTTCAATCGGAACAGGCATTCAATCCTGAAGCTGTTTACATGATGGCTGTATGTTATCGCTACAGTGGCGATCACATAAAAGCCCTACAAGCGCTAAAGACACTTAAAAGTCATGTCCCTGAACATGGCCGTGCTCAACAGGAAGAAGGTCATAACTATCGTCGCATGGGGCAGCCTGACACGGCGCTGGCCGCCTTTGAGCGCGCCACCACTCTCAATCCTGCATTAACCGCAAGCTGGAAGGCTCAGGTCGAGATTGCCGATTCAGCCGGGCTGACTGCAAAAGCCCGCTATGCAGAAGCACAGTTAAAACGATACCAGAGCATGCCTCAGGTGTTATTGGCCGTCACAGACCTCATTGCTCAGGGAAAACTGCTGAAGGCCGAGGATTACTGCCGACAATTCCTGCAAAAAGTTCCCCACCATGTCGAAGCTATGCGCCTGCTGGCCATAATTGGTACCAAACTTGGCATCTATGACGATGCTGAATTATTACTAAAAGGCGCTGTGCATATAGAGCCGGATAATGATCAGTTGCGAATTGAATATATCCAGGCTCTAAGGAAGCGCCAGAATTATGCTGCAGCAACCGAACAGGCTAGGCTTTTACTGGAAAAGGATGAAAACAACCCACAGTTTCAATCCCTCTTTGCGGTGGACTGCATGCAAACGGGGCATTTTGACGAAGCACTTGTTTATTTTGACAAGATTCTCGAGACCTTACCCGGAGACGCGCTCACGCTGACCTCGCGCGGCCATGCTTACAAAACGCTGGGCAAACTACAGGCATCCATTGAGTCCTTCCATCGCGCCATACAATACAAGCCTAGTTATGGAGAGGCTTATTACTCTCTGGCCAACTTGAAAACCTATCAATTTAGTGACGAAGAGATAGAAGCAATGCTGATGCAGGAATGCAAAAGCAACCTCAACCACATGGACAGGGTGTATCTGAATTTTGCCCTGGGGAAAGCCTTTGAAGATACCCAGGAATATGATAAATCCTTTCAATTCTATGCCCAGGGCAACGCTCTGAAAAAAGGCCAGAGCCGTTATAAAGCCGAACGCATGAGCAAAGACTTGCAAGCGCAAAAGGATGTCTGCAGCAGGGCGCTATTTGAAGACAAACAACACATGGGATGCGATGCCCCTGATCCGATATTTATTTTGGGCTTGCCTCGAGCCGGGTCTACCCTGCTGGAGCAAATACTCTCTTCACACAGCCAGGTGGACGGCACACTCGAACTGCCCAACATTCTGTCGCTGTCTCAGCGATTACGCCGCCGTTCCAGAACATCAGGGGACAAACCCTACCCCCAGATCCTGGAAGATTTGTCTCCGGAAGAACTGCAAGATATGGGAGAAGAGTTTCTTCGAGAGACACGGATTCACCGCCAGCAAGCACCGTTTTTCATTGACAAGATGCCTAACAATTTTCGCCACATCGGCTTGATCAAACTGATATTACCCAATGCGAAAATCATCGATGCCCGGCGCAATGCCATGGACTGCTGTTTCAGCGGCTTCAAACAATTGTTTGCTGAGGGGCAGGAGTTCAGCTATTCGCTGGAGGATATTGGGACTTACTATCGCGACTATGTTGACTTGATGGCACACTGGAATGAGGTTCTACCAAGCACCATTCTGCGTGTGAATAACGAGGATGTCATTGAAGACCTCGATGGCCAGGTCAAGCGTATGCTGGATTTTTGCAATCTGCCATTTGAAGAATCCTGTCTACGATACTACGAAACCAAACGCAACATACGTACACCCAGTTCAGAACAAGTCAGAAAACCCGTGAATCGTTCCGGTGTAGACCAGTGGAAACATTATGCCGCCCACCTGCAAATCTTAATGGATGTATTGGGGCCACTGGCTAGTCAGGCTTCATAAGCACTGACTAACAAAGAGAAGCGATAATTGGATTCATACAGAGACAAAAATGAATAATAAAACCAACCATGAAACCTCCTTGATAAACAATCAAAGTCTTATCAATAAGCCGGTGTTTTTTACTTCCGCCGGTCTCATCGCCGCAGTCTGCCTGTTCGGTGGAGTATTCACGCAGCAAGCCAACATCGTCTTTAACGCCTTGCAGTCCTGGTTGATCACGAATGTTGGCTGGTTCTACATGGCTGCCGTCGCCTCCTTTTTTATCTTCGTGATTTACCTAGCGTTCAGCCGATTTGCTCAAATCAAGCTGGGGCCAGATGACTCTGAACCTGATTACACCTACCTGAGTTGGTTCGCCATGCTGTTCAGTGCGGGAATGGGAATTGGCCTACTTTTTTTTGGCGTGGCTGAACCCATTACGCATTTCATGACCCCTCCACTGGGTGAAGGGGGCGATATTGACGCAGCTCGAAACGCTATGCAAATTACCTTCTTCCACTGGGGGCTGCAGGCATGGGCAATCTATATCGTTGTTGGTTTGTCCCTGGCATATTTCGCCTTTCGTCATGACCTGCCACTGACCATTCGTTCCACACTCTATCCCTTGATCGGTGATCGTATTCACGGTCCTATTGGCCATGCCGTGGACATTTTTGCAGTGCTGGGCACGATGTTTGGAGTGGCAACATCACTGGGACTTGGCGTGATGCAAGTGAATGCTGGCATGAACTACCTCTTTGGTATCCCGATCAACACCACCGTCCAGGTTCTCCTTATCACCGCCATCACTGGCATAGCAACAGTGTCAGTTGTCGCCGGACTTGATGCAGGCATAAAGCGTCTCAGTGTATGCAACCTGATCTTAGCGCTAATCCTGATGATTTTCATTTTGATTGCCGGCCCCACGGTTCTGCTGTTGAATAGTTTAATCCAGAACATAGGTATGTATCTGTCCAATATGGTAGAGATGACATTAAAACTCTATGCATACGAGCCTACTGAATGGATCGGCGACTGGACACTGTTTTACTGGGCCTGGTGGATTTCCTGGTCACCTTTTGTCGGCATGTTTATAGCTAGAATTTCACGCGGTCGTACTATCAAGGAATTCATTATCGGAGTGTTATTGGTTCCAACCGGTTTTACTTTCATGTGGCTGTCCTTATTTGGCAATACTGCACTGCACATGGAACTCGCTGAAACAGGGGCGGGTATTACAGAAGCAGTACAAAATGACATGCCAACAGCTATTTTTGTATTACTTGAACAGATGCCTCTGGCGACCATCACGTCATTGTTCACCACTGTCCTTGTGGTAACATTTTTCGTGACATCCTCAGACTCAGGCTCCCTAGTCATCGATATCATCACGTCAGGAGGTGCTGAGGAACCTCCCGTGTGGCAACGTATTTTCTGGGCCATCTCTGAAGGAGGGGTTGCATCCATATTGCTGATCGTTGGCGGACTTACGGCACTGCAAACGGCAGCCCTGACAAGCGCCCTGCCTTTCTCCATCGTCATCCTTGTCATTTGTTATGCCCTTTACAAAGGTTTGAACATGGAAGGGGAGCGGCGAATGTCACCGCTACCTGTAGCTAATGCACCAATGCAGCACGGCCAGGAAGGTGAAAAGGTCTGGCAAAATCGTCTGAAAGCCCTGCTTGGTAAACACAAGCGTCAGGACGTAGCGGATTACGTTACAAATATTGCCCTGCCTGCCATGCATTCAGTGGTAAAGCAATTAAAGATACAGCATCTTGAGGCGTTCATTGATGAACACCCCGACAGCATACAATTAAATGTTGAGTCTGCTAATGAACAGATTTTTTTGTATAAAATAAGGCTACGAAAATACTCTGCAGCGTCTATGGCATTTCCAGAATTACCTGGCCGAGGAAAGGAGGATTCGTACTGGCGGGCTGAAGTTTACCTAAGTTCCGGTCCGCAACATTATGATGTGGCCGGTTACACCCAGGATCAGTTAATGAATGACATCCTTGTCCAGTTCCAGCTGCATGTACAATTCATGCATATTGATTTATAAGAACCGCCAAGGAAAGTGTTCAAGAAATAAGCTAATGAAAAAAATAGAAATCAAAACTGTACTGATTACCTTGCGCAAACTGATGCGCGCTACTGATCTTTACTCAAGAAAACTGGTTAAAACATCTGGCTTGACAACTCCTCAGCTACTGCTGCTTCAATCCATCAGAAGCAAAGGGGAGGTCAGTATCAGCGAATTATCCGGTGATGTAAGTCTTAGTCAGGCTACGGTGACCAATATCCTGGACAGGCTAGAAGCAAAGGGACTTGTTATACGGCAACGCTCCAGCAAAGACAGGCGCAAAGTGCACGCCTATCTGACAGAAGATGGCAAAAATCTCATAAAAAAATCCCCGCCACCTCTACAAAAAAGTTTTATTGATCGGTTTAAAACACTGGAGGACTGGGAGCAAACCATGATCATTTCCTCCCTGCAAAGAATTGCCGCCATGATGGATGCGGATGATGTCGATGCGGCGCCGGTTCTGGATTTCGGCAACTTGGACAGAATGGACATCCAGGAATCCAAAAAATCCCAGATATAACAGCGCTCCTTTCCTTTTCCTGCAAGCCTTCTCAGTTGATATTATTTTTTGTGTGCAAGCAAGTGTGTAATTTCAGCTCCGCTGGTCAAAAGAAGGCCTGGATTATTGAATAGCTGGAAATAGAGGTTATGGCTCCCAGCTTGATGCTGCCCTCATGAAAGTCTGTGTTTCTCCATCCTGATCAGTGTTATCCCCAGGCGGGAAATAACTGAGTTTGACCACGACCGTATCGGTGTCAGGGTCGATGTAAATATACTGTCCCTGCAAACCGATGGCGGAAAAGGCCTTGCTGTTGCCCATGGTCCACCACTGCAGACCGTAACCGCCGCGCCGGATGTCCTCGCTGCCGCTGGGTCGGGTGGACTGCAGGATCCAGTCCTCAGAGACTATGCGACGTCCATCAGCAACGCCTTCATTCAGTACCATCTGCCCGAATCGGGCGTAGTCCCTCAAGGTCGCATTGAAGCCGGCGCCGCTGAACTCCCTGCCAATACCCGGTGCACCGTCCATGATGTAGAAACCGTCTGCCTCAGCGCCCAGAGGCTCCCACAGGCATTGCTCCGTGTAGGCAGCCACGCTGGTGCCGGCAGCCCGTTCCACCAGCCAACCGAGAACGGCTGTATCAATGGTCTTGTACTGAAAGAATTCCCCGGGTTCGTGTATACGGGACAGGGTGCGGGCTACATCGGCAAAGCGTGTGTTATTTTTTACCAGGGCAGAAATATGGTTGCTGGCTGCAATGCCCGGGTTGGCAAAGTCATAGCGTTCTTCGTAATCCACGCCTGAACGCATCTGCATGACATGACGAATGGAAACGACTTCGTAGCCACCTCCATTAAGTTCTGGCAGAAAATCAGATATCGGTGTATCCAGTGAGTCGATATGGCCATCGGCCAAAGCACAACCAATCAATACAGAGGTAATGGACTTAGTCATGGACCAGCCGATGAACCGGGATTGGGGTGTTGAGTTGTTGCGATAGATTTCCGACACAATCCGGCCATCCTTCATTACCAGCAGGGCGTTGGTATAAGTGCGTTCCAGGAACTCCTCTGCGGTGTATGAAGCCCCATTCCACTGGTAGTTAAAGTTCAGGTCGTGATCATTGCGAGGCAACTGCCAAACGGGGCCGCTACGAGCGACAGTGCGTGTGGTAAAGAGCTGGTCCATTTCCCGAAAGGCCAGGGCGCTGACATCGTTGTCTAGCATATGCCAACGGAGGATCTGTACGGCCACTGGCACATCGGAAGGCTGGTCTTGTAAGGGGGCAGGCAAGGTCTGCTGGGCATTCAGGTTAGAGACGCCGACAGTATGGAAAGTCAAAAGCAGGATTGCTGTAAACGCGAGACGGACAGTTGGCTTCATGATTTTCCTGGTGGGCAAATGTCAATTCTTTTACCCAGTCTATTGATACAGCGAAACAAATGAAAGGTTCAATGTTTATTGCGTATCGAAGTTAATATATTCATGATTTCCAGTAGACTGACAGTATGAGTGCAAGTAGTAAATATAAGGTTTTCATCACCGATTATGCGTGGCCTGATCTCGAGCTTGAAAAAAGTATTCTGGAAGCAGCCGGTTGTCGGGTTGTTGCAGGTTCGCAGTCTCCTTCTTCCGCAGGAAAAATCGAGGCGATGGTTGCCGAGCACCAGCCTGATGCCATACTTTTTTGCTGGGCATCAGTCACCGAGAAGGCCATAGCCGCGTCATCTAAACTGAAGA
This sequence comes from uncultured Enterobacteriaceae bacterium, assembly GCA_964503965.1. Classification (GTDB taxonomy): domain Bacteria; phylum Pseudomonadota; class Gammaproteobacteria; order Pseudomonadales; family Pseudohongiellaceae; genus Eutrophocola. Next base: position 34,176 of record CAZDCK010000018.1, on the reverse strand, counting down.
TAGCGGCACGCCTGGGCGTAGGGCTGGATAATCTGGCTGTGGATGCCTGTACTGAGCGCGGCATCTGGGTCACCAATGTGCCCGATTATTGTGTCGAGGAAGTGTCCGATCATGCTGTTGCCATGCTATTGGCATGGTCCAGGGGCTTGTTGCCCTTTGACCGCGGCGTGCGAAGTGGTACATGGGACCTCTCTACTGCCAAACTGCGACGGGTAGCTGACATGACCGTTGGGATAGTCGGTTATGGCCGAACCGGAAGACGAACGGCGGAAAAACTGGCCGCGTTCGGAGTCGAACTGCTTGTTCATACAAGAACGAGGCCTGCCGATAGTGATGTCGCATCGTGTGAATTACCGGAACTCGTATCTAAAAGTGACGTAATCATCCTGCAAGTGCCTTTGACTCGGGAAACACATCACCTGATCGACTCCGAACTGCTGGAGAAAACCAAGCCAGGGGCATTGTTGGTCAACGTCAGTCGCGGCGGCGTGGTAGATACCGATGCCGTCATTGCAGCCATCGAATCGGGACAGTTGACGGCGGTGGCACTCGATGTGCTCGAAACCGAACCCGTTGTACCGGATGCCATCTTGCATCATCAGGACAGTATCATCACGCCGCATGTGGCATTTTCGTCAACGGCTTCATTGATCGAGCTTAGACAGCGGGCATGTGAGGAAGTAGTCAGGGTCTTGCAGGGCAAACAGCCGGAACAGGCGAGAAACAGGCCAAAGCAATCAAATGGGTCAGAGTAACTCTGTCCTGCAGCAAAACCTGCCGGTGGTTTCGTTACCGAATAGCTCAGATATAAAGACTCCAACACCTTCTCTTGAGGTGGAATCTCATTCCGCAACTGAAAGTCGGCAAGATCAGGTCAATCAAGTTACGCAAGAAACTAATATGGTCGACCTGACTTCAGCCGAGGTTTTTGAGAGCAATTTTGGCTTGCCTTCTAAAAATAAAAATGATGCTAAGGCGAACGCATCGGCAAATGAGTTGATTAGCAATGTTGCCAAGCTGCAAGAACTAGATCGCAATCGCCTTCGTATCACATTGGAAAACGGCCAGGTCTGGGAGCAAATGGAAACCAGGCGATTCGTTTTAGTTCAGGGCGATGAGGTTCGAATCTATCCCACGCGGTGGGGAAACTCTTACCGTCTTTCATCCTCCTCTCACAAAGGCTTTATTCAGGTGCAACGTCTTAGATAATTACAATCGCCGGTGAATGACACCATAAACACTTATCTCTAAAAAATGGACACCTAAGAACCCCAAAATACTAGATATAAAAGCCCTCCTTTCCTTTTACTACGAGCCTTCACAGTTATTATTATTCTTTGTGTGCTTGCAAATGTGTAAATCCGACAGTGAAATTTAGTGTTTATTTTGAAATCAATTTACGCTGCCCATTCGATTCAAAAGTGTAATTTTAAATGTAGCGGGTAGGCAGTACATCGTCAGCGGTTTCCTTGGCCAACCACAGGTAGACCGAGGGCAGAATGAAGAGGGTGAATATCGTACCGATGGCCATTCCGGCCACCAGGATGATGCCAA
>CAZDCK010000018.1:0-32522 GCA_964503965.1 uncultured Enterobacteriaceae bacterium | reverse complement strand
ATGAAGAGGGTGAATATCGTACCGATGGCCATTCCGGCCACCAGGATGATGCCAATACTGTTTCGCGCTTCGGCCCCCGCGCCTGTCACCAGCACCAACGGCAGGTGCCCAAAAACAGTGGCTGCGGTGGTCATCAGCACGGGTCGAAGGCGCAGGGTGGTGGCGGTCTTGATGGCGTCGAATTTCTTCATTCCCTCTACCTGTTGCCGATGGGCAAACTCGGTGATAAGAATGCCGTTCTTCGCCACCAGCCCGACCAGTGTCACCAAGCCGATCTGTGTGTAGATATTAATTGTGGTCAACTGCAGGAAGCTAAACAGCATGGCGCCGGAAAGGGCCAGTGGCACTGAACCCAGCAAAACTACCAGTGGCAGGCGTGTATTATTGAACTGCACGGCCAGAGCCAGATAAACCACAACCATTGAGACCATCAGCACTGAAATCATGGTGTTGCCCTCCTTGCGCAGCTGCCGCGAGATGCCGCCGTAATCCACCGTGTAACCGGCCGGCAGTACGTCTGCGGCAGTATTTTCCAGTGTGGTAAGTGCCTGTCCGCTGGTGGTACCCGGGACCACAGCGCCGGTGATGCGGAAGGCGCGCTGCTGGTTGAAGGTGCTCAGTGAACTCGGGCTGACGACAGGCTCCAGGGAAACTACACTGCGCAGTGGAATCAGGTCACCTTCGGGGGAGCGGATGGACAGGTCGAGCAGGCTTTGCAGGGTCCGGCGATCATCGTTTTCCACCAGTGGAATGACCCGGTAGGCCTTACTGTCGGCATTGAAACGGTTCGCGTCTATTTCCGCTAGTAAGGTGGCAAGCTGGAAGCTGACTGTGTTGATGTCCATGCCCAGGTCAGCAATGCTGTCATGGTCGAAAATCATGCGGTACTGTGGCAGGTTCAGCCGCAGGTCTGTGCTGGCATACAGAAACTGGCCCGTCTGCTGCGCCGCCTGCACTAATTGTTGGGCATAAGCTGCCATATTTTCGTAGCTGTCGGAGGATTGGACCACCATTTCCACGTCGAACTGGCCGGCGCTGGGCAGGGCTGGCGGCAACGAGGGAAATACGCGTAGGCCGGTGACGCTCGATAGCAGTGCGGTGACCTGCGGCAACATGTCGGTTACCGACTGCTCACGCTGGTCGAATTCCAACAGTTCGATGCCGCCAAATCCCGCCGCGGGATTGATCACCTGCCACACCATGTCCAGGCCTTCCACGTTGTCCTCGATCATAGCGATCGTGTCCTGCATGTAGTCGTTGGTGTATTCAAGGGACGCTTCTGGCGGTGCCTCGATGATTAGAAAAATGCCACTCTGGTCTTCCACCGGCGCGAGTTCGGTGGCGGAAAACAGGTAAAAGGGTATCACTAGAACGGCGATAAGCAGGGCAACCAGCAGCAACTGATTACGCCAGACCAAGGACTTCTCCAGTAGGCGGGTATAAGCATCGCGCAGCCGGTCGAATCCTGCATTGACCCGTCGGGTCATAGCACTTTCCCGGCCGTGCTCGGCACACACCCAGGCACTCATGATTGGTGACAGAGTGACGGCGACGATGCCGGAAATGATTACGGCAACCGCCAGGGTCAGTGCGAATTCCTTAAACAGGGTGCCGGTGAATCCTGACACGAAGCCAAGCGGGGAATACACGGCCGCCAATGTGATGGTCATGGCAATTATCGGCGACAGCAGTTCCCGTGAGCTGATCAAGGCCGCTTTCATCCTGCCCAGGCCTTCCTGCATGTGCCGGGCGGTATTCTCCACCACGACAATAGCATCATCTACCACCAGGCCCACAGAAAGCACTACCGCCAAGATGGTTAGCAAGTTCAGGGTAAAACCCAGCGCATAGATGACGGCGATACTGCCAAGAATGGAAATGGGGATTGCCACCAGGGGAACCAACGATGTACGAAATGAGCCCATCAGAAGGAGGATAACAAGACTTACCAGCAGGATGGTTTCAAGTAGCGTGATGAAGATTTCGCGCAGGGAATCGCGCATGTAAGTGGTGCCATCTTCAGCTATAGTGATGTTCAGGCTCTCCGGCAGCGTTGGATTGATCTCGTCCAGCTTCACATATACGGCATCTCCGATGCCGATTTCATTGGCGCCCGGCATCGGCCAGATCGACAGGTAGATGGTTGTCTCTTGGTTCAGTCGAGCAGTATCGGTGCCGCGCGTTTCAGCTATTTCGACGCGGGCCAAGTCGCCCAAGCGAATCACGGCCCCGCCGCGCTCGGCAATCACCAATTCCCTGAAATCCTGCGCCGTTTCCAGGGTTGCGTTGCTGAGCAGGTTGAATTGTTGCTGGCTGTTTTCGGACTTGCCGACGGTGGCTATAACATTGTTGGCTCGAATTGCCTGCAGCACTTCACCGGCGCCGATGTTCATGGCGGCTATTTTCAGCGGGTCGATCCACACCCGCATGGCTGGTGAGCGGCCTCCCTCGATGCCCACCCTTTGCACACCCGGGATGCTGGCGAGCAGGGGATTGACGCGGCGGTCCATGTAGTCGGTGAGTTCCGAACGGCTCCAGCCATCGCTCTCCACGCTTAAGTAAAAAAGGGCAGAGCTGCGGTCAGCCCTGACTACTTCCACTGCGGGGTCCTCGGCGCCTTCTGGCAATTCATAGTTGATTTGGGCAAGCCGAGTGGTTAATTCGGCGAGCGCGCGGGTCGTATCCACGTTAAGGTTAAGCCAGGCGGTGACCATACTAGTGCCTGCACTCGAGGTGGTTTCCACGTAATCCACGCCAGGAATGGTCATGGCTACTTCTTCTATGGGCTCGGTGATGAAGCCCTGTACAACTTCGGCAGAGGCACCGAAGTAAGCCGTGGTAATTACTAGTGAGGTGCTCTCGATCTGGGGATATTGCAGAACTGGGATGCGAGTGGCGGCATAGATGCCCGACAATAATATGATCACCGAAATGACTACCGCCAGAACAGGACGCTTAACGAAGATATCCACTACCGGGACTCCCCGCTCGCGACGCTGAATTCGCTGTCCAGTTCGCGTTCACGGGTATGCACAAGAATGCCCTCATATAGCTTGAATGCACCGGCGGTAGCGATGCGGTCCCCCACCTGCAGTCCGTTGCCGGGCTCAAGCAAAGCGGTACCGTCTTCAATGACAACCAACTCGACATCTTGGCGAGCGGCGCGATACCCCTCACCGCCCGGGTTCTCGCGCAACAGGTAGACATACTGGCCGACGGCATCATTCTGTATGGCGATATCAGGCACCTGCCTCAGGTGTCTTGGTGCCGAAGTAGGGACTTCGACTCTTACCATGATATGGGCCAAATGCTCACCATTAGTGTTGTCGAGTGACGCCCGGTAGGCGCGACTGCGGTTAGTGGCGTTGAGTACGGTGTTTTCTGCAACTACCGTAGCCACCTGGTGGTTTTCGGCAGTATCGTTGCTGATAGCAGCGATGGTTACATCAGTGCCAGCGCTAAGTCTGGGATAGAACTGAGGCACCTGGAAGTCGACCCAGATATGGTCTGTGTCCCCTACCAGGGTGGTGATCATGGTATTGCTGGGCATGAACTGGCCGACTTCGAGGTCGTGCAGTCCGGCCCGGCCGGTAAAGGGAGCAACTAGGGTTTTCTTTTCGATGGTGCGTTCCAGGGCGCGGATCTCGGCACTGGCCGCGCTCAGGTCAGCCCTTGCTCGGTCCAGTTGGTCTTGGCTGGACACGTTGGATTCAAACAGGTTCTCCGCACGGATGAAGACCTGCTGCGCTAATTGTGCCCGCGCCTGGGCTGCCGCGAGATTGGCTTCCTCGACAGAGGTGTCAAGCTGAACCAGAACCTGGCCTTTACTTACACGGTCGCCGGATTCAAAGTTGACCGTAGTGACCTCGCCGGCGATTTCATTTCGCAGATCCAGCCGTTGTGGCGCCGTTAGTTCGCCCAGCACCCTGATTGTAGGTGCATACAAGGTTTCTCCGACAGTGGTTGTCTCGACGGTCTCAGACTGTTCCGGGTAGGCCTCGGCGGCGGCGATGGCCGCACCGATCTGGGAAGCCTTGATGTAGGCTAGTGTCCCCACGCAAAGGAGGCAACCGAGGAGCGTGATGACCCATTTTTTCCATGCCATGTCCAGATTCCTTGGTAGTCGTTAGTGGTGAAAGCCCCTTTAACATCTTCCAGCGAAGATCTAAGCCAATGGGCAATTGGAATATTTTTCAATTATACGGCGGGGGGAAGCAAAGGGGTTAAGGTAATCTAATGTGGCAGATTGGGAAGTGGTGGGCCCACCAGGACTCGAACCTGGGACAAACGGATTATGAGTCATATTTATGCAATCAGCCCCAACTTTTACCAAAAAATAACAACGATAAAATATGGGGTTAGCACATTGTTTTTATTTGTATGCGTTGAAGATTAATAATGTTTTTTGAAAACAATTGCGCCATTAGTGCGCCAAGTGCGGTTCGTGATATGTGTGTCAGAAAATATTGAAATATATTATAGACAGCTGTCCAATCACCTCGCCGTAAAGATCATTTACCATGAGAATCGTGTTCTGACCCCATTTTTTTTGCTCCTGAGTTGTATCATCGGGTACCTTTGTATTTGATAATATCTAAATACAAAGGGAATTCGATATGCGCCAACTCACCACTCCTTTCCTGTTCCTGCTCACTATGACGTTTGCTGGCAGTGCCATTGCTGCCGATATGATGCCAGGTGAAACCTTTGAGGAATGTGCCAATTGTCCGGAGATGGTTGTCGTACCAGCGGGCACATTCATCATGGGATCGCCGGAAAGTGATCCCGAGCGCCGTGACAATGAACTGCAGCATGAAGTTACCATCGCTGAACCTTTTGCCATTGCCACCACGCCCGTGACCTGGGATATGTGGGAAGCCTGCGTCCGAGACGCGCGCTGTGATGGCGCTGGTGTCGAAACTTCACTGAAAATTCAACTCGACGGTTCGGAAAATCCGGATTGGGACTGGGGCAGAGGTGACCGCCCGGTCGTTGGTGTGAGCTGGTATGACGCCCAGCATTTTGTCGGCTGGCTGAACTGGAAAACCGGTGAGGATGATGCCTACAGCCTGCCAGCAGAGTCGCAATGGGAATATGCCGCTCGTGCCGGCTCCACCACTATCTTCCCCTGGGGCAATCAACTGGATTATGACTATGGGAACTTCGGCCTGCGTGACACGGGCCTGGGCGGAATGGCCGAGGGCGAAGATGTCTGGGTTAATGAAACCTCGCCGGTGAAATCATTTCCTCCGAATACTTTTGGCGTCTATGACATGCACGGCAATATCTTTGAATGGGTGGAAGACTGCTATGAAGCTGATTTCGCCAGTGCCCCGCGCGACGGTTCGGCCAACAAGAATGGCAACTGCGCCAACCGGGTTTTCAGAAGCGGCACCTACCTCAGCAACCCCTACATGCAGCGCTCTGCCCGTCGCGGGGCGCCTTATCCCAACACCCAGCGTGGCCGCAACTACCTGGGTTTTCGCGTTGTCAAAGCCCTCTGATTCAGTCTGATTCATCAGCCCTGAACAGTATCTATTAAAGAATTTCAGGGCTTGAGTCATGTCCTGCGGCAAACCCGATCTGGCGCTCGAGGATAATCCGGTGTGCGTAATGTCTAGGGTTTGACGACCTCATAAATGTTAACTCTGACCGCATCTGGATGCCGTTCGCACCGCGCCACAAAGATGCCATTGTTTAACCAGAGGTAATCCGGCGAGGCTGTTTCAAACCTGGGTGTTGTGATCATGGTGTAATCAGAGACATCTACAGACTCACCCTGCGCGATTCTGGCCTGTACTTCCGGTGTGCAAACCCGAAACCCCCAATTCCTGATATCTATATTTGCACCGTCATCAGTTTTAATTACATAACGGGTATCCAGTTCGGCTGTACCGTTATCATGAATGGTCTGCCAGTCGGCACCAAGGTTGAGAATTGTTCCAGTGATCCGTTCACCCTCAACAAGACCGCCAATGATGGGAATGATGCGCTTTCTACCCGTTTCTGTTTGCCCTATCTCAACTGGGGGAGCTACTTGAACAGATAGTTTGCAAACGGGTTTTAGGTTAAGATCCATATTTGCTCCTAGCAAAAAAATATAAATCAAGCCTAAGCTGTAATATCCACACCCGTCAAACCCGTTAACACTGAAATTCCTGGAGCATTCCGATGTCCAAAGCACCTGTGATAATCGCCGGCGGTGGTATTGGCGGTCTTACCATGGCGCTGACGCTACAGCAATTGGGCATACCCTGTCAGGTATTCGAAAGCGCAAGCAGCATGAAGCCGCTTGGTGTTGGCATCAATATTCAGCCCAATGCGGTGCGGGAACTCATAGACCTGGGTATAGGCACGAACGAACTGGATACCATCGGTATCCCTGCCAGGGAGTGGGCCCTGGTCGGCCTGAACGGCAAGGAAGTCTATGCGGAACCACGTGGTCTTGATGCCGGCTATCGTTGGCCGCAATATGCCGTTCACCGCGGCAAGTTTTTGATGCTCCTGTACAAGAAAGTATTGGAACGTCTTGGTGAGCATGCTGTCCGGCTTGATTCACGTGTTACCAGTTATGCCATTAACTCCGACAATAAAGTGGATGTCACTGTTCTGCACGGTGATGGCAGCGAGTCTGTTATGACGGGAAGCCTGCTGATTGGCGCTGACGGTATCCATTCGGCAGTCAGGGCGCAAATGCATCCTGACCAGGCTCCAATTCACTGGGGGGGAGCACTAATGTGGCGCGGAACCATTCGGGCAAAACCCATTCGCACCTCGTCTTCTTTTATCGGGCTGGGCACACACGAGCACCGCATGGTTATCTACCCCATCTCTGACACCGACAAGAACGGCGAGGCAGAAATCAACTGGATCGCTGAGTTAACCGTTGATAATTCAGAAGGCTGGCAAAGTGACAGCTGGTTCAAACCCGTGTCCGTCGAGGATTTTGCCCATCATTTTGAACAGTTCAGGTATGACTGGCTGGACGTACCGGCGATGCTGCAACAAGCCGAAATGGCCTATGAAAATCCGATGATTGATCGTGATCCAGTGGACACCTGGGTTGATGGGCCTGTTGCATTGATGGGCGATGCCGCGCACCCCATGTATCCAACCGGCTCGAATGGTGCCAGCCAGGCTATTATTGATGCGAGGTTGATTGGCGCAAAAATTCTGGAAATAGGGACAAACGCGGCTGCGCTGTCGGCCTACAATGAACAGTTATGCGAACCGGTATCGGCGCTGGTGCTGCGCAACCGCGGGGCCGGTCCCTTTGGTTTGCTTAATCTTTTACATGAACGTTGCGGCGGAGAATTTAACAACATCGAAGAAGTCATTCCCGCGGCTGAACGCGAAGAATTCATGTCTGTCTACAAAAAGGCAGCAGGTTTTGCTATTGAGTCACTCAACGCTGCACCGCCAATCATCAATGTTGCTCAATCCTAGTAGGCTATTGATCAGAGGCATTTCTCCCAGTCCGTGATTTCGCCGCAAATACATACTGCTCAAACTAGTCTATTTTGGCGAAATAACTACACTACCAAGGGGAATTCCGGTTTCATAAGTACATCCATTCGTTTATTTAATCTGCCATTTCTCGTTTTATAACATTCGCAACCCAGGCTCAGACCCGGCACTGGTTCGATCCAGCTACTCAAAAGTCATTGTTGCTTCATGATTTGAGTATTACGGCTTCCCCCATGCCCCCACCAATACACAATGAAGCAAGTCCCAATGAGGAGTTTCGTTTTTTCATTTCATGGTAAAGAGTTACCAGTATCCTTGCGCCACTAGCTCCAATCGGGTGGCCAAGGGCGATGGCGCCACCGTTCACATTGACAATATTGTCAGGTAAATCAAGTTGCCTGCATGCAGCGATAGCCTGAGCAGCAAAAGCCTCATTCAGTTCGATCAATTCAATCTGGTTAAGGTTGATAGAAGCCTTGGCTAGTGCCTTGTTCGTGGCGGAAACCGGGCCAAGTCCCATATATGCAGGATCAAGACCTGTGCTTGCTGTTGACAGAATTTCGGCCTTGTAATGCACTTTTAATTTTTCAGCCTTTTCATCAGACATGAGCAACAGAACTGCAGCACCATCATTAATGCCCGAAGCATTGCCTGCCGTGACTGTGCCATTGTTGGTAAAGGCTGCCGGGAGTTCTGCCAGTTGTTTTGCCGTCACACCTGATCTGGGATATTCATCCCGATTGATTAATCGCGAATGGCCATTTTCATTCACTTCAACAGGAATAATTTCATCATCGAAGCGCTTATCAAGAATCGCTCGCTCAGCTTTTCGTTGGCTCCGTGCTGCGAATTCATCCTGTTCCTTGCGGCTGATCTGTAATTCCTCTGCCAGCTTTTCTGCGGTCATGGCCATATGATTGCGGTCAAATGCATCAATAAGGCCATCGTTCAAAAGGCTGTCGATCAGTTTGCTATCACCAAGCTTTTTTCCCCAACGCCCCTCGGGCAGAAGGAAAGGGGAGGCACTCATGTTTTCCATCCCTCCCGCTATGACGACATCTGCTTGACCACTGTTGATCATCGAGTTGGCAATACTGACTGCTTTGAGTCCTGATCCACAGAGCATGTTGATGCTTGTAGCCGGTACAGTATTGGGTAAGCCGGCGTTAATGACTGCCTGCCGGGCCGGGCCCTGTCCTTGTCCTGCCTGAAGTACATTTCCCAGAATTACTTCATCTACTTCTTGAGCCGGGCAATTGCTCTGCTCGATAAGAGCTGAAATTAACTGTGCTGCCATATCAGTGGCTGATATAGATGACATAGCTCCACCGAATTTTCCAATTGGAGTTCGTAATGCTGCAGTGATGACTGTCAATAGTATTTCCCTGAGGTTGATGATTTTTAGCTTTGGAGTGCTCTAAGGTTTGTGTATTCTGCCAAACAATCGGGATTTGCAAGTGCGTAAGTATTTTTTATGGCCTGACCATGAATCGTATTGCGAACAGCAATTTCCGAAATTTTTCCTGAACGTGTTCTGGGTAATTCGTTGACTGCAATAATTTTAGCAGGGACATGACGAGGGCTGGCATCAGTACGTATCGCTGTTTTTATCCTATCAATTAATTTTTCATCTAGTTCTACTGTATCCTGAAGGCAGACAAAAAGAATAATGCGCTGGTCTCCTTTCCAGTCCTGTCCTACTACTATGGAGTCTTCAATTTCAGAAATGTGTTCAACTTGTCTATAAATCTCCGCGGTGCCAATTCTGACACCTCCTGGATTCAGCGTAGTGTCGGATCTGCCGTGTATGACATAACCTCCAACTGTTGTTTTTTCTACGAAATCTCCGTGCGCCCAGATATCAGAAAATTTCTGAAAATATGCATCATGAAAAGTACTGCCATCGCTGTCTTCCAGGAATCCAAGAGGAATGCTGAGATGTGCATTCCTGCAGACCAGTTCCCCGGGCCTGCCTGAGATAGAGTTGCCTGCATCATCAAGAGTGTCTATATCCATGCCTAGAAAGGCGGACTGTAATTCTCCTGAATGGACCGGAAGGAGTGGATTTCCTCCGAGAAAGCAGCCGCAAATGTCAGTGCCGCCTGAAATTGACGCGAGGTGAACATTTTCTTTCCACCTTTTATATATGTATTCAAAATTGGCAGGTAGCAGTGGTGATCCAGTTGATAACACTAGCCTTAGGCTTGAAAAATCGTGGGTCGCTACAGGGGTTAGATCTGCACTTTCGCAAGAGGAAATGTATTTGGCTGAGGTACCAAAGACGTTGATTTTTTCGCCTTCAATGAGTTGCAGTAATCTATCTGGAGCAGGATGGAATGGATTTCCATCATAGGTAACCAGTGTTGCGCCAGACGCTAGTCCCGAAATTTGCCAATTCCACATCATCCAGCCGCAAGTGGTGAAATAGAAAAAACGTTCACCTGATTTTAAGTCGCAATGTAAAACATGCTCCTTCTTATGCTGAATTAGAAGGCCCATGGCAGAATGAACGATACACTTAGGTTTGCCTGTAGTTCCCGATGAAAACAGGATTGCTAATGGTGCGTCATAAGGGAGTCGGGTGAAAGTGATCTCGGCTGGTTGCCAAGGGGATAAATAATCATCCCAGTGGATAACAGGATATTCTGATAGCCCCTGGGTAAAAGTTTCGCCTACTATAACAATGCGTTTTAGCTGTGAGTTTTCTGCAATAGCTTTGATCGTCGGGTTTACGTCAACATCTTTATCACCATAACGATAACAGGCGTTTGCCAACAATATAGTCGGTTTTACCTGGCATAGTCGATCACCGGCAGCGGAAGGCCCAAAGTCAGGAGAGCAGGAAGACCAAACAGCGCCAATGGCTGAAACAGCCAGGTAAGCAATGATGGCTTCAAGGTCGTTGGTCAAAACAGCAACGACCCTGTCTCCTCTGCTTAATCCTTCATGCTGAAGTGCCTGAACAAGTCGGGAGACCTCATCGTAGAGTTGTCTTCGCGTTAGCGAGCGACGCGAACCATCGTCACGATGAGCAATAATGGCATCACTATCATCTGGATTGTCTAGTAAATTTTCTGCGTAGTTTAATCTTGCGCCTGGATAGAAGTGTGCACTTTTAAGGTCTGATCCGGGCATATATGCACAGTGACTTTTTTCTCCAATGATGCCCAGAAATTCCCAAAGCGATGTATAGAATTCTTCAGGCTCGGCTATGGACCACGCATGAATAGCATCATAATCATCTAGTGAAATGCCTGTCTGTTTGCAGAATTGTGAAGCGAATTGCCAAAGAGCAGATTGTTCTTTTTGCGCGTGAGTTGGTCTCCAGAGAGGTTTTTCCTTAGTTGGATACTGTCTTGCTGGCATATCTAGATTCAATCATCCTTCGGTGGCGGTCCGCCACCAGGTTGCCATTTCTCACGGGCCTGGAATAGGAACAGTTGGGAGGTGTCTGCAGTGCTAGGGGCATCACGAGGTTCCCAGTCATCATCATGAATATCCATGTCTGCATCATATTCCACGTGACAGCCGAAGGGGCTGTTGAAATACCAGAACCAGTTTGAGCCGAACAGGTGTTTGCCTGGACCCCAGAAGGACTCATAGCCTTTCTCGACAAAACGACTCCCGGCCAGCAGAACATCGCTGGGACCTCCCATGTGGAACGTGAAATGCTCGCAACCCTGCAGGAAAGGCGGGGTCTGGATCATGAACAGTGTATGGTGGTCCTGGCTACCCTGGGGCCTGAGGAAAGGGCCGACCCTGGTGAAATTATCGGTGCGTCTGAAGCCAAGGCGCTGCACGTAAAAGGCTTCTGCTTTTTCAGCATCGGGGACGAAATAGACTACATGAGACAGGGACCGTGGTTTCGCTTCGGCATCGGGATCAGCACCAATCTCGTTAAGTGGACGTTTGGGGGTATCCCCAGGGGCATTGATGCGTTCGGCCGGGAGGGAGATTTCTTGTCGGACGCTGATCTGGAAGCCAAGCGTGTAGCCCAGGTCATCATTCACTTCCAGTGAGCCATCTCCCAGGGTCTTCACGTCGCGGTCTTTAGAAAGCTCGGCGGTGATGGCCTTGAGCGTCGCCTGGTCGGCGACACCGTAGACAGTTTTTCTCAAGGTGCTGCCTGTTGGTAGTGGCGGCGGCAGAGAGGGATCATCCTTGGCCCTGACCTCGATATAGGTGCCATCAAGGGCGGCAAAGTGGCCATCGCCGGTAGCATCAAGGCCATAATCCAGCAGGTACTTTTCACACGCGGCGACGTCATCAACCCCAAAGACAAGGGCGTCTGGTCCAAGAATATTCATCGTTTACCTCTTTTCATCATTGCATTTTATTGATTCACGGAACTGGCGAAGGCGTAAACAGCAAGCCTTCATTCTCCAGAATGTTTTCTGCTTTCTTTTCTCTGGCCAGTGCCCTTTCCACAGCAGGTCGCTGTTCCGACCTGGCTTTGTGTTCACAGTAACGTGGAAAACGGCTGACATCATAGCCAGCACTTTCCACGCGCCAGAAAATCCAGTAAAGGTAGGCGTCCATGGCGCTCCAGGAAGCGCCATACCACCAGTCGCCGGACGCCAGCTGGTCTTCCACCAGCTGGAAATGTTCATCCATCGCCTCACAGCCTTTTTTCCAGACAGTCCTGGTGGCTGCCTCCGTAGCAAAGAATCCGGGCAGGCGTATCCGTGTCACGACAGGATGCATGGTTGCAGCACACCAGGACAGATCAGCGAGCTGGCGGGCCCTGTCAAGATCGCCGCCTGCTTCCGGTAAAAGCGAGGCAGCAGGGAACCGCGCTGCCAGATAGGTGATGATCGCGATATTCTCTGATAGCGTTTGCCCATCTATCGTCAATGCCGGGACCTTGCCTTTCGGATTGATCGCCTTGAATGGCGGTGCTTTATGTTCTCCGCGCATAAAGCGAATGACCTGTGTCTCGAAGTCCGCGCCGGCTTCCTCAAGAAGGATGCAGGGTACTCTGGCGCAGGTGCCAGGAGCCATGTAAAGGGTTAAGTGATTCATCGGTTCTCTCAAAAGCGGTCCAGGTCATTGGCAAAAGTCACCGGTCCGCTATAGGTTTCTGCCATGGTTTCGGTATAGCCCTGCGCCTGATCGGGGGATGTGATGCCCGGTCCGAAATGCGTGATGACCACTTCACTCACGCCAGCTGTTGCCGCCATCTCGGCTACCTGTCGGGGCGTGATGTGGTGACTGCGGAAATGGATTTCCAGTCCCTGCAATACGGCTTCCGGCATACCGGGGTTGATATGCTGGATATTGGCCAGGGCAAGCGGGATATCCATCATCTCGCTAACCAGTAAATCGGCCCCGGTGGCGAGCTCTGTCACGGCGGTGCTTGGCCCGGTATCACCAGTGAAGACGATTGAGCGGCCAGCACTATCAAAGCGGTATGAAAGGGAGACTGAACCTGGGGAAGCATCGTACTGGGGTGACTGGTAATGGGTATTCTCTGCAGCAGTGACGTTTATACCGGGAAGCGTCATGGTATTCCCGTCGCGGATCTCCCTGACTTCCAGGCGGTGCTGCCAGGTTCTGCCGGGTACACCGAAGGCGGCGATACGGGCTGTTTCCATGCCTGCCATCAGGCCATCGATAAAGTCCTGGGTGCCGGGTGGGCCGACGATGAGCAGGGCATTAGTCTCATCCAGTTGCATGCGCAGACCCAGCACAGCCAGCACGCCACCGGTATGATCAAAATGCAGGTGGCTGATAAAAAGCCCTTTGACATCAGGTAAACGGTATCCCGCTTTTGCCAACTGTGCACCGGCACCGTCACCGGCATCCACCACGTATATCCCATCTTCTGAGATCAGCAGGTTTGAAGGCTGTGCGCGGTCAGGAACGGCATCAGGCCCGCTCGCTGTACCAAGTGTCATGAATGCGATTTCCTCCGGCTGTGCCTGAATTACTGAGGCAGCAGTAACCAGTAGTAACAGTGGCAGTAATGTTGAGCGTTTCATGGGAGTCCATTGTGTTATGGCTGAGTGCTTACATGGATTTCAACATTACTGTTATCATCAATCCAACTGTTTGTTTTTATGTTTATGTATTAATAAATTTTATAGTTAAGTGCGGAGATTATGATGCGCCTGAAAGGTCTGGATTTAAACCTGCTAATTGCCCTGGATGTGCTGCTGGAAGAACGCAGTGTCACCCGGGCGGCAAGGCGGTTACACCTGAGTCAACCGGCGGCCAGTGCAGCCCTGGGAAGGCTGAGGGAATATTTTGAGGATGATCTGCTGGTGCTGCACGGCAAACGCCTGATTCCTACCTCATTTGCCGAGAATCTCCTGCCTGAGCTAAAACGGGTCACCCGACAGATCGATGATCTTATTTCCATGTCTACTGAATTCGATCCCCAGCAATCCGAACGTATGTTCAGGTTTATGGTATCCGACTACATGGTGACCGTACTGATGGCTCGAGTCATGGAGAAGATTGCACAGCAGGCACCCGGTATCAGGCTGGACATGCGTCTGCCTGAAGATTCTGTCTACCAGGTGTTTGAACGGGGCGGGGTCGACCTGATGCTGTTACCCGAGGAATTCCTGCTGGAAAATCATCCTTCCCGGCTGGTCATGGAGGAGCAGCATGTGGTCGTTGCCAGTGAGGACAACCCACTCTTCAAAAAGCGAATATCGAAAGAGACGTTTTTTGGTGCGGGGCATGTAGCCGTTACGTTGGGCCCCCGGCGTGACCCCTCTTTTACAGAGCGCCATCTGGAAAAGCACGGCATGCAAAGGCAAGTAGATATTTTTGCACCTTCTTTTTCCGCTGTGCCATGGCTTCTGCTGAATACTGAGCGTATCGCGGTCATGCAGGCGAGTATGGCTCACAGGTATGCCGGCGTGTTGCCCCTGAAGATTTCTCCGCTGCCTTTCGAGTTTCCTGTCATGCGCCAGATGGCGCAGTACCACCATGCCAGGGAAAATGACCAGGGGCTCAAGTGGTTCATGCGAACCCTTGAGGAATGTGCAAAGCAGGCCTGATTCCAGTCCTGCCCTTAGCATTGAAAAAATTTATAGATATTTATCAGGATTATCAGTTTTCAATATAGTTGGATGCTGGGTTAGGCTAGGGCTTCACGTTGGGTATTTGAAGTGGGGAGAGAAGTCTTGGATAACTTGTCAGTACTGGTCGTAGGCGGTGGTATCGCCGGCTTGACCTCGGCGATCGCGTTGCGCCAGCGTGGGTTCGACGTAGAAATAATAGAAAAGGATCCTGACTGGTCTGTCTACGGTGTAGGCATCATTCAACAGGGAAATGTCCTGCGAGCGGTCGCTGAGTTGGGCATCCTTGATGACTATATCGATGCCGGCTATGGATTCAACCGCATCGATATCTATCTGCCTGATGGCAGCTTGGCGGCCCAGATACCCGCACCGAAACTGAACGAGTCCTACCCGGCGCAGCTCGGAATCAGTCGCAGGGAATTACAGAGAGTACTGGGTGACCAGGCAAGGTCTCATGGCGCCTCCATTCGTCTGGGCATTGTTGTCGATACACTGGAACAAGACGAAGAGGGGGCGATCGTCACCTATTCTGACGGAAGCAGCGGCCGATATGATTTGGTCGTTGGCGCCGATGGGGTCAATTCCCAGATCAGGGAGATGATTTTTCCTCAGGTGGCCCAACCGGCTTTTGCCGGACAGGGGGTCTGGCGTTACAACTTTCCCTGTCCTGACGGGCTTGAGGCCTTGAGCGTATTTGAAGGCCCCATTGGCATGGGGCTTGTGCCAATAGCACCCGACCTGATGTATATGTATGTAACGACCCCCGAGCCGGGTAACACTCGCTATGAGACACAGGGGCTGGCCTCTGTGATGCGCGACAAGCTCAAAAACGCTCCTCCGCGTATCGCGGAACTGGCTGCAACGATCACAGACGATGAGAGTGTTGTCTACAGACCTCTTTACTGGCTTATGCTGGAGGGAGACTGGTTTGTCAATCGTGTCATCTTGATCGGTGATGCCGCGCATGCGACCACGCCCCATCTTGGTCAGGGGGCTGGTATGGCGATTGAGGACAGCCTTGTCCTGGCCGAAACACTTGCGACCCATTACAGTGTCGATAAGGCATTCAGGGCTTTTATGCAAAGGCGCGCTGATCGCTGCCGATATATCGTGGAGAGTTCTGTTGCTATCTGCAAGGGCCAACTCGGTGAAGGGCCGCTGGTCAACAATGCCCAGGCCACGGCAGAGATGTTCAAGGTGACCGCCGAACCTATCTGATATTTATATAACCATCCTGGAAAAGTCATGGCCTTATTTGAATACTTCCCCAACTATGTCTGGAATCTCTCACTTGCCATCGCCTTGGAAAACGGTGGCAGGATTGGAGAGCTCATGGACATGTGCCAGCCCATTCGGGAGGCTGCTGCCAACGGTGAAGATGCCGGCACAGCTGAATTTCTCAAAGAGTGGGTGAAAAAAGCCGATATGCTGGTGGAGTTGTCGAATGAGGATGAGGCCGCAAACAGGCTCTACTCTGCCGCCGGAAAACTCAAACGTGCCTCCATCTATTATGTCACTGCTGAACGAATGCAAGGGCATGGTCATCCCGGACGCGATGAAACCTACCGCAAGGGGGTGGACTCTTTCATGAAGTCTGTCCGGTATAACGGCGAATCCCTGGAGCGTGTTGAGATTTCCTATCACGGCGATACCACTCTGTCCGCCTACTGGTGCCCAGCTCCCGGAGAAGGGCCTCATCCTGCGGTCATCTATTGCAATGGCCTGGACAGCTGTAAAGAAATGCTCTACCTCGGGGGATTTCCGGCCGCACTCAACAAGCGCGGTATCAGTTGCCTGTGCGTCGACCAGCCCGGAACGGGGGATGCCATACGCCTTCATAACCTGCCGGCCACCCATGCCAGCGAAGAGTGGGCCACACCCTGGATGGATTGGCTTGAAGAGCAGGAGGGTGTAGATCCAAAACGTCTGGGAATGACGGGGATATCCCTTGGTGGACATTTCGCGCCGCGAGCGGTGGCCTTCGAGCCGCGTTTTGCTTCCGGCGCAGTGTGGGGAGCAAACCACAACTGGGCGGAAGTGCAGCAGAAACGCCTGCAGCGCGAAGGCGAAAATCCCGTACCCCACTACTGGAATCATGTGATGTGGGTGTTCGGATGTGACAATATGGAAGAATTCCTTGCCAAGGCTGAGGGCATGACGCTTAACGGCATCATGGACAGGATCACCGTCCCCTTCCTGGTGACACATGGTGCCAAGGACAGGCAGATCGCACTCGATTATGCGCAGCAGAGTTACGACCAGTTAGTGAATTCGCCACGACGCGAACTGAAGATCTTTACCGAGCGAGAAGGCGGGGTCGAGCATGTGGGTGCCGACAATATGTCTTTCGGCTGTGACTACATTGCTGACTGGTTTGCCGATACCCTTGGCGGCCATACTGCCTGAGAACGGAGTAAACCAATGACACGTCGATTCGTAGACCTTTCCATCACTCTGGAAAATGACGTCATCACTGATCCACCCTTTATGCGACCCGAGATCACCTACCAGGATCATATGGATACGGTGCCGGAGGCCCAGGCCTTTTTTCCCGGAGTAGGGGCCGATGAGTTTCCGGGTGGTGAAGGTTTTGCGGCTGCCGAATGGGTAAAGCTTACCACCCACAATGGAACACACCTCGATGCTCCCTGGCACTTTCATCCCACCATGGATGGCGGCAAGCCGGCGATAACCATCGACGAAGTGCCACTGGACTGGTGTTTTCGTCCGGGGGTGAAGCTGGACTTTCGTCATCTTCCCAACGGGCATGTGGTCACAGCCAATGAAGTGAAAGCCGAACTGGATAAGCACGGCATCACATTACAGCAGCTGGATATCGTGCTAGTTAACACCGCCGCTGGGAAGGCTGTTGGGGATCCTGATTTCGTCAATATCGGCTGCGGCATGGGTTATGAGGCGACAATGTTCCTGCTCGAACAGGGCGTGCGGGTGACCGGAACCGATGCCTGGTCCTGGGATGCGGCATTCTCCCATACAGCGAAAAAAGTAGCCGAAACTGGTGATACCTCTCTAATCTGGGAAGGACACAAGGCTGGGAAGGATATTGGGTACTGTCATCTGGAGAAGCTCCATAACCTGGAAGTGCTGCCCGCCTCAGGATTCATGGTGAGCTGTTTTCCCCACAAGATTAAAGGTGCTTCTGCAGGATGGACCCGTGCAGTGGCGATCTTCGAGGACTAAAGAGCAATGAAACTGGCCTCAATCAATAATGGAACACCGGATGGCCGACTGGTCGTGGTGTCCTCCGATGGTGAGCGCTGTCTTATGCCTGAATCGTTCTCGACATTACAGAAGGCCGTCGAACAGTGGAGTGCGGCAGAGAAAGAATGCCGGATTTTGGCCGACCAGCTTGCGAATGGCAAGGGCGACTCTTTGGATGCTGCTGCCTGCATGGCGCCCTTGCCCAGGGCTTGGCAGTGGCTGGACGGCTCAGCTTTTGACAACCATGGTGACCTCATGCAACAGGCCTTCAAGCATGAACCCATCGAACGCGACAAACCACTGATGTATCAGGGCATGTCTCACCGGTTTTTCGGTCCGACTGAAGATGTGCCTTTCCCCCGTGAAGAGGATGGTATCGATTTCGAAGGCGAATTCGGCGTCATCACCGATGAAGTCCCTATAGGGGTCAGTCCCGAAGAGGCGCTAGGGCATATTAAATTGTTGGTAATGATCAACGACTGGTCACTGCGAAATCTCGCCATACCTGAAATGAAGACTGGCTTCGGCTGGGTCCAGGCAAAACCCGCCTGTTCCATGGCGCCATTCGCTGTGACTCCTGACGAGGCAGGTGATGCCTGGCAGCACGGGCGTTTGCATCTTGAACTGCATGTTGAATGGAACGGTGAATGGTTTGGTAATCCGAATGGTGGAGAGATGAGTGTCGGTTTCCATGATCTCATCGCTCATGCTGCTTCGACCCGCAGTCTATGTGCTGGTACCGTGATCGGTTCAGGCACAGTGTCCAATCACTCATACCGTAAAACTGGTTCTACCTGTATCTCAGAAAGGCGAGGCATTGAGATGCTGGACGGTGGCAAGCCGGTGACGGATTACATGCGCTTCGGGGATACGGTAGGCATGGCGGCCGGGGAGTTGTTCGGGCGACTCGAGCAGGTCGTGTGTGCTTACGACCGGCATTGACAAAATGCACCGGTATTCATCAGAACGATTCATTTTACAAAAACTCTGCCGACCTTATACTCGACAGGATTATCAGGGGAATTTTCAGTGAACAAGCACCATCTTTTATTAGCTCTTGCCGTGATCACCATCTTGTGCGGCCTGGCGCCTTCAGGCCAGGCCCATCATTCCTTCGCCATGTATGATCAGCAGGAACGGCGCATCCTAACCGGTCGCCTGACTCGTTATATTCCCGGTGCGAACCATGCCCAGATGATCTTCGATCTGCTTGATGACAGTGGTGACCCCCTGACCGACGATGCGGGCAATGTGCTGCAATGGGGAGTGGAAATGGGGCCGGCGACGCGCATCGCCAGGCTGGGCGTGACGCCGAATAACTTCCCCGTCGGCACCATTATTACCGTGCAGCTGAACCCCTTGCGCAATGGCAAGACCTTCGGCGCCATGCCCAACGGAGCACCACTGATCAATTGTGGCTTGACCATGCCCGCCGGAGGGTGCAACGCTGACACGGGCACCTCCTTCCTGTCCGAAAACAACTGAACCCGGAGGACGCCATGCGCGTGTTACTGATTCTCGCACTACCGCTGGTGGTTTTGTCCATGCTGTCCCTGGCACAGCCGCCCCAGGGCAACCGCTATTCCAGTGAAGCGCCTCCTCCCGGCATAGAGCCCTTGCCGGTTGACCTGTTTACCACGGAAAACTTCTATTTCGACAGCGAGTACTGGACGGACCCCCGGTACGCCCGCTGCAACACGCCCGACCAGCTCACCATGATGTGGGTGCAGGGCCGAGTTGGCCACTGGGGCGATTGCAACTACGGCACCAGCACAGAGGAAATCTTCAGTCCCTATCCCTATACAACAGCAGAGGAGCACTACCGTGCACTAATGGCGCAGGCCAAGGAAAACGGCACCTTCACCACCCACACCCGCACTACCCTGCCGGAGTGGGACGGCTGGTATT
Organism: uncultured Enterobacteriaceae bacterium; assembly: GCA_964503965.1. GTDB lineage: Bacteria > Pseudomonadota > Gammaproteobacteria > Pseudomonadales > Pseudohongiellaceae > Eutrophocola. Next base: position 12,891 of record CAZDCK010000018.1, on the reverse strand, counting down.
TTCGTGGCTCGTTTTCCCAGCCACCTGTGGGTCAATGGACCAACGGCAACATCCTGCAGACGTCGACAATGATTTCCTTGCTGACCCCCGAATACCAGGAGCGCATGACGCAGATGAACTACCACGAGGCGGTGAACAACGCGCCGCAGTGGATGGCCTCGTTCTGCTACCCGGAAGGCCTGATGCGCTGGTGGTACGTGTGGGGAATCCGCGACATGGAGGTGCTGATGACGCCCAACCAGGTGCAGCTGCTGGGCGGCGTCGCCGACAACTTCATCCGCAAGATCCTCATCAACCAGGAACACTCCACACTCATTCCCCAGTGGTATGGTGAGACCATCGGCTTCTGGGATAACGACACGCTCATCGCCTGGACCGCCAACGTCCAGGGCTGGACCACCAGTCATTCCATGTTCGAGTTCAGCAACGAGCTGGAAGTCATTGAAATCATCAGGCGAGCCGAGGACGGCGAAGGGCTGGAAATAGAGGCCATCTTTTACGATCCCGAAGCCTTTGTTGCGCCGCTGCGCATCGTCACGCCATGGAACCACACTGCCGGCATCGAAGATCCCCAGCAGCGCTACCTGTTCGTGGAATGCCGGGTGGAAAACGGCATCGTGCTGGGTCCCGACGGCCGCCCGTCACAACTGACGCCTTTCGATGAGGGGTATATCGATTTCCTCGGCCGCCCCTGGGCCCAAAACTGGGAGAAGTTCTTCGAGCAGGGATGGGAAAAACCTGACGAATGACCTGTCTGGTAGCACAGGTCGGAGAAGACCCTCAGGGCTATCATCAGGTATCACTGACTTTTAATACTAACTGGGAAGCCGCCATGAAATTTTCACAACACGTTGTCGTCATTTACCTGCTCGCGCTGTCTATGCTCACCGGCTGCGCGGCCACCGGCAATAACGCGCGGCAGGTGGTGGTCGACGCCGCCGAGGCCATGGGTGGGGTGGACGCCATCCAATCCCTCGATACCTTGCAGATTTACGGCTATGGCCATGAGGCCTACCAGGACGGCGGCAGCCTCGTCACAACGGAACCCACTGCACCGGAAAAAATGACCAACATGACCGCCTACCACCGCGTCATCGACATGGCCAACGATCGCACCCGTGTGCAGGCACGGCTGTACCGCGCCTTTGTCTTCGCGGCCGAGGCCATGATGAAGGGGCTCCCGATCAATCAGTCGCTGGACGGTGATATCGCCTGGGACCTGGCCGGAAACGGTGCGGCGCGGCGCGCTTCCGACGTGACGGCGCTTACCCGTCGCATGGACATGCTGTCGTTTGCGCCAGTCGCCGTGCGCGAAGCGCTGGAAGCCGGCAGCACCGTGGGCAATCGTCGCCGCCAGGACAACCTGACCCTGGTGGACGTCACCACCACGGACGACCGCATGTTCACCCTGGCGGTAAGTAGCGACACCGGCCTGCCTCACTGGGTGCGTTGGCTCGAACCCCACGAAAACCTGGGGGAGATGACCCAGCGCGCGGAATACAGTGCGTGGCTGCCGGTGGACGGCCTGCTGCTGCCGATGAGCATCAATACCGTTTCCGACTGGAAGGACACCGTGATGCTGCGCCTGCATATTGACCGTTACGTCGTCAACGCAGTCATCGATAACCTAGCCGCGCCGGCCGCGGTACGCAGCACTCCCGCGCCGGTGGCCTCCTATACCGTTACTGCCGAACCGGTGGCCGACCATGTCTGGCACATGATTGGCAATAACGGAGCTAACTCGGTGCTGCTGGAATTCGAGGATCACCTCACCCTGTTTGAACTGCCGACCAACCGTGCCTGGTCGCGCGCAATTATCGAGACAGCCTACGAAACCGTGCCCGGCAAGCCGATCACCCAGTTGATCATTTCCCATCACCACTTCGACCACACTGGCGGACTGCGCGAAGCCATCGCCGAAGGCATCACCATCGTCGCCCAGGAGGGCAACATGGACTGGTTTCGGGAACTGAGCGAGCGACCCGTGATGATGTACCACGACAACCTTAGCCGCAACCCGCGCCCGATCAGTCTGCGACCGGTGGAGGACCATCTTCTGCTGTCAGACGACTTTCTGACGGTAGAGCTCTACCACACCATTAGTAATGCCCATATGGCTCATGGCCTGCTGGCCTACGTGCCGGAGCACAGGCTGCTGATCCAGGGTGACCTGTTTGATCTTAATTGGCAGGTGTATTTCTGGGGAGACACCTACGACGACAACGTGACGTACCGCAGCATAGACGTGGAACGGGACGTACCCATTCACGGGCGGGTCACGCCGATAGCAGACGTACATCGCATTCTTGACCGGCAGAAGGCGAATGCTAGGGCCCTGTGCGCCGAGGTGGCGAGCGCCGGCATGTCGATGCCGGGCTGTCCGCTGGCTTGGGAGGACTAGCGCGGGAAAACATGGCGCAACCGCATAACAGGCCGTCGTTCTGGATGCCTCCAGGTTTAATTAATAACATACAGGGGGATACACGCATGATCGGGCGACTTCAATTTTTCAGCAAGGCCGCAATCGTGGCTGTTGTCATGGGATTTCAGCTGGGGGTGGCATTTGCGCAGGAAGGAACTATCGCAGGTTTCTCGGCTGCAAGACTCGCCGGCATGGACAGTGCGATCCAGGCAGAAGTCGACAAGGGCAGGGTGGCTGGCCTCGTCGTCGCCGTTGCTCGCGACGGCCAGGTTGTGCATAACAAGGCCTACGGTTACGCCGACCGGGAGGCCGGTGTGGGCATGACGACGGAGCACCTGTTTCGCCTGTATTCCATGACGAAGCCCATCACCAGCGTCGCCCTGCTGACACTCTACGAAGACGGCCTCTTCCAGCTTTCGGACCCATTGGACCGTTACATCCCCGAATTCAGTGACCTCAAGGTGTTTGCTGGTGTCGATGAGAACGGCAACCCGATCCTGGAGGTGCTGGACCGCAAGCCCACCGTCCATGATGCTTTCCGCCACACCCTGGGACTGACCGGGGGACTCGGCGGTCACCCGGTGGATGCCATATACCGAGAGCACGGTATCGGCATGTTCGGTCTGGATTCCCTCACCGATGAAATCCAGAGGCTCGGGCAGGTGCCGCTGCGTTACCAGCCCGGTGACCAGTGGGTCTACGGCCTGGGCCATGATGTGCAGGCCTATCTCGTTGAGGTCTTTTCCGGCATGCCCTTCGCACAGTACCTGCATCAGGAACTGTTCGGCCCTCTGGGCATGGAGGACACCATGTTTGGCGTTCCGCCTTCACGGGCGGATGATTTTGTCAGGGTCTACCAGCCCAACGGTGAAGGAGGCCTGAAGCCGGAGGCGGAAGATCGCTATGCGCGCTTCACCGACCACCATTTCGCCACGCTGAGCCTTTCTTCTTCCACGGGGGATTACCTGAAGTTTGCCCGGATGCTGCTTAACGGCGGGGAACTGGATGGTGTGAGAATACTTGGTCGCAAGACGGTGGATTTCATGGCGCAGAACCACCTGCCCGCTAACATACCCTCCATCAATAACGGCACCGGGCCGTCATCGACCGGTTACGGCCTGGGCGTTTCCGTAACGATGGATGTTCCTGCATTAGGCAGAATGGATTCGGCAGGCAGTTTCGGCTGGGGCGGAGCGGCCACCACGACCTTCCGTGTCGACTCGGTCGAGAACCTCGCCTACGTGATCAATGCCCAGACCTTCCCGGGCGATCAGGCCCTGCTCGACAAGGTACAGAACCTGATATACCAGGCGCTTGTCGAATGAGAAAAAGCCATGGGTCATTCAATCCTCAGGGCCTTCTCTTGGCACTATCCTGCAAGGAACTCTATTCCAGCCCCTTGGTCTCCAGGGCCCATGCGTCATGAGAACACAGAACGCAGTTCTTGCCGACAAACCACTTGGCGGCATCAGAGTCGCCGCGCAGCTGCCACTGCAGCCAGTTGACAGCCACCTGAGCCGCTTCGCCACCATTCTTATCAAAGTAGGTGCCGCCATGACCGACTGGCAGGTTAGCCACAGCGACAGGCACGTGGTTAATTTTCGCGAAATCGTCCATGCCGTTGTCATAGGCAATGTCGGTCTCGCCGCCAAGGATATAAATGGTGGGGGTGTGGATGGCCATCAGGTCCCCCTTCACCAGGTCCATGCCGGGTATGTTACGCGGTGGTCTATCGATGAAGATGCCGGTGTTTTGCAGCACCAGGGTGTCGATGCGCGGGTCGCCGGCGACATCGATGGCCTGGATGCCGCCGCAGCTGAATCCGGAAAAGGCGATCTGGTCACCATCGATGCGTCCATAGTAAGGGCTGTCACTGCGCGCGTTTTCATGCAGGGCCCAGTCGATGGCGTCGGTCAGGTCAGTCGCTGACGTGCGGGGCGGGGGTAGTTCGCCTTCGGCGACAGGCGCCACTTCGGGTCTCTCCTTTGCACCGGGGCCGCTGTAGATATGCCCGCTGGCGATAACCAGATAGCCGTGGGAGGCCAGTTCGAGCAGGTGGAAGCGGGTGCTTGCTCCGTCATCGGAACAGCCGCCGTTGCCCCAGGCTACCAACCCAAGTTTTTCGTCGCCCATGGCGGTAAGATTGCGCGGACGGTAGATCACGTGTGCCGGCAGCGAGGCAACTTCTTCCTTCATGGCTGGGTACGGACCGGTACCGATATTGTCCGGTTGGCGGTTGCGCTCCTCATTACCCGGTTGGGCGGTGGCGATACCGATATAGCTGAACGCTGACAGGAATACTATGAGAGCAGTTGCGATTCGAAGGATAAGTAGCATGGTGCGGTCCTTGGTCTTGTTATGTAACTATAGAGTCGCCGATTTTCTGAAACAGTTTATAAGGGTGTCGGGGGGGGTGGCAATGTTTGGATGCTCAGGCTGGATTCTTCGGATATCCCGCGTAGACCGGAAAAGGTGCCAATGGCCTATTCCGCTATTTTTGAGTTTTCCCGGTATCACCAATACACTCATTTTCAGCGGATCGACGATAACAACAAATAAAAAAGGGGGTCCCATGAAACACATCGCAAATTTCATCCTCGCACTACTTGCCAGTACCGGCCTATGTGCCCAGCCAGACAAGCCCAACGTGATATTCATCATGACTGACGACGTTGGTTACGGTGATCTCGGCAGTTACGGGGGTCCTGATATCCGCACCCCCGTGCTTGATCGTATGGCGACCGAGGGCGTGCGCTTCACCGACTTTTATTCCAACGGGCCGGTCTGTTCCCCCACGCGGGCCGGCCTCTTGACGGGCCGCTACCAGCAGCGCTACGACATCGAGATTCCGCTGTCCTCCAGTGGTGAAACCGTTGCCAATCGCGGGGGGCACGGCCTTGCGGCGGAAGGCCATTCCCTGCCTTTCCTGCTCAAAAATGCCGGTTACCAAACCGGGCTGGTGGGCAAATGGCATCTTGGCTACGAACCTGACGAGTTGCCCGAGGCCCACGGTTTCGACTACTTCTTTGGCTTCAAGGCCGGCTATACAGACTACTACCGGCATACCAGCGGCGAGGGAAAGCCAGACCTCTGGGAATTCGGGCAGCTCATCGAGGAAGAGGGCTACATGACCGACATGATCACGCAGCGCTCTATCCGCTACATCAACGAGCATGCCGGTGAGCCCTTCTTCCTGTCCGTCCAATACAACGCCGCTCATTGGCCTTACCAGGTGCCGGACATGCCGTCGGTGGCTATCCGCAACGCCGCCCACCTTCAGCCCAACGAGCTAGGTACCAGTTCGCGCGCGGATTACGTGGCGATGCTGGAACGTGCCGACGAGGGCATCGGGGAGATATTGTCCGCTCTCGAGGCGGCCGGACTCGAGGAAGATACGCTGGTCATCTTCACCAACGACAACGGCGGTGAGTGGCTGTCCAGGAACACTCCACTGTTCAACCGCAAGTGGACAGTATGGGAAGGTGGCATCCGGGTGCCCGCCATCATGCGCTGGCCCGGTGTCATCCCCGCCGGCCAGGTGTCGGAGCAGGTGGGCATCACCATGGATTTCACTGCTACTATCCTTGCCCTGGCCGGCGTCAAATTCCCCACGGGGTATTTGCCCGAGGGTATCGACCTGATGCCGGTCGTCACCGGCCAGTCACCGGTGGTGGATAGAACCCTGTTCTGGCGCAGCAACCCGACGTTCACCGCGGTTCGTAGCGGCGACCTCAAACTGGTGATGGATGGCCCGGACGCTGCCTTTCTGTTCAACGTGCGCGAGGACCCCGGTGAGCGTAATGACTTGACTAATAGCGGACAGGCGGAAGTACGCCGCCTGCGGGGTTTGCTGGATGCCTGGATCGCTGATGTGAATGCGGAGAAGGAAGCCAGAACAGCCAGGTTGGAAGACGATTGAATTAGCGCACAGTGACTAACAGAAAAAGGAAGAAACCATGAAAGTACTCTTGATAACGGTGGCCGGCGGTTGTCTGGCCATCCAGGCCTTGGCCCAGCAGCCGGCCACGGCACTTGGTAGCATGCCAACCCAGGAACAGTTCCCAAAGGTGGAATTTGTGTTCGAAGAGCGCGTGACCCTGGCCCCCGCAGTCGTGCAGGGCGAAACCGCCCTTGGTCACAGGCAGTACATACCTATCACCGGTGGCACAATTGCCGGGCCCAGGCTCAATGGCCGGGTCATCCCTGGGGGGTGGGATTACCAGCTGCGCTACGAAGGGGGCTGCGGCACCCTAAGCGCCGATTATTTCCTGGAATCGGATGACGGCACCATCATCCATATACTCAACGAATCATTCAGCTGCGGCTTGCCTGGCCAGGGCGGGCAGCGCAGCTTCTTCCGGCCCCGTTTCGAGGCACCCGAGGGGGCATACGACTGGCTAACACGCGGTACTTTCGTGGCGACTCTGGAGGGAGATAACAGCGGCGTAGCCGCAGATGAGGCGGGTAACCCGGTGCCCGCCATCCGCATCAAGTTTTACCAGATCAAGTGACCCGGCAGGGCGGAGTGACATAAAAATGGAAAAACAGCTTTCCCTATTCATCGCTGACATCGCTCTAGTGTTGAGGGATACCAGTACGTTGCCCTGCTGGCTAAATTCAAGCCAGATAATAGCCGTCCATAAATCAAACTAAATTGCGGTATTAGCGACATTCTGCAAATTCCTTTAAATAATTATGGTGAAAGACACATGACACCTTTAAAAACTTTACTCATTCATGGGCTCTTGCTTGGTTTTTTATATGCCTCGCCTGTAACTGCCCATCACTCTGCTGCTGTTTTTTACAATACCAATGACGAGCCCATTTCCATCAAGGGCACGGTAGCTAAATTCAACTTTCGTAATCCACACGCCATCGTTGAACTGATGGTGATCAATGAGACTGGTGAGACTGAACGCTGGACCTGCGAGACTTCGGCTCCATCTGCTCTGCGTCGTAGGGGCTGGAGCCAGGAAGTCATGCAGGAAGGCGATACCATGACCTTGTGGGGTATCAGGGCCCGTGACGGCTCAAATCTGATGCGAATCACTCGCGCAATAAAGGAGGACGGCACTGAAATCGGCGTGTCGAGAAATCTCAATGATTGAATTGAAAAAAATAATAGGCAAGCTGTTATGCGCCGCTGCCATAGGGTTTTCGACATCGGTTATCGCTCAACCAGACCTTAGTGGTTACTGGATGATTTCCTTCGGACCCATTCCGCCGCAGCGCGAGGCAACGTCCGGGGAACAGGCCATGATAGACGACTTGCCGGCGGGTACGATCCTGCTGGCTGACTCAGGGTTGCGGGAATTTCCAGAAGGTGAGTATGGTGGCATGGAAATAACCGATGCAGCGCGGCAAAAAGCGGCTAATTATGATTCATCTGCACAGGTAGAGATTGGCAGTACTTGCCAGCCACCCAGTATCATCTATTCCATGCAGGGACCGTTTCCCATCGAGATCTACCAGGGCCGGGATTTAATTGTCATCAAAATGGAATACTTCGACGTGGTGCGCGTCATTCATCTGAACCAGGATTCACATCCGGAGGAAGTGCCCGCAACAGTCAGTGGTCATTCCATCGGTTACTGGGAGGGTGATACGCTTGTGGTAGATACTGTCGCGATCAAGGAAAGCACATTTCTTAACAACGGTCTGGATCATACAGAGGACATGCACCTGGTTGAGCATTTCCGGCTCAGTGAGGACAGTAAAAAACTCTATATCATGCAGGAATATGAAGATCCGGCGGTTTTTGCAGGTCGATCCGCACGCTTGATCCCGCTGGATAAAGGCGGCGAAGGTGACGTAGTCTGGCCTTATGACTGCGATCCGAGTTATGGAGCAGCCATTGAATCCCGTGATAGAAACTGACTCATCTTAGGATTCTTACTGCGTCAGATAGTTAGTGAGTGTGGTTTTACCCTCATCCCTTCGGGTAAGGCGAAAGCAGTTATTGATCGGCCGATTGTTACAGCGATGTATTGGCGTCCATCTAATTCGTATGTCATCTGGGAAGCCCGCCAACCCTGGTTGCCGTTGTATTTCCAGTGGACCTCTCCAGCGTCTGTATCGAGGGCCGTGAAAGCACCACTGTTGTCGCCGAAGATCACCAGGTCAGTAGCTGTGGTCAGGAGACTTACTTTCATGGGCGTGAGTGTAGCGACTTTATGGATGATCAATTTTTAAAACCTAAATAAGAAGCAACAGGTAAGGTGTAGATATGAGTAAGTTGAAAACCAAATTGGTTGCCTGGCAACGTCTGCTTTGTTTTCTGATAACTGTCATGGTTTCTTCTATCGATGGGACGTTGGCTGTAGCCCAGCCTGTGCAGGAAGAAGCATTCAGTGACAGGTCTTTGCTTTGGTGGTCGCCAGGTGAAGACCGCCCTCTACCTGCCTATATTGAATATGAGAATGAATATGGGCGGACTGGTCTGCTGAACACCAGTGGTGTAATCGAAACAGATGGGCATCCTTTCTTCGAGGCTCTGGGTACTAATGGCCGCGGTTGCGTCACCTGCCATCAGCCTGCTGACGCGATGAGTATTTCAGCGGCAACTATCCAGCAGCGTTGGCAGGATACCAATGGGACTGATCCATTGTTTGCACCTGTAGATGGAATGGATTGTCCTAACAAACCAGCAGGTGATCCAGTGTCTCATTCCCTCTTACTATCACGTGGACTGATTCGAGTCGCCTTGCCCTGGCCGCCTGTGGATGTTGAGACTGAATTTGATCTTGAAGTTGTGCGTGACCCAACGGGTTGTAATACAGACCCGGCATATGGGATCGAAGGGGAAAAGCAACAGGTGTCCGTTTATCGCCGCCCTCGACCGGCCATCAATCTGCGTTATGTTGCTTCTTCCCGGTTCGGAGTATCACCATTTATCGGCAAGACCGGTCAACTCGCTGCAGTGGATCCAGAGACCGGGCGCCCCTTGAATATGAATATGATGGCGGATGCCCGTGATTCGACTCTTAAGCAACAGGCTCAGAATGCAGCACTGGGGCATCTGGAAGTCGATACGCCACTCTCTGATGATCAGCTTGACGCCATTCAGGAATTTGAATTGCAGTTGTATGGAGCACAGGCATGGGACTTCACAGGTGGTCCATTAAGTGTGGACGGAGGCCCTTCAGGAATCGGGCCTCAGGCGATGGCTGATGGCAGCGATGGTGTGTTGGGTAACAACACTACTCGCTTCGTATTCCCCATGGAGAATAAATGGGCTGATCTGCCTGAAGGGGCTACGGAGAATGAGGCTACACGTAATGCATTCCTGGAATCTGTTCAACGTGGGCATGATAACTTTTTCTACCGCACGTTCTGGATCAAGGATGCTATGCATATCAACACTGTCGGGCTCGGAAACCCCATCAAGCGTACCTGTGCCACATGCCACGGGATGCATATGACCGGTATGGATACTGCTAACGGATGGATGGATCTGGGTACGACCAATCTGCCATGGGCTCTGGAGCCCCCCGAAAGTCCGTGGGCCGAGGAAGAACCTGTCATGCCGCTGTTCAAGATTACCTGTCGTGATGACCTTCCTCCACATCCATTCCTTGGAAGAACGATTTATACCCAGGACCCTGGGCGAGCATTGATATCGGGTAAATGTGAAGATGTGGGAACCATCGTCATCCAGCAGTTCAGAGGCTTGTCAGCAAGGGCGCCCTATTTTTCCAATGGCTCTGCAGCCAACCTCAGAGAGCTTGTCGATTTCTACGACAGGCGCTTCAACATTCGCTACACGGAGCAGGAAAAAGTCGACCTGGTAAATTTCCTGAGCATATTATGAATCTGATATCCAAAACTTTTATGAGTCTGGCAGTTGCGAGTGTTGCTAACACACTTTTGGCTGCGCCAGCCCCTGGTGAGCGCATCAGCTTTGTCAGCTGTCCTATCGTGAGGGATACAGCGACCGTGCCTTGCTGGCTCAGTGAATATGAAGGGGATTCTTATTATCTTACGATTCAGAGTGATGTCAGTGCTTCGGTTCAGCCGCCTCTGCTGGGACATCAGGTACTGGTGGAGGGTATCGTGACAGATGCGCTAGCTATTTGTGGGGGTATTGTTCTCGACGAGGTACGTCTTACCGCTATGCCGGAACTCGATGCCAACTGTAATACCATGCTGCCCGCGGATGACCGATATATCATCGACTTCAATCCGCGCCCGCCCGGACCGAGCGCAGGACGGCTGGCTTTCGACCCGCCCCCGGGTGGTTCCAAGGAAGAGCCGCCGCCACCGGAGGGGCCGCAGGAGTTCGACATTTACTTTGATTTCGACAAGGGCATCTCGTTCCGTCATCCGCGCTTACTCTCGGAAATCCTGACTATCGCCGAAAAGTTGCAGCCATCGCGCCTGGTGGTGACCGGGGTACGCGGCGCGCACCTGCTGAGCGACGGCACGCTGTTGCGGGAAGCCCCGAATACCGGTCGGCGCCGGGCCGAAGAGGTGGCAGGGCTGCTGCGCGATGCCGGAATCGCGGTGCAAGGCGAGGTCAACTGGATCGACGCGGTGGCTGATGGCGTGGATGACTGGCAGAGCCGCCGCGTCACGGTGAGGCTGTTACCCTGATGATGCCCAGGAGGAGCGACATGCAGAAACTGGTTTTCGGTCTGGTCTTAGCCTTTGCCTTGCCGGCGCTTGGACAGTATCCCGTCGGCGGTGGGTCGGAACCGGCCATGGCTTACCAGGCCTCTGGGCTGCCGACACACACGGTCTACCAGCCACAAGAATTGGTTGGCCGCTATCCGGTGGTGCTTTGGGGCAACGGCAGTTGTGTCAACAGCAACTTCGGCTATCGGGAGTTTTTGTCCGAGGTCGCCTCCCAAGGCTTCATCGTGCTGGCCATCGGGCCTTTCCGCGAATCGCCTGCGCCCCGCCAGCCGCGGCCCGAGAACCCGGCAGACTGGCCGCCCTTCGAGACGCAAGCTGGTCAGATGCTGGATGCCCTGAACTGGATCACCGCGGAGAACACCCGAGACGGTAGCGATTTTGCTGGACACGTGGATAAAAGCCGCGTCGCCGTGATGGGGCATTCCTGCGGCGCATTGCAGGCGGTGAAGGTCTCCCCGGATCCGCGTATCACTACGACGCTGGTACTCAACAGCGGGCTTTTCCCAGATGGCGATCAGTACATGGTTCGCCATGACCTCGAGCGTTCCGCCCTTAACCAGTTGCATGCACCAATTGCCTATTTCATAGGCGGGAAGACTGATATTGCCTTTGCCAATGCTGAAATTGACTGGCAGGACCTGCAAAAGCTCGACGTTCCAGCCATCAATGCCAACATGGATGTGGGTCATGGTGCTACCTATTCACTCACTGGCGGTTATCCTTTTGCGGAAGGGCCTATTGCTTGGCTGCAGTATAAGCTGAAGGATGATCCGGCAGCGGCATCGATGTTTAAAGGACCAGGGTGCGGGTTTTGCCGGTCGAACGATTGGCAACTTCGTCGACACCTGATTGAATGATAGCGTCCGATTTGATGGGTAAGTATGTAACTTATTGAAAATATTGGTGGGCCCACCAGGACTCGAACCTGGGACAAACGGATTATGAGTCCGCTACTCTAACCAACTGAGTTATAGGCCCTTGATAAATAAGGGTGTATTATCTTTCCTTAGTACATATCTGGCAACAATTCGGTACAAATAATAAGCTATTTTTTTGAAATTCATTTCTAACTTAGGTCAAGCTTTTAAAAAAACTATTACTTCTTTTACGTTTTCAAGACATAAAAAATTGAAAAAAATAGCCAATCAGTTTGCCATGGGCGTCGCCTTTCTCCTGATTTCCCTCAATGTAATCTCCGAGGAAAGTGGGTACTTATCGTATGGTTTAGAAGAGCAAGAATTGGTTGTTGTTAATCCGATTGCAGACTCCATTTCTATATTTTTTGTATCAGAAGGCTATGAAAAGATAAGTGAGATTGGTGTCGGAAACTTTCCAGTTCAAGCGCTCTTTAATGGATCTGAAATTTTAGTATCTAACTATTTAGAGGGTTCTGTTTCTATCATAGGAAGAGATACCTTCAGTGTAAAAAAGACTATTTCTGTCGGCAGTAGACCATATGGGCTTCTTAAAGTAGGCAATTTAATTTTTTTAGCACTGGAAGGAGAAAATAAGATTAAGATCCTTTCATACGGCGACTACGGCCCTATTGGGGATATTTTTTTAAAACATCCGCCTAGAAAAATTTACCAATATGGTAACGAAATATTTATCACAAGTTTAAATTCAGGGGTTATCCAGACAATCAATTTGGATAATTTTTCCGTTGCTGAATATAGTCTTGGCAATAAAGCCTCCCTATCAGAATCTATATCCTTTGATGATAAGGCCCAGCTGGCATATTTGCCTCAGACCTTTAAGAATTTTGAAAATTTAAATCTAGATTTTGACACCACGCTCTTTCCATCTATTTCAATATTTGATTTGCCATCAAAAAC
>CAZDCK010000017.1:37630-66497 GCA_964503965.1 uncultured Enterobacteriaceae bacterium | reverse complement strand
GCCTTTTAGCCTTTTATCCGAATGGATGTGTCAGAATAATTGTCTCATCCCTGTCCGGCCCCGTTGAAATGATATCCACCGGTGCCTCGATTTTCTCTTCTATGAAACGAATATAATTGCGAGCATTTTCCGGCAGCTCTTCAAGGGTTCTGGCACCGTAAGTGGATTCTGACCAACCTGGCAGTTCTTCGTATATCGGCTCAAGACTATCGTAACTGTCAAAGTTCATCAGGGTAGACATGGCATTTGTATCGACGCCTTTGTAGCCTGTACATACCTTGACCGTTTTCAGCCCATCAAGCACATCCAGTTTGGTCAGACAGATGCCTGAAACCGAATTGATTCGAATTGACATTTTCAGGATGACGGCATCAAACCAGCCGCAACGGCGATTACGCCCGGTGGAGGCGCCAAGCTCCTTGCCTTTTGTAAACAGCATTTCGCCAACATCGTCGAAGAGTTCTGTAGGGAAGGGACCGCTTCCAACACGGGTGGTATAGGCCTTGGTGATGCCCAGGACATAATCCAGGTAAAGTGGGCCAAAACCGCTACCGGTGGCAACACTGCCAGCCGTGGTATTTGATGAGGTCACGTAAGGATAGGTGCCATGGTCTACATCCAGCAGAGCACCCTGTGCACCTTCAAAGAGGATATGCTCACCATTCTTGCGCGCAGTATGCAGCACTTCGATTGTGTCGGCTACCATCGGTCGAATTCTTTCCGCCATGGACAGGCTTTCATCCAGGGTCTTCTGATAGTCACAGGCATCAAACTGGTAGTAGTTTGTCAGTACAAAATTATGGTAACCAAGGACTTCATCCAGCTTGTCGGCAAAATGTTTTTCGTGCATCAGCTCACCTAGCCTGATGCCGCGACGAGCCACCTTGTCTTCATAGGCGGGGCCAATGCCACGTCCGGTAGTACCAATTTTATTATTCCCACGCTTGGCTTCACGGGCCTGGTCGAGTGCAATGTGGTAAGGCAGGATAAGCGGGCAGGCGGCACTGATTCTCAGGCGGTCGGTGACCTGACCTGACCTGGCTTCGAGCTCATCAATTTCTTTGAGCAGGGCCTCGGGACTGAGTACCACACCGTTGCCGATAATACAGGTGACTTCTTTTCTGAGAATACCGGAAGGTAACAGGTGCAGAACGGTTTTTTCACCGTCAATAACCAGTGTATGGCCTGCATTGTGTCCGCCCTGGTAACGCACGACATTGGTTGCCTTCTCGGTGAGCAGGTCAACAATTTTTCCTTTTCCTTCGTCACCCCATTGGGTGCCGAGCACGACAACGCTTTTTCCCATTCTTGTACCTGGTGTCCTTCGACGAGATTATATTGATTGAATTAAAGTGGTTTGACCTGCCAGTTGCCATCAGAGCTGACAAGCATATGGTCGCAGCCAAGATCAGCAGGGCTGTCTTGCTGCCCCGGGAATGCCTGTATGACAGTCTGACCTTCATGTCGTAGTTTCCTGATCATGTCGGCCAGGGCTGAATCCCCGTCTGCAGGTGCATATATATGTTTTTCCTGGCTATAGTTTCTGTCGCCAAGAACATGAAGCAGTTTAAGGTCTGCATCGAAACCGGTTGCAGCGCGAGCCCGTCCGAACACTTCGCCGATGTCATCATAACGGCCGCCATTGGCGATGGCTTCACCATAACCGGATACGTAAGCTGCAAACACGGCACCGGTATGATAATCATAACCACGCAGTTCCCCGAGGTCGAAGTAGAGTGGCTGCTCCGGGAAGCGATCTTTGATTGCCATGGCGATCTGTTTTAACTGTTCAAGACTGTCTGTGATTTCCGTGGATTGGCAATCCAGTTCTTGGGCGGCCCGATCCAGTACGGATTCATCACCATGCAGCCCGGAGAGACACTTGATATTTTCTGTCAGGGTGCTGTCAGCTGCACTTTCCCTGAGCACCTGCTCAATTTCGGCGGCTGACTTGCGTTGCAGGGCAGCGAAAAGTTTTTCTTCAATATCTGTCGTCAGGGCGGCATCCCGGGTGAGCGCGCGGTAGATACCTACATGGCCCAGAGCCAGCTGTGGATTGTTTATGCCGGCTTTTTCAAGGACATGCAGCATCAGGGTAATGACTTCGATATCACTGTCGATACCGCTGTGGCCAAACAGCTCGGCCCCTATGATCAGGGGGCTGCGAGAACCCAGTAGAGTCTGGGGCCTGGTGTGGAGTACGTTATCGGCATAGCAAAGCCGGGTCGGGACATCCCGCTGCAGCACGTGGGAATCAATCCTTGCTGCCTGGGATGTAATGTCAGCACGCACTCCCATGCCGCGACCCGTCAGTTGATCAACGATCTTGAAGGTTTGCAGCTGCAATTCATTGCTGGGCAGGATGAGCAGGGAATCCAGGAATTCGATCAGTGGTGTCATGACCAGCTCATATCCCCAGGTGCGGTACAGATCCAGGATATCCCTGCGCAGGGCCTCAAGCTGGTTTGCCTGTGGTGGCAAAATTTCATCAACGCCGTCTGGTAACAGCCAGCGGTTTACTTTACTCATTGTGGAGTCTCTAATTCACCAGATAGAGCAGGATAAGTCCTGCTACCATGCTCCCCAGTCCTATCCGGCGCAGGGTGCTGTTGTCTATTTCCGCCAGGGATGCAACTAGCTGTCGCCATCTTTGCGGATACAAAAAAGGAATTATACCTTCTATTACCAGCATCAGGCTGATGGCTATACCAATTTCCCGCCACATCCGGGAGCCCCAGGTTTTTCTGTCAGTCAGCTTCCGGGAGGCTGCTGTTCAGGTATTTGAAGAAATCACTATCCGGACTGATTACCAGTACATCACCACTATCACTGAATGTTTCCACGTAGGCATTCAGGCTTCTGGTAAATTCATAGAATTCCGGATCCTTGTTAAAGGCATCTGCATAGATAGCTGCAGCCTGTGCATCACCTTCACCGCGTATATTTTCAGAATCGCGGTAGGCTTCTGCCCGGATAACGATAGACTGGCGATCAGCTTCTGCACGAATGCCTTCAGCCAGCTCTTCACCGGTAGAGCGTAACTCGCGAGCCTCTTCCTGGCGCTCTGTATTCATGCGCTGGTAAACGGACTCACTGACATTCGGCGGCAGATCAATTTTCTTTACACGGATATCTATAACTTCAATGCCGAGTTCTTCCTGGGCAATGGCATTCAGGTTTTCAGTCAGCTCTTCCATCAGCATATCCCGCTCTCCCGATACCACTTCATGGACGGTGCGGACACCGAACTGATTTCGCAGACCAGTGTTGATACGCTGTGCCAGGAGGTTGTTGGCACTGTTTTCATCCCCGGATGTACTTCGGTAATAATCAGCCGTGTTGTGGATTCGCCATTTGGCATAGGAATCCACTTCCAGATATTCCTTCTCTGCGGTCAGATAGCTCTGCGCAGGGGCATCCAGTGTCTGCATGCGTCCATCAAAGCGGCGCACAGTATGCACACCGGGAAGTTTGAAATGCAGTCCTGGCGGCACATCAAAATTGGTGACTTCACCAAAAGTCAGTAAAACGGCACGGTCTATTTCCCGTACTACATAAAGGCAGTTGTATGCGACGATGACAGCCAGTGCCATGGTGACGAGTGAAAAAAGAGTCGAATTTTTCATTGGCGGTTACTCCTTACCGGGGTTGAACGCGACCCGGCAGAAAAGTCCCTTAGCTGGGAGTTGGATGTGCCTTCAAAGGATCCGCTGACTTCCGGGGTACGCCCGCGATTGGAGCGTATGATCTGGTCAAGTGGCAGCACCATCATGTTGCCGCCGGAGCCATCGACATCAATCATGACCTTCGAGGTATTGGACATCACTTTCTGGAGCGCATCGATGTACAGTCTGTCCCTGGTCACTTCAGGGGCTTTCTGGTATTCCACCAGTAATTGGTCAAAGCGCTGGGCCTCACCTTCTGCCTCGGCAATGACCTGGTCCATGTAAGCGTTAGCATCAGCTAATTGGCGGCGTGCGTTACCGCGTGCTTCCGGTATTACCTGGTTGGAATAGGCGCGTGCCTGGTTCTGGTAGGACTCGCTATCTTCGTCTGCCTTGATCACATCATCAAACGCATCCCTGACCTGCTGGGGAGGCAAAGACTGGTCGATGTTGACCTGGCGAATCGTGATGCCTGTACCATAAAGGTCCAGGTAATTCTGCAGGCGGATCATGGTGTCCTGGGCAATTCCTTCACGGCCTGTGGTGATGGCATTGTCCATTGAGGAGGAGCCAACCACGTGGCGAATTGCTGATTCTGCAGCATGCTGCAGGGACTCCTCAGGATCTTCTACTTCAAGGTAATAGTCCCGCGCATTGGTGATGACATACTGCACTGACATGGTGATATCAATGATATTGTCATCTTCGGTCAGCATGGTATTGCTGAAATCACGGTCGTAGACACGAGTCACATTGATGAGGGTGACCTCATCAACGAGTGGAGGATTCCAGTGCAGGCCCGGCAGGACCACGGCTTCCTGGGCAACACCGAAACGCAAGACTACGCCGCGTTCCTGCTCATCAACCGTATAGAAACCTGCACCAACCCATATGATGGCTAGAATAATCAGCACACCGACGACGAGCCCGCCGGAAATCGGGGGGCCGCTATCCTGGCCGCCATTGCTGCTGTTGCCACCCTTTCCGCCAAAAATGCCATTGATCTTTCGCAGGAAGGAGTTGATTACTTCTTCAAGGTCCGGAGGTCCCTGGTCATTTCCGCCGGGACGGTTGCCCCATGGGTCATCCTTGCGATCATCGTTGTCTGGTTCATTCCAGGCCATCAATTTCTCCTGACTCCGGTTTGACCGGAATCCTGTGGTTCGAAAATTCATTTATCGGATTAATAAAATGCGAAGCGCGATTTTAACGAATTATAGAAGGCATTAACACAGGTTTCGCCCGTAATTACTGGGCTTGGCGCTGCCGTCAGGTTTTAGGACCCTGGTTTGCTGCTTGTGCCCCTTTACCCGGGATGGTGTGCAGGTACCGGGATGGATCCATACCCTCATCCTCAAGTAGACGGACAAAATCCTGCCTTGGCAACCGCAACGACAAAACCATGGTACCTGATTCATCCACCTTCTCGTTTTTGACGGCCCCCTGGCCGTAAAGTCGCGCGCGAAAGCGGCCCTGTCGGGGTTCGAGGGGAAGGTCGGTTTCGATAAGATCTTCGCCAAGCAGATCGGCAATGGCCTGGAAAAGCAGGTCCATGCCTTCGCCTGTTCTGGCCGATACCCAGATGCGCCAGGGTTTGCCCTGGTCGTCCCTGTCGATGGCCGTACCCTGGCCGTCAAGCAGGTCGATTTTGTTATACACCAGCAGGACAGGAATTTCTGACGCACCAATTTCAGCAAGGACCGAGTCCACCTGATCCTTGAGTAACAGGCGTTCTTCATTATGGCTGTCAATGACATGCAGCAGCAGATTGGCTTCGGTTGTCTCTTCAAGAGTTGCCCTGAAGGCATCAACCAACTGATGGGGCAGGTTCCGGATAAAACCTACGGTATCTGCCAGTATGGCACTGCCAACATCCGGTAGCGGGATCTTTCGCAGAGTGGAATCCAGTGTGGCAAATAACTGGTCTGCCACATAGATTTCCGATTCGCTCATCCGGTTAAACAGGGATGATTTGCCGGCATTTGTGTATCCCACCAGGGATACCGTGGGGACTTCCGCCCGTTTGCGGGAACGACGACCCTGCTCACGCTGCTTGCGAACCTTCTCAAGCGACTTGTTGATGGCCTTTATGCGCCCACGTATAAGGCGCTGGTCAATTTCCAGCTGGGTTTCACCAACACCACGCAGTCCAATCCCACCTTTTTGTCGATCAAGGTGGGTCCAGCCACGGACCAGGCGAGTGATGCTGTGCTTGAGTTGGGCAAGTTCCACCTGGAGTTTGCCTTCGTAGGATCGGGCACGCTGGGCAAATATATCCAGGATAAGTCCTGTTCTGTCCAAAACTCTGCACTTCAGTGCTTTTTCCAGGTTTCTTTCCTGACTGGGCGAAAGTGGGTGGTCAAACAGCACGATCTCTGCCTGGTGAAGCTGGATTAGCTGTTCTATTTCTTCCAGTTTTCCTGTGCCAACAAAATAACGGGGATTGGCAATTTTCAGACGGCCGCCAAGGAGCTCGACCGGGCATGCGCCGGCAGACAGGGCGAGTTCCTCGAATTCTCTCGGGTCGGGGATGTCAGCGTCGCTGTCCAGGTTCAATTGGACAAGAATGGCGAGCTCACCTGTCTCAGGTCTTTCAAAAAAAATAACAGAACCTCAATAGGACAGGTGAGTGAGACCTGTCAGAACGAGTTACCGGCTGAATCGTCGTCAGCATTCTCTGCACCCGCCATTGGGACGCGTACCTGGCGGCTGGGAACCACGGTAGAAATGGCATGTTTGTAAACCATCTGATTTACCGTGTTTTTGAGTACAATGACAAACTGATCAAAGGATTCAATCTGTCCCTGAAGTTTGATTCCGCTAACCAGGTAGATCGCAACCGGCACCTTCTCCTTGCGTAGAACATTCAGGAAAGGGTCTTGTAAAGAATGCCCTTTTGACATGGTATCTCTCCAGAAATAATTTTTTATTGTTTACAAGTGAATTTAGACAGATTTCACTATGGAATCCTTTCCCATAGAGACTGCATTATATGTGTTCACGAACTTGTGCACCTAGTTAATGGGTGCAACTTCAAGAACTTTCAAGCACTTCTTCACAATTTTTCCACTTTCAAACCCTGGTTCGCATTCCATTCGGGTTAAATCAGGCCAGCTTCTGAGCCAGGTTAACTGGCGTTTGGCGAGTTGTCGTGTGGCCGCGATCCCTTTCTCGATCATGGTTTCATAATCGTATTGTCCGTCAAGATAATCCCAGACCTGGCGATATCCGACTGAACGAATGGCAGGTAAATCATGGTTAAGGTCACTGCGCTCATACAGGGCTTTCACTTCATCAACAAAACCCTGGTCAAGCATGTCATGGAAACGCTTTGCTATCTGCCTATGCAATACGGGTCTTTCCCCGGGATGGATTGCAACAAACGCCAGATTGGCCAGTTCGGTAGGTCGAGGTGCTCCTCCATCACTTGTTTCCCGGTGATGTTCGGTGAGTGATTTCCCACTGCTTTCATAGACTTCAAGGGCACGCATCAATCGCTGCGGGTCATTCCGGTGAATTCTGGATGCAGACTCCGGGTCCACATCGGCGAGGCGATCATGAACGGCCTGCCACCCTTTTTCTTCCGCAAGCTCTGCAATGGCCTGGCGAATGTCCGGGTCGGCAGATGGCATGCGCGCGAGGCCGTCTCGAAGCACCTTGAAATACAGCATGGTGCCGCCTACCAGTAAGGGTTTTTTGCCACGGTCGATAATGTCCAGTGCAGCGCTTATGGCATCTTCCCGGAATTCTGCGGCTGAATAGGGTTGGGATGGGTCCCGAATATCGACCAGGTGGTGAGGTAATTCGCCCAGGGTCTCCTGGTCGGGCTTTCCAGAACCAATGTTGAGTCCTTTATACACCAATGCTGAATCCACACTGATGATCTCGAAGCCATGCTGCTTTGCCAGCTCAAGGGCGATGGCGGTCTTGCCGGCAGCGGTGGGGCCGGTGAGGCATAAGACTGGCTTTGACACATTACTGGCAGTACTTTTCATCTTTGGTATAGCGGGCAAGGCATTTAGTCGACAAAGGAGTAAAGGATAAAGGGCGTGGATCGGCCGGTCTACCAGAACCGCTCACCTTTCATCCCTTTTTCCTTTTATCCCTTTATTATGGTCTAGGCTACAATGGACTGATTACTGATACGGGTAGTTTTCAATGAATTCAAATTCCCCCGTAGGCATCTTCGACTCCGGTGTCGGCGGCCTGTCCATCCTGCAAAAAATTCATCAGCTCCTGCCCGCTGAGGATATCGTTTACCTGGCCGACTCTGCCAACGCCCCCTACGGACCTAAAGGTGATGAATTTATTCTGGAGAGAAGCCGGGAGATCATGGAGTTCTTTCTCAGGTTTCCAGTCAAGGCCGTGGTGGTTGCCTGCAATACTGCTACGGCGGCGGCAGTGAAACAGCTAAGGGAAGAATATGGATTACCTATTGTAGGGATGGAGCCGGCAATTAAACCGGCATCTGAAAAAAGCCGCTCTGGAATTATAGGTGTGCTTGCCACGGAAGGGACCCTGGCTAGCGACAAATTTGTCGATCTGAAAAGTCGTTTCGACGGGAAGGTGGAAATTATCACCCAGCCCTGTCCTGGCCTTGTTGAATATATAGAGCAGGGACAATCAGATGACCACGGGATAAGACAGCTTCTGGAGCAGTATATCCAGCCGCTTCTGGGAAAAGGCGCAGATACCCTGGTCCTTGGATGCACACACTATACGTTCATTGAGTCACACATTCGTGAGGTGGCCGGTGATGGCGTATCCATTGTGGATACAGACGATGCTGTAGCAAGGAGGCTGGCAGTGGTACTCAGAGAGGAGGATGTGCTGTCAGACACTGAAGGAAGCGCCAGTTTTTATACCAGCGGGCCTATTGATGCCCAGCAGAAAGTGATATCGCGGTACTGGGGAGAAGATGTGAAGGTATTTCCTCTGTAATGGGAAGATGTTCCTGATCTGCAAACCGGAGATTAGACAAACCAGCCCGAAAAGCGTAAAAAGAAATGATAAAAAATAACAGTCAATCTTGCGTGTATTGCTGTACTACCAAAACAGTAACAAGTTTTTTTGACCCATTGGCCAGCTGACAGGAACGGACAAAAGATGAAATCCAAATCTGAATACTTGCATGGTATTGAGGACGTGGCCGGTAATGGCCTTTTGCACAGAAGACTGTTCCTGAAGGGGGGCGTAGGTATGATGGCAGGGGCGGGTCTCCTGTCGGCAGTACAGTCCAGTGCCGAACCGCTGGAAATTCCTTCCTGGATGAAAGCGCCGGGTAAACATATGAGCCCGTATGGCCAGCCTTCTCAGTATGAGCAGGGAGTGCAACGTATTGTGGGTGGTACCCCGAATGTTGTCGGCAGTGGTGTTTCCTTCACTCCCCTGGAAAAAATTCATGGAACCATCACACCTACGGGTCTTCATTTCGAGCGCCATCATAGTGGCGTACCAAGCATTGATCCTGAACAGCATACCTTGTTGATTCATGGGCTCGTTGATCGCCCGCTGACATTTTCGATGGATGCGTTGATGCGTTACCCCACGGTGACACGTATCCAGTTCCTGGAATGCTCCGGGAATAGTGGCAGAAGCAACCTGATGGCGCAGGCCCAGCAGGCCCCCCTGGGCGCGCTGCATGGTCTGGTCTCCTGCAGTGAATGGACAGGTATTCCGCTATCCATCCTGCTTGAGGAAGCTGGCATCAAGCGAGGGGCCGGCTGGGTGTTGGCGGAAGGGGCTGATGCTGCCGCCATGAGTCGTAGTGTTCCGCTGGAGAAAATGATGGATGATGCCATTATCGCTCTCTACCAGAACGGGGAACGCCTGCGTCCGGAGAACGGCTACCCCATGCGATTATTCCTGCCGGGTTACGAAGGCAATATGTCGGTAAAATGGCTGAGACGCCTGAAAGTGAATGCTGCGCCAACCATGACTCGTGATGAAACCTCTCACTATACGGATGTCATGCTTGGTGGGAAGGCCAAAATTCTGACTTTTCCCATGGGCGTTAAATCGATAATCACCAACCCCTCCCCGACGATGGTTTTACCGCAGCCCGGTGTGTATGAAGTTACGGGTCTGGCCTGGTCCGGCGCGGGTAAAATCCGTCGCGTTGAAGTCTCTGCAGATGGCGGAGCTACCTGGGCTGAAGCCGCGCTTACGGATCCGGTACTGTCCAAGTCGTTTACACGGTTCCGTCTACCCTGGCGCTGGAATGGAGGTCCTACTTTACTCAAGAGTCGGGCCATTGATGAGACTGGTGCTGTTCAGCCGACACGGGATGAATTCATTTCCGAGTACGGTGCAAGAAGCAACTATCACAACAATACGGTCCAGGCCTGGGGCATTGCCACTGGCGGGGAGGTCAGCAATGTTATTGCGTAAAATTTTCCTTTGTCTTGTTTATGCGGGTCTTTCTGCATGCGCCAGTGCTCAGAATTCCAGCGGACCTGGATTGGGCGTACCCATTTCCGAGGAAGACCTGGCTCCCTGGGATATCAGCATAGAAACCGATGGTAGTGGTCTTCCTGATGGGTCCGGCACTGTTGCCCAGGGAGAAAGCCTGTATAACGTGCAGTGTATTGCCTGTCATGGCAGTGAAGGCGCAGGACAACCCAATGACCGCCTGGTCGGTGGTCATGGCACCTTGGATCAACTGGATCAGGTGAGGACGATAGGCAGCTTCTGGCCCCATGCAAGCACGGTTTATGACTATATCCGTCGTGCCATGCCTTTTAATACACCCCAGACATTAACCGATTCAGAGGTCTATTCCCTGACAGCTTACCTGCTTTACCTCAATGGCATAATTGATGAAGATCTTGTGCTTGATGCGGATTCCCTGTCGGAGATCAGCATGCCAAATGAGGATGGTTTCGTGATGTCATACCCGTAAGGCGGGAGCATCAACAGGACAGGGCATCTGGCAGGACTGTCTGGTAGCCGATGATACCAAAGAGGGATTCCACCTTACTGCCCGCGCATGAATAGCTTGTCCAGCTCGTTCATTGATAATTGAGTCCAGGTGGGTCTGCCATGATTGCACTGTCCTGACCGCTCGGTGCGTTCCATATCCCTGAGCAGTGAATTCATCTCGGATATGGTCAGTTGCCGGTTGGCGCGCACTGAACCATGACAGGCCATGGTAGATAATATTTCATCACGATGAGCTTCAATCCGGTCGCTGGTTCCATGTTCCAGAAAATCAGAGAGTACATCCCTAACCAGTTGCTCCACGTCGGCACTTTTTAGAATGACCGGTACCTGACGGATGCTGATGCTTTCCGGGCCTGCTCTTTCCAGGGTCAGGCCGAGTTTTCCCAGGGTCTCGCCATGCTCCTCTGCACAGTCGGCTTCGCCTTCACTTACGGCCAGGGATACGGGAACCAGTAACGGTTGTGACCTGATGCCATCCTCGCTCATGGCAGCTTTCATGTGCTCATAGGTGATGCGCTCATGGGCTGCATGCATATCCACGACAACCAATCCAGGAGAGTTCTGGGCCAGTATGTAAATCCCATGAAGTTGGGCGATTGCAAAACCCAGTGGAGGGATTTCCTCATCATCCGTCTGTTCGGGCATGGTATGGGTGCCCTTGGGCGGGGGGCTGTAGAAGGATTCAAGGGATTCCAGTTGGGACTGGATATTCCGGCGTGAGAGGCCAAGACTGTTCTGTGTGGCAAAAGGGGCTGGCGGTGACTGCACATGCCCCTGTCCGGGTGTTCCGGCATACCCGTTTTCATTGGGTATGGCTTCTATGTTGTCTTCAGGTCGTACATCAGCGAGTGAACGATGCAGTGCGCTGAACAGAAAATCATGTACCAGTCGATTGTCCCGAAAACGAACCTCATGCTTGGTGGGATGGACGTTGACATCGACCAGTGTGGGATCAAGCTCCAGGAAAAGCACAAAGGCCGGGTGCCGGCCATGATAGAGTACATCCCTGTAGGCCTGCTTGATGGCATGAGTGACAAGCTTGTCCCGGATGGCCCGGCCATTGACATAGAAATACTGAAGGTCGGCCTGGGAGCGGGAGAAAGTTGGCAGGCTGACCCAGCCCCATAATCGCAATCCAGCTGACTCCATGTTAATGGCCACGGTGTTATCCATGAATGCCGGACCGCAGATCATGGATACCCGACGCTTCTTTTCACTTTCACTGTCTGCACGGTCGTAGCGATGCACACTGCGCTGGTTATGCCTGACAGTGATGGTGACATCAAAATGGCTCAAAGCCAGGCGTTTGACCATGTCGTCTATGCGCTTGTATTCGGTTTGTTCAGTCCGCAGGAATTTACGGCGGGCAGGGGTGTTGAAGAACAGGTCACGCACTTCCACATTGGTACCGGGGGGGTGGGCCGCGGGTGTGATATTGGCATCCATGTCGCGACCTTCAGTTTCCACTTTCCAGGCTTCAGGAGCCTCCGGAGTACGTGAAATCATGGTCAGGCGTGATACCGAGCTGATACTGGCCAGGGCTTCACCGCGAAAGCCTAAAGAACTGACATTCTCCAGGTCGTCGAGATCGCGAATCTTGCTGGTAGCATGGCGGTTCAGGGCCAGGGGCAGGTCATCTTTCTCCACGCCTGCGCCATTGTCACGCACACGTATGAGTTTGATTCCGCCTTTTTCCAGTTCGATATCAATGCGGTCAGCCCCTGCATCAAGGCTGTTTTCCAGGAGTTCCTTGATGACACTGGCAGGCCTTTCCACCACTTCTCCGGCAGCGATCTGGTTGCTCAGGCGTTGGCTTAAAAGTTGTATGCGGGCCCTATTGGATCCCATAAGAATATTCGGTTTATGAAGAAGGAATTTTAATTGTTTGTCCTACCCGAATAGTATCACTGTTTAGCTGGTTTGTTTCACGAATGCGGCTGAGGGGGATGGCATAATTTTCGGCAATTCCTGACAAGGTTTCCCCGCGGCTGATGGTGTGCTCCACAAAAGTCAGTGCGGGAGCACTGATCAGGCCATTGGGCAGGATCAGTTCCTGGCCCACCCGGATGTTGTCGTAATGCAGGTCATTGGCACGTTTGAGAGCGGAATAGCTGGTTCCAAAACGTTCGGCAATTTCTGACAGGGTGTCTCCCCGCCTCACCACGTAGGTGGATGGGATAGCGCCATTTTCCTTTTGCCAGGAGACCCAGGTGCCACGCGGTGGCGTGTTGTAAAAATAAGCGGTTATTCCACTGACGATGGCAGTGGCAAAGCGCTGTCGCCATGTCCGGGAGTCCAGATTTTTGGCATCGGTGGGATTGGTAATATAACCGGACTCCACCAGTAATGAAGGAATGTCCGGGCTGCGCAGGACCACAAAATTGGCCTGCTCCACATTCTTGCGGCGCAGGTGAGTGACGTTGCCCAGTGACTCGATAATCCGGTTGCCGGCATCAATGCTCGACGCAATACTCGCGGTCATACTCAGGTCAAGCAACACACTGCGCAATACTTCATCCTTGTCGTCCAGGGTAACCTTGCCGACACCTCCTATAAGGTCGGCAGCATTCTCCTTTTCTGCCAACAGGCGGGCATGCTCGCTGGTAGCTCCGCGTTGGGACAGTGCATAAATGGTTGTTCCCCTGGCGGAGCTTTTCTTGAATGAATCCGCATGGATGGCAATGAAGAAGTCCGCATTGTTCTTATGGGCGATCCGTGTTCTTTCTTTCAGGTACATTCCGTAGTCACCTTCACGAACCATCACGGCCTTGTAGCCGGGAGTTGCATTAACCTGTTTCTCTATTTCGCGGGCGATAGCCAGGGTCACCTTTTTTTCCTGGAGCTTTCCAACCCCGATTGCACCAGGGTCTTCACCGCCATGACCTGCAGAAATGGCGATAACGATATCGCGTCTGCTGTTGGAAATTTCTTCACTGGAACGTTTGACGACGGGCCTTTCAGGGCTGTTATTGCTGTCATAAAAATCAACAACAAGGCGGTTGCCGTACTGATCATTCGGCTCCAGCAAAAATGAGCGGGGCTGGACCTGTGTCTTCAGATCAAAAACAACGCGGTAGTCATTGTCATTGCGTGAAGCAGAGCGGACATTGCTGATGGGGGTGTCGGTGAGATCAAGGCTGTCGAAATCGGCAAACAGGGTCGCATCGGACAGGTCTATGACTATCCTGTTGGGATTTTCAAGGCTGAAGACCTGGTGCTCGATGGTGTCCGAAAGGTCAAATACCAGGCGGGTATAGTCGGGTGCCCGATAACTACGCACATTTTCTATCAGGGCAGCATGGGCTGATGCGCCAAGCGCCCAGCCACATAATACTATGAACAACTTTGCCAGAGATTTCATCTGTCTGCCACAAAAAGCTCTATAAAGTATATAATTTACAGGTATTTACAGTGCTTTTCTACTACAAATTCTAGAAAATGTGAAGCGTATCAGGAATATAGGTGGGTCAGTTGAGCGCAGAGGGTCTCTCCACGGGCATTGCCCGGTGTGCAGATGATTTGCCGTCCGCCATCCCTGGATTCGAGAGTCAGGGCTAGATCGGGGGAGGGGAGTACACCGAAGGCCTTTTCAGGCCACTCCACCAGAATGAGGGCGTTCTGGTCCAGATAATCCCAGAGACCGATAAACTCAAGCTCTTCCGGGTCTTCAAGACGATACAGGTCAAAGTGAAAGGCCCGGATTTCGCCTGTTTCATAGGGCTCCACCAGGGTATATGTGGGACTTTTCACCGGGCCCTCATGCCCCAGGGCCTGGATAATGCCACGGCTCATCGTGGTTTTTCCGGTACCCAGGTTGCCACTGAGAGTAATCAGGCCTTTCCCGTTTGTGGCTCTGGCCAGGGTTTTGCCAAATTCCACAGTGGCGGCTTCGTCGGGAAGAAAGCATGTCAGGGTCATGATTCAGGGATTAACCAGTTGATGGATGGTGCCGATTAGATCGGTAGCAAGCATACCCCTTTCACCCTTGCTGGCAGCTACAAGATCGGCCGCTTTGCTATGGATGCAAACACCCAGTTGCAGAGTCTCCTCAAGGCTGAAGCCCTGGGCCAGCAAACCGCCCAGAACACCACTGAGCACATCACCCATGCCGCCAGTGGCCATACCGGGATTGCCATGGGCACATTGAACCACGCTGGTACGATTTTCCCGGCGCCAGGCCATCAGGGTGCCCTGGCCTTTGAGTACAGCGCCACCGGGAAATGCTTGCTGAAGACTGGTAATAGCAGCAAGCCTGTCTGCCTGAATCTCAGCCGAGGTACAGCCCAAAAGACGTGAAGCTTCGCCGGGATGGGGAGTAATAATAAGATCTTCAAGGTTTGTTAGTACTTCCTTACACAACCCTTCAGAAACCAGGTTAAGTGCATCGGCATCAAGGACCAATGGCACAGGGGATTCTGATAATTGTTCCAGGGTAAGTCGCAGGCACACCCGTGACCAGTCAGTTTGTCCCAGTCCGGGGCCCAGAATGATGACAGAAGCGGATGCAAGCATATCCAGCAAATCTTCTGATTCTTCTATGCCCCTGGCCATCAATTCGGGGCAGCGTGAAAGAACAGCCGAGCAATGAGCAGGATGGGTTGCTACTGACACAAGCCCGGCCCCGGTCCGGGCCGCGCTTATACCTGCCATCAATGCGGCGCCGCCAAACCCTTTATCACCCCCGATGACCAGGACATGACCAAAATCTCCCTTGTGGCTATTTCCGGCACGGGGGGTAAGGAGGTGCCTGATGCTGTCGAAATCAATCTTGTGCGCTGTTGTCATAGAAGGTCGTCATCGGTGAGTCAAGAAAGCCTGTTTCGACATTATAGTGTGTCGATGGTAAGCCAAGAAGCGTCAATTTTATGTGTTGGTGGCAAAAAAAAGCCCGTGTTCAACGGGCTTTTTGCCTGGGGTTGCCAGGATGTCTTGTCAGGGGCATTGGCGGGGTGTTGCAAATGCCTGAGAGTATTTTGAGCTAGGGTTAATTGCTGTGGCGCTTGCCAAGGGTGATGTGCCTGGGGCCGGAAGTGGCTACCTGGCCGCTTACACCGAGAGGGATTTCCTGAATTTTGCCTCCGGATGCAAGGAATTGGGCTACCTGATTCTCAAGATTTTCACTTGAGATATCATCAGCCGCATCTTTGATTGCTTTGGTTTTTTCGCGTTTTGCACTAGCCATATTAATCCTTATTGTTTTACGGATCGGGAGTGAAGCTGTCCGGAAGTACCGGCGAAAAAGCTTCGGGTTGCGCCTTGATCCCCTTAAGTTTCAGCGCGGTTGGCTATTATAGAGGCTGAGCGATTTTTATTCATGTTTAAGTGCTTTTTTCGGGCTCTTTGTACAGTGACACGCCTGGATTTCCTTAATTTCTCCAAATACTGGGGGTAATTCAGCGGGTAGCCGTTGCAAGGCGCATTGCCAGGCCAGTGAAGACCAGTCCGGCCAGCCGATTTAGCATTATTTGTGCTTTTGCAGAACCCTGCAGCCATCCGGCAATCAGTCCTGCGAGACAGGCAATGATAGTGAAGATAACGAGGGCTAAAACGATGAAAATGATCCCCAGTATAAACATCTGCCGGGTGATTGCCCCGGCATCCGGGGTGGTGAACTGTGGAAGAAAGGCCAGGAAAAAAATCGCCACTTTGGGATTGGTGATATTCATGATGATTCCCCGTCGGTAAAGTGCCCAGGTGTCGGGTTGCGTGGTGTCCGGGCCATCCTCCAGGGAACCGGCAGAGGCCCTGAATGCTCCCCAGGCCAGATAGAGCAGATAGGCTGAACCGGCCAGTTTCAGGGCGGTGAAAGCGACAAGGCTTACAGCAAAAATGGCAGCCACCCCCAGTGCAACAGCAGTGGTATGTACGATCAGGCCAGTACAAAGCCCCAGCGTAATCGTGATACCCGCTTTTCGACCATAAAGCGCTGCCTGGGTCAGGACAAATATATTGTCCGGACCAGGCGCCAGGCTAAGCAGTGAGGAAGCGACGATGAAAGTGATGATCGTTTCGGGTATCACGACATTTCCGGGTGGACTGTTCTGGTTTTAGTCGTGATGGCCGATTTCGCCGTCAGAGAACAGGTAGTCCTTCAGTTCCTTGTCAAAGGAGGGGTCTTTATGACGGATCCACTCGAGGGTCATGGCAGCATGTTCTTTTTCTTCATCCCGGTTGTGGGCCAGAATTTTTTTAGGCTCAGGATCCTTGCAGGCATCCACACGCTGGTTGTACCAGTCGACGGCTTCCAGTTCTTCCATTAGGCTCACAATCGCCCGATGCATATCTTTGGTTGCGTCTGTCAGATCCTTTGGGTCTTCGTGAAATCCTTCATTAGCCATATATATTTCCTCCCGTTACAGATAGTTTATAGCAGCTGTTGCGCTTGCTCATACGTCGTTAAGAATTGTATCCAAACGGGTCACCTACTTCAGTAAACTCCCGGCTCTGGGAAAAATTGTTGCCTTACCTGAGCCGCGCTCATGATGCTGCCTGCCTTGGGCTATTATGGGCGAACGTTGTTCTCCATGCTGCGCTTTTCCGGCTTCTGGTTCCGTCCGAAGGTTGTGGTTGTCAGTGGCTGGCCACCAGGTTGATCAGGGCTGCCTTGCCGTTCCTGTTGGCTTCCAGGCAGCGGCGTATGGCATCCTCCAGCTGGTCAGCATGATCCACTTTCTCGCCATGACCGCCACAGGCTTCCATGATCTGGTCAAATTCCGGCGTATCTCCCAGGGAAACCAGCGGCATAATCTCTTCTTTTGATGCCAGACCGTCCGGGTACATGCCCAGGGTAGATCGATGAACAGCATGCCAGCGCGCATTGTTCATCACAATAGTGGTGGTAGGCAGGCTATTGATTTTGGCGGTGTGATGGGCTGCCGTCGGGCAGCCAAACATGTAGGAACCATCACCGACAACAAGGATGACATTCTTGCCAGGCATGCCCATCTTAACCCCCAGTGAAGCACCGAGACCAAAGCCAAGACCGCCAGCTAGTGAACTGGAGAGATAGCTGCGTGGCTGATCAAGATCGAGGTACTGGAAGGGAACGCCGAGCTCGTTTATCACTACCGTATCATCATCCTTGAGTGTGTTAATGCAGCGCGCAACCCAGAGTGGATTGACCGGGGAGGAACAGCTGGCAGCTTCCATGGCTGCATTGAAGCCAGCCCTGCGCTCTTCGGCCATGGCATTAAGGACAGTTATCCTGGAGCCGGCCGTTTCCGGATCACTTGCCAGCTTCAGTTCATCCTCCAGTTTGCACAGGGCAATCGATGTGGAACCGGTGATTGCCAGGTCCATTTCGAAACCTCTGACCGGGTAATTACTGAAGAAGGGATCCGGCCCTATATGAACAATTTTTACATCCCGGCCCGGTGAGACAGCATGGGGCCACCAGGGTACTTCGCAATCAAGGCATACAATGACGTCTGCCCTGGCTAGTGCTTCCGTGGGATGAATGCCGAGAAACATGGGATGCTGCAGTGGGATATTGAGCTCCCTGGCTCCCGGTTCGCCGGGTACGGTGACACCAATACCAAAGTCCTCGGCAATGCGTGTGAGCTTAGCGACATTGCCGGGGTCTCTGCCGGTACAGGACGTGATAACAAGAGGAAACCTTGCCTCAGCCAGCCAGGCTGCCGTTTGACGGATAGCGCTGGTAGATGGTGCCGCGGCGGAGCCTCCCAATTCGCGAGGCCTGGGTGTGATGGCTTCTGCGTCAGTCAGGTCGCCGAGCACTTCCCGGGGCATAGACAGGTAGACAGGCCCACGGGGTTCAGTCATGGCTATATCCAGAGCGCGGCCGACGACGTCCTCGGGAGGCTGTCCTGGACGCAGTTCGTAATCCCACTTCACGTATTCGCGAACGGTTCCTGCCTGGTCGAAACTGTCCTGACCCCAGTGGATGTTGCCGTCACGGGAGCCTATATGGCCAGTTTCTGTGCTTGGCGTGCGGCCAGCCATAAGTAGTATCGGGGCGTTATCCCGGGAAGCATTCATGAGGCCGCACAGGGCGTTGGCCGTGCCCACGGTGACGTGAACCATCACGGCGGCGGGTTTTCCTGTGGCTAGAAAATACCCATGGGCCATGGAGATGGCCACATTCTCATGAGGCACAGTAATGAATACAGGGGTCTTGATGCCGGCTTTCCCGGCCGCGACAAGTCCTTCAATAATCGGCGCGAAATCTGTGCCGGCATTGGCGAATACCCTGTCGATGCCTTGATCATGAAGGGCTTTGAGGAAATTGATCGCTACTGAGTGGGGCTGCGGGTTGTTACTCATGGATTTGTCTGCTGAATATTATTGCTATCCCAAGATATGGAGCCAGACCCTTGCGGACATGAAAAGTCAACGTTGAGTGCTGTTAACCGTTGTTTTTATGTAATGGGAGATATCCGGCAGTGTACCTTCGACGAGGTATTCACGAATCCTGGCCTGGATCATGGCGTCCTGTTTACTGATTCTCTCATGCTGACGCAAATGATCAAGCCAGGTTTCCACCAGGTAGAATTCCTGGAAGCTGCCAGATTGCCTGATGTTTTCCATGACATTCCACTCCCATGCGCCATCACGCCTCCTCGCTTTTCCGAGTTCTTCCATGGCCAGCAGAAAGTCTGTTCTGGCATTGTCCTTTACCTGATAGGTAATGCAGACCATTACCGGTCCCTGGCCATGGTCAATTGTGATGGCCGGTTCGGGTTGTTTCCAGTGCCTGGAAGGCGTGTGGTCAAGCCCTTCATTGCTGCTCACTGGCCAGCGACGGGTCAGCATGGCGGCCAGAACCAGACAAGTGGATGACACGTAAATGGCTGTCGGGATGGTGGTTGCCTGGGCCAATCCCCCCCAGACTGCAGGGCCGATCGCCAGGGAGCCCATAAAGAAGGTCAGGAAGACACCCATGCCACGGGACCGAACCCAGTTGGGCAATGCCGTCTGTGCGGCAGTCTGGGCTGCAGTCATTACTGTAATCCAGGCAGAGCCGCATAGTGCCAGGGTGAACAGGGCAATGACGTAAACCTGAGTCATGGCTGTAATAATCATGCCGGTTGCAAAGACCAGGGACGCGCCCGTAATAAGCTGGTCGTTGTTGAACCGGGCTCTCAATCTTGGTATGAACAGGGCATTGATGATGGCGCCAATGCTGATAAAACCGAAGAGCATGCCATACATGAATTCATCGGCGTTGAGCAGATCCCTGGCTATCAGTGGGAACAGGGCCCACATGACGCTCGCGAAAAAGTAAAACCCAATACTCCGGTAGATGGAAAACAGCAGTGCCTGGGAGTGGCGGGCATAACGAAAGCCGGTTTTCACCGCTGGCAATAATGGTTCGGGGGGCAGGGCCGTGTCCAGGGGAGAGCGCTTCCAGCGCACCAGGACAATAATAATAAAGGTGAATGTCACTGCATTGGTGACAAATACCGCACCGGGGCCTGCCATGGCAAGAATGACACCGGCAATAAAAGCCCCAAGGACACGGGAGATATTCATGCCCATGGTATTCAGGGCGATGCCACCAGCCAGGTCCTCCTTGCGGACCACTTCCGGAATAATGGATTGCCAGGCCGGCATGACCATAGCTGTTCCCACACCCAGTAACAGGGTTAGCAGTAACAGGGACCAGACCTCTATCAGGCCGGTTAGTGTCAGGAATCCCAGTAGGGCGGCGATGACTGTCTGGCCGAGAATGGCTGTGAGCAGGTAGAGTCGCCGGTCCAGTATGTCGGCCAGGGCGCCGGAAGGCAGTAGCAGGAAGAAGGCCGGCAGGGAGAACGCTGTCTGCATGAGGGCAACAATGAATTCCGAATCAGTCAGTGTTGTGACCAGAAATCCGGCCGCTACATCGTGCATCCAGGTGCCGATGTTTGATACAAGGGTGGCTATCCAGAGGAAGAAAAAGACCCGGCTGTTTCTCAGGGGTGTCCAGGGGGACATTGATTTGCCGGTGGCAGGATGGGCCAAAACAGGTTTCCCTCTGTAATCCAATGGGTTAAAGGAAACGCATTATAGCCCAGTAATGCAAAAAGCTATTTCACTTCCTGGATATCGTTAAGCCGGGGATCCTTGTCCAGGTTTCGAAGCGTCGTACTGAGTATTAAAAAGGCCAACACAACAAGGATTAGCATAATACAGGCGATGAACATGGTGTTGGCAATGCCATAGGTTTCTGCAAAATAGGCCACCGGTAACACGCCCAGGGGAGTGAGACCGACGGTTAGCATCATTAATGAAGACATGCGCCCACGCACTTCACTGTCTGCCAGCAGTTGGACCAGTGTCTGGTTGAGGGTCTGGCTCATGTTGGCAAAAATATTGGCCACGAGCAGGAACGGCAGAGCGAGCAGGTAGTAGGGGCTGATACTGAAACCGGCCAGAAATACGGCAAAGATCATGGCGGCAATCATCATGACCCGGGTGCGTTTCATGGTATCACCCAGGCGTGCAACGAGGAGTGATCCAATGATGCCGCCGACACCGACACAGCCCATCATGAGGCCAAGGGCTGTTTCCCCTACTCCCCAGACGGATTCAGTGAACACTACCAGGAAACTGATAATCGGCAGGGCCAGCAGCATGGGGAAGAGACCGAATATCAGGCACAGGAGTATTGCCCTGTTTTTGGCCACATAGGTGAAGGAGTAAGTAACATCTTCAAAGAAACCCTTTTGGGTTTTATTTTCCGGATAGGATTTTGGCAGCATGAACATGCCGAAAATTGAAAAGCCATAAAGCAGGATGGATACCAGATAGGCACCCTCCATGGTTACCAGGGGAATTAATAGACCCATACCCGCAGGTCCCACGATACGTGCAATATTCAGGGACGTCGCCTGCAGTGCCATGGCATTGCCCAGTTTTTCACGGCCGACCAGGGAGTAGATCATGGCCGTTCGTGTTGGCATGAGGAATGGAAAGTTGACGCCCAGCACGAAAGCAGTGGCCAGCAGGTGCCAGAATTCAAGTGCGTTGGTGATCAGCAGCACAAGGACAATCAACTCGTTCAGCAGTACTATAGTCTGACTGATAATAGTCAGGCCACGCCGTTCAACCCGATCGATGATCGCACCGGAAAATAACAGGCCGATGGACATGGGGGTGGCAATGACCAGATTCACCATTGCCAGGGCAAAAGGACTTTCCGTCAGTTCATACGCCAGCAGAGAGCGCACCACGAGTTGCCCCTGCATGGCCAGGAAAAAAGTACCAAGACTGGAAACAAGCCAGCGGAAGGGGATGGATTCAAGAGCAGCAAATGACCGGGGCATCGATCGGGTCGGTGCTTGTGATTGTGAATCGCTCATCGGTGAATATTAGGGCTGTTAAAAGAAGGCGCGATTCTACGGGAATAGAGTATTGAAGACCAGTAACCCTAGAGTGTGGAGCGCTTTTGGACTATGATTGCGCACCTGCGCTAAGGATCGAAAAGGCAGTGCGATTTTTTCCGCGCAGCTCAGCGAATAATGGATAGCAGCGCTGCTCGAGGGGTGGCATTCAGGAAGAATACTAAGTTTAGCGCCCGTAGCTCAGCGGATAATGGAGAGCAGCGCTGCCCGAGGGGTGGCATTCAGGAAGAATACTAAGTTTAGCGCCCGTAGCTCAGCGGATAATGGAGAGCAGCGCTGCCCGAGGGGTGGCATTCAGGAAGAATACTAAGTTTAGCGCCCGTAGCTCAGCTGGATAGAGCGCTGCCCTCCGGAGGCAGAGGTCAGAGGTTCGAATCCTCTCGGGCGCGCCAAATAAAAAGCCCCTCCATGTGAGGGGCTTTTTATTTGGGGTGCGTGAAGGTCAGATGAGAACTCCGGTTCGAAAGCTGCGTCAGCAGCGCAGACGGCCGCTTTACAGGCCGCCCGCAGGGCGAGGCATTTGGCTAAGACAAATGGCGAGTCAATACTCTCGGGCGCACCCCTACATAGGCCTAAAAAACTCTAAGACCAGGTAAAATGAATGACTTACCAAACCCTGGTTCACTGTCAAGGGATGAAGTGGGTCTGCTGTTTGAACACCACCGGACTTCACAGGCCTGTGCAGTGCAGCCTCAGCATCCCCCTGTGCAACTTACGCTTTATTGACGAAAATTTCATCAGTATGGACATACCTTAAGTCCAAAGTATGAACGGGTGCTGAGCTTCTCTTCTAAAAACCGTGGCCTTGTGCGTTAAATTGTATTTTTTCGGTAAACAACATGTAATTCACCCAGGTGAGGGGGACAGTCTTCATCATACGCGTGAGCGGGTTGACGGCCACGCCAGTCTGCGCAGATATGCTCATATTTGCTTGCTGCAGAAAAGGCCTGAGTTCGCTCGGCTTGCATAGTTTGTTGTAGTGGTGTGTACCTTTTGGCAATAGTCGAAACACTCTTTCTGCTCCAAGAATAGCGACCACATAGGCCAGCCAATTGCGATTGATGGTGGCAATAAATTGAGCACCGCCAGGTTTAACCAATGCGCAGCAAGCGGTCATAAAAGTGTCGAGCCGCGCCACATGTTCAACAACCTCCATGTTGAAGACAATGTCAAATTGCTGGCCAGTGCTAGCCAACTCTTCTGCCGTTACAAGTTGGTAGTGAATAGGCAGTCCTTGCTGGTTGGCGTGGAGCTGAGCGACGCAAATATTTCGCTCGACAACATCTATTCCAGTTACATCGGCACCCGCTCGCGCCAGAGCTTCACTTAAAATGCCGCCACCACAGCCAATGTCGAGCACCCTGAAACCGCTTAACAAGTGAACGGACTGTCCAGCATGTTTATGAATGACTAGCTGCTCGATGATCCACTGCATACGAACTTTGTTTAGCGTATGCAGCGGCCAAAACGGGCCGTCCAAATCCCACCAACGGTTCGCCAGCTCGGAATAGAAGGCGACTTCATTTTCATCAATGCTGCTAGGTGTTATTGGTTTCATTGCTCGCTCTCCGGCGCCGTTGCCACTGGTACCAGTTTAGCCAGAGTCCATAGCCGATTTCAGCTAACCAGCGAACGCCGGGCCACAATAGAATGTTGGCACAGCATCTAAAACGTGTGTGCTGCCAGGCCAACACATTTGCCTCCAGACCAGTAACCCAACGACCTGCCGAAGTTTGTATATGCAATTGACTCAATAGCCTATGTTGCTGTGCTGGTTCAAGGGTGCTGATGGCCACCAATTCTAGATTTTCGTCGTGGTACTTGCGCAACTTAGCCATTTCCTTGGTGCAGACAGGGCAATGGTCATCGTAGAAAAGCTTATTTTTACTCATATCCAGAATACGCAGGCATGACGTGAATGGATGGCACCCGATCCACAGAAAAGGTAGGTGACAAACCGCTCAATACGGACAATCAGTAGGCTATTGAGGAGACTCACCAGGAAGGTGCAGCCGTCTGGTCAGAGGGTCAGGCTGCCTTTTTAAAACATCCCCAAATGTACTTTGCCACATACTTCAGCAACCTGACCATCCATGCGACTAAAGCCGGGAATGCGTGAGGGCCAAATGGGAATCGCCGTTAGATAGCCCGTCAGCAGGATGAATCACTCGACCCGATCAAATACCCACCGGCCTGACACCTGTACTTCCTGGACAGATGGTGCCTTTCCGCCGCCTTCATTATTGAAAACATAAGGCTGGCTCCAGGTACAGCTGGCGCAAATGAAAGTGTTCTGGGATTGGGGAATGAGTTCTTCCTTCGGT
The DNA here is from genome assembly GCA_964503965.1 of uncultured Enterobacteriaceae bacterium. Classification (GTDB taxonomy): domain Bacteria; phylum Pseudomonadota; class Gammaproteobacteria; order Pseudomonadales; family Pseudohongiellaceae; genus Eutrophocola. The sequence goes on along the minus strand of CAZDCK010000017.1, from coordinate 42,221 downwards.
TCTCCGTTGCGGCTCAGGAACAGGGCACCATTGTCCAGAGTCACTTCTACGGTGGTGAGGTATTCAAGCCATATACCTTCATAGGTTCCAACATAGTTGGCAAGAGTATCAGTATCGAGCTCGACGGCTGAGGCCCGGGCGTCAGCAACTTTGTCACCAACCCAGTGCTTGACTCCTCCTTCGGTGGCTTCATTGCAGACGATTTCCAGAATGACATCATCGGCGGCATACACCATCTCGATCCGGGTATGGAGAGGATCATCGAATGTGCCCGGGTCCTCAAACACCACGTCGACTTCCATATGTCCAAAGTCAGTACGGCGATAGCGTTCTGTAGTACGCAGGTTTTCCGTATGTTCGAGTCCCCAGGCATGCAGCCAGGTCTTGTCGTTGTAGCCATTACTTTCGACAACAAGTGTGTCTCCTTCCCAGTGTCCCACAGAATAGCCGGTCCAGATTGGCAGGGGATCGTTTTCCAGTTCCCGGCCATCGGTGAAAATCTGCCGGAAGGTCAGGTCACCGAAAAGAATGGCGATGACCGAGGGGCTCTGGACAATCTGTCGAAGACTACCGCCGCCGGCTGGTCCACCGGCAATATAACCGGGGCCGCCCGGCATGCACTGCATCATGGGACCATCACGATAATAGTTGCGTTCATGGACCGCCATGGTTTCCCGGGCCCAGGGCTGAACCTTTGAATCATCGTCCAGGTCACCCTGGACTTCAGTGACTCTCCACAAACCCGTTAGTTGTGGGCGTCCATCGGCGGTGCGTGGGGCAGGCGCGTCAAGATCCGCAGCACCATCGGGTGTGCGGGGAATTCCGGGAGTGGGCATGCCAAGCCACTGGGCAGACAGGGAGGTTGAAAAGGTCAGAAATACCAGTGTTGCAAAAAAATGTTTCATGATCAGTTCCTTCAAGAGGGGAATCCCTGAGTTTTGGAGGCAGCCTTATAGCGGAGTCCGACTACGCTCGCGTCCTTCCCTACCGCTTCGTGCGACACTTTCCCAGAGGAGTTCTCCGGACTCGGTTAAACCTACTGATGCAGCATTGGCCGTATTGGTGCCGTTGCGTGCACCAAAACCTTCAACACTGATAATGTCACCTATCTGTACTCTGTCCCGCCCCCAGCCGAGGCGTAGCAGGTCGTTAATGCCAACAAGTTCCACTGACCAGGACTGGACATTGCCATTTTCATCTTCTGATTCCATAAACAACCAGGCATGGGGGTTGGTCCATTCCATTCGCGTAACGGGACCGGACAGTGACACAGGTTTATTGATATCAAATTCGGAAGCAAAGGCATGGTGAGGCGTTGCAGGAATTGCAGTGAACAGTAAAACTGAAGCAAGGCAAGACAGAAACAGGTTTTTCATCATTGTTATCTCCGCTATCTTCCATGGCGATGTTGTTATGGGAAAGTATTAGCAGAATACCCATTAGCATCAGGAACTGTCCAGCCTGTTTTTCAGGGTCTGAATCTGTGATAAGTGACTCTGGTCTTTAAAGTCCCGCATCCCTCAAGCGCATATCAAAAATAGGCTCGGCCACTGGAATGGATTGCTGATAACGCTGCGCCGCCGTCGTCAGTTCAGCCACGATATCAGGGTATTCGTCAGCTATGTTCTGTTGCTCGCCCAGGTCGGTTCGTAAATCAAAGAGCAGGGGTTTTTCCAGTTGCTCGTCGGCCCGTGCGGCATAGAAGTGAATTTTGTACCGGCCCTTGCGAAAGGCCTTCAGGTAGCCACGTTGGTAATAGGGCATTTCCTCCCGTGCCGTGGGAGCACCAGTAAGCAGTGTGGGGGTAAGATTGTAACCATCCACGGCATTGGGTGAGACCACGCCAGCCAGGGCGAGAACAGTCGCGTATACATCCATGGTGCTGCCTATTTCGCTGATCGTAGCGGGCTGAATTTTTCCAGGCCACCAGAATATTGCAGGTTCACGAACCCCGCCTTCCCAGGTGCTGCCCTTGCTACCGTTAAGCATACCGGCACTGCCTGACAGGTGAATGTTGGCTTCCTGCCATGGACCGTTGTCACTGGTAAAGATGACCAGTGTATTGCCATCTATGCCAAGGCGCTCGAGTTTTTCCCGTACCTGTCCCACACTCCAGTCCAGCTCCTCAATTACATCGCCATAGGCGCCACCCAGGCTGCGGCCTTCAAATTCTTTGCTGGTGAACAGTGGCAGGTGAGGCATGGGATGGGGAATATATGCCAGAAATGGGGTGTCGCTGTTATCTTCAATGAACTCGATCGCTTCCTCGGTAATGCGCTTTGTCAGTGTGTGCTGGTTGATCGGTTGTTCTATCACCGCATCCTCAAAGCCGCTGCCTGTATTGGTGCTGCGCCACAGGGGGCTGTCCCAGAGTTCAACACGGGGGTCCCTGAAGTAGTCGTAAAGGTTTGCGAAACTGGCGCTGGCTTCTGCGCCGCGACCTTCAGCACGCAGGCGATACACTTCGGTCATGTCCAGGGACCCGAGGGAATTCATGTCATTGGAATAGGGAATGCCGAACCAGGTGTCAAACCCATGACGGGTAGGGAAGTTGTCGGGTGTATCACCCAGATGCCATTTGCCAAATATACCGGTCCTGTAACCTGCCTGCTTGAGGCCTTCGGCCATTGTGAAAGCTGATTGAGGCATTCCGTACCTATCGTTGGGGAAGAGCACATGGATACGTTGGCCATATAGACCGCTGCGCACGGGTACCTGGCCAGTCATTAATGAGCCGCGGCTTGGTGAGCAGACCGGGGCGGACACGTAAAAGTCAGTCCAGCGCTGGCCCTCGATGGCCATGCGGTCCAGGTTGGGGGTACGGATATAGGGATTACCAAAACTGCCCAGATCAGCGTAGCCAAGGTCATCGGCAAAGAAGATGACAATATTTGGTTTGCGCTCCTCCTGGAGGAGGGCGGTGGTACCAATGCCTGCCAGGAGCAGAATCGTGAGGGCTGAAAATATTTTTTTCAATCTGTTGTCCTTTTAGTTACGCCGGAGCCCCTGCAATCCCCGGTAAATCGGTATTCCAGCTCAGTGATCTCTCTACAGATTTCCCGGTAAGGACCGACACCACCAATGGTATGTCGGACGAGCCGTCAATGCTCTGGATATCACAGCATGCTCCCGGATATGGTCAAGATTCGGTGTCTCCAGAAAAGCCAGCGTATCCATGAAACTCATGAAGTCCTGGCGATGGTCATCATTGAGGGTGAACACCACATATATGAGCAGGGCCATCTTCCCAGGGGACTGTACATCGGATGAATCTATATAAAAAGCAGCAAAGTCGAGTATGGTGCAGTCAGCGAGTGCCAGTGTTGTAATGGTTTTCATGGAATACCCCCTGGCGGCGATAATCATTTATTGGTTGGGTAATGGCAAGGGGATCAGGGTTCTATGACTTCGTATCCCATTTTTTTGAGCTGGTTCAGCAGACCGTCTTCAAGAAGCAGTTCATTGAATTCCAGGACAGCAAAGGTCACCTCATTGTTTGCCAGGGCGTTCCTGGCAGCCTCAAGCCACATCTTCTCCAGTGAACCGGTGATGTCCTCATACATCTCACGCTCGGAGCTGTTGGCAATCAGCTGGGTACAGTCATCATCCTCATCACCGGGGAGTGGGATGAATTTGAATTCTTCTATATAGCCTTGCGCCCAGGTGGAAGCACGGTATTGCATCTCCCCGATATCCTCTTCCATGATGGATAACTGGCGCTCAAAACAGGACAGCTCTTTTTCCCAGGGCATGCTGTCGAGCATGGTTTCCACCCGGTTGGCCAGATCCCTGAATCCTCCCTTAAGCCGGGTTTCATAGGTCACTTCAGTGACAGTTATATTCCGGTTTCTACGCACCAGGCGCCGGATTTTTTTTCCTACATCCTTTGCCGGGGATAGCCCTGCAGCTTCCTCGATGTGATCCATCATGCGCCGACCAGCTACAAGCGGGCGCAACATATCGATGTCTTTTTCGCGGGGAAAATAGCGGGTTTTCAGTCGGGAATAACGGGCGTACAGATCAGCAGGCAGGACTTCTTCCAGGGTGGCCTTGTCTTCATTACGGGTCAGGCGTTTGCCCAATCGGGCACCCCTGAAAATATTGATGGGATTGAACATCACCAGCGGCGATACCGATACATCTGCATCTGGCATGGGAATGTATTCCTGGGCCTGGGCAATGACTGCTTCCACGCGTTCAGACTCCCAGAATATATTTTTTGGAATGGGGGAGAGCCAGGCAAAGATGTACAGGGTGTTGTCACCATTGATGACTCGCCACATGGGCGGTCCCGGTTGCTTCCCTGTCACCACAATTTCAACGGGTATGGCATCCTGGCCAGAGGCACAATACGATCCGGTGATCATCAGTAATGTGATGCTGAATAGTTGAAGAAGTTTCCAGAGCATGAATGGTACCTGTGGACCATGTCTTTTTAGGTTTGCTGGATTGCATCCGGGTACCGGCTATTGTCTTTTACCCGGTCAGATAATTCAAAGCCTTCGATAAGGGCTTAACGGGGGTTGATGTAAATCATTCCCACCCCGGGCGGTAAACGTGTTAAAACTGGATCAGGTTGTCAGGCAGACAG
>CAZDCK010000017.1:0-37530 GCA_964503965.1 uncultured Enterobacteriaceae bacterium | reverse complement strand
CAGACAGAAGGCCTGATGGCCTCTGGAGTCACCGCCATTGCCTACGAAACGGTTCATACACCTGACGGTGTGCTGCCCCTGCTGGCACCAATGAGTGAGGTGGCAGGCAGGCTGGCAGTCCAGGCCGGGGCCCATTGCCTGGAGAAGGAAAACGGCGGGGCCGGCATATTACTGGGTGGAGTGCCAGGAGTGGATTCGGCTGATGTGCTGATCATTGGTGGTGGCATCGTGGGTGAGAATGCGGCCTATATTGCCAAGGGCATGGGCGCCGAAGTAACTATTCTGGATAACAATGTTCCCCGTCTTCGCGAGCTGGATAATAAATTTGCCGGACGCGTGCATTGTGTGTTTTCAAACAGGGCGAGTATTGAGAAGTATGCTCTGGAAGCTGACCTGGTGGTTGGTGCCGTGCTGGTGGCCGGAGCGGCTGCGCCCAAACTGCTGACCAGGGATATTATCAGCCGGATGAAAACCGGCTCCGTGGTGGTGGATGTGGCCATTGATCAGGGGGGGTGTTTTGAAACCTCCCGGCCAACTACCCATTCGGACCCTACTTTCCTGGTGGATGATGTGGTGCATTACTGCGTGGCAAATATGCCGGGCGTGGTACCAAGGACTTCCTCGTTCGGGCTGAATAACGCAACGCTACCCTACATCCTGCGGCTTGCGGATGAGGGTTGGAAACAGGCGCTTTCCAATGATGAAGGATTCATGGCTGGCCTCAATGTGCATGCGGGGCACCTTTGCTGTGAAGCAGTTGCCAATGCCCATGGTCTGAACTTTTCAGAGCCTTCCCAGTTTCTGATCTAGTCAGGCAGCCAGGAAAACGCACTCGTGCAGTGATGGTCGCAGTTCGCCCACAGGGCAGCGTATAATCGCCGACTTAGTCAAAGATTGGATACCCTGTTGAGATTCCTCCATCCCAATGTACCACTGCTCGCCATTGCCCAGGCGCTGATGATGAGCAGCAATTCCCTGATGGTGGCCACTGCGGCCCTGGTTGGCTACAACCTGGCCGTCGACAAGTCCCTGGCGACTCTCCCATTGGCCATGCAGTTTATTGCAGTGATGTGTACCAGTATTCCTGCTGCCATGCTGATGGAGAAAATTGGTCGAAAAGCCGCCTTCCTGTTTGCCTGTGGCTTTGGCGTGGGGGGAGGGGTCCTGGCCAGTACGGCCATACTCAATCATCAGTTCTGGCTGTTTGTGGCGGGCACCACCCTGGTTGGTATTTTTAATGGCTTCGGTAATTATTTTCGCTTCACCGCCGCCGACAGTGTGGAGCCGGCCTATAAAAGCAAGGCTGTTTCCTACACCATGTTGGGTGGTGTCATCGCTGCTGTAGCAGGACCTACACTGGCCAGGGCTTCACGGGAGTGGATCAATGATGCTGAATTTGCTGGCAGTTACATGGCGGTGATATTTCTTTACCTGGCCAATTTTGTGATCCTGAGTTTCCTGAATATCGAGAAAAAGAGAAAAGGTGAGGACGAAAACCGGGACAGCGGCCGACCGCTTTTACAGATAGCCCTTCAGCCGGATTACATCGTGGCACTGGTATGCGGGATGTTTGGATACGGCATCATGACGTTCGTGATGACTGCCACGCCCCTGGCCATGGACCAGGCTGCCTTCCTGTTTGAGGATACTTCTGTGGTGATCCAGTGGCATGTTATGGCCATGTTTGCGCCCTCATTTTTTACGGGCACGCTTATCCAGCGTTTTGGTGTGCTTTCCATCATGGGGCTGGGTGCCATGGCGGGTGTGGGGTGCGTGATTATCAACCTGACAGGAACGGGTTTTATCCATTTCCTGGTGGCCCTGGTCCTTCTGGGGATCAGCTGGAATTTTCTTTTTGTCGGAGCGACGACTCTGCTGACACAGACTTACGAATCCAGTGAGCGCAACAAGGCCCAGGCCCTGAATGATTTCATTGTGTTTTCAACCGTGTCCCTGGGTTCCCTTTCCTCCGGTGCCTTGCAAAATGCCTATGGGTGGCAGGCCGTCAACAAAGGTGTGATCCCGTTCCTGGGCGCGATTTTCCTGGCCATCTTCTGGCTGTATCGCCGTCGCCAGAGGCGGGTGCTTTAACTGTCAAGCCATCCCTGTTTACTGTTAAGATGGAATTTACCCGGTTAGTAATGTCCAAGGATGTCAGGCCGGGTGGCCTTAAGTATTGAGCCAGACCGGTTTATCCCCGCATTGACGGAGGTTTAACATGGGAAACAGGCTATACAGTATTACTTTTCTGCTGACAGCATTTCTCCTGATGCTCATGCCGGCAGCAGCGCGATTGCAGGACGACAGCACAGGCCTGGTGCGGGTATTTGAAATCGATGGCGCCATCGGGCCTGCTACCAGTGACTACCTGGTCCGTGGTCTGGGTGATGCCCAGGCTGAAGGTGTGTACATGGCAATTATCACCATGGATACCCCCGGGGGCCTGGATACTGCCATGCGCGATATCATCCAGGCAATTCTTGAATCAGACATTCCCGTCGCAACATTTGTCTCTCCCCAGGGATCCCGGGCTGCCAGTGCCGGGACCTATATTCTTTATGCCAGTCATGTCGCTGCGATGGCACCGGCAACCAATCTTGGCGCTGCAACCCCTGTTCAGATCGGCATGCCCTCACTGCCTACTGACGCGCCGGAAGAGGAAGATGCCGGCCAGCCTGAGGGGACTACAGCCATGGAGAGAAAGATTCTCAATGATGCTACAGCCTACATCACCAGCCTGGCTGAATTGCGTGGGCGCAATGTGGAATGGGCTGTCTCCGCAGTCACTGACGCAGCCACATTGACAGCTACTCAAGCACGCGAGCGTAATGTCATTGATATTGTCGCCGAAGATATTCCGGCGCTGCTGGCCATGATGGATGGATTGGAGGTGCTGGTGAATGGTGAGCCTATGACCCTGTCCACTGAGGGCAGACAAATTCAGATGGATACACCAGACTGGCGTACGGAATTCCTGCGCGTTATTACCAACCCCAATCTTATTCTCATTCTCGGAATGCTCGGTGCCTATGGGCTGATTATCGAGTTCTACAATCCCGGATTCGGTTTTGCCGGCATTACCGGGGCTATCTGCCTGTTCCTGGCAGCCTATGGTCTGCAGTTGCTGCCGATAAATTACGCTGGCCTGGGCCTCATTATTTTTGGCCTCATTCTTATTCTCGCAGAAGCATTCATACCGAGTTTCGGGATCCTGGGAATCGGCGGCATCATCTCGTTTGTCATTGGTGGCATTATACTTGTGGATACCGAGCTGGGTGTATTCAGTGTCTCACTCCCGCTTCTGGCGGCAGTAACAATAGCGGCAGCTGCGCTGCTTGTCTGGACGATACGAATTTTCATGAAAGTCCGGCATCAGCCGGCGGTATCAGGAATAGATACTTTCATTGGTCATACCGGTGAGTGCCTGGATGATTTTGATAAAACCGGCATGGTAAAAGTTGATGGAGAAATATGGCAAGCGGTGACGGATACGCCGCTGGAAAAAGGGGACAGAATCCAGATCGAGTCAATTGATGGCCTGGAACTTGTCGTTAAAAAAACATAATACATATCGCCTCAGGCGATAACCGGAGGGACTCATGGCTCCATTTTTAATGTTCATTCTTATTCTCGTTGGCGCATTTCTGTTTGCCGCAATCAATGTATTGCGCGAGTACGAGAGAGCGGTCGTTTTTTTTCTGGGCAAGTACCAGACCGTCAAGGGACCAGGACTGATTATCATCATTCCCATTATTCAGCAGATGGTAAAGGTGGACCTGAGGACAGTGGTTTTTGATGTGCCAACCCAGGATGTTATCTCCCGGGATAACGTGTCGGTGAAGGTTAATGCGGTAATCTACTTTAAGGTAGTGGATCCGGAAAAAGCCATTATCAATGTCGAAAACTTTTTCGAAGCGACCAGTCAGCTGGCCCAGACCACACTGCGCTCCATCCTTGGGCAGCATGAACTGGATGAAATGCTGGCGAGCCGGGAGCAGCTGAATGTTGGTATCCAGAAAATTCTGGATGAACAGACCAATAGCTGGGGAATCAAGGTCTCCAATGTGGAGATCAAACATGTGGATCTTGATGAAAGCATGATCAGGGCGATTGCCAAGCAGGCGGAAGCCGAGCGTGAACGCCGTGCCAAAGTTATCCATGCCAGTGGAGAATTTGAGGCATCAGAGCAGCTGGTTGCCGCTGCACTCAAGCTGGGAGAAGCTCCCCATGCCCTGCAGTTACGGTATATGCAGACGCTGACTGAAATTTCCGGTGAAGGGAAATCCACCATTGTGTTCCCCTTACCTGTAGATCTTATCAGCAGCTTCATCAATAAAAATTCATCCTGAGGTCTCTTTGACCGGTATCAATCACAACTACCTCGGGTCCAAGTAGGCTGAGTGTTTTAACGCATTTTTCAGAGTCTGGTCATGTTTGAAGCAGCGGAACTGGGTAGGAAAATTTCCAAGAAGGAGTTCAAGGCCATTGAGCCGGACCTGCACATGCGCCTGCTGGAAGTGCAGCAGGCACTCAAGGAGTCGAATACCGCAGTGGTTATTGTTGTTTCCGGCGTGGAGGGAGCAGGCAAGGGGGAAGTGGTCAACCGCCTGAGCGAATGGCTTGATACTCGGGATATTATTACCAATGCTTTCTGGGACGAGACGGATGAACAACGACTTCGCCCCGATTACTGGCGATTCTGGCGCACCCTGCCGGGCCGGGGTACGCTGGGTATCATGTTTGGCTCATGGTACACGCGACCAATCATAGATCGTGTCTACGACAATATTGATGACGGGGATTACGAGCAGGAATTGCGGCGCATTACCGAGTTCGAGCGCATGCTTGCCCACGATGATGTGCTGATTGTGAAATTCTGGTTTCACCTGCCACTGGATGGCGTCATTAAACAGATAAAAAAGGATGAGAAGGAAAAGAAAAAGAAGATCAAAAGTTCTCCACTGACCAAGGAGTTTTCAAGCCAGTATAAAAAATTTTCCAGTGTCTCGGAAAAAGCCATACGCACGACGGACAAGGGTTTTGCCCCCTGGCACCTGATTGAGTCCACGGACAGAAACTATCGGGATATCACGGTCGGGCAGGTCCTGTTGAATGCTATTGAGCAGAAGCTGGGTAACGGCAAGGTCAGGGAAGAGGATGAAGATATCCCGATTACCAGTTTTACTGACTCGCTTGCTGCCAATAAGGTGACCATTCTTGATCATGTCGATCTTTCCAGAACCATTGACCCCAAAGACTATAATCATGATCTTACCTATTATCAGGCTAGGCTGTCGAAGTTGGCGTGGGAAGCACATCACCAGCGTCGTTCCGTCGTCGCCATGTTTGAGGGCTGGGATGCTTCTGGAAAGGGCGGTGCAATTCGCCGTGTCACCCGAGCCATTGATGCCCGTCTGTACAAGGTGATTTCAGTCGCGGCGCCAACTGACGAGGAAAAGGCCCATCATTACCTCTGGCGATTCTGGCGCCATATTCCCCTGGCTGGTTACGTCTCTATCTACGACAGGTCCTGGTACGGCCGTGTACTGGTGGAACGGGTGGAAGAGTTTGCCAGGGAGGAGGAGTGGCAGCGCTCCTACAGCGAGATTAACCATTTTGAGGAGCAACTATGCGAAAGTGGCATCATCCTGCTCAAATTCTGGATTCATCTGGACAAGGATGAACAGCTCAGGCGCTTCAAGGAACGGGAGATCACTCCGTGGAAAGTGCACAAAATTACCGAGGAAGACTGGCGCAATCGGGACAAGTGGGATGACTACAAGGCCGCAGTCAATGATATGGTGGCCCATACCAGTACCGAATATGCGCCATGGACGCTGGTGCCGGGGAATGACAAGAAGTTTGCGCGGGTGGATATCCTGAAAACCATTTGCGAGGCGATGGAGAGAAATCTCAAGCCTGGGGAAAATAACAGTAATGATTAAATGTTTACTGATCTTCCGGTAACGGAATGAACTCCTCGTCTCCGTCTACTGATCCAAAGCGTCCCTCGCGCCAGTCCTTTTTCGCTTTTTCGATTCTCTCCCTGCGGCTGGACACAAAATTCCAGTACAGGTGACGCTCCCCCTCAAGCACGTCTCCGCCCAGAAGCATGAGTCGGACCGCATTGGTCGCCTTTATTTCCACCGAGAAACCTTCCTTCAGGACAATCATGGATCCCGCTGTAAAAGTTGTGCCGCCGACCTCCAGATCCCCGGAATAAATATACAGTGCCTTTTCCTGGGCAATATCCTCCGGGACAATAAAAGTTTTTCCTGCTGTTAGATTTATTTCCGCATACAGGGTAGTTGACTGGGCTTTGACCGGTGAAACCTGGCCAAACGCTTCTCCTACAATCAGTGAAATGCGTATACCGTCCTCATCGAACTGGGGAATCTGGTCAGCGGTGTAGTGGTATAAGGCGGCGTCACATTCCTCACTTTCACGAGGCAGTGCTACCCAGGCCTGTATCCCGCCCAGAGGGGCGTTCACGCCACGCTGGCTTTGTGGTGAGCGTTCTGAATGGACAATGCCGCTGCCAGCAGTCATCCAGTTCACTTCTCCGGGGCGGATAGTGAGTTCATAGCCAAGGGAGTCCCTGTGCTGGATTTCTCCTTCAAACAGCCAGGTAATGGTGGAGATACCAATATGGGGATGTGGGCGAACATCCATGGCAGTATCTCCATCAAATACGGTGGGGCCCATCTGGTCAAAAAAGATAAAAGGGCCAACCCGCTGTTTATCTGCCGCAGGGAGGGCTCGTTTAACCTCGAAGGCACCTATGTCCTTGGCCTTGGGTTTAAGTACGAGTGCCACCGGGTCGCAGCCGGTCTCCGGAATGCAGGTTGGTGATTCAGCCAGTTGCCAGCTCATCATTCAATCCTTTCTGTATCCTGTTAAACATGAATTAACTACGCTTGTAGCGGGAGATCAGATCCACAAGCTCGTTGAACTTTTCCTGCTGCTCTTCTGGATTGCCAGAATCGATGGCACTGGCGACGCAAGTCTGGCTATGATTTTTAAGGATCGCATCTTCCACCCGTGACAGGGCAGATTTAATTGCCTGCACCTGCTGGAGGATATCAAGGCTATGGCAGCGCCAAAGACCAGGGAGTTATTCGTCACGTTGCCAATCAGGAGGTTATAAAAATCCTCCTCGGTCAGATTCGTATTTAGGGATATCAGGTTGGCCGTAGTCAGGGCAATCTGCGCCAGGCTATCGAACTGCGCGGACACTCGCTGTGCATATAAATCCAGTTCTGCCAGTTCCTGTTCGCGGATATTGGCCGTTGCATATTCATAAATGCGGGACAGGGTAAAGCCCATCACCACGGCGGTGATGAGAATCAGGGGCAGGACGATGGACAGAATCAGTTTCCATCGAATTGAAATATACAGCTTGATACAAACTCCTGCGCAGGGCGCATGGCACGGAGGGCTATTTTACTCTGTATGGTGGTGGGCTGACTAATGGCTGTCCACAAGGGCGTGCAGGTTTGACTCCCGTCGCTTGATGAACGGGTAATCAACTATTGGATTTTCATTGCACAGCCGCCGGCGCAGCATGTCATGGGCAACAGCACATGTCATCACCCGGACCAGGTTGCGGGAGCGATTTACCAGTTTGATAAACTGAACCCAGCACTGTTCGCGATCGCACAGGGCGATGGCCACCAGACCGACAGGTTTTTCATCGGTACCGCCATCAGGGCCGGCGACACCGGTTGTTGCCAGGGCATAATCACTGCCCAGCCTGTTTAAAGCACCCGATGCCATCTCTACCGCGGTTTCCAGTGATACGGCACCATGGTTTTCAAGTGTTTCGGGATTGACGCCCAGAACCGAAACCTTGGCATCGTTGGAGTAGGTGGCCAACCCGCCAAGCAGGTAATTGGAAGAGCCGGCAAAATCCACGAGTTGACTGGTCAGCATTCCTCCTGTGCAGGATTCGGCAATGGCAAGCGTGGCTTCCTTCTCAAGCATCAGCGTATGGACTTCTTCGGCAATAGAGGAAAAACGTTCAGTGATAACAGCCGTGCCAAGTGTCTTTTTAACAAGGCAAATAAAATCAGGCTGGGCACTGATGGCCTGCTCTCCGCGGGCAAATATCTTGATTTCCACATGGGGCGGGGAGGGGCGATACCCCAGCGTTATGCCTTCAGGGATGGTTAAGGTATTGAGTTGATCCGCCAGAGTGGACTCGCCATGACCAATAGTAACCAGTTTGTGCAATTGAGTGGCCTGGGTCTGGCCGAAGTTTTCCCGGATAAAAGGCAGGAACTGTTCATCTACCATGCGCTTGAGCTCTACAGGCACTCCTGGTGTGAAGAATAGCCAGGCCTTGTTGAGTTTTATGCGGAAACCGGGAGCTGACCCCACCGGGTTATGAACCAGCACAGCACTTTTAGGTAACAGGCATTGCTTGTAATTACTGACCGGCATTTTCCAGCCACGCTGGCGTGACCATTCTTCCAGGTGCTCCCGCCAGCCGGTATCTTCCACCAGTTCCTCACCAAGTGCTTTGGCTGCCGCTTCGGCAGACAGATCATCAGTAGTGGGACCAAGCCCGCCATTTACCAGGATAACGTCTGCAAACTGGCTGCGATCCAGGAACGTGGATACCAGGTCTTCCATGCGATCGCCAACGGTAGTTTTACGCTGAAGCTCCAGACCGTTATCCATCAGGATGTTGGCAAACCATGCCGCATTGGTATCCACAATCTGGCCGGAAAGTACTTCTTCGCCTGTACAAATCAGTTCTATTTTCATGATATTGGTATTTCAGGAAATTCAGGCAGTGATAATAACGCAATTTGCCAGATGATTATTCACAACGATCAATGATGATTTGTTCTTCTTCCAGATACAGATTACATCCTGAGGCAATAGCCAATTGGTCCATGGTATCTGCCAGGGGTAGTCTGGACAGGTTAAGTGTAACCTCCCTGTCATGGGCGACACTGTCCAACACGACAAGTCCATCACCATGGGAACGGGTCAGGGTTGTATCGTTATCGGGATAGAGAGTTTGCGTCAGTGTGCCTGCTACGGCGATAAGCGATATATTTTCAACAGTAATCGAGTAATTGGCAGGTCCCCCTGCTTCGTACCTTATAGCGACAAGGGTGCCGTCACCGGGGATGGGAAGGACTTCCGCTTCATTAGGCACACTGGCATCGTCATGACTCAGAAGTATTGTATAGTCCTGCTGCGCCAATACAGTTTTTGCGGTCAGTGTCAGGAAGAAGATGGCAATAAAAGCTTTCATGATCCCGCTGTTGGCCACCTGGCCAGCTCTTGAATATTAGTCTGTACAGTCTAGTCAAACAGGGGCGGGAAAAGTAGGGGATATAGACAGCCAGTAGAAAAAAATGAGGAAAGGATGGAAGCGATGTGAGGGTCTGCTCCAGTGCTTTTGCTCTTTTATTCTTCTTATTCTAACTCTTTTTAATCCTGGTCTTCTTCTGCATCGGCCGCTATTGCCCTGAGACGCTTGGCGGCTTCCTCGGCAGCTTCACCGGGTATGGCCGTGGTAAATTCAGAGCTGCCAAGCCAGGTCACTTCGTCTTCGTCATTCCAGGGAGCACTCACTACACTGACCCCGGATTCACGGTTGAGGCAAAGGATGCGGTCAGCGTCGTCTTCCCCGGATGTGGATTCATCTTTCAGAACAAGACCGCTTTCAAACAGTGCCCAGTTCTCGTCTTCAGACAGCCAGAAGGGGTTGCTCATGCTGCGTGTTGCCTTTAGATCGGCTTCTAGCTTGTCCTTGCTCAGGGTTAGTTCGCGTACTTCCTTGCGTTCCGTGACGAGAGCCGTATTGAGGTTTTTATTGTCTTTGGCCTGATCCAGGTTTTTCTTTTTCAGGTCTTTAACCTGGCGGTTCAGACGCTGGGGATCGAGCTTCTTGAGTTCCTTGAGTTCGGCCTGGACCTGGGCAAGGTCCTCTCTGGCCTTTTTGAGTTTACCCTCAAGTTTGTTGTCCTGCTTGCCTTCATCGACCAGCTTTTCCAGTCGCTCCAGTTGAAGCTCCTGCTGAAGGGCCTCGTACTCGGCCTCGAGATCCGCAAAATGATGGAACTGCTTTTCCAGATGATCAAAATCCTTTTTGTGCTCGATAATATCGTCGCGCAGTTTTTGCTCCATTTTTTTCTGGCGCTCAAGCTGCTCCAGGAGTTCTTTCTTCTCATCCTCCAGCTGTTTGATTTCTGCCTTGAGGACGTTGCTGGTGCGTAATTCTTTAAGACTTAGTACGTTAGCCATATTCCAGTGTGAATTTCTTCTTAGCTGACAGGGATTTCGGGTTGAAAAAACAGGATCTAGCGCAAACAGGGCGCGAATTCTATCACATTACGCCCTTAAACTGGCAAGACAGAATGGCCTTTCATGCTGGCAAAGGGTGCATTTTGCGGAAAGGGGAGGATTTACTGGTCAGGCGATGTTTTTTTCCGCATCTGTTCCAGCAGGCCATCCATGCCATCACGACGAACGATGCTGCTGTCAGGATCATATATGCCGCCGATCATGGTAATGAACATGCCGCGTGTCGTGTGCTCGACCAGTTCTTCGTTGATAATTTCCATGATCTGGGCCGGCGATTTCATGGTTTTGCCAAGGCAGTGATAAAGGCTGCTGGCTTTTGCCATTAACAGTGCCGCATCGATACCCTTGCCACTGACGTCGCCAATATTAAAAATATATGTGCCGTCCGGTTGCCTAAAATAATCGAAGAAATCCCCGGACACATTCTTGGCGGCTTGGTTGATGCCGGCAATAGGGTGCTCTTCAGCATAATCGGGGAGAAAGCTTTCCTGGATGGACCGGGCAATATCCAGTTCCTGCTGGATTATTTCCGTCTGGACCAGGTCACTGGCCATCTGGGCATTATGGATGGCCAGGGCAGCTGAAGAGGCGAGAATGCTGAGCAGGTGCCGGTCGACCTCGTTGAAGAGTCCTTCCGGATTCTTTTTTGAGGGACGCTTGTTAATGAGCTCAATGGCCCCGATTGTCTTTTTGTGTACTGTCAGCGGGGCGCAGAGAATGGATCGTGTCTGAAAGCCGGTTTCCTTGTCTATCCCATCAAAGAAATGCTCTGAATCGTCCACATCGCGGATCATGAGGACCCGGGATTCACTCACTGAGCGGCCGACAATGCCTGTCCCCACGAGAATACTGAATCCCTTGAGATTTACGGGCCCGGCACTGGCCACACAGGTGAGACCGTTATTGTCAGTGCTGAGAAAAACCGACGCCGCATCACAATGCATATGGCCCATCAGTTTATCCAGCGTGATAGCCAGGGTTTCATCAGTCCGGCCACCGTTTGAGAGTTATCCGGGTGGGGCTGGGTAGGTATTGTTGTCTAGCGCTGCAATAATGATGACTGTAAACAATAGCCAAATTACCAGTCCGACAGGTTAATGGACTGCCATGTAGAAAAAGGAAAGGGCCTGGATTGATTGCGGACCCGGCGGGGCCGGGTCCGCAATAGACCTATTGCTAGCGCTCGTATGAAATGCGGTAAATGATATTGGCGCCATCATCACTCAGCAGCATGGAGCCATCATCCATCACGACTGTGGCTACGGGACGTCCCCAGGGATTACCATCCTCGTTTATGAAGCCTACGAGAAAATCAATATATTCTCCGGTTGGCACGCCGTCTTCAATGGGCAGCCTGACAATCTTGTGCCCGGTTCTGTGGCCTCGGTTCCAGGAACCATGGAGGACAGCAAAACCATCACCGGCATATTCTGTGGGAAAAGCCGAGTCACCTGAAGGCTGCAAGGGATAGAATTCAAGATCTACTGCCGCAGAGTGCGCCGTGTAGGGCACATCCGGTTTTCTGATCTTGCCCACAAGGTCTGGCCTTGCACCGGCGTGGCGGGGATCCTCGTTATTACCCATGTAATACCAGGGCCAGCCAAAAAAGCTGCCTTCCGGAACCCGTGTGGAATAGTCTGGCACGAGGTCATCTCCGAGCTGGTCACGCTCATTGACTGTACACCAGACTTCCCCGGTTTCGGACTGTACTGTCAGGCCAACACAGTTGCGAATACCATTTGCCCAGAGTCGGGCGGTGGCTTCTTCATTGCCTACGTCGAAAACCATGACAGATGCGCGGTTCTCTTCAGTACCCCAGGTGGCACCCAGGCCTCTTTCAGACTCCCAGGACGCAATTTCCGCGCTGGATTTCACGGGCATGTCTTCCTGGACATTGGACTGGGAACCAACGGATACGAACATATGGCGGCCATCCCTGGAGAAAGCCAGATCCCTTGTGTAGTGTCCGCCACCGACTGGACTCAGCTGTGAAACCACCACTTCAGGTACTGCCCTGGCCTGTGTATCGCCAACCTGGTAAGGGTAGCGAATGACGCGATTGGTTTCAGCTACGTAGACCCATTCCGGGTTATCCCCGGCAGGATAAAAGGCAATACCGAGTGGCTGAAGCATGCCCTGTGCAAAGATGTGGTTCTGGGCAGGACGGCTGCGGTCAGCATTTGGACGCAATACGCGGACCCGTCCACTCTGGGTCTCGGACAGGAAAATGTCGCCGTTTGGAGCCAGTACCATGGCTCTGGGACCCTGCAGGCCGTCAAGGAAGGTTTCTACCCTGAATCCCTCAGGAACCATAAGTTCCGCACCTTCCGGGCGTTCTGCCACAGTTGGAAAATTCACAGCGGAACTTGTGGCATAGGGTTCAGGCAGTTCGTCCAGATTCACTTTATGAACACGACCGGGTCGGTCATTAATCCAGTCAGGGTCGCCTTTTGGTGGTTCTGCTTCAGGTGGGGGTCCGAAGCCGCCAAAGCCGCTAAATTCGGGGGTGTCATCGACGAAGGTGCCGTCTGATAATTCCTGGAAGTAGGCAATCAGGTTGTCGCGCATGTCACTGTCGGCAACAGGAATAACCATGGAGGAGCCAGGTATTACCTGTGTCGGGGCCGCCAGGAAACGATCCAGGGTATCGGCAGTCCATGTCAGGCCTGAAGAAGCCATAGCCTGCGTATAGGAAAAGTTGGTGGCACCGGCTTCACGGCCAATGATGTCATGCAGAAGCGGTCCCTGGGCTCCGCCGTTATCACCCGGCTCTGCACTGTGACAAAGGGCGCATTGCTGGCCGAAAAAGGTTTTGCCGGCATTGGAATCGGCTGCAAACAGCGGGCTTGAAAATGCCGCTGCAGCGACTAGTAGAAATGCTTTTTTAGACACGTGACCTCCATCATCTGATGTGAATGTCTTGTAGGGAAAAAAGGGAGGGAAAGCATAGACGGCAACACCGCCCATGTCCAATCGAATCCGGTCAAAAGGGCATCTTCAACGGCCATAAGCAAATGGAATTGCCTGGCAGAATCTGAAAAACCTGTTGCGACACTCAGATGGCAATGACGCCGTTACTGTCGCCGAACTGCTCCTGTTCGATATCAAGTAAATGCAGCATTGACAGTAACAGGTTGGAGACCGGTGTCTTGTCCGGCGCTACGATATGCCTGTTACCTTCCAGTCTGCCTGATGCTCCCCCGGCCAGAACGATGGGCAGGGGATCGTGATTGTGCGAATTGCCATCACTCATGCCGCTGCCATAGAGAATCATGGAATTGTCCAGCAGGTTGCCGTCGCCATCGGGAGTGGCCTGAAGTTTTTCTAGGAAGTAGGCCAGTAATCCAACGTGGTAACGGTTCAGGACAGCGAAGCGGGCTTTCTGGTCTTCGTTGTTGGAATGATGGGACAGGGTATGGAAACTGTCCCTGACGCCACTGGCGGGGTAGACGGCACCGCTAAGTTCCTTGGCCATGAGAAAAGTGGATACCCGGGAAATTTCGGTTTGCCATGCCAGCACCTGCAGGTCAAACATGAGTTTGATGTGATCCTCGATGTCGACGGGAATGCCATTAGGCTTTTCAGGAATTGCGATATCTTCCGTGACTTTTTCACCTGCCTGTACGATGCGGCGTTCGATTTCCCGAATATCAGTGAGGAATTGTTCAAGCCGGATTTTGTCCGCTGCCGGTAGTGAACGGTCCAGATCTGAAAGTTGTTCTGATACTGCATCCAGAAGGCTCAGGGACTGTTTGCGCCGGGACTCACGTAGTTCCGGTGTGGCACCATCTCCGAAGAGCTGTTCAAAAACCACCTGGGGATTGTTTTGCATGGGCAGGGGTGAGAGGGAGGATTGCCAGGAGATCGTGTTGCGGTAGGCACAACTGAGTCCTTCGCCACAACTAAGGGTGGCTTCTTCAATGGTTAGTTCCATGGAAGGTAGTGGCGCATCTTGATGCAGGTGCTGTGCGATGATCTGGTCAATGGTGACGCCCAGTTCCGGGATGGCGCCGCTCAAGGGTTTTGATCCGCTCAGGAAGGAGGCGGCCGAGCGGTTGTGATTTGCCGTAGCGCCGCCCGGTCCATAGGCCAGAGGCAGGCCAAGACCACTGACAACATTGATATTCTCACGGAAGTTTTCCAGTGGAGCCAGTATTTCCGAGAAAGCAAAATTCCTGCCTGTTTCCGGAGGTGTCCATCGTGACATGGTGGCGCCATGGGGAATATAGATGGCACCAAAACGTGTTTTTGGCATGGCGGTCTGTGCCACGGCTGGACCGGCCGGAATCATGGATTCAAGGAATGGCAAGGCCAGTGAAGTGCCGGCACCTTTGAGGAAGGTGCGACGAGGGAGGTGTTTCTTGGTCAGGTAGATTGCCATGTCAGGCCTCCGGTTGCGCCCGTTTTGACGATGTCTGCAGGTCCGCCATTGCTTCGCTGCCGCCTTTTATCCGCCGGGTGAACTGATCGCTGAATATAATTCCCCTGACCAGGTCAGAAAAGCGGTATTCGCTGGCTTCCGCATTGCGAATAATAGAACGAACAGTCGGCATATCAAAATATTCAAGTTCCCTGCCAAGCGCATAAGTCATCAGTTTTTCCGTTACTGTTTCAATAAACAGGTCAGAGTATCGTACCAGGGCTTTGCGCAGATCAGCAGGGCCCTTCATGATCGTGCCATCCAGCAGCATTCCGGTAGGATCGACTGGGGACTGTCCATCGAATTCCCGCCACTGGCCAACCAGGTCAAAGTTTTCCAGGGCAAAACCGACTGGGTCAATGACCGCATGACAGGAAGCGCAGACCGGGTCAGTTCTGTGTGCCTCCAGGCGTTCCCTCACCGATGTAGTCAGTACAGTGCTGCCATCACCATCCAGGTTGGTCTCCACCCCCGGGGGCGGAGCAGGAACAGGAGCACTGAGCAGGTTCTCCAGAATCCAGCTACCGCGTACCACGGGGGATGTCCTGCTGGCTGTAGAGGTAACGGTAAGAATACTAGCTTGTCCCAGCAGGCCGCGGCGTGGGCTATCATTTTCCAGCGGCACTTTCCTGAAGTAGGACCCCCGCACACCCTTGATGCCATAATGCTCAGCCAGGCGATCATTGAGGAAGGTGTAATCGGCATCAAGCAGTTCCGTGACGGGATTGTCTTCATTGATCATGTTTGCCACAGCCAGTTGTGTTTCCCGGATAAAGGCGCTCCTCAGGTTGTCATCAAAATTTCCTTCTTCCGGAGTCACAGTTTCCACATCCCGAAGGAACAACCATTGACCGGCAAAGTTTTCGACCAGGGCACTGGCCTTGTCATCCCTGAGCATGCGCTGAATCTGTTCTTCAAGAATAGCCGGGTCACTGAGCATTTCCTCCATGGCCAGGTCCAGCAGTTCGTCGTCCGGGATGCTGCTCCAGAGAAAGAAGGAGAGCCGGGAGGCCAGCTCAAGGTCACTGATCGTATATATTTCTCCAGGTGCGAGGTGCTCGGGCTCTTCCTCGAAGCGGATCAGGAAGCGTGGATCGACAAGAATGCGTGACAGGGCCTGCTGGATTCCTTCCTCGAATCCACCTTCCTGTGCTCCCTGGCGATAAAACTGCATCACGGCAGCCATTTCCTCATTGGACACCGGTCCACGGTAAGCCCGTGTGGCGATATTTTCGGCAATTTCTGTCGCACAGGCGATTTCTTCATCATCCCGTTGAGGGTAGCAAGTGAATACTTTCTCCCGGCTGGGGGTTTTGCCGGGACCTGTGGCATTGAATGGACCGACTATCTCGATACGGTTGATACTCCCCACTACATTGTAGTTGGTGTAAATATCATTCACTCCGGCGGACTGGCGATGGTCAATGATTGCGGCCGTAATTGTATGGGGCCCTGCTGTCAGTGGAATTTTACTGATGGTGTTTTTTTCAACAGGAACCGGTTTGCCGTCGATAGTGATATCAAGATCCGATGGCAGTTGCTCCCCGAAGCCACGGCTGAAGCTGAACAGTCGCCCACCAACATTGATGTCATACTCAGCATCAAGGGGGAAGTTATGAGTGATTTTCATGCCTCCCCGTGTTCCAAGGGGCAGCCCCTCAATATGCCTGTCCTGGGCCAGTTCTGGTGGGGGCAGGAAAATGGTGGAGGCTTCTGTGGTGGTCATATCCCCTACCGCCTTGCGGCTGATCTTCATGGCAGCAGAGGTGTAGGCCTGTACCAGGGCAGGGGAAAAACCGAGAGAGGCGGCGATATTGTCAAATCCTCCGCTGGAATTATCCCTGGGCAGCAGGGTAGATACATCGACCTCAAGAGACAACAGATCGCGAATGGCATTGGCGTATTCATTGCGATTTAGCCTGTGAAGCGTTGGAGAGGCGGGCATGGGTTCAATAGTATTGTCCAGCTGATGCTCAATCTGCTCGGCAAAGGCTCTCATCGTAGCCGGGTCGGGGCGTTCTTCACCCACGGGGGGCATCATTCCGATGCGAACCTTGCGAATCATTAATTCCCAGGTTTCCGGAGCCGCTTCCACATGATTGAAATCAAGGCCCTCCATATCCAGGCTGCCGGCCCAGTCTTCGAAGTTATGACACTTGATGCAGTACTGCTCCATAAAGGCAGGCACATTCTGGGCTGTTGCCATTGTACTGGCCAGACTGCCGAGCAGTGAGAGGATCAATATGGATGGAAATGCTTTCATTTCGTGATTACCTAACAGGCATGCCTCTCTCTTCAAGCAGGTGTGAAATCAGGGCCATCGATTCGGGTTTTTCTTCGGCCGGGTGCGTGGCCAGGAAAACGCCTTTTGCCCAGTCCAGTGGTGTCCGACCCTCCGCATCCTCGGCATCCAGCCTCGCCCCATGTTTTACAAGCAGCCGGATAATGTCATTGGAACCCCGGTTAGCTGCACCATGAATAGCGGTCAACCCCATGGAATTGGCTTTGTTGATATCCATGCCCAGGTCGATGCACAACTGAACCGCCTCAAGTAATGCCTCCGGTGACCAGGTCCAGGTCTGGGATACCACCCAGTTGATGCCGGCAGCAGCCATCAGGGCATTGGTTCCTTCAAAGGTTTCGATATACGGGTCTGCACCATGATCCAGTAGCAGCCTCATGACAGGGATATCACCGGCTCTTGCAGCGCGTATGAAAGGAGTCTGGCCGGTGAAATCCACCCATTCCAGGGTGCCTGTGATATTCAGGAGATAATGCCGAATTGGGGGAGACTCCTTTGTTCTGGCGTCCAGATCTGCACCTTCAGACACCAGGATCCTGATAAGTTCAAGGATCTCATCCTGATTCGTGACGTAATTGGTGAACTTATCATTGTGTACGTAGAGATTGCGTACATTGATGGCTTCCCAAAGGGGAGTACGACCATACCAGTCAGCTTCATCAAGATCCGCCCCCCGTCGGACCAACAGCCGGGCAGTTGCCATACTGTTTGTTTCCACGGCCATCAACAGGGGGCTGATGTTGTTGGCCTCGGTTTTCAGGATGTCGGCTCCTGAGTCCAGTAAACGTTCTGCGATGCCAGTATGATTATGTCTGGCTGCATAAAGCAGTGGCGTCATGCCTCCGGGGATGGGTTCCCTGCGCCCCCTGTCAGCCGGGGTGCCTCCACGAATGATGCCAATACCGAAACCAAAACCTGGTTGGGAGTTTGGACCTGTCCATCCCGGCGTCTCGCCGATATCTGTACTGGCGTTGGGATCGGCTCCCTGATCAAGTAGATATGTCACGATGTCCAGGTGGCCGGCCCTTGAGGCGAACATCAACGCTGACTGGCCAAATCCTTCCTCACGGACATCTACAAGCGCGCCATTTTTCACCAGTTGTTCAACATTGGCCAGGACACCGTTTTCAGCGGCTGTCATCAGAACGGTCTGCCCATTATGTTCCAGGGTATTGGCATCAGCACCGGCATCAAGCAGTAAATCTACCAGTGCGATATTGCCATTGGCGACAGCCAGGCCAAGCGGAGTGACGCCATAACGGCTGGAAATTTCCGGATCAGCACCCGCTTCAACAAGCAGGCGTGCAGATTGCAGGTCATTGTACCGAACGGCCCAATGCAGGGCCGGGGTGTCGTATTGCCCCCGGGTGTCGGGATCTGCACCTTCTTCGAGCAGGCGGCTAACCGCGGCAGAGTCCTGGTTCATGGCAGCATCTGCCAGGTTGAGGCTGTCCTGCGCTGTTGCGCATGGCAACCGGCAAAACAGGATTAGCAGCAGGATGTGCTGAAAAGGTTTCATGATGAAAGTGCTTGTCCCCCTGGCTACCGGTGATTTGCCGGTAAGCACTAACGTCTCAAGGTGTTTAAGCAGGCCCTATATAGTCGGTCTTCAATATGACTTGATACGCCTGGCCCCGGTTCAAGTCAAGTTTGACTGTTACAAATACCTTTTCTTTCCACAATAAATCCTCCTGGTGTATGGGTCGATTGCCATGCAGCTATTTTTTCAACTTCAAATACATCTCATATTTGGGTACTCTCTATAGCCTTTGAGCATTCACCAGGGGTTTAGAATATGTCGGGTAATCCACAACAGCAGCGTTTTCGCAGAGAATTTCTCAAGTTTCTTGCAGGGAGTCCCCTGATGACCAGTTTTTCTGCCTTTACCCAGGAAGTGGAAGAAACGCTTGGGGAGAAACTGACCAACCCGGATCAGGTCATCAATGTTTTTGAAATGGAGGCCATTGCCCGGGAAAAAGTCCCTCCGGCACATTTTGGCTACCTGATTTCCGGTGTGGACAGTGATGGAACGCTGCGCGCCAATCGTGAAGGTTTCAATCGTTTCCAGATCCGTCCCCGCAGACTGGTGGATGTCAGTGGCCCAACGGATATGTCGGTCAGTGTGCTGGGTGCGGAGGCGAAATCGCCAATCTTCCTGAGTCCTGTAGGCAGTACCGGTGGTTTCCACAAGGATGCTGATCTTGGCGCTGCCCGTGCGGCAACAGCGAAAGGACATCACATGATCCTGTCGACACAGGCATCCTCACCCATTGAAGACGTCGCTGCAGCCCGCAACGGTGAGCCATTATGGTTTCAGCTGTACTCTACTGATCGCTGGGAGTATACCGAGGCTGTTGTTCGTCGCGCCGAACGGGCGGGCTGCACAGCCGTATGTCTCACCGTGGATCTGCCTGGCGGAAGGAATACAGAAACATCTGCCATATTGGCCCGGGAAGATGACCGCTTCTGTGAAGAGTGTCATTACGGTCAGTCCAAACCCCTGTTTGAAGGCCTTGATATGCAGGGCGTGGGCCTGGTGGACCCAGCCCTGACCTGGGATGTGATCGGCCGGCTTAAAGAGATTACTGACATGAAAGTCCTGATCAAGGGAATAGAAGTGGGTGCTGATGCTGCCCTGGCTGTGCAGTATGGCGCTGATGGCGTCATCGTTTCAAACCATGGTGGTCGTGCTACGGATACCGGCAGGGGAACTATTGAATGTCTTCCAGAGGTGGTCAAGGCGGTCAATGGCAGAATACCGGTAATCGTTGATGGTGGTATTCGCCGTGGGACCGATGTTTATAAGGCACTGGCACTGGGTGCCTCTGCAGTTGGTATCGGGCGCCCCTATTGCTGGGGGCTTGGAGCTTTTGGCCAGGCTGGAGTGGAACGTGTGCTGGATTTGCTCAATCGTGAGCTTGGCATTACCATGCGTGGCAGCGGAACGCCGAATATTGCCAGCATAGGTGGGGATTATGTTGAAGATATGGGCTATCGGGTGCCACGTGGCACACTCGGCAGGGAGCTGATTTAAAGCCCTTGAAAGAACCAGGGGGGGATCAATGGGGTCAGGGTGAATGTATTTTTGCCCTGGCCCCTTTGATTTTTTGGGGTATAAAAAAGTGAGCGACATAAATAGAAGGAAGTTTATGACCCTGTCAGCAAATGTGTCTGCTATGGCAGCCGTATCTGGTGCATCATCGGGAGAAGCAGCCTATTCGAATGCATTTCATGTTTGCATGCATGGGATAACTTCAAGTGGCCATGATTTCAGGACAGTCATGGAAGGGTGGGCGAGAGCCGGTATCAAAGCGACTGAACCCGATTTGCAATCAGCCAGGACCTTTGAAGATAGCAACGGCACAGGTGCTGCCCGACGTCTCATGGATGATCTTGGGATTAGCGCTCTATCTACAACCAACCAGCTTTTTCTGGAGGAAACCGGGCCGCGTCGACAACAGGCCATTGAGGACTTGAAATGGAAAGTTGTGATGGCTGAGTCACTGGGAGCTGACCGGCTGGTGGCCCCGTCAGCAGCGAGCCAGGTACATACCATGCAGGATTATGACGAAGTGATGGAAAACCTGCATGAAGCGGCAGAAATAGCCCGGCCTCATAATGTCTCGCTGATGGTGGAATTTACCCGGTTGTCGACCCTGGTGAATAACCTGCGCACATCCCTGGAACTTGTCAGGACAATTAACCACCCCAACCTGAAATTCATGCTGGATGTTTATCATTTCTGGGCCGGACCCAGTAAATTTGAAGACCTGGATATGATTGAGCCGGGTGAAATACATCATGTCCATTTTGCCGATACACCAGCCATGCCCAGGCTGGAAGTGGCAGAAAGGAAAGACCGGGTATTTCCGGGAGAGGGTGTAGCGCCTTTACAGAAGATCGTGGATACACTGGAGGAAAAAGGTTACAGCGGTCCCTTGTCGCTGGAGTTATTTGATCCCGAGGTACAAAATGCAGATCCTGAACTGATTGCCCGAAAGGGAATTGAGACAATTACACCATTCATCTCCTGAATGATGTTGCATTCAGGCGTCCCCGTTGACAGATTAAATTACCGGTTTCGTCCATACAGTATCATTTTCTTTCGGTGCTGCCTGATTCCTACCTAACGGTCTGCCGGGTGACATCCACAAGCGTCGGTGTGCCTGCCTGCTTCATGGCCACTTCCAGTTCACTGTCCAGTATTGTCAGTACCTTGCTCACACCCTCTGCGCCAAAAGCACCCAGTCCCCAGAGGTAGGGGCGGCCGATACACACAGCATCGGCGCCCTGGGCCAGTGCTTTCAGGACATCAGTTCCCCGTCGGATGCCACCGTCGACAATAACCGGAACCTTGCCGTTTACTTCATCCACGACTTCCGGTAGCGAATCGATGGTGGCATAGCCGCTTTCATCGGCTCGGCCACCGTGATTGGACACATGGATCCCATCAACACCCGCAGCCACTGCCAATGCGGCGTCTTCAGGCAGCGTGATCCCCTTGATCACGAGTTTCATTCGGGTAAAGTCGCGCAGACGCCTGACAAAATCCCAGTCCATGGCTGGGTTGCTGACATTGGTGCCGGGTGGCACCTGCAGTCCCTGCAGCATGGCTCTGTCGGCAATGGTAGTCCCGGGAATATGGCATTCAGCACATTCTTCCGCCCCCCTGTCGAAACGACGCATGCGGTCCTGGTTTCGGGCAGGTATATCCACTGTCAGGAACAGCACAGTAGAGCCGGCAGCTTCTGCGCGGCGGACAAGTCCCTGGGTGATTTCCCACACATTGGTGGGATAGAGTTGAAACCAGACTGGTTCGCCCCTGGCTTGCGCCACTTCCTCGATACCATAGGTGGCTGCAGTTGACAGAATCATTTTATGGCCAGTTTGTGCTGCCCCCCTGGCAACTTCCTTTTCCCCATCTTTGTGAGCCATACCTGTCCCGCCAACGGGGGCAAGCAGAATGGGTGAGTGAAGGGGCTCACCAAACAGTTCGGTCGAGAAATCTATGCGGCTCACATCAACCAGGCGCCGGGCACGCAAATGAAGTTTTTCATAGCCGGTGCGGTTCGCACGCAGGGTCAGCTCGTCATCAACCCCCTGTGAAATATAGGTCCAGTGGGCCTGGCTCCAGTTCTGCATGGCCACATTCTCCATGTCCCAGACATTGACGGCCATGTCCGCTGATGCAGCAATATAGTCACGATCATCAAGACGTTGTGCGGCCCAGGCAGGCAGAGCACCTGCAACAGGGCTGCCTGCCAGGAACTGAAGAAGTTTGCGGCGGGAATAGTCGGTTTTATTCATGAGAGCCTCTGAAGTTTTTCCTCTATTATCTTTTTTTACAGGCATAAAAAAACCCCGTCGGTGAGGGCGGGGTTTTTGTCGTTGCCATTCAGTCTCGAGGCGAGAGTTTCACCAGGCGGCCTTCAGGGCCGTCCTCGATGACCCAGATATTGCCTTCCGGACCCTGTTCAATCCCTCGAATCCGGCGTCCCATAACGAAGCGCTGGGCTTCCACGGCATTATCGCCATTCACTACGATGCGCATGATCGACATGGAGGACAGGCCGGAAATAAAACCGTTGCCGCGCCATTCAGGAAAGGCGTCACCATCATAGAACATAAGGCTGGATGGCGAGATCACCGGATTCCACCAGACCTTCGGCTTTTCAAAACGGCCTTCAGTGTCTGTATCGTGATCGGGAATAATTTCGCCAGTGTAGTGGTTGCCATTGGAAACAATGGGATAGCCGTAGTTGTCGCCAGCAATCACCAGGTTGAGCTCATCACCACCGCGTGGTGCCATTTCAACATTCCAGAGCCTGCCATCGTTATCAAAAGCGATGCCCAGTGGGTTGCGATGTCCATAGGACCAGACCTGTGCAGCAATGCCACCCTGGCTTGCAAATGGATTGCCTTCTGCGGCAGAGCCATCATCATTAAGCCTGAGAATTTTACCCAGGGAGGAATTCAGGTCCTGAGCGGGATCATACTTGTTGCGTTCACCGCTGGAGACAAACATGTGTCCTTCATTGTCAAAGGCAATGCGATGGCTGAAGTGGAGACCACCATCCACTTTCGGGAAAGCGCGCCAGATAACTTCCAGATTTTCAACCGCGGGAGCATCCAGGTTGAGTGTCCCTCGGGCGACTACTGCGCCACGGGTTTCGTTGGCACCGGCTTCCACATAGCTGATGTAGACAGTCTGATTGTTCTCAAAGTCGGGATGCAGCACGATGTCGCCAAGTCCACCCTGGAAAAAGTAATCCACTTCCGGGGCTCCGGCGACTTCGGTTTTATCCCCGGTTTGTGTAACCAGCTGGATGGTGCCGCCCTTTTCTGTAACCAGCAAGCGACCGTCCGGAAGGAATTCGATAGCCCAGGGTTCATTCAGCTCCGCTACTGGAGTTGATATGAATGGGTAGGGTTCCTGGGCGAAAGCACTGGAGCCCAGCATCAGACCCAGGGTGAATAGCAAGATACGTTTCATGGGATAAACCTCGTGTGATGTATCAAATGAGCATTTGTTATTTGACCGTTTCTTAATCTGACTTTAATTATTCAGATCGACTTCTATGGATAATCTTCCATTTTTTTCTGCCCCGGGAAATAGCCGGACAGGCATTTTCTTCGTTACTTTGATTTGCGGGGGCAGTCCAGTATATAAACCCTTATTGATTAAATCCATTCCAGACACAGACAGGAATAACAGACAGATGACCAGAGAACTGATCCTCATGAGGCATGGCAAGTCAGACTGGAGCAAACCGGTAGCTGATTACCATCGGTCCATCAAGAAAAGAGGAGTGACGGAGTCCGGAAAAATCGGTACCTGGCTACAGGAACAGCAACTTGTTCCTGACCTGATTATCAGCTCACCAGCTCAGCGTGCCAGGGAAACAGTTGAGTCAGTCATTGGAAGCCTGGACTATGATGGGGAAAATATCTTCTGGAACGAATCCGTTTACATGGCGGATGTCAGTGAGTTGCTTGATGCCATTGCTACAACCCCTGCGCAATGCCACCGCCTGTTGGTGGTTGGCCATAATCCCGGGTTGGAGGATCTGCTTTTTTACCTGACAGAAGAAGTCGATGTCCCCGATGATGGCAAGGTACTGCCAACGGCTACCGTGGCCGTATTACAGACTGAGTCTGAATGGGCTGAACTTGAACATGCTTCCTGCAAGCTGGGCATTATTGTTCGCGGCCGGTATCTCTGAACTAATCCAGGCGGTCTGTCACCTGCTTGATGGATAATCCTAACGTTTGAACAGGCTTTCCAGTGCGCGATTCAGTAGTTCTTCCCGTGGATCCAACGGTTGCTGTTCCTCTTGCTGGGGTGTGGGCTCTGTAGAAGTATCACTGCCTGTGCTTTCCGAGACTTCATCCCCGATAGCTCTTTGTAGAAGATCTGTCAGCCCGCGCTGGATAGCGGATTGTATGGCGCCGGCAATAATCGCCTGGATGTCCGGCAAACACGAGGGCTCGGCCAGGGCGCCGGTGCAGGCAATGGGCAGGGCATAGCCGCCGATGTCATAGGCCCGCTCATCGGTGGCAGGTGACTCATCCACATTGGCCACCAGGTTAAAATTGATAGTGTTATTTGTCAGGTTGGCCAGAATGCCTCGACCGGATACATCAAAGCCGCTGGATTCAATCAGCAGGTCATTAGTGGTAACAATACCATTCTGTACCTCCACCGACGCAGAAAATGTGTCAAAGGGTGTCCTCTCGCCCCTGACGATATTTGCAGGACGCTGTTCCCGGATCATGGTTTCCACCTGGGCCAGCACACTGCCAACATCCACGCCTTCCAGAATACCGTCATGCAGTGCCATGGAACCGGTTCCGTTCAGGTTTCTCTTGATCGTTGCTGTGTCCTCGCCCCGTCCGGCAAGGTTCAGGCGGATATCTCCCGTACCACTGACATAGCTGGCATCCATGAAATCCCTGAGTAAAGGTGCCAGATATATATTTTCCAGACGGGTATCAAGGCTGGCCACCGGTATACTGCCGCCTGTGCTCAGCCTGATATCACCAGTGTAACTTCCCTGATAAAGGTTGGCGTTAATCGGGGCAAGGGCGAGTTCACCATCACTGGCATTAATAGCCAGGGAAAGATTATCCAGATTCAGATTGCTGTAGGTCAGGTGTTCTATGCGGACCTGCCCCTTCAGGTTAAGGTTCCGTAATGTATCTACCGGCAAGGGTGTATTGCCGACGCTGCTATTCACGGATGACTCTTCCTCGGGTTCAAGGTAACGATCCAGGTTGAGAGAGGTGACGGAGAGATCGAACGTCGATGCCGGAGGTACAAGGTTATTATCAAGGTCGGCCAGGGTGAGATTGCCGGTAATGGTGGAGTCATCCAGTGCCAGGGTGAGATTGTCGAGCTGCATATTGTCAGCACTGGCTGAAAAATTACTGCTTAGGGCCAGTGATCTGAATACAGTGCCATCAGATGTGACTGGCAGCGGCTGATTAATCTGTTGCATGAAACGGCGCAGGTTAAAGGGAGCTATCCTGATTTGTCCATTAATACCTGGATTGTCGAGAATATTGGTGGCATTCAGGTTTCCTCCTAGATCCAGCCCGAGTCCGGCAAGGGAAAGGTCACTGGTGGCCACAGTTTCATCCTCAAGATTCAGTGACATACTGGTATTCAGGGCCAGGGTAACCGGTCCATTAGGAATATCCGGTCCGTCAAGAGTAAGATCAAGGGTAAAAGGTGACATGGAGAGATTTTCGCGCGTGCCATCCACCGCTGTCTCCAGAGTTACTGACTGGACGACCTCGGCAAGATCGCTTCTGTCCAACGCCTCAAGCAGGCTTTCCAGATTTTTGCCGGACAGGGTGATGCGTCCACCCATGGTGCCGTCCGGTGCCTGAAAATTACGTGCCTGCAGGCTGCCATTGAGCGTGAATCCAAGAAAACTGGCATCAATGCCGCTCACATCGATGTTGCCGCTTTTCATGTCGATATCAAATGGCGCATTGATATCAAACCCCTTGTTATCAACCTGCCGAAGTTGTCTGCCTAGTTGATTCAGGGATGATTCACGTCCTTCGGTGACCTGACCGGCTATTTGCAGTATCAGGGGAAGGTCAGGACCGCTGGCATTGAGGTGCCCCTGAAAGACCGGTGTGTCGGTATTGATGCCACTGGCTGATACATTGCCATCCAGGTTTGTACCCAGTGCTTGCGCAATCAGTGCAGGCACGCTGATGTTGCCGGTTTCCAGGTTAGCATCAAAAGTGGTCTCCAGCAGAAACGCCTGATTGGGAGACTGTTGAAGATCACGACCATAGGTGGCGAGTGCTGAATTCCGTCCTCCCTGTAACTGACCGGCGACTTCCAGAAGCGTAGGGAGATCGGGACCAGCGGCATTGATACTGCCCCTGATGACAGGGCTACCGGCCAGGAGATTTGTTGCACTGATATCGCCTTTGATCGACGAGTCCAGCAGGTTGGCATCAAGATTGTTGATCGCCAGGGTACCCTCGGCGGGGCTGCTTTCAAAAAGGCCACTAACTGTAAATCCCCGGTTATCCAGGTTGGTGATCTGGTCAACCAGCGCTTCATTTTCAAGAATACGGAAGACCACTGCCAGGTCCGCGCCGGCGGCGGCCAGATTGATCTGGTAAAAAGGGTTTGTACCGGAGAAGTTCCTGCCATTGATGTTGGCATTGATCCGGGTGTCCAGGGCTGAAAAAGAAACATTACGCAAGGTCAGCAGATCATTGGCAAAGTCCAGACTGGCCGATGAACTGAGGGTGACTTCGGTTGTTCCGCCGGGCACATTATTACCCGAGAGTGTTCCTGACAATGTTAGGGGATCAAGATCATAACGCTCATTGGCCAGGTCATAGAGCAGGGTGCCGGAAAGTTGTAGTCTACTGGACAGCAAGGGTCTGGAAGAACTGGCTGAAAGTCCCATAGACAGGCTGACAGGCTCTCCATACACCAGCTCCCCGGTATTGACAGTAATATTGTCGAGCTCGTAAATGACATCATTGAAGCGGTCATCGAAAGTGATCCCCGCATCGCGGATATCCACACCCCCCAGGACCAGTTTGTTGAAAACGGGGGACGCCTGGGCATTACCTTGATCGCTTTTTCCTGTTTCAACGGGCAATTCCCAGTTTCCCTGGCCTGTAATGTTGGTTTCCAGGTAGAGTCGGGTGCCGGTAAGCTCGATCGTGTCAATTTCATATTCCCTGTCCAGCAGGGGCAGCAGTTTGGTACGGAATTTTGCATGTTCAGTCTGGAGAAGGGGAGTGCCGCTAAAACCATCAGGGCTCTGTATCAATACGTTTTCGAGAGTTAGGCCCAGCCAGGGATAGAGTTCAAGCTGGATATCTCCATTCAGAACGAGAGTCAGCCCGGTAATTTCCTCAAACTTCCTCGAAATGGTGGCTTTGTGGCTGTTTGGATCCAGGTTTATGGCGTAAAGGAACGCAACCAGTACAATGGTAAAGATCAGGGTAACCAGGGAAATCAGGGCTTTAAGCAGCTTTGACATGGCGTTCAGGCATTCTCGTCAAGAATCTTCAATAGGAATCGGACTATTCAGGGTAATTAGACCAGAGTCTTGCCAGGTTGTTGCGAAATAAACATGGAAATTGTGGATGGATTTTTCGCTCCTGAGAGGCTGAATACGGATTTTTGGTATGACAGGAAATCATTTGATTTTCGACAATAGGTAAAACCAATGGTCCAACTATAGTGAAACAATTAGACAGGCTTTTGACGGGTCTTTATATTTGGACTCAAGTCATTAATCCAAACTGGCTTCGCGAAGTCCCGGACTTCAATAAACGTTTATTAAATAGGTAGTACTAAAACAAAAAGGAGTGAACTATGTCTTTAGCAGGTTCCAAAACTGAACAAAACCTCAAGGATGCCTTTGCAGGTGAATCCCAGGCCAACCGTCGTTACCTTTACTTCGCCGCCAAGGCTGACGTGGAAGGTTACAATGATGTAGCAGCAGTTTTCCGTTCCACGGCAGAAGGTGAAACAGGCCATGCCCACGGTCACCTTGAATACCTTGAAGAGACTGGTGATCCGGCCACTGGCCTGCCTATCGGTGGTACTTCTGACAACCTGAAAGCCGCGATTGCTGGTGAAACCCATGAGTACACTGATATGTACCCGGGTATGGCCAAATCTGCCCGCGATGAAGGGTTTGATGAAATCGCTGACTGGTTCGAAACCCTGGCCAAGGCTGAGCGTAGCCACGCCAACCGTTTCCAGAAAGCCCTGGATGGCCTCGACGGCTAAGCAGGTGGTCTAGAACCCCTCCAGCCCGGAATGTGCATTTAACCGGGCCTGTGTACACCCGGCCTGTAAACTGGGCCGGGTGCCCACAATAATTAATCACGGCCGACTTGCGAGAAAAGCATGAGCGATACAACACCTGTAAATGAAAGACCGAGGGAAGGTAGCCTTGAAGCACCTACCCGCCACCCGGTGGAATGGCAGACAGAGGATTTCTGGAATGAAGACTCTCTCAATGCCGAGCTCGAGCGTGTTTACGATATCTGTCATGGATGTCGTCGCTGTGTAAGCCTGTGCAATGCTTTCCCGACACTTTTTGACCTGGTGGATGAATCCGACACCATGGAAGTGGATGGCGTTGATAAAGCGGATTACCAGAAGGTGGTGGATCACTGCTACTTGTGTGACATGTGCTATATGAGTAAATGTCCCTATGTGCCACCCCATGAATGGAATGTGGACTTTCCTCACCTGATGCTCAGGGCCAAAGCCGTTAATTTCAAAAAGAACGGTGCTTCATTTCGTGACAGGACACTCACCAGTACTGACAGGGTAGCCGGTTTAGCGACCATTCCGCTGGTGGATGTCACCGTAAATGCCCTGAATAAAAATGCTGCTTTTCGAAAAGTCCTGGAGAGTACCATGGGGGTTCACCATGCCGCTCCGGTACCGGAGTACCATCGCAATAGTCTGCGTAAACGGGTGAAGACCTTTGATAAAATACTGGAACCCAAAGCGGTAGGCCGCACGACTGGCAAAGTAGCGTTCTATGCCACCTGCTATGGTAATTACAACTCGCCACACCTCGGGGAAGATTTCTACAAGGTCTTTCAGCACAACGGCATTCATATTGAACTAGTACCAAAAGAGGCCTGTTGTGGTATGCCGAAACTTGAACTGGGCGACCTTGAGTCGGTCAGGGAGCTTAAAGAAAAAAATATCCCGGTTCTGGCAAAACTGGTGGATGAGGGTTTCGACCTGACAGCACCGATTCCTTCCTGTGTACTGATGTACAAGCAGGAACTCCCCCTCATGTTCCCGGATGATGAAGAGGTGCTGAAAGTGCAGAAAGCCTTTTTTGATCCCTTCGAGTACCTGTTCCTGCGTCATAGGGAAGGAGAATTCAGCACTGATTTCAAACAGGGCCTCGGTGATATCAGTTACCAGGTGGCCTGCCATTTGAGAGTACAGAATATAGGGCTGAAAACCCGGGATATTCTGAACCTGGTACCCGATACAGAAGTGGTCCCACAGGAGCGCTGTTCAGGTCATGACGGTACCTATGCCGTCAAGAAAGAGACCCATGATATTGCCGTAAAGATCGGCCGTCCCATTGTACGTAAGGTCGACCAGCAGGAGCCCGATCACTTTATTTCAGATTGTCCAATGGCGGCTACTCATATTGCAGATATCTCTGAGAAGGTTGATAAGCCTGAACATCCCATGACCCTGCTAAGGCAGGCGTATGGGCTTTGATTGCAAATGGTCAGGTTTATTGATCGGTTCACATTGATTTATCGTAAACCCCCTTCGTTGATCAAATGGCTCTGACCCTTTGAAAAAATTTTGGTAAGGAGAAAAAAATGTCCAAACTGACCAGAGAAGACCTTTGGTCCCTGGAAGACTATGCCGTCAATCGGCCAGAGTTCCGGGCCAGGGTGCTGGAGCACAAAAAGAACCGTCATATCGAACTGAATGAACATGCACGCCTGCTGTTTGAAGATGCGTTAACCCTGAAGTACCAGATTCAGGAAATGCTGCGTATAGAAAAGGTATTTGAGGCTGAGGGCATTAATGATGAGCTGGAAGCCTACAATCCGCTGATTCCTGATGGTGACAACTGGAAGGCCACCTTTATGATTGAGTATGAAGATGTGGATGAGCGGAAACTGCGTCTGCAGGAACTGAAAAGTGTGGAAGATCTTGTCTGGATGCAGGTGGACGGGCATGACAAGGTGTATGCCATCGCTGATGAAGACATGGATCGGGAAAATGATGTAAAAACGTCCAGTGTCCATTTTCTCCGCTTCCAGCTCACACCAGACATGGTAGGTGCTGCCAAAAATGGCGCCACCATTTTTACAGGTTGTGACCTGGAGGGTTTCCGGATAGGCCCCCTTGAGGTCGTCAGTAATGTTGCCGATTCACTCAGGCAGGATCTGGCCTGAATCGCACACGGTATATTCGGATTCAATGAAAAAAGCAGGGAAACCTGCTTTTTTTATGGGCGGTGCTTTTAGCCGGGATTCCCGTTAGGCTATTTTGCGGTGTTTATGTTATTTTCAATCCCCCAATAGTAATGACATGACAACTCCAATTGCTTATTTCAGGAAAATAGCCAATGAACAGAACAGCTTCCCTATTTATGCTAATTGCCGCGTTTCTGCTGACTGCCTGTGGAGAGCAGCAGGAAACACCGGTGACACTTCAGGATTCAGAAGGTACCGCCCAGGTACCGGTCGATGAGTCAGTTATTTTTATTTCCAATGCCAATGTTATTGATGGCCTGGGTAATGTGATTTCTGGTGGAAGTGTCCTTATTGAAGATGGTCGTATTGTCGAAGTAGGTATAGATGTCGTTCCACCCCTGAACGCAATGACAATAAATGCCGAAGGCAAAACGGTTATGCCCGGATTTATAGAAGGGCACCGCCATATCATCCGGGGTAACCCTGAAGAATGGATGGCTAACCGGGCTGAGGAAAGTATGCAGGAGTTTCTTGAAGCCGGTTTCACCACGGTCCTTTCCGCGATTGATGCCCCGCAGATTCTCGATCTTAAACGCATGATTAACGAGGGTGAGATGGTAGGACCTCGTATCCTTGCCGGATCATTTGTACCCATTAATGCCTTGCCACCGGGAGAACCAACAACAGACCCTGCAAGGACTGATGTCTCCAGACCGCCTCATCGGCCCACTAAGCCTGCAGGCAAAATACCCGATGAGGTAATCATCAATGCTGTCCAGAATGCTGCGGACGCTGGTTTTGATTTCACCAAGACCGTAGTCACGGTTACACCAAATGGACCGGAAGTGGATTCCCTGACCTTAATGGTGGAAGAAACCCATAAGCACGGCCTCAAAGCCATCGTGCATGCTGTTGGCAAATGGGATGTGCTGGAAGTGATCAAGGCCAGGCCGGATCATCTGGTGCACACCCCTCATATTGGTCAGCTAACCGAGGAAGAAGCCCAGATAATCGCGGATACCGGAATTCCCATGGTTTCTTCCCTGGGAACGCTTGGCATCTTCTATGATGAAAACAATCAGCCAATTTTCAGGGATGGCTATCCCTATAGCTGGAATACGCTGAGCAGTGTCGGTATGGGGCCTGTCAATGCACGGCTTCTCTGGAATGCGGGAATTACCTATGGGTTTGGCACCGATACCACTTTCCATCCCCGCGAAACATTCAAGCATGAGCTGAAAACACTGTTCCTTACTTTTTCCGAGCAGGACATTATTAAAATCATGACAGAACATACTGCCAAAGCCATTTTCATGGAAGACGAACTTGGCTCCCTTGAGCCGGGCAAAATCGCGGATGTGGTTATTGTAGATGGCGATCCCATGGAGAGACTCTTTGACCTGCTCAACGTGGACCTGGTGATCAAGGATGGTGTTGTTGTCGTCGACAAGTTGTAAATCAACGAGTCAGAAATTTACCCCCGGGGGACGAATGATGAAAAGGTTGTTGAGCATAATATTTCTGGTGTTCGCCGTCCCCGGTTTTGCCCAGGATTTTTCAGCGGCACCACCATTGCCGGATCTTCCCCGGATCTATGAGACTACTGAATACACAATCCAGGTAGACCAGGTGGCGGGCGGACTGTCCAATCCATGGTCGATAGCTTTTCTTCCTGATGGTGACATTCTGGTGACTGAGCGTGCCGGTCGCCTGCGTCTGATTCGTCATGGTGAGTTACAGGAGGCACCCATCAGCGGTGTGCCAGAGGTCAAGATCACTGTGCTGGGTGGTTTGCTGGATGTATTGCTGCATCCTGAATTTGCTGACAATCAAATTATTTATCTCAGTTATGCCAAGGGGCGGGATGAAGATAACCGTTCCTCTACGGCGATTGCCCGGGCCAGGTTGGAAGATAATGCCCTGGTCGATCTGGAAGACATCTTTATTGCCAATTCATGGAGTGCTTCGCCTACCAACTTTGGTGGTCGCATGGTCTTCGGAAACGATGGCAAGTTATACATGACTATCGGCGAACGCCAGGAAGAAACACGTGCCCAGGACATGATGGATCATGGAGGCAAGGTTATACGCCTTAATCCTGACGGTTCAGTGCCACAGGACAACCCCTTTGCAGGAATTGATGGGGCCTTGCCTGAAATCTATGCGCTGGGTATACGCAGTCCGCAGGGCCTGACGATGCATCCCGATACCGGGGCGTTATGGGAAAACGAACATGGTCCCCTGGGTGGTGATGAGATCAATATCATTGAGGCCGGCAGGAATTATGGCTGGCCACTGGCTACTTTTGGCCTGGATTACGATGGCTTTCCGTTCACTGAGGAAACAGAAGGGGAAGGACTCGAACAGCCATTTATGTACTGGATTCCTTCCATTGCCATTTCCGGTATCAGTGTGTATCAGGGCGAGGCTTTTCCGCGCTGGCAGGGCAATGTCTTTGTCGGTGCCATGATCATGGGGCGCACACCAAAGACAGGGCATATCCAGCGCATCACCTTCAGTGATGAAGGCGTACCACTGGTAAGAGAGCCCATCCTGGTGGACCTGCATCAACGCATTCGTGATGTTCGCCCCGGTCCTGATGGCCACCTTTACGTATTGACCGATCAGAATCCTGGGGCAGTACTTAAAATTTCACCCGCGAACTGAGGGGTTGAAAATATTACCCTGTGACCATTTCCAGATTTATTGCCCATAAGTCCGATCAATTAAATCCGGGTAATTGCTGAAGCCACATCAGGACAGCGAAAACATACAGTTAAAAAAAAGCCCCGCGAGAGCGGGGCTTTTTATATGAAGAAGGAAAGTTATCTTCTTCTTTGCTCTTCTACTTCAACACTCAGTACTGCTTCGATACGACGGTTGCGGGCATGACCTGCTTCCGTGTTGCTGGTATCTACCGGGCGGCTTTCACCATAACCAACAGCAGAGACGCGGTCTGAATCAATGCCATGTTCGTTGACCAGTTCGTTGCGTACAGCTCTTGCGCGACGCTCAGACAGGGCCTGGTTGTAGGCATCTGAACCACGATTGTCAGTATGGCCTTCTATGACCGCATTGGTGTTGCCGTAGGTTTCCATGAAATCGGCAAACTCCTCGATTTCTTCATCGTACTGCGGTTTCACATCGCTTTTGTCGTAGTCAAAGTTAACCAGTAGTTCGATGCTACGCTGGGTTGCTTCGAGAATAGGGCAGCCACGATTGTCCACGGCCAGGTTGGCCGGGGTATCGGGACAACTGTCGCGGGAGTCCACAACACTGTCACGGTCGCTGTCTATCTCACAACCGCGACGATCAACCTGCACACCGTTAGGGGTATTGCGACAGGCATCTGAAGAGTCAGCCACGCCATCGTTATCACTGTCCATGGTAGTGGAAGTCGTCATTTCAGCGCGGGCTGCTGTTGTCGCTGGACGGGCACCCCAGGCATAGGCAACACCAACAGTAACGAGTTTGTCCATTTCCTGTGTAGGACCGTCGTCCACAAA
Organism: uncultured Enterobacteriaceae bacterium; assembly: GCA_964503965.1. GTDB lineage: Bacteria > Pseudomonadota > Gammaproteobacteria > Pseudomonadales > Pseudohongiellaceae > Eutrophocola. The sequence continues at coordinate 3,509 of CAZDCK010000017.1, read as the reverse complement.
CTTGAAGTCGCCCCTTAGCATGATGTTGTTGTCCATCACGCGTTTCAGGCCGACACCAAAATCCACAGCACTGTCGTTAAAGTCGGCAGGACCGCCAGTCTCACGGTTAATATCGATCTGGCCAAATCCCAGGCCGGCATAGGGCTGCCAGTCTCGCAATTTGTTGAAATGGTAGTTTACACCCAGGCGGAAATAATCCACGTCGGCATCATATGGCGCGCTTTGTACTTCGGAGTCGATAATGAAGTAGTCGGCATTGAGGGACCAGCGTCCAGACAATGGCATCTCCCCACCAAAAACCATGCCGGTAGAGTCATCCAGTCTGCGGTCGGATTCCGGAAAATAACCAGACAATCCTAAATATACGTTGGGGACATTCTCATAGTCCTGAGCCTGCACCGCTGTGCCAGCAAAAATCAAGGAAGAGGTCAGTACAACGTTACGTAACACATTAAGGGCTTTCATTATATTTCCTTCCAAATGAATGGGATTAGCCTTTTACCGGCGCGCATAATAGGCTTTTTGCGCCAGAATTCAAGATAATTCGGAGCTTACTCTAACGTGATTTGCAGACGATATCAGCCTTGCTGGGGGTTGGATTATTGACGGCCTTGATCTACAAAAAATTATTAGGCCAGATCATTGTTCTCCACATGTGGGAGGATGGAGAATCATCGAAGCCCAGCCCCTCCTCGGGTTGACGGAAATTACGGGCGATGATGTCATCAAAAAACTCAACGCTGACCTTTTCTTCCAGTTCATCAAAAAAGTACAGATCGTAAAGCGTAATTTTCCGGGATGTCATATACCACTCATGGCTCATGGCATACTGGGCATCACGCTTGATATAGGCAGGCGGTTCATAATCCTCGCCAAACAGTTGCAGGTATAAATCAGGGTATTCGTAATTGACGGCCGGGTCCGGTGTGTAACGCAGGGCCTGGTGATATTTCACGGCCCAGGCCACTTCCTCATCCACGTAGGGGGCAATCAACTGTGCACCCCAGTATCCATGGTCAGTCCGGATCAGGCAGGCATTTGTGATGTCATGGAGCAGGCAGGCCATAATGACCTTGTCATCTTCCTGGTTGTCATAAGCCCGTTTGGCCGCCTCGACCAGATGACGATAGGTAGACTCGTTCATGCGCAGGTTGAAAAAATCCTGCAATATTGGTTTTTCCGGCATACGGGGCAGGGCAGGATTGTCCCCCATCATCAGGACATGGTCTGCATCCACCCGGCCCAGCATTTCAGCACGCAGGTCTGGCAGATTTGTGCCGTAGGTGCCAACGGGCTGAGGGACAATCAGGCGTTCCCGTCCTTCCTGAGGCCAGGGTTTATGATCGCTCATGGTATAAATGTTCCCGGGGAATAAATGATGCCAGTCATTATATCCCGTTGACTCCTGCCTGAAATGACATGGAGCTTATTAATTTACAGCTGCCACTGTGAAGCGGCAGACATGAAGGCCAGCGTCTCCCCATCCTGGGCAGAATTGTCACCCGGCGGGTAGTAACTGAGTTTGACAATAACAGTTTCAGTATCGGGATCCACATAAATATACTGGCCCTGAAGCCCGATGGCAGCAAAGGCATTGCTGTCACCCATGGTCCACCACTGCAGGCCATAGCCTCCGCGACGTTCATCCTCCGGGCCATGGGGCCGGGTGGACTGGTCTATCCAGCCTTCATTCACTATCCGCTTTCCATTGGCGATTCCACCATTGAGCACCATCTGTCCGACACGGGCGTAGTCACGCAATGTGGCATTGAATCCTGCACCGCTGAATTCACGTCCCGTTCCGGGTGGGCCATCCATGATGTAGTAACCGTCAGCTTCAGCGCCAAGTGGTTCCCACAGGCATTGCTCGGTATAGGCGGACACACTCATGCCGGTACTGCGTTCAACCAGCCAGCCAAGGACCGCCGTGTCGATGGTCTTGTACTGGAAGACCTCGCCTGGCATATGGATCTGCGGCAGCGTCGTGGCCACATCAGCAAAGCGGCTGGTGTTTTTTACCAGGGAGTTGATGTGATTGCTGGCCGCTGTGCCCGGATTGGCGAAGTCATAGCGCTCTTCATAATCCACGCCGGAACGCATCTGCATGACGTGACGAATGGAGACATCAGCATAGGCGCCGCTATTAAGTTCTGGCAGATAATCTGAGATAGCTGTGTCCAGGGAATCGATATGTCCGTCCTCCATGGCACAACCTATGAGGATAGAGGTGATGGATTTGGTCATGGACCAGCCAATAAAGCGCGAATCCGGTGAGCTATTGTTGCGATAAATTTCGCTGACGATAGTGCCGTTTTTCATGATTAGGAGTGCATTGGTATAAGTGCGCTCCAGGACTTCATCAGCCTGGTAATCCTCACCCTGCCACTGGTAGGTGAAGTCCAGTGGCTGGTCATGGCGAGGCAGAGACCACACAAGTCCGCTTCTGGCCACGGAGCGGGTGGTAAACAGCTCATCCATCTGCCTGAATGCCAGGGAGCTGATATTGTTATCCAGCATATGCCAGCGCAGTATCTGGACTGCTACGGGGACATCGCTTTCAATGCCTTCCAGTTGTAAGGGCGCCGGCAATTCCTGCTGTGCCGTAGCCATTAGACTGGTGAGAGAACCCAGCAGGATAAAAGAGCCAATTCGTGCTTTTCTTTTGATATTCATTTTGTATCCGGCGTTTGGTACGAGAAAATCAGGGGCCTGAATTGTGCCCCTTATTGTGAAAATTATTCTTCCCAGGGGGGGACTTCCCCTACTCCCACCTGAGCGGAATTAACGAGAATGAAATTGTCGAGCACATCGATTACATTGGGGTAGAGCTCGCGCATTTTCGCAATCAGGGCCTCGGAGTTTGTTGCAGCCTTGGCTTCCCGGTTGAAATCCAGAATATAGTTTTTTGTAAATGCCAGGCTTGATGCATCATCTTCCAGTCCTGGTCGTTTGTGACCGGCAATAATAACTTCTGCATCCAGATCCGCCAGCTTATCCAGATTGTCAATCCATGCCATGCGCTGGTCTTCCAGGGTTTCTCCCAGCCATACATGAATGCCCTGGAAAGTAATATCTCCGGCGACCAGAGTTTTCAGGTTAGGAATCCAGACCGCTGTGGCATTATGATGATCTCCCTGCATAGGCCCCAGCACTTCAAGACGATGCCCTTCCAGTTCAAAGAAATTCTGCGCCAGTGGTTTTGGTGCCGTGGGATAAGCGGGACCGTTGTTGCCCAGCATCGGACTCCAACGGGCAATCTTGAAGGGAATGGAGCGCCAGATATCAGCAACCACCTGCTGGTGAGCTATCACTTCTGCATTGGGATAGGCATCCAGCACTACCTGCATGGCCCAGAAGTGGTCCGGGTGGTCGTGGGTGACATAGAGATATGTCAGGTTTTTTCCGGTTTCCAGCATGTCCGCGACGAGGCGGTGGGCGTCAGCATTGGTGAATGGGGCATCGATAAGCACCATGTCTGTTTCTCCCATCACCAGGGTAAAGTTGGCATG